>CAZSIX010000007.1:0-6974 GCA_964607145.1 uncultured Planctomycetota bacterium | reverse complement strand
AACCAGCCGACCCTCGCCACCGAGATGGGCGCGCTCCAGGAGCGGGTCACCTCCACGGACCGCGGCTCGGTCACGTCCGTCCAGGCCATCTACGTCCCCGCCGACGACCTCACCGACCCGGCGCCGGCGACGGCCTTCACGCACCTCGACGCCAAGACGGTGCTTTCCCGGCAGATCGCCGAACTGGGCATCTACCCGGCCGTGGACCCGCTCGACTCGACGAGCCGCGTGCTGGATCCCCAGTACGTCGGGGACCGCCACTACAGGGTGGCCCGCGACGTGCAGGGAGTCCTCCAGCGCTACAAGAACCTCCAGGACATCATCGCCATCCTCGGCATGGACGAACTCTCCGAGGAGGACAAGCTGGTCGTCAACCGCGCCCGGAAGATCCAGAAGTTCCTCTCCCAGCCCTTCCACGTGGCGGAGCAGTTCACGGGCATGAAGGGCAAGTACGTGAAACTCGACGAGACCATCCGGTCCTTCGAGGAGGTCGTCGAGGGCAAGCACGACGCCGTGCCCGAGCAGGCGTTCTACATGGTGGGCGGGATCGAAGAGGTCCTCGAGAAGGCGGCGACGATGAAGGCGCAGGGGTAACCGATGGCGGAGAGCCTCTTCCACGTCCGGATCGTCTCGCCCGAGCGCCCGCTCTTCGACGGCGAGGCGGGATCCATCGTCGCCATGGCGCACGACGGCGAGGTGGGACTCCTGCCGGGCCACGCGGCCCTGCTCTCGCTCCTCGGGACGGGCGTGGTGCGCGTGAACGCCGCGGGCGGCGCCGGGGGGGAGCGGTTTGCCGTTCGCGGCGGGTTCCTCCAGGTCTCCGGGACCGAAGTGACGCTGCTGGTCACCGACGCCGTGCGCGCGTCCGACGTGAACACGGCGAAGGTCGACCAGGAACTGGCCGCCGTCCTCGCCGAACTCCGCCACCCGAAGTCGGACGAGGAGTACGAGCGGCTTCTCGACGCGCGCCGCTGGGCGGAGTCCCGTCTCGCCATCGCCGCGCCGGCGGCGTGACGCGGCCGCCGGCCCCGTCGCCGCCCCCCCGCCTCCGGCTGCTGTTCGTCTGCGTGGAGAACTCCAATCGCAGCCAGATGGCGGAGGCGTTCGCCCGCATGCTGGGGGGGGACGCCGTGGAGGCGAGGAGCGCCGGATCGCGGCCCTCCGGTCGCGTGAACCCGCGCGCCGTGGCCGCCATGGCGGAACTGGGCTACGACCTCGCCGCGCACAGGTCGAAGTCCGTGGCGGAGGTCACGGGGGACGGGTCGCCCTGGGACGCCGTCGTCACCATGGGCTGCGGCGACGCCTGCCCCGCCGTGCCCGCGCGGGTCCGCGAGGACTGGGCGCTGCCCGATCCCCGGGACATGGGCCCTGAGGAGTTCCGCGGCGTGCGGGACGCGATCCGCCGACGGGTGGAGGCGATGCTCGCGCGCCTGCGGGGATCCCGCTGAGCCGGGTTCAATCGAAGGACTCGAGGAACGACCTGCCGGTCAGCCGCTCCCAGGCTTCGGCCCCGGGATTGAGTTCGCCGAACAGGCCGTCCCGCGAGCCGTCGCGCAACTGCGTCAGCGCCCCGCGGTGGAGCAGTCGGAGATCCACGATCGGCACGCGGTGCATCACCTCGAGGGCGAACTCCGCCCGGTCCGGGTTCCCGGCTCGCCGACCGAGAATCACCTCGGTGGCGCGGATCTCGACGATGCGGGCGGCGCGTCCCGCGGCGAGGCAGGCTCCGCCGAAGAGGCCCGCGGCGCAGAGCGCCAGGGCGAGCGCCGGGCCGAACGCCAGCGTCCGGCGGGCCTCCCGCCATGCACGGCGGGCGTTGTTCCGGAACACGACCGCGGTGCCGAAGGGCAGGAGACCGAGGAGACCGATCCCCAGGTGGAGGGCGCCGAACAGGGAGAGCGGCAGGAGGAGGATCGCGGTGATGCCGGCGAACAGCGCGGCCGCGGCGAACGGGCCCGCCACGAGGGCGTGGCCCCAGCCGGGGCGACGACGGAGCGGGTACCAGGCGAGCAGCAGCGCGATGGCCGCCAGCGCGCCGACGGGCGGGTAGGGGCGGAACGGGAGGAGGCCGCCGATGTCCATGAGAACGCCGGGCAGCATGTGGAGATCCAGGTGGAGGAGCACCACCGGGATCACGGCCCCGAAGGCGAGGTCGAAAACGACCCGGCGGCCCGAGTCCTCCCGAGGATCGGGCACGGCGGCGGGCGGCCCGAGGAGTGCGGCCCGGGCGGCTTCCGCGTCGTACCCACCGGCCCCGGCCCCCGCGGCGGCGCCCTCCATGCGGACCTCCCGGCCGGGATCGTAGGAGGACCGGCTTGCCCCCCTTGCGAAAACCGCGCGAACGCCGGGGCGACCGCGAAGCGGACCGACCGGTGGACCGCGAGAAGAGAGTCCGGCCCCCGTGGGGCGCGCAAGCGCGTGCCCCTACAGGCGCTCCCTTGCCTCGTCGTCCCGGAACACGGCGACGACCTCCTCGGGCGTGCTGGCGGCGGCGAGGGCGCGCTTGGCGCGTTCCTGGTTGAGGACGCGGGCGACCTGGGCGAGGGCGCGGATGTGGGGGCCCGAGTTGTCGGGGTGGGACACCAGGAGGAACAGGATGCGGCAGGGCTCGCCATCCACGGCGTCGAAGGCGAGACCCTCCGGATGCACGGCCATGGCGGCCATGAGGCGGTTCACGGCGGCGCACTTCCCGTGGGGGACGGCGACACCGCGGCCGATGCCCGTGCTGAGAAGGGCCTCCCGCTCCAGGACGGCCTCCACCACGCGCTCTCTCTGGGCGTCGTCGGCGAGGGGCAGCAGCCCGACAAGTTCGGCGATGGCGGAGCGCTTGTCCCGGGCTTGGAGCCCCACGAGGATCTGGGAGGGCGGAAGCAGGTCGGAGAGTCTCAGGGCGCACCTCCGCGGGTCGGCAGCGCGGAACGGGACGGAATCCCGGGATCGTACCCGGCGCCGCGCCCGGGGGGCGCAATCGCAGGCAGCGAGTGTGCCCCCGGCGGGCGCAGGTCCGTCACGGACGGACCGCCTCCGCGGGCGGAAAGGGGGGAGTGGGGGCAAGGGCACCCGGGCTGAGCCTGGTGGTCCCCTCCAAGGCGTTCGAAGTACCGCGGGCTGCGGACCGCCGTTGCCGGCGACACGCCTCCCCTCATGGGGTTACCGTGACTCTCGGAGCCTCCGCGTCCCGTCTCTAGCCGCGCTCTGATTCGCGGCACCCTCCACGCCGTTCCCTCCGGCCTCGAGGTGTTCGAAACGGGAAACCGTCCGGGGCCGCGGCCCCGGCTGCTCCCTCAGTCTTGGGTTCCCCTGCAGGGTGTGACCCTGCGGTCTCCGCCGGGGGCTCCAGGAGCCCTCCAGCAGCCTTCATGGGGTTCCGTCCCCTCACAGCGGTCACGACCTGCAGGAGTCCGTATCACCCGGACCGTTCAGGTCCGGCACGCTCCGCCCTCGGCGTTTCGCACGCCCTCGACGGTTTGCTCCTCCCGCAGGCTTCCGGCCCTTTTCAGGTCGGTGCCGCTCACAGGGTTCTCCCTACAGAGCCTTGTTCCTCCCGGGGATCCGTGCGCCTCTCGGCGCCGTTCCTCTCCTGCCGTTTCCAGCAACCGCGTTCTTCCACTCTGAGGTTTTTCTGGATGAACACGGTTCTCCGCGGCTTCAGAGGCTTGCTCCCCCCGTGGAGTCCGCGCCCCGCCGGGCTGCCGCCCGGCCGACGGGCCGTTGCTCTCATGGGATTGCGTCCCTCCAGGGTTCTCACCGATCCGCCACGGCCGACGCTCCCGCCGGCCTTCCCCCGCGCACTTCGGTCCTGCCGCACCTCGCGACGGGCGGGGCAGGACTTGTGCCTCGAGGCCTTGATGAACGGAGCGGCCAGGCCGTCCGTCGCCGGACGACCGCCCCCCATGGGATTCTTCACCTGGTCTCGCCCTAGGCACCCCCTCGGGGTACCCAGGCGTTTCCGACGGGACTGGGTCCCGCCGGTGCGACGGGGGTTGCCCCCCGTGGGCGCAGAGGTCTTGCGACCCCGCGCCACTATCGCTGCCTGGTTGTCAAAGGGGCGCTTCGGACAGGCGAGACCCCGGTGACGGGTCTCAGCGGCGCCCTTGCCCACCGGGGGAAAGTCTACGCGGCGGAAAGGATCCGTCAAGGGGGATTCTCTCCACAATTTGTTTGCAGACAGTGACTTACGCACGTCGCAGTTGTGGATAATCCGGTGGAGAACCGTGCATCCCGCCGCCCCACAAGGGGATACGCCCGTGGATAGCGGTGGACAGGCCCGCCCGCGCCGCCGATGAATCCGCCGACGGGATCCGCGAAGGCGGCGCCCTCCACCGGGAGTCCACACACCGGCGGGGGAGCAAGGCCGTTCGAGGAACTTCCGGCGGTCTGACCATATCTGGGGTATAAGTCCCGAAGACACACGACATCTGGCGGCTAGGCCACCGAAAAGGCGGAGATCTCTGAGGACCGCCCTGCCGCCTCTCCGCGTCCCCGCCGGGGCCGTCCAGGTTCCGGCGGGGCGCCGTCGCGTCGCTTCGGGCCGGAGGGGTCCGTGAGGAAGAGGGTCTTGGTCCGCCCCCCTGCCTTGCTTCTCGCGGCGACGCTGATGATGGCCGGGTGCGCCAGCACCGACGATTCGCTTCCACCGGCCTACGTGCCGGCGCCGGCGTCCACGTCGGGGGCCCGGGCGCTGGCCGCGGAACTGGGGCTCCGCCCCCGCGCCGATCCTGCTCTGGGGGCGTTCGCCCTGGAGGGAGAGCATGCCCGCATCCTCTTCGTCCTGGGGACCCGCACGGCGACCGTCGCCGGGGAGCGCGTGGAGTGCGGGGAGGACCTGAGGCTGGACGGCGATGACGTGCCCCTCACACCCGCCGACGCGGTGCGCATCTCCGGAGCCTGGGGCAGGGCAACGGGGAGGCTCCGCGCGCGGCACGCGGCCGCGTCTCGCGCCGTGGAGGCGCCGCCACGGTCCGAGGACACACCGGGGCCGGAGGGGGTCCCCGACCCGGCGTGGCGCGTTCCGCTCAAGCGACAGTGGAAGGGCATCCTCATCCACCACTCCGCGACGGCCGCGGGCAACCTGGCCAAGTTCGACTACCACCACAAGCACGTCAACGGCTGGCTGATGGTCGGCTACGACTTCATCATCTGCAACGGGAACGGCGGCTCCGACGGGCTCGTCGAGACGACGGACCGGTGGCGCCAGCAGATCCAGGGGGCCCACGCCGGGACCGGGCTCAAGGAGTACAACGACCACTGGGTGGGGATCTGCCTCGTGGGGGACTTCAACGACGCCCGCCCGACCGTGAAGCAGTTGCAGTCCCTGGCGCGGCTGGTGCGGTTCCTCCAGTCCTACTGCAGGATCCCGGCGGCGAACGTCCGCGGCCACCGGGATGTGCGGGGGGCGACGGACTGCCCCGGCAGGCAGTTCCCCCTGGGGGACTTCCAGGGGGGCGCTCGCGCCTGGTGACGGCCTACTTGCCGAGGATCTTGTACATCCCCGTGCCGCAGGTCCGGCAGCGCCCCCTGAGCGCCCGCTTCCCGTTGGACATGCGGACCTCCTCCGCGGCCACCATGGCGGAGGAACGGCGGCACTTCACGCAGTAGCCCTCGGCGGCGGGTCCCGGGGCCTCGGGGGCGGGGGGTGGCGGCGCGTCCCCCGTCACCGGCGCGCGGCCTGTGCGATGGCGGCGGAGTTCTTCGAGAACCGGACCTCGCGCCCGGCCGCGTACTCCATCAGTTCGTCCACCATGCTCCGGTGGATGAGCCCCTCCTCGGCGAGGAGCCGCAGGAAGATGCGCCCCTCGCGGTTCTCGATCTTTCCCGAGGCGATGGTGAAGAACCGGCTGGACTTCTGCTCGGCGTCGAGGATGCAGTCCACGGCGACCTGGAGCGTGGGCCGGTCGTTCACCTCGAGGAAGGTGAACCGGGAGCGCTGGTCCTTGACGTCATCCTCGGTCAGCGTGGACTCCCCCCGGCCGCACAGTTCCCGCCGGTACTTCCGCAGGATCTTGCGGTGGTCCCGCTCCTCGCTGGCCATGAGGCGGAACCTCTGCTTCATGATCGGGTCCCCCACGACCTTCGAGAGGAACTCGTAGTACTGCGACGTCAGCGTCTTCCACGAGATGGAGTAGTCGAGGATTCGGCGGGTGGTGACCCGCTCGTCGGCGGTGTTGAAGAAGAGCATTCGGGAGGGCGTCTCCGGGTCCGGTCGGGCTTTCGCGGTCGCTGGCATGGTAAAAGCCGACGAGTATACCGAGCGGGCCACGGGTGTCCACCCTCTTCCGGTTGGAGGCCCGGATTCCGGATCCGCCGCGGCGGCCCCGGCGACCCGCCGCACGCCCTCAGACGGCGGAGACGACCTCCGTCGGCGTCAGCGCGCGACGCGACGCGGCGCGGCTGTAGAGGCCCCGCCAGTGCCGGATCCGCGTCTCTCCGGGCATCCAGGAGAGGTAGGCGATGTCGCTGTCGACCTCACCGTACCACTCGACCAGGCCGCGCTCCGCGTCCCGGAGGTAGGCGCCCAGGTCCTCCAGTTCGCGCACGCACCGTCGCAGGTCCAGCACGTGGCCCTGCTCCCCGGCGGGCACCATGTCCATGGGGAGGGAGGCACCGGACCGCGGGAGGGGGACCGCGCAGCCCCGCGCCCTCAGCGCCGCCGCGCGCTCGACCACCTCCGCGACGATGGCGGCGACGAGGGGCAGCATGGCGTCGACCTCGCCCACGGCGTAGATCCGAGCAATCACGGGGCACCTCCAGCGCGACGGACGGCGGGATCCGCGCAAGGGCCGTGCCGTCGGGTGACCGTCCGAGGGGCCCGGCGGGAGGGCGGGCCAGCGCCTCCCGACGCGACGGCGGGGCCCGGCACGGGTCGCGGATGTCGCATCCTGCAACACCGCGGGGGACCGCGTGGGCTAGCCCGACCTAATCATGAGGAACCGCGGTCCCGCGGCGTCCTCGCGTCGATCCCGGCGTCGCGGCGA
>CAZSIX010000006.1:0-115925 GCA_964607145.1 uncultured Planctomycetota bacterium | reverse complement strand
CGGCGGGCGGTCCCGGCGGCCGGGCGCCGCCGGAGCCGCCGGGCCCCTGCCCGGCCGCCGGCGCGGCCGCGTAGTCGAACTCGGGGAGCGTGACGCGGGGGATGTCGGCGCCCATGTCCCGCTCCACGGTGCGGAGGTCGCGCTCCTCCTCCGGCGAGACGAGCGCGAAGGCGTCCCCCTTGGCGTCGGCGCGCGCGGTCCGGCCGACGCGGTGGATGTAGTCCTCGGGCGACTTGGGGAAGTCGAAGTTGACGACGTGCGTGATGCCCTCGACGTCCAGCCCGCGCGCCGCCAGGTCCGTGGCGACCAGCACCCGCCGATGCCCGGCCCGGAAACTGGCCAGTGCCCGGGTGCGCTGCCCCTGGCTCCGGTTCCCGTGGAGGACGTCGGAGGCGAAGCCCTCCCGCTCCAGCGCCCGCGCCAGGCGATCGGCGCGGTGCTTGGTCCGGCAGAAGACGACGACCGACGTCATCCCGCCGCGCCGCAGGAGCACCGTCAGCAGCGCCGTCTTGCGGTGGGCGGGGACGGGGAACGCCGCGTGCGTGATGCCCACGGGGACCGTGCTCTTCCGTTCGTGTCCGACGCGGATGCGCTCCGGGTTGCGGAGGATCTCGCGCGACAGCGCGGCGATCTCCGGCGGGATCGTCGCCGACAGCAGCAGCGTCTGCCTCGACGACGGGAGCAGCGCCAGGATCCGGCGGATGTCCGGCATGAAGCCCATGTCGAGCATGCGGTCCGCCTCGTCGAGGACGAGGACCTCCAGGTGGTGCATCCGCGTCGATCCGCGCCGCGCGTGGTCGAGGAACCGGCCGGGCGTCGCGACGACGATGTCCACCCCGCCGCGGAGCGCCTTCGCCTGCGAATCCATGCCGACGCCGCCGTAGACCGCCACGCAGCCGATGGAGGTTCCCTCGGAGAGTTCGATGGCGACGGTCCGCACCTGCTCGGCCAGTTCCCGCGTCGGGAGGAGGACGAGGGCGCGGCTCCCCGCGGGTCGCTTGCCCGCCAGCAGGCGGGAGATGACGGGGAGGAGGAACGCGGCGGTCTTCCCGCTGCCCGTCTCCGCCGAGGCGACGAGGTCCCGGCCGGCGAGGACGACGGGGATGGCCTGCTTCTGGACCGGCGTGGGCAGTTCGAATCCCAGGCGGCGCAGCGTGTCGGAGAGGGGCGGGCCGATGCCCAGGTCGGGGAAGGACAAGGGGCGCCCGCCTAGGCCGTCGCCGGAACGGCCGGCGCGAGACGCTCGACGGGCGTCACGTCGGGGGGCCGGGGTCCACCGGGGCGGCGGATCTTGGTGGCGAGGCCGACCCGCTCCAGCAGGAGGATCGTCCACCACCCGACATCCCACTGCATCGGCTTGCGCCCGATGGGCGCGACGTTGGGGAGCGCGTGGTGGTTGGCGTGCCAGTTCTCGCCCTGGAAGAAGTGCAGCACGCCGAGCCACGCGATGTTCTGGCTGGAGTCCTCGCCGGGCAGGGCCTGCTCCCTCATGTGCGCGATGGAGTTGACGAAGCACTGCCCGTGCAGCGCGAAGACGAGGCGCATGGGGCCGAGCCAGAAGAACGCGGCGGCGCCGAAGGGCGCGCCCGCGAGCAGGGAGACGGTGACGACGAGCCACTGCCAGCGGGACCAGAACCGGTAGTAGGGAGTCGCCATGTCCGGCGCCCAGCGTTCCGGGGAGGCCGGCTTCGCCTGCCAGAGCCAGCGCAGGTGCGCCCACCAGAACCCGCCGAGCCCGGGGCTGGAGATGTCCCCCGGCCCGTCGGAGTTGGCGTGGTGCAGGCGGTGGTTGGCGGCCCAGGAGACGGGCGCGCCGGACCCGTTCAGCATCGCGAAGAAGGTGAGGACCGCCTCCACGGGCTTCGCCAGGCGGACGGAACGATGGGCCAGCCCGCGGTGGTAGGCGACGGTGGTCCCGAGTCCGCCCAGCCACGTCAGCGCGAACGCCACCAGGAACACCGTGAGACCGGGGACCGGGAAGAACACGACGCCGACGGCGGCGAGGGCGTGGATGAGGAGGATCCACACCAGCGTCCAGCCTTCGCCCGGTGCCCAGGTGAACCAGCCCCGGTTCCACGGGGCGTCGGTGTCGGCGGCAGCGGGGCCGGTGGCCGGGTTCGGTACCGACGGCGTCTTCGTGGCGGTGGAAGTCAGGGATCCCCCTTCAGGGCGGAGGGGATACCCGCACTGAGTTGCGCCGGAGTGTAGGGGGGTGGCGGGGCGGAGTCGAACTTGTTCTTCGTCCGGCGGGGCCGCGGATCGTCCGGGGGGTGACTCCGGTCACCCTCCGTCTCCCGCCGCGCCGCCCCCTGGACGGGGATCAATCCAGCGATCGGGCGCACCGGAATCCCCCGGCGGAGTCGCGGAGCACCGGCGCGATGGCCTCCCGGAACGCGCACCGGAGATCCGACGGCGGGTTCTGCCAGCCGCCGCCGCGGAGGACGCGGGCCTGCCGCGTCCCGTCCCGCCAGGAACCGGTCCAGTCCCACGAGTTCCCCGCCGCATCGGCCATGCCGTAGATGCTCGCCGCCGAGGGGAACGCGCCCACGGGTTCCGGCTGCGGGATCTCGTCGCGCGACTCCCGGCACTTGCCGAGGCTCGCGTGCTCCAGATCCCCCCACGGGTAGCGCCGTCCGTCCACGCCCCGCGCCGCCTTCTCCCGCTCCTCCTCCGTGGGGAGGCGCCACGGGCGGCCGGTCGTGCGCCCCCGCCACTCGCAGTACGCGACGGCGTCGAACCAGGAGACGCCGGAGACGGGGAGGAGCCGTTCGAAGTCTGCGCCGTATTCGCGGAGGCAGCGCTCGCGGGCGGGACCCTCCACGTTGTTCGGGAGGCAGCGGTAGTGCCCCTCCGGCGTGCGCTCCATGTAGGGGCCGTCGGCGGCGGTCCCCGGCACCAGCGGCGCGGCCGCCGCGGGGCCGGACTCCCCCTCGACGGCGCGGAGGAACTCCGCCCAGTCGCCGAAGGTCACGGGGAACCGTGCGATGGCGAAGTCCGGCAGTTCCGCGGTGCGGGCGTCGGATCCCTCGCCGTAGACGAACGGGCCCCCGGGGACGAGGACGAACTCCGCCCCGATCTCCTCCTCCGTGCGCAGGCGGACCCGCCCCTCCCAGCGCCGGTTGCGCGCCAGGTATACGGGGTAGCGCACGTCGCGGTAGCCGCGGTGGCGCAGCACGCACAGGTAGGACCCCATGGGGAGCCCGGCGGCCTCCACGGGGGTCCGCCCGATGGGCTCCCCGGGCCCCTCCCGGAGGATTCCGTGACGGTCCTCGAGGCGATGGAGCACGACCTCGGCGCCGGGCGGGTCCGAGGTCAGCGCCAGCGACCCCTCCCCGGAGACGACATGGTCGAGCCGGCCGTCGTCGTAGCGCGCCACGCGATCCAGCGCGAACGCGGCCTCCTCCTCCTCGCCGCGGGCCTCCGCCGCGGCCAGCCGCTCGCTCCAGAGGTCGGAGAGCGCGCGGCGCGCCTCCCCGTGATCCTCCTGCGCGAGCAGGGCCGCCTCCAGGAGGCGCGTGGTCTCCGCGAAGGCCCGGGCCGCGGCGCGGCGGGCCGCCCGGGCGCGCCGGCGCGCCTCCAGCAGCGGGAGGCACTCCTCCACGGACTGCCACGGGCGGTGGCGACCGGCCGCCTCCTCCGCCGCCCGCTCGGCGGCGGCGGCGTCGTCCCGGAGCGCGCGGTAGCGGGCCGCCTCCTCCACGCCGCGGGCCGCGAGGTCGTCGGCCTCGACGTGGCGCCGCTCCCGCTCCGCGGAGCCGTCCAGCCACGCGCGGAGCGCGGCGGCGACCTCCGCCGCCGAGGCCGGGCGCGCGTCGGGGTCGAGGAGGAGGCAGCGGTCCGACAGGACGCAGAGGTCCTCCGGCGCGGGTCGCCGCGGGTTCCGCGTGCGCACCGGCGGGAACTCCCCCCGCCGCAGCGCGCCGAACACGTCCTCCCCGGAGAAGGCCCGGTGCAGCGTGAGCATCTCGTAGAGCAGGCAGCCGAGCGCCCAGACGTCGCTCCGCCGGTCCATGGAGGAGACCCGGCCCGCGGCCTGCTCCGGGCTCATGTAGGGGATGGTTCCCTTGATCTCCCCGTCGGAGGTCTCCAGTCCCACGTCGGTGCCCGCCGTGCCCACCCGCTCCTCGGGGTGGGTCTCCCCGCCGGAGACGCGGGCGATGCCCCAGTCCATCACGTGGACCTCGCCGAAGTCCCCGAGCATGACGTTCTCGGGTTTGAGGTCGCGGTGGATCACGCCCTTCTCGTGGGCGAAGTGCAGCGCCTCGCAGATGCGCTCGAGGATGGTCACGAGCCGGTGGAGGGTGAACTCCTGCCTGTAGTCCCGTCGCCCGAGGAGGAGGTTGTGGAGCACGTCGCGCAGGGTCTGCCCGCGGACCAGCTTCATCGTGAAGTAGGGGGCGCCGTCGTCGGTGAGGCCGAGGTCGTGGACCGGAGGGATGCCCGGGTGCTCCAGCTGGGCCGTGGCCTGGGCCTCGGCGACGAACTTCAGTCGACGCACGTCGTCGCCGCCCGAATCCCCCTTCATCACCTTCATGGCGACGGCGCGGCGCAGGTCCCGGTCCTGGACCAGGAGGACCTCGCCCATTCCCCCCTCGCCGATGGTCGCCTGGACCGCGTACTTCGTGCCCGTCGGTGGCGCAGCTCGCCGGGTCGGGTCCGCGCCGGGCGGCGGGGAAGTGACCGTGCCGCGGGCCAGCCGCAGCACCACGCTCTCGCGCCCGAACGAGTCGCTCCCCGCCATGGTCGGTCCCTCCGTTCCGCGGAGGGCCATGATAGGCGGTGCGCGGGGTCGTTCATGGAGCCGTCATCTCGCCATCGGAGGATGGCCCCGGCTCTGGAACAGGAGGTGGACGATGACGACTCGCCGGAAGCAGCCGTACGTCCCGTCGTGGAGCGCTGCCGCGCTCGTGGTGGCGGCCCTCGCCGCGGGGGCCCACCTCGCGCCCTCCGGTCCGGGGGCGACCCCGGCGGAGGCGGCCCTCCCCGTGGGGACGCCGACGTTCTCGGCGCCGCTGACCATCGACAACCCGTTCTTCCCCATCCAGCCGGGGGCCGTGAAGGTCTTCACCGGTCGCGACGGCCGCGAGGCCGTCACGACGGTGGACTTCCACCTCGTCGAGACGCGCACGTTCCAGTGGAACGGGGGCCCCGTCGCCTGCCGGATCATCAGGGAGTCGGCGTTCATCGACGGCGAGCTCCTGGAGACGTCCTGGAACTATTTCGCGCAGGCCGACGACGGGAGCGTCTACGCGTTCGGCGAGCTCAACATGGAGAATCTCATCGACGGAGCGGACACCGACCCCGACGACTCCACCGGCTCGTGGGTGGTGGGCGCCGCGGGGCCGGGGGACCCGGAGGACATCGCCACCATCCCGGACCCCACGCTCTTCATGCCCGCGAACCCGCAGAGGGGCGACGTGTGGACCGCCAAGGACGTCCCCGGGGTCGACGAGGAGACGCTGGAAGTCCAGGGCGTGGACCGGCGACTCCGGGTCCCGGCGGAGAAGTACGCGCTCCCGCTGCGCGTCCTGGTCCGGAGCCCCCTGTCCGCGGGAGTCGAGACGAAATGGTTCGTGCGGGGCGTGGGCGAGGCCCAGTCGCGATCCTCGGGAGAGAAGTCACGCCTGCTGGCGAGCACCCTGGGCACGAGGTAGGCCCGGCCTCCCCGGCGTCGCGCCCCCGTCGGGGGTCGACGGCGTATTCTCCGCGCGCCGCCCGCGATTCCAGCGGCGCGTCCGGCTTGCAATTCTCCGGGGCGGAGAATGGGCGGCGGTTATTCTCGCCCCCTCACGTCGTTATTCCCCCGGAGGTCCCATGGACACCTACGACGAAATGCGTCGCCTCGCGGACGCCCGCCGCGACGCACTGAGGCAGGAGATCGAGGGCGCCCGCGCGATCATCGCGGCGCGCGAGGTCGAGGTCGCCGCGCTGGATCAGGTCATCGACGGGCTGCACGGGCTCGCCGCGGGCGCCGGGTCCCCTGCCGCCGCGCCGGAGGCCTCGGCCCCGGCGAAGGCGGGCGCCAGGAAGGCGCGGAAGGGCCGCAAATTCCGGAAGTGGAAGCCGGGCAGCCCCGGCCGTCCGCCCCGGTGGTACGTCGAGCAGCGCGCCGCGGAGGCCGCGGCGGCGGCGGGCGAGTCCGGCGCCGGCGCGACGGTCGCAGACGGCGGCTCCGACGGCGGGGAATCCGCGGGGACCGACTCCGCCTCCCCGGCGCCGAAGGCCCGCGGCAAGCGGAAGGCGAAGTCCGGCCGGCGGGCGCGGAAGGCGAAGAAGCCCGCCGCCTGAGGGGCCGGGATCCGGCGCGGGATCCGCCCGCACGGGAACCGGTCGGACCGGGATCGGGAGGAGCGATGTCGGAATATGTCGCCGGAGTCCTCTGGGAGCGCGGGGGGGAGGCGTTCACCGACGGCCGCTACCATCGGGCCCACTCCCTGACGTTCGACGGCGGCGTCTCCGTTCTCGGGTCGTCGTCGCCTTCCGTCGTCCCCGTGCCGTTCTCCGATCCCTCCGGCGTCGATCCCGAGGAGGCGTTCGTCGCCGCCCTCGCGGCGTGCCATATGCTCTGGTTCCTGTCCGTCGCGGCGCGCCGTGGCTGCTGCGTCGACCGCTACGAGGACGCCGCCACCGGCACGCTCGGGAAGGACGCGGCCGGTCGGCAGGCGATCACCGTCGTGACGCTCCGCCCCCGCGTGACGTTCTCGGGCCCGCGGGTTCCCACGCGCGACGAGTTCCGCGCCATGCACCACGAGGCCGGCGATCGCTGCTTCATCGCCGCCTCGGTGCGCACCGAGGTTCGCTGCGAGCCGGAGATGCCGGACGGCGACTGATCGCGGGTCGGGCGGCCGGTCGGCGGGGACTTCGTCCGGAGCCGCGGCGGATCGCGTGAACCGCGCGGGGGCGTCCCGTCACCGGGGGGGCGCCGGAGCCTCCTCGAGGAGCGGGGCGAGGGCGGAATCGGCGGCGGCCGCGGCGGCGTCCAGCGCGCCGACGTCGATGGCCGCGCGCAGGACCTCGGCGGCCTGGCGAAGGACCTCCGTCCGCTCCGCCGACTCCCCGTGGAGGTGACTGGCGTGGGCGGTGAGCAGGCGCAGCAGGAGGATGCGCGCGGCCGGACGTCCCGGGAAGCGCGCCACCAGGTCCGCGACGAGATCCTCCGCGCCCTTCAGGAACGGATCCGCTCCCCGGTCGCGCCGCCGGAGCGGCTCCGAGGCCGCCGCCTCCGCCAGTTCCGCGAATCCCGGGTCGGAGCGCAGGGGCTCCAGCAGCGGCTCCCGGAGGAGCACGGAGCAGTCCAGCGGTTCCTTCGCCGCGGCGCGACGGAGCGACTCGAGGCCCGCCGCGACGGCGGCCCGGCGCTCCGCCGATGCCGCCGGAAGCGCGGCGGCGGCGGCGGCCCGGGCCGCCCCCTCCGCGACCAGCAGTTCCGGAAAGCCCGGGCGGAGAGAGAATCCCCTCTCCAGCGTGCGTCGGGCGGAGGGCAGGTCGCCGGCGCGGAGGAGCGCCAGGGCGTCCCGGGCGACGACCGTGGCGCGCGGACTGCCGCGAACCTCCTCCCGCTCCAGCCGCGCGGTCTCCCCGGTGTCCCCGATCCCGAGCAGCCGGCGCTCCGACGCCTGGACGCGGCGCGTGGCCCGCGACCGCGCGAGCGGGAGCGGATCCACCGGCCAGACTCGGACGCGACCGTTCCCCTCGCGGAGCACGATCCGGTCGGAGGCGTCGAACCACGCGCCGCTGAAACTGTCCGGCGCCAGGATCCGCCCGACGCGCGCGCCCGTCGCGGCGGCGAAGAGATCCACCTGTCGCCCCCAGTGGAGCAGCACGACTCCGCTCCGCGAGACGGCCGGCCGCAGGACCTGCATGGGGAGGCCGTCCAGCCGTCGCAGCAGCGCTCCGGTGACGGGATCCCAGATGCGGGGGGAACGATCGTTCGCCGCCGTCACCACGAACTTGCCGTGGGGGTCCCACGCGGTCCCGAGGACGTAGGCCGTGTGCGCGAGGAACCGGTGGACCTCGACGCCGGTGTCGACGTCCCAGAGCGAGGCGGTCCGCGCCGCCGAGTTTCCGACGAGGATCCGACGGGAATCGGGGCTCCACGCCGACCGTCCGACGCTGCAGCGGTGCAGCGCCCGCATCGTCCCGTCGCGGTCCAGCACGTATCCGGAGAGTTCCCCCCCGGGGGTCGTCCGCAGTCCGACGAGGATGCGCGAACCGTCGCCGGAGGGAAGGGCCGCGGCGGCCTGCGACAGGAGGGGGATGTCCGCGGCGGAGTACGTGGCGACGGGCCGCAGCGACCCCGTCTCGTAGAGCCGGAGGCCGGTCTCGTCCCCGAGCCCCACGGTGTCCCCGGCGTCCGTCAGGAACGCGTAGCACGGGGTGCGGGCGGGCGGGAGCGTGGCGCGCACCTCGCCGGTCTCCACGGAGACGAGATCGAGGCGGATCACGCCCCCCTCGTCGGGGAGCGGATCCCCGGTGGCGGAGAGGGGCCCGCCGAGGACCGCCAGGTTCGCCTGCCGGTCCATGCAGAGGGTGTCGCGCCGGGTCCAGGCCAGGCCGTCGCGGTCCTCGGGGCGGGCCAGGTCCCAGGTCCGTACCGTCGCGTCGTTGGAGCCGGACGCGAGATGGCCGCCGGGAAGGAACGCGATGTCCGAGACCGAGTACTTGTGGCCGCGCAGCAGTTCCACGTCGCGGAACCCGCCCGCCTTCCACGTCAGCACCTCGAACTCCCCGCGACAGAGGGCGGCGATGCGGCTTCCCTTCGCCGAAAGGGCGAGGCGGGAGACGGGACGTGCGACCCGGTCCCTGGAGAGCGTGCTCCCCGAGGCCGCGTCGAGGATCTCGACGAACGCGCCTTCGACTCCCTCCGTGGCCACGGCCACGCGGACCCCGCCGATGCCCACACGGCACGTCGTCGCCCCGGGGATGGTGCGGAGCACGGATCCGGCCGCGTCGACCAGATCGAACCGATCCCCGCGCCGGCAGGCGAAGCGGTCGCCCCCCAGGGCGGACTCCACGGATGCGGTGCGCCGATCGCCGCTCCTGGCGGGGTCCTCCGTATCGGGAAGCCGCGCGTGCCCGTCGACCCGCCACGGGACCGCGGAGTCCCCGGGGCGCCAGCCGACCAGGGCGCCGTCGGCGCCGACGGACACCACGAGTCCCAGGTCCGGCGCCGCCGCCGCCGTCAGCGCCGGGCCGTCGTGGAGGGGAGCCGTCGCGAGGAGTTCCCCCGTGGAGAGGTCCCGGATCGAAGCGGTGCCGTCCCGGTGGAGTGACGCCGCGCGCAGGCGATCGCCGGAGTCCCTCCCGAGGATCACCGCGAGCACTCCCGCGGTCCCCGTCGCCACGCGCCGGACCGGTGCGCCCGTGGAGCCCTCCCACAGGGTGATTCCGCCGGCCGCGTCCCCGGTGAGGACCGCGGTGCCCGTGGAGTCGAGATCCATGGCGTCGATGGCGGCGTCGCCGTGGAAGCGCGCGAGGATGTCGCCGGTCTCCGCGTCCCAGAGGATGGCCTGGTCCCCCCACTCCCTCGACAGGATGCGGCGCCCGTCGGCGGAGGGGCGGACCTCGCCCACGTAGGAGTCGTGGCCCACCATGGTCCGCAGCTCGCGGTGGTCGCGGAGCGCCGCGAAGATGGCGTCCGTGGACGCCGCCACGGGAGCGCGGGTCGCGCCCTCGACGGCCAGCACCAGGGCGAGCCCGGGGTCCTCTCCCACGATGAGGCCTGACAGCGCGCTCAGGCGCAGACCCTCCGCGCGGCTGGCCTCCGCCCTCGCCCGGTCCGCCGCCGCCTCGGCGCGTTCCGACTGGCGGAGGAACTCCTCGGCGGCGTCCCGCTCCCGCAGGGCGAAGGCGACGGAGCCCCCGGTGACGAGGAGGACCGTCGCCGCCAGGAGCCCGGCCACCGCCCGGTTGCGGCCGATCCACTTGCGGAGTTCCACGACGGGGCCCGTGCGGTGGGCGCGCACGGCCCTCCCCTCGATGAACCGGTGCAGGTCCTCCGCCAGGTCTCCCGCGGAGGCGTACCGGTGCGCCGGGTCGCGCGCCATGGATCGCGCCACGATGGCGAGCAGTTCCGGGGGCGTGCGCGGGGCGAGGGAGTGCAGCGCGCGGGGGGGGCCCTCCTTGACGGCCGCCACGACGACCAGCGGGTGGGGCTCCGGAGCGGCGGGGTCGTGGTACGGGCGCACGCCGGCGAGCAGTTCGTACAGCATGGCGCCCAGCGAGTAGACGTCGGCCCGGGCGTCCAGCGTGTCGTGGCGTCCGGCGGCCTGCTCCGGGGACATGTAGGACGGCGTCCCGAGGACGGTGCCGACCACGGTCATGGAGACCGCCTGGGAGTGGGGCGGATGCGCGGACCCACCGGGCGCGCCGGGCGGAACGGCTCCGTCGGCCGTGCCCGGCGACGGCGCCGCGCCGGGCTCGTCCGCGGCGATCCCCTTCGCGCGCGCCAGCCCCCAGTCCATGACGTAGACCTCGCCGAACCGCCCGACCATCACGTTGGGGGGCTTCAGGTCCCGGTGGATGACGCCGCGGGCGTGGGCGTAGGCCATGGTCTCGCAGACGCGGATGAGGGCCTGCAGGGCGCGCGTGAGCGTCCATCCCTCCAGCGACGCGTGGACGAGGCGGAACACGTCCGCCAGCGTGCGGCCCTGGACGAGTTTCATCGTGAAGTAGACCTGCCCGTCCTCGTTCACGCCCAGCGCGTGGACGCTGGGGACCCCCGGGTGGGCGAGCTGCGCCGTGAGGTGGGCCTCCTGGAGGAACCGTCGCAGCGCGGGGGCGGGCACGAAGGTGCGGTCTCCGCCTCCGTGGACCCCTCTCAGATCCCCGTCCTCCCCGAGGAGGACCTTCATGGCGAGGTCGCGGCCGAGGCGCTCGTCGCGGACGCGGAGGACGCTGCCCATGCCGCCCCGGGCGATCTCGCCGAGGAGCGGGAGCCGCGGTCCCGCGTCGGCGGCCAGGCGGCGCACGTCGTCCTCCACGGTGGAGGGGACCTCGACGGGGGGATCCTCGGCGCGGAGGTGCGCGTACTCGGCGGCGATGGAGGCCTCGTGGCCCGGATACTCCGCCAGGTACGACTCGAGCGAGCGCAGCGAGCCGGCGGCCATGTCGGCACGGGCCCGCGCCCGGAAACGGTGGATCACGTCCGCCGGGTCGTCGCGCCCGGGTTTCGTCCGCCGCGGCTGGGTCATGCGGCCCTCCCGGAAACCGCGCCGGTATAACCCCGGCGGGCGGGCCGGGCCAGCGGCGGCCGGGCGGCGGGGCGCGGCGTGCCGAGGTCACACCGGCGGTCCGGTCTCCGGTGCTACAGTCCGTCGGCGGGCCTGCCCGTCGGGAGTCGCGCGGTCGGCAGCGGGGGGCACGATCGAGGGGATCCACCCCGGGGAGGGGCACGCCGTGGGCCTGGTCGCGAGACTCCGGGCGTTCCGCTGGCGCATCTTCGGCCTGTGGATGGCCGGGATCGCGGTCGCGTCGCTGCTGGGTCTCTGGGGGGCGGTGGCCTACACGTCGAGGCCGTCGTTCTGCTCCGAGTGCCACCTCATGGAGCCCTACTTCGCGTCCTGGCAGGCCGGGGCGCACAAGGACGTGGGCTGCCTCGCGTGCCACGCCGAGCCGGGCATCGCGGGCACCATCGAGGCGAAGGTCGGCGGGCTCAAGCAGCTGCTCTCGTACAGCATCGGCTCCTACCGCGGGAAGCTGCCGCAGGGCTACGTCTCCGACGCCAACTGCACGCACTGCCATCCCGAGGCGCGGCTCCGGGAGAAGCCCGTGCTGTACGGCGAGATCGAGTTCAGCCACGCGAAGCACCTGGACCCCATGGCGTCGGGGCTCGATCTGAAGTGCACCGCCTGCCACACCATGGTGGACGAGACGGAGCACATCGGGGTGCCGCGGGAGACCTGCCTCGTGTGCCACCTGCGCGAGGGCGGGACCCCGTTCCCGGGGACCGCCGTGGCGGCGGGCGCCGCGGGCGGTGCGGACGGGATGCGGGCCGGGGACTGCCTCACGTGCCACGATCGGGCCCTCCGGCAGGACCCGGGAGCCGCGGCCACCCACTCCGTCGTACGCGAGCGGGGAATCGACTGCCGGCGTTGCCACGGGACGATGGGCGCGCGGCCCGCCGGGGACGGCGACGTCACCGCCGACCGCTGCCGCCGCTGCCACTTCGAGCGGAAGACGGTGGAGGATCGCGACGACGTGCCCCGGCTCCACGGGCTCCACACCGCGGACGCGAAGGTGGAGTGCACGGACTGCCACGCCGCGCCCCCCCACGAGTCCGACCGCGGCCACGCGTCCCGCCCGCTGGACTGCGCCGCGTGCCACGAGGGGCTGCACGCGGCCCAGCGCCGGGTGTTCCTCGGCGCGGCGGAGGAGAACCCCGCGGAGGGGGCGCTGCCGCCGTTCCACCGCGGACTCCAGTGCCAGTCCTGCCACCTCGACCCGGCACCCGTGGGGGGCGATCCCCTGCACGGCTTCGCCCGGGTGACGACGCCCGACTCGTGCCGGACCTGCCACAGGGGGGCCGCGCAGGGGGACTTCGGCGCGCTCGTGGGGAAGTGGAAGGAGGGGGGACGGGCGGCGCTCGCGGCGGCGACGGCGCACCTCGAGCAGGCGAAGCAGGTGCTCGCCTGGGCCCCGCGGGACGCGACGCTGGAGCGGGCGGAGCGGGACCTCCGCGAGGCGCAGGATCGGCTGACGCTGCTCGGGTCCGCCTCCCCGGTGCACAACATCCACCTGGCGCGGAGGGCCGTGCAGGCGTCGGGGCGCGCGGCGCGGGCCGCCGTCGAGGGGCTGGGGCTCGGCGACCGCCTGCCCCCCCTCGTCGATCCCACGGCCGGGGTTCCGGCGGAGTGCGCGCGCTGCCACCTGGCCGTCGGGGAGGGACTCCCCGTGGGCGACCGCGGGCGGCGGTTCTCCCACCAGCGCCACCTCGGCCTGGAGGGGGTCACCTGCCGGTCGTGCCACGCCGACGATCCCGACCACGGGACGCTGTGGGCGTCCGCCACCGACTGCTCCGAGTGCCACCACCGGCCCGAGTACCGGGACCGGTGCGCGCGGTGCCATCCCCTCCAGTCCGACCTCTACGACGGCCGCTGGGGGGATGTCGCCGGGGAGCGGAAGAACCTGATGGCGACGGAGGTCCACTGCGTGGAGTGCCACTTCCCCGACGACGCGCGGCGGGATCTCGTGCGGCCCCGCCGGGACGACTGCATGAAGTGCCACGGGCAGGACGTGGGCGTGCTCCTGGAGGACTGGAAGGCCACCGTCGGGCGCGCCGCGGATCGGCTGGCGGCGGCGCTGCGGGCCGTGGAGGCGCGGGAGGCCGACCTCTCCGTGGATCAGCGCACCGCGGTGCGCGACGCCCGCGCCGTCCTGGAGGACGTGCGCCGCGACGGGAGCGGCGGGATCCACAACCCCTGGGCCGTCGAGCGGGCCCTGTCCCTCCGGGCCGAGGCGATGGACCGGATCCTGGGGCGGTAGGCGCCGGCGGGGCGCCGGGCTTCCACGGGGAGGCGGAGGATGGGCGGGGCGCGGGCAGCGACGGCGGGAGTCGCCGGGGTCGCGCTGCTGCTGGCGTCCCTCGCCGTCGTCGCGCTCCCCCGTGCGCGCGGCGAGGAGCCGCCTCCCGGTCCTCCGCCGGGAGGGGGGCCCGCCCGCGAGCCGGATTGCCGCTCCTGCCACGGCGATCGCGCCGCCACCTTCGACGGCGGCGGGCACGGACTCCTGGCGCGGACCCTCGGTGCCGCCGCGTGCGACGCGTGCCACGGGCCCCAGGGGGAGCACGCGACGTTGCGCACGCCGGAGAGCGCCCGGCCCTTCGCGGCCCGGTCCGCGTCGGAGGTGGCGGCGGCCTGCGCCCGGTGCCATCGGGATCATCCCGACCACGCGGTGCGGTGGGGCGCCACGCCATGGGCGGCGGAGGGGAGGACCTGCCTCTCCTGCCACGCCGTGCACGAGGAGGCGCGCGGTCGGCTGGAGTTGCCGTCACGGGACGGCGCCCTCGGCGGGAACGGCTGCCGCACCTGCCACGCGGACGTCGTCGAGGGGATGGACGCCACGATCCACGGGACGGTCGCATCGGAGGGGGACAGCGGCGGATGCGAGGCGTGCCACGGCCCCGGAACGGTCCACATCTCCGCGGTGCGGGCGGGGGAGGTCCCGGCGGCGACGGTGATCGCGAGCGGAGCCTGTCTTCGGTGCCACGCCCGCGCCCCGGAGACGCACGCCCGGAGGCGCACCTCCTGGGACCGGCCGGGGCTGGAGTGCGGCACATGCCACCGCGCCCATGCGAAGCGGGAGGAGGTGGAGCGGGCCCGCGCGACGGCTCCCCCGCTCCGGCCCGCGGACCCCGCGGCCGCCGGGGCGGTCCCCGTGGGCGACGCGGCGTGCGCGCGCTGCCACGTCGCCGCCGCCGCGTCGTACACCGGTTCGACCCACGCCGCCGCCCGGGACGGGAAGGGCGCGCGATGCGAGGAGTGCCACGGCGCCGGCTCCCTCCACGCGCAGGGGGGGCGACTCACCGCGGTGGTGCGGCCCGGCACGCTGGGACGGGCGGAGGTGACGGCGCTCTGCCTGGGCTGCCACGCGGCGGACGGCCCGGAGCACGCGCTGCGCTTCGAGGGCTCCCTTCACGGGGCGAACGGGCGGACCTGCCTCCACTGCCACCAGGTCCACGCGGCGGCGCACGAGGGGACCGTGGCTCCCTTCGCGGACCTGGAGTCCGCGCGCGCCGCGGCGGAACCCGCGGGGAGCGCCGCCTGCGCCGCGTGCCATCGCGATCCCCACCCGGCGCCGGCGTCCGCGCCCCACGCGGCGCTCCTCCGTGGCGAGGGGGGCGGCTGCGAGTCGTGCCACGGCCCCGGTGGCGCCCATGTGGCGTCGAAGGGCCGGACCGCGCTGATCCTGGCGCCCTCGCGTCTGGAGCCCCGCGCGGCGGACGGCGTCTGCCTCGCGTGCCACGGGGGGACCACTTCCGCCGCGGGCTGGCTCCGGCACCCCCACGGGGGCCACGACGTCCGCTGCATCGACTGCCACGACCCCGTCGCCCGCGACGGCCGCGCGACGATGGCGGCGGAGCCCGCGCTGTGCTTCCGCTGCCACGGCGAGCAGGCGGCGGCGTTCCGGCTCCCCCATCGGCACCCGCTCGCGGCGGGGGGGGTGCGCTGCACGGACTGCCACGACGCCCACCGCGTGCCGGTGGCGCCCCGGGCCGCCGTGCCCGGAGCGGACGCCTGCGCCCGATGCCACCGGGCGGAGGCGACGGCCCGCCTCCACCCCCACGAGGGGGATCGCCGCGACGGCTGCCTCTCCTGCCACGAAGCCCACGGCACCACGGCCCCGCGGATGCTCCGGTTCCCCGACGGGCGGTCCCTCTGCCTGTCCTGCCACGCGCCGCCTCGCGGCCACGACGTCTCCCCGGCGGGCACGCACGCGGACTGCGTGCGCTGCCACGTCGCCATCCACGGATCCGATGCGGACCGCCACCTCCTCCGCTGACCGGGGCGACCCGGGGCCGGACCGCCGCCGGCCGGCGCGCGTCCTCGTCTCCGTGCTCTGCGCGGCGACGGGGCTCGTCGCCGCGGGCGGCCTCCTGGGCCTTCCCTCCCGCCCCGCCGCCGCCCTCGAGGGGGATCGGTTCGCCGGGGACGCGAAGTGCGCGCTCTGCCACGGCGAACTGGCGACCGCCTTCGCCGGCGCGGCGCACGGTCGCATCACCGGCCGGGAGCACCTCTGCGAGGACTGCCACGGTCCCGGTGCCGACCACGTGGGGACCGCGGGGAACCGGGGGAAGATCCTCTCCTTCCGCGGCGCGGCGCCGGTCGCGGTGGCGGACGCGTGCCTCCCGTGTCACGCGGCGGACGGACCCGAGCACGCGCGGGAGTTCCGCGGCGGACCCTTCGAGTCGCGGGGGTTCACGTGCACGTCGTGCCACCGCGTCCACGCGTCCGCTCCGACGCGCCCCGGCGCTCCGTCCCGCGCCGCGGCGACGACCGCCACCTGCCGCGCCTGCCACGCCGACGACGTGTACGGCTCCCGCTTCGCCCACGCGGGCCTGGAGTGGGACCGCCCCGCCTGCGCGTCCTGCCACGCCGGGGGGGACGCCCACGCGCGGGAGCCCGGGGCGACGGGGCTGGTCGCGCAACCGGCGCGGGGCGACGCGCCGGCCGAGGCGGCCCTCTGCCTCCGGTGCCACGCGGGGTTCGCGCGGCCGTCCCACTTCGCCGCCGCGCCGGCGGACGCCCGCTGCACCACGTGCCACGTCCTCCATCGCGTCCCGGAGGCGCGCGGCGGCCGCGCCTCCCCGGTGGTGCTGCCGGAGATCGCGGACGCGGGCATCGCCCCTCCCGACGGGACCCTCCACGGTCGCCTCCGGGCGGGCGGTCGACTCGTCGGCGGCGAGGGGGGGCGCTACTCCGAGCAGGTGAACCTCGACGACGGGCTTCGCGTCCTCCTCCTCGAACTCGAACTGGGGGCCGACGATCCCGACCCGACCGCGCTCCGCGGATCGCTCCGGCTGGCGGGCGCGGGGGACGCCCACGAGACGCTCGATCTGCGGCTCCGGAGGCGCGGCGCGTGGTCCGTGGAGGGGCGGGGCAGCCGCACGGAGCATCCGTTCCTCGGCGGCGGCGGCCTCCACCCCGGCGAGACGCTGCGGGAGCGCTGGAGCGCGTCGCTGGAGGCGGTGCTCTCGCCGACGGTGCGGATCGGCGCGGGCCACGACGCGCAGTCCGTGGAGGGGGACCTCCGCGGGACGGTGCTCGACGGCGGATCCGTGCTGCCCGTGACGGGCACCCAGGACCGGCGCGACGGCGAGACCTGGGTCGACGTGGGGGTGGCGCGGGACGCGTGGCACTTCGGGCTCCGCCAGTCCTGGCGGACGGAGGACGGCAGCGACGATCGCGATCGCCTCGTCGGGACGCCCTCGGGCCCCGACTCGCTCGTCTGGCGGGACGGATCCTCCGCCCACGGACCGGCCACGGCCCTCGTGGCGGGAGGGGACCTCCTCGACGGGAGGCTGTCGGTGGAGGCGACGGCGTCGCTGGCGGGGCTTCGCCGGGACGTGGACCTGGGCGAGCGGCGCCGGGGGTTCGCCGGCGTGGCGCCCTTCACGCGTACGACCGCGCTGGACGGGACGGGGGATCGGGACCTCTCGCGCCTCGCGCTCTCCGGCGCGTGGGCGCTGGACGGGACGTGGGCCATCGAGGGAGGGATCGAGCGGCGCACCCTCCGCGAGGAGCGGGACCTCGTCTCCCGCGAGGTGCTCGAGACCGGGACGGGGACCACGGTGACGTCGGCGGAGGTGCACGATGGCCTCCGGCAGGCCATCCTCGACGCGCGGCTCGGCGTCCGCTGGAGTCCGCGGGAGCGATGGACGCTGCGCGGCGGCGCGGAGCGCCGGTCCGACACCGTCTCCGGTGCGGGGCTCGGGGCGGGCTCGGTTCGATCCCTCGGCGGCTACCTCGGCATCGACGGGGACCTCGGCGCCGGGTGGGACGCGTCCATCGAGGGGCGCAGCACCGGTTCGCGCGGCAGGTTCACGGCGCTCACGCCGCGGGATCGGGCCTCCGTCGCGGCGCGCCTCGCGTGGGAGGACGTCGACGGCGCGAGGTTCCGCGCCACGTGGCGCCGGACCCGCCTCGAGGCCGACGGCTCCGGGCTCGCGTCGGAGGGGGACGCGGTGGCGGCGTCGGCGGGGTGGGGGCGCGACGACGGATTCACGGCGGCCGCGGGCGCCGGGTGGCGGCGGATGGATCTCGCCGTGGACCGCTCCGCGCTGGGAGGCGGCGGCCTCGGCGCCGGCTCGACGATGTCCCTGGTCCGGGCCCTGTCGCTGGACGGGGCCGCGGGAGTGCCCCTCGGCGGCCCCTTCCGCCTGGAGGCGCGCGGCGCGTGGACCCGGGACCGGGGCGACGTGCCCACCGTCGCGTGGGACGCATCCCTCGCGCTCCTCTGGCGCCCCCCGGGAGCGCTCTCCGCGGGCCTGCGGCTCCGCCGCCGCCGGTACGACGGGTCCGCGTTCCGCGACGGGGACTACGACGCGCGCATCCTGGAGGCGTTCGTCGAGATCGAGTGGTGACCGGGCCCCGGGCTACCGCAGCGTCGCTCCCGGCACGTCGAAGCCGGCGACCTCGCGATGGGAGCGCTGGAGGAGGGCGACGATGCGCGGCGGATCGTGCAGGCCGCGGGATCCGTCGCGGAAGACGCTCTCCCAGTTGAACGCCGCGCGGCGGACGGCGTCCGACGCGCCCGCGGTGCCGGCGGCACCGCCGCGGCGGAAGCGCTCGCCATCGTGGGTGACCTCCGGGTCGGCGGCAAGGACGGCGGCGCGGAGGAGATCGAGGAGCCCCGTCACCTCGGTCTGCAGCCCCTCGACGGTCCCGTCGCCGTCGTAGTCCCCGAACGCGACGAGGTCGAAGGACGAGGGCGTCGGGTGGCAGCGGCGGCAGGTGTCGAGGGACGGCTCGAAGGAGTGGCGCGCGGGCGCCGGCGGCTCCCCGCCGCGATGGCACTGGACGCAGGCGTCCGTGATGGAGGCGTGGAACCCGCGGAGGAAGGGCGCGCCGCCGGGCGGTTCCGCCCCGGCGGTTCCGTCGAGGAAGCCCTGCTGCGGCGCGTGCGGGGCCTGGCCGGTGGCGAGGTAGTCGTCCAGCGTCACGCCGTCCCCGTGGCACGCGGCGCAGAGGCGATCCCGCGGGACCCGGAGCGCGGGTGCGGTGCCGGGGGATGGGGATCCGTCCGCCCCGTGGCAGGCCACGCACGTGAGCCCCTCCTCGCGCCGCACGGCGCGGTCCAGGATCGCCCGGCGCGCCTCCGCGTCCTCCTCCATGCCGGCCGGATCGCCGTCCACCACCACGGTCCGGAAGCCCTCCGCCGTGTGGCAGCGGACGCACGCGGCGCCCGCCCCGGCGGCGCTGCCGAGGCGTCCGCCCTGGAAGGGCCCCGGGGGCGCGGCGTGGTGGACGCCGTCCCCGTCCCCGCCGTCGCGGCGCCAGTCGGCGAGGACGCGCGCCACGGGGTCGGTGCCGGTCGTGGGGTGGCACGCGTTGCAGCCGTTGGTCACGCCGTGGGCCTCCGACGCCGAGGGCCAGAGCACCGTCATCATGTGCGTGCCGCCTCCGGGTCCGCCCCGGACGAACCCGGCCCCGTCGGTTCCCGCGGCGCGCCGGTCCGTGACCGTGGATGGCATGTGGCACGCCACGCACGAGCCCACGCCGGTCCCCGCGGGGTCCACCGAGGAGGGGGGGACCGGCATGGCGGCGGCGGCCAGATGGAGGGCGACGGCCTCCCGCGTCCCGTCGGGGGAGAGATCCCCGGGCACGAGGGAGGCGAAGGGAGCGCGGCCCGCGTGGCAGTCGAGGCAGAGCGTGCCGTCGGCGGCGGAGACGGGGACGCCCGGTCTGGCGGCGGATCGCGTCCGCAACTGGGAGGCTCCGCGGCGCTCGTGGGGGTCGTGGCAGTCGATGCAGAGGGGAGCGCCGGGACGGTCGGGGGAGTGGCCGCCGGCGGCGTGCTCCCGTCCCTGCATCCAGCCTCCGCGGGCCGCGAGGAACGCGTCGTCGCCGGTGAGCGGCGGCGTCGGCGTGCCGCCCGTCGGGTTGTCCCGGAAGCCCCAGTGGTCCGCGGGGTCCGTGGAGGGCGCCAGGAACGCGTCGAGCGCATCCCCCGGGCGGAAGGGGCCTTCCGTCGCGGACCACGGGTACTCCACGGGGGCGGGAGCGAGGCGCGGGGTGCCCCCGGTCCCGCGCACGTGGCACTGGCCGCACACCGCGTCCGCCCGTCGCCGCCCCTCCGGCGTCCCGTCGTCGAGGTCGCGAGGATTGAGGATCCGTGCGGGGTCCCCCTGCGAGAGCACGTGGTCCGCGCCGGGTCCGTGGCAGGACTCGCATCCCACGTCCATCTCCGCGAAGCCGGTGCGCCACCGCCCGCCGCCGAACTCGACGCGGAGGCCGGTGACGTGGCATCCGGCGCACCGTCGCTCGAAGGCCGCCGCGGCGTCCATGCCGGCCGCGGCGGCCTCCGCCGACGCGAACCGCGGCGCACCGTCCACGTACCAGGGGTCGAGGTCGCCGGCGACGTAGGCGCGGCGCGCCACGTCGAACTCGAACGGAGCGGGCAGGAGGTGGGCACCGACGCGGAGGAGGTAGGCCTCGCTCCGGCGGCCGCCGTACACGCGCTCCACGGCGAACGTGGCCCCTCCCAGGGTCACGCGATACGGGAGGGGCTCGCCCGCGGCGAACGAGAGGCGCGGCGCGCCCGTGCCGAGCGTGCGGAACGCCTCCGTCGAGGCCAGGTCGAGGCCCGTGCGGAAGTCGTCCCGCCCGCGCCCGTCCAGGTCGGCGTGGACGCGGGCACCGGAGACGCCGGGCCGGTCCGTGGCGCGGAGGCCGCGGTGGTGTCCGGTCCGCTCGTGGAGCCGGAACACGTCCGCGTGGCAGGTGACGCAGGCGGCGGAGCCGGTGTACCCGGCGGCGGCGGGGAGTTCGGGGTCCCCGCGATCGATGCGCGCGGTGAGCGCGGCGATGTCGACGGGCGCGGCGCCGCCTCCGCCCCCGCCCCCTCCCCCGCACCCCGCCGTCAGCGCCGCGGCCAGCGCCGCCGCCAGCCGCCCCCGCCGCCCCGCCGTGCCCCCTCCGGACGGCGCCGCCGGAGAGGGCGTCCGCACGGCCGCTACTGGTAGGCGCCGGGCCGCGTGAGGCCGGTCAGGCTGCCGCCGAGGTCCTGCGTCGAGTCGTAGAGCAGCTGCAGGATGTAGTGCGTGTTGTGGGCCCACGCGCCGGGCTCCTTCTTCCACATCTGGAAGTTGAAGGTCGCCTTCATCAACGCCGCGTCCCACTTGTTGTACCGGTTGGAGTTCCCCCCCTCGCCGGGGTCCACGACGCCGTTGTTGTTGGGGTCCTTGAACCAGTAGGGGTAGGCGTCGCCGTCGTAGGCGATGTTCAGCGCGCGGTTGTTGGTGGCGTAGGCGCGGATGGATGCGTACAGGCGGTCGCCGAAGGACTTGACCTCCTCGCGCAGCGTCTCCGTGTTGTTGCCGTCGCCGTCGAAGTCCGTCTCGCGGTTCAGGCGCGCCTTCTCGATGTCCCCCTGCGCGGCGTCGTGGCAGAAGTTGCACAGGTCGGTCAATCGGGGCTTGAACGTGTGGTCCGCCAGATGGCAGAAGGTGCACTCGTTGGTGGGACCGGCGGCGAAGTGCCGCCACTTCCCGACGTAGGTCTTGCCTTCGTACTGGTAGCCCACGTGGGCGTCGGCGCCGTAGAGGGTCGGTCCCGCCGCGAGGTAGTGGATGTTCTTGAACGAGGGCGTGCCCGCGACGATGGCGGCATCCACGCTGGCGGCGGACTCCCGCCCCTGGTGGCACGTCATGCACAGGAAGGACGCGTCGGGGTCGGCGGGGTTGTTGTCGATCGTGACGCCGCTGGGGAACGTGACGGACGCGACGTACTTCAGCGCCGGGTTGCCGCTGCCGAAGTCCCCGCCCACGTGGCACGTCTCGCAGGTCATGCCGTCGGAGAGGGGAGTGTCCACGGTGATGTCGAGCCCGTAGGTCTGCCGGAACTCGAAGCCCGCGGGGGAGTGGCACCGGGCGCAGGAGGCCTGCACGGCGCCGTCCGCGTCCCAGTGACGGTAGGCCTCGGCGGTGGCGTCGAAGTGGCCGTCCGCCTCGTTCCGCACGAGGTTCTCGAAGTTCGGCACGGTCACCGAGGGGTGCTCGTCCAGGTGGGCGATGGCGTCGTGGAGGATCTCCATCATGTAGCGGGCGTTGTGGGCGTAGGCGCCCGGGTCCTTGCGGCTGTACTGGTAGTTGTAGGCCGCCCGCAGCAGGCGCGGAGTGAAGGACGCGAAGCGGTTCGAGTTCGTCGCTTCGCTGGCATCGGCGACGCCGTTGTCGTTCAGGTCCTTGAAGAAGTACGGGTAGGCGTCGGGGCTGTAGGCGATGGGCTGCCCCGCGACGTCCTTCGCGTACTGCCGGATGGCGCCCAGCAGCGCCGCCGCCAGTCCCTCCAGTTCGCCATGCACGCCCTCGGTCGTGTTGCCGTCGCCGTCGTAGTCGTAGTTGGTGCGTTCCATCCGCAGGTTCCGGAGATCGGAGACCTGGTTCACGGACGGGTGGCAGCTCCGGCACTCCGAGAGGCGCGGCTGCAGGGTGTGGGCGTCGTGGCACTCCACGCACGTGTCGTAGGCGGCGACGTGGCGGAACCGGTTGTTGTAGACCTTCCCCGCGAACTGGTACGCGCCCTGGGCCTGGTTGCCGTAGAGCGTGGCCGCGGCGGACAGGTAGTGGATGTTGAGGAACCGCAGCGTCGACTTCACCTCGTCGTCGCCCGCCCCCGAGGCGGCGATGTCGGCGTCCACGTCCAGCGAGGACTCCCGGCCCTGGTGGCACTGCATGCACCGCGCCTCGGCGCCCAGCCCTTCGACCACGAGTCCGGAGGGGAACGTGACCGTGCTCAGGTCGATGGCGGTGGCGTTGTGGCAGGCGTTGCAGTCGATGACCGTGCCCGTGGGCGCGGCCGCATCCACCACGCCGGGCGTGCTCCCGTCGGCCCCGATGAAGTCCCGGAACCCGGCGCTGCTGTGGCACTTGGCGCAACTCGTCGGGATCGCCCCCGCGGCGTCCCAGTTGTGGAAGGCATGGGCGGTGCGGTCGGCGTGGGGCGATCCCAGCCAGTCGGAGCGGATCTCGACGGGGATCCCGTCGGGGTCCTCGACGATGTCGAAGAACCAGAGGCGCTTCGCGCGCGGTGGAGCGACCTTGACCAGCACCGCGGTGTCGCCGCCTTCACCGTCGTCCCTCCAGCCCAGTTCGTACTCCCCCGACGACGGGAGCCCGACGCGGGAGATCCGCGTCCCTTCGTTCACCGCCACCAGCCCCTCGGGCGCATCCAGGGAGGTGATGACCGGGCGTGCCGCGCTCCCGGGCGCCGGCTTCACGGACGCCGAAAGGAGGGACCCGGCCACGGCCTCGAACGCGAACGAGTCGCCGGGCACGCTCGCCGCGGCCTTCCGCGGGAACTTCCCCTTCGTGCGTGCCACGTAGCGACCGGAGCCGGAGGCCGCCGTCACGCGCAGCGTGTACCAGCCGCCCTCGTCGATGGGGAACGCCGCGATCCCGCCCGCCGAGAGCGCGCCGCCCAGCGGGACGTCCGCCTCCTCGTGGTCCAGCAGGGACAGGGTCGGCGTGAGATCGCCCTCGACGGTCTTCACCTTCACCGAGAGCACGGTGCCCGCGGGCGCGAAGAACTCGAGACGGTGGACCTCCAGGCCGGGCTCCGCGACGAAGGAGGCGGAGACCTGATCGCCGAGCACGATCTCCTGCGTCCCGTCCCAGGCGGCGGAGGCCACCGCGGACAGCGCGGCGACGACCGCCCCCGCACCCAGCCACCGCGTCAGCCATCCCGTGTGGCTTCGCACCCTCATGGCGTCCTCCCCCGCGGTCCAGCGGCGTGCTCCAGAACCGACGCGCCGGGACCGTGGATGGAGCCTACCGGGCGGGAGGGCCGCGGGCCAACCGGCGCAGGGCCCGTGGGTGTGACCTCGATACACGGTCCCCACCGTGGAGCCTCGCGCGGACGGCACCCTGGTCCTCCGCATCCGCCACTTCGGCCCCGGGCTCGTTCCCTGGAAGTCCGAGGCGGAGGGTCCGCTGGAGATGGCCCTCGTGCGGTCTACTCGCTCCGCTGCGCGTCGATGACGGCGGCGTGGCCCGGCTGCCCGTTCTCCCAGTAGGTCCAGCGGGCGACCACCCGCCCGTCGCGGGAGAGATCCATGACGGCCTCGTGCATGTGCCCGGCGCCGGGGGACGCCATGTTCGTCGCCCGCAGGAAGTCGAAACGGAGCACGCCCCCGTCGTCGGCGGGCACGTAGGCCATGGTGGGCTGGTTGCCGGCGGCGCAGTAATGGGTCAGGAGCAGCCGCCCGTTGTCGAGGTGGTACATGGTGACCATCTCGTGGGGCGTCCCGGGGAAGAGGGTCTCCTCCACCGTGGTGCCCGCCGCCGTGAGCCGGTACCGGACCTCCGCGGTCCCGCCGGGGCCTTCCCCCATGCCGAAGGCCCCCTTCCAGGTCCCCGCCAGCGACGCGATGCGCTGGAACGCGGCGGTGGCGCGGGGAGCGTCCACGTAGGGATCGGGCGTCGGAGGCGCTGGGGCCGCGGCGGAGGTGCAGCCGGCGACCACCACGGAGAGGAGGGCGGTGAGCAGGGGACGGCGGGACGTGCGCGTCATGGAGTGCCTCCGGGAGGGCCGCCACGGCCGCCGCGGCGGTGGGGCGCATTGTATCCGCGCCGGGCTCACCCCCGCGCCGCCGCCCACGCGCGGGCGGCGGGCGTGCCGTGCTCCGCGAGGTACGCGACGCAGCGGGCGCGGTCGGCGGCGGGGAGGCGGCCGGTGGTGTCGAGGTGGCCCAGCAGTTCCGTCATGGTCACCACGGGGTGGACGGGGACGCCGGTGGCCTCCGTGAAGGTCGCGCAGGCGTCGAGGCCGCCGGGGCCGGTCTCCTCCCGGTTGACCGCCACCACCAGCGCCGGGAAGGCGACCCCGGGCACGAGGGAGCGGAGCAGCGCCACGGACTCCCTCTTGGTGGCCCCGTCCGTGAGCACGTCGTCGACGAGCGCGATGCGCTCCCCGTCGGCGGGCCGGTGGCCCACCAGCAGCGCCGCCGCCGACGACGCGGCGGAGGCCTCCTCCCCGTGGGCCTTCTTCTCCTTGCGGTCGAAGAGGTAGGGCTTGCGGACGCCGCGATCCGCCAGCGCGATGGCCGTCGCCACGGCGAGGGGGACTCCCTTGTAGGCGGGACCGAAGACGCTGTCGAAGCCGTCGGGTCCGCAGGCGTCGAGGAGGCGGCCCGCGTACGCGTCGCCCAGCGCCCGGAGTCCCTCCCCGTCGTCCACGAGCCCCGTGTTCACGAACGTCGGCGAGACGCGACCGCTCTTCAGCGTGAAGGTGCCCAGGCGGAACGCTCCGCGGGCGAGGAGGAAGTCGGCGAAGCGGCGCTGGTAGTCCTGCATGGCGGGGGCTCCGGGGGGGGATGGGCGGCGCGTCGCCATCCTACGCCGTGCCTCGCGTCGGGCGGGCCTGCCGTACGATGCGCCGCCCCGGAGGAGCCATGGATCCCGCCACCCCCGCCCCGACCCGTCCCTTCGTCCGCTTCCTCAGCCGCGGCATGGTGGAGACCTTCACCGCGCCCGACGGGACGGAACTGACCTCCGCCGTCCGCAAGAGCCCCGTGGAGGGGCCCGTGCGCGTGCTCGCCACCGGCATCGAGGGGGACGGGACGACCCACGCGCACGACGGCCGGCCGCGGACCCGTGTCCACGCGTTCCCGTGGGAGCACTACCCCTGGTTCGAGGCGCGGGCGGGACGCGCACTGCCCATGCCGACGTTCGGCGAGAACCTCACCATCGCCGGCCTGGCCGAGGGGGACGTGCGCGTGGGGGACCGCGTCCGCATCGGCACCGCCGTGCTGCGCGTGACGCAGCCGACTTCGCGCTGCGGGATCCTCGGGCGGCGGCTCGGCATCCCGGAGTTCCTGGACTGGATCCAGGAGGGGCTCCGCACGGGGTGGTACCTGGACGTCGAGGTGGAGGGCGAGGCCCGCGCCGGCGACGCCGTGGAGGCGCTGTCGCGCGGCCCCGCGCACCTCCTGCTGTCGCGCCTCAACGCGGCGCTGCACCGCACTCCCGGGGACGAGGACCTGGCGCGGTCGATCCTCGCGGCGCCGGAGATCGCCGAGGACTGGAAGGGGACGGTGCGCCGACGGTTCCAGCGCGCCACCGGGCGTCCGCTGGCGGACGCGTAGAGGGACGGCTACCGCGAGTCCGGCCCCGGCGCCGGCGCGAGGGGCGTCCAGTCCACGCCGATCACCTCCAGCCTCCCGCCCTTGACGCCCACGGCGATGCCGCCGCGCAGGCCGGAGAACGCGCCCGGCCCGTCGAGCACCAGCCAGCCGTCGATGTAGACCCGCACGTCGCCGTCCCGGCTGGATGCGACGGCCTCCACGATGCGGCCCGGCGCGGGCCCGGCACCGGAGCGCAGGAACGCCGCCTCGTCGCGCAGCGTCACGAACGTCTCGCCGGGCCCCATGAGCACGTCCCCCGAGGACGTGGGAGTGCGGTGCATCCGGAGCAGCGCGGCGGCGCCGTCCTCCGCGCGGAACCGGATGCGCACCGCCAGGTCGCCGGGGAACTCCTCCGCGCGCTCCAGCACCGCCCACCGCTGCGCGGCGCGGCCCACCGGTCCCTCCTCGCCGCGCTCCCACTGGGCGCCGTCCCTCGGCGTCCACCGGTCGCCGGGCTCTCCCGGTCCGAGGAGGGGTCGCCACGTCGCGAAGAACAGTTCCTCCGGGAGTCGCTCCACGGAGAAGCCGAGCTTGCGCCGGACCACGACCTGGCGCTCGCTGAGCAGCGGGTGATCGAGCAACCCCTCCCGCCACGCCGCCTCCCACTCGGCGAAGGAACGGCCCAGCGCCTCCTCGACCCGATCGGGCCGCGCCAGCAGGCGCCGGAGCGCGGCGGGTCCGGCCTCGGCGAGCACGCGGGCGACGAAGGACCCGGCGACGTGGTACGGGTTCGGGCCGCGCGGGACCTCCTCGGGCCACTCCGCCAGCAGCGCCTCGGCGCGGGGGAGCAGTCCGAGCCGGGCGTACACCGCCGCCCAGTCCTCCACGGGGACGCCCTCCTCCTCGCCCGCCAGCGCCGTGGCGACTCCCTCCTCCCAGAAGGCCGGCACCGGCGGCGCGCCCGGCTCGAGCGGCACGGCCCGGGCGGCCACGTGCGCCATCTCATGGCGGGGGGAGAGGCCGAGCGGGAGGTGGACCTCCTCCGCACCCAGCGTGAGCGCGGCCACGTGGCCCGCCGCCCCCGTGCGCGCGCGAAGCAGCGCCTCGTCCGCGTGGAGGAGGAGCCGCGGCCGCGCGGTGGCGCGCACACCGAGGAGCCGCTCCACGTCCTCCAGATCGCGGAGCGCCGTCTCGCCCACCGCGCGCGCCTCCGCCGCGGTCACTTCCGCGGGGCAGTGGAGCACGTCGAGGCGGGCCAGTTCCACGCGGGCCGTGAGATCCGCCACGGAGGGCGCCGGCGGGACGGCGGCGGGCGGTGCGGGCGGATCCGCGTCGGCGGCGCAGAGGAGCGGCAGCCACAGGGCGACCGCGATGGCGGTCGCCGCGCCGCGGGCGAAGGGCCGCGCGAGGGCCGGCCCGGAGCCCGCCGCACGGTCCCTCCGCATCGCACCTCGCTCTGGCATTCCGGTTCCCGACCGGCTAGAGTCGCCGCGCCCGGGGAGTCGCGGGCGCGCCGTCCATCCGGAGGGCCGAGCCATCTGGATCCAGGTACTCGCCCACGTCGTTGCCGCGGCGGTGCTCGCGGGAATGGCGGTGTTCGCCACCCCGCCCGCCGTCGTGGCGTGGTACGTCGCCGCGCGGCTGACCTACATCCTGTGGGTGAGCCTCGCCCTCCGTGCGCAGTTTCGGCGCCGCGTCTTCACGCGCCGGCTCGGGGCCGAGGGGGGCTACCGGCGATTCCGCGCGATCACGACGATCCTCATGAACCACGACGCGGCGTCCTTCGCCGTGCTCTGCTGGGTCGGCCGGGGGACGCTGGACACGACGCTGACGCCGGCGGCGGACATCGCGTTCGGCGTCTTCCTCATCGTGGGCGGCCTGTTCGTCAAGGCGTGGGCCACCGCCACGCTCGGCTCCGGGGCCTACTACTGGAGGTCCTTCTTCGTGCCGCAGCAGTCCGGCCGGTACTCCGTCGCCGGACCGTACCGGTGGTTCGTCAATCCCATGTACACCGTCGGCTACCTCCCCCTCTACGGCCTCGCCCTCGCCCTGCACTGCTGGGACGGCCTGATCGCCGCGGCGTTCGCCCAGGCCTGCATCCTCGCGCTCTGCGTCCTCGTCGAGGAACCCCACAACCGCGCGCTGCGCGATGCCGCCGGCCACACCCGGGTCACGGGCCGCGGTCGCCGCCTGCCCGCGGGGGTCTTCGAGCGCTTCGCCCGGCGCCGGAGGTAGACGGACCGTTATCCTTCCCCGCCGTTCAGCGGGAGGGCGCATGGCCGGAGGGGATCCGCCGGGTCCGCAGGAGTCTCTCGGCGCCGACGCGGCGGCGGTCGCGGTGCTCCGGTTCCGCGCGCTCTACGAGGCCCACCGGGCGGTGGGGGAGATCGAGCCCCTCGCCTCCTACCTGGCGCGATTCCCCGGACACGACGCCGCGCTGGGGGCGGAGTACGCGCGGCTCGCCGCCGAGCGCGTGCGCGTGGAGGCCCCCTCCAGCATGGAGGACGTCGCGGCGCGCCTCGCGCGGCGGGAGGGGGAGCGCTACCGCACCGTGGAGACCCTGGGGCGGGGCGGCATGGGGCTCGTGCTGCGCGTCCGGGACGAGGATCTCGGCCGCGACCTCGCCATGAAGGTCATCCCCGGCGAGGAGGGTCGCGTCCGCCCCGTGGGCGACGACGCCGAGCGCACGGTGCCGGCGCCGGGCGCGGCGCTGCGTCGGTTTCTCCTGGAGGCGCAGGTCACCGCGCAACTGGACCACCCGGGCGTCGTCCCGGTCCACGAACTGGCCGCCGACGCCGGGGGCTACGCCTACTTCACGATGAAACTCGTGCGGGGCATCTCCCTCGCGGACGCGATCCGTCTCGTCCGCGTCGGCCACGGGGGCTGGACGCTCTCCCGGGCCGTGCAGATGGTGATCCGCGTCTGCGAGACGGTGGCGTTCGCCCACACCCGCGGCGTCATCCACCGCGACCTGAAGCCCGCGAACATCATGGTGGGCGACTACGGACAGGTCTACGTCGTGGACTGGGGGCTCGCGAAGGTGCTCCCGCGCGGGAGCGGGCAGGGTGCCGCGGAACCCCGGCGCGAGGGGACCGGGGCTCCCCCGGCGGCGCGACGGGACGCCGGCGGGTCGTCCGCGCACTCCGCCGCGCCGACCGTGCGTGCCGACGACGGCGGATCGGACCCGCGGCACGCGACCGTCGCGGGCTCCGTGCTCGGCACGCCGCAGTACATGCCGCCGGAGCAGGCCGCGGGCCGCGTCGCCGAACTGGACGAGCGGTCCGACGTGTACGCGCTGGGAGCCATCCTCTACGAGGTCCTCTCCGGGGTCGCGCCCTACGCCGTCCCCGGCGAGCGCCGCGCCGCCGTCGAGATCCTCGCCGACGTCGTGGCGGGCCCCCCGCGTCCCCTCGCCGACGTCGCCCCGGAGGTCCCCGGGGAACTCCACGCCGTCACCGCGCGCGCCATGGCACGGACCCCCGGGGACCGCTACGCGACGGCGATGGAACTGGCCGACGACCTCCACCGGTTCCTGGACGGGCGCGTCGTGCGGGCGCACCGGGGCGGCCCGCTGGTCGAACTCCGCAAGTGGATCGCCCGGAACCGGACCGTCGCCGCCCTGGCCGCGACGGCGGTCCTGCTGGCCGTCGGCGGCGCCGTGGCGTTCGGCTTGCAGAAGCGGGACGCGGCGATCCGGATCGGGGCGGAGAAGGACGCCGCCGTCCGGGCCCGCGATGACGCCCGTGACGCGAGCCGGCGCGCCGACGGCCTGCGGCTCGCCGCGCGCGCGCTGCTCGTGGTCGAGGCCGACCCCGGGCTTGCGCTGGCACTGGCCGTCGAGGCCGCGCAGGCGGCGCCGGGCCTCGATGCCGGGGTCGCCCTCCATCGCGCCCTCGGCGCATCCAGGGAGCGGCGCCGCTCGAGCGAGCACGACGGCGACGTCGAGGACGTCCGGTACTCGGCGGACGGTCTGCTCCTCCTCTCGCACGACCGCGAGGGGCGGGCGATCCTGTGGGACGCCCGGACGGGGAGGGCGCTGCAGCGGTTCGACGAGCACGCCGGCCGCCTGACCGCGTCCACGCTGTCCGCCGACGGGCGGCGGGTGGCCACGGCCTCGCTGGATCGCACGGCGCGCACCTGGGACGCGGAGACGGGAGCGACGCTCGCCGTCCTCCGCGGGCACGGCGACGCCGTGCTCGCGGTCGCGTTCGATCCCTCCGGAGGGCGCGTCGCCACCGCGTGCGAGGACGGCGTGGCCCGCGTGTTCGACGCCGTGACGGGCGAGGAGCGCGCGCGCTTCGCGGGCCACGGCGCTCCCGTGAGGTCCGTGGAGTTCGCGCCCGACGGCGCGACGGTGGTCTCGACGGGAGGGGACCAGCGGGTGCGGGCGTGGCGCGCCGACGACGGCGCCGAGCGCTTCGCCGCTCCCCTCTCCGCGGGGCCGGACCGCGCCCCCCCGCTGGACGAGCGGCGCGCCCTGCCGCGCCTCGACGCGGCGCGCCACGTGGCGGGAGGCGCACGCATCGTGACCGACTCCACCGGCGGGGAGGTCCGCGTGCTCGACGCCCGCGACGGCTCGCTGATCCGCGCGTTCTCCGCGTCCCCCGGCGGGACGAGGCTCCTGGGCATCGACGCGTCGGCCACCGTCGCGCTGGTGCAGGAACGCGAGGCGCGCTCCGACGGGCCGGGGCGCCCGCGGGCCGTGGTCCTCGATCCGCAGGGCGTGCGTTCCCCCGTGGCGATCCCCGACTCCGAGGGCGCGGCCTGGGGGGCCGTCTCCCCCGACGGATCCCTGATCCTCTACGGCCGCGGATCGAACGACGCGTTCCTCGTGGAGGCGGCCACGGGGAACCTCGTGGCCCGGCTCCCGGGCCACCAGTACCCGGTGGTCGCCGGCGCGTTCTCCCCGGACGGGCGATCCGCCGTCACCGGCGGGAGGGACGGGGCGCTCGTCGTCCACGACGTGGAGCCGCGCCACCTCCCGCCCCCCCGCCGTCCCGCGGAGGAAGCGGAGCCGCGGCGGATCGCCGCCGTGGACGCGGCCGCGCGGCGGGCGGTCCGCATCCGCTCCCGCGGCGAGGACGAGGACGGGATCGTCGAGATCATCGACCTCCGGACGGCGGAGGTGCTGGCGGTGCTCGACGACCGGTCCTTCCCGGCTCGGCGCGCGGTCTTCGACCCCGACGGGGGCCGGGTCGGGCTCTGCGGCACCACCACCTTCCGCACGTGGGAGTGGGAGACGGGGCGCCTCTCGGAGGAGTACCCGGTGTTCCCCGGGGCGTCCGCCACCTTCAGCCGCGACGGGCGGCGCGTGGCTCTGCGCGCGGAGAACCGGATGCTCGTGCTGGACACCGCGTCCGCACCCCGGGCGGACGCGGAACCCGTGGTCGTACCGGGCGTCCTCCAGGTGTGCTGGTCTCCCGACGGGCGGCGCATCGCGACCGCCGACGGTCCGACGGCGCTCATGCACGTGCGCGACGCCGTCACCCTGGCGCCCCTCTTCCCCCTGGCGGGGCACCGCGGATTCTGCATGTGGGCGGAGTTCTCCCCCGACGGGCGCACGCTGGCGACGACCGCCGTGGACCGCACCGTGCGCCTGCGGGACGCCGACACGGGGCGGGATTCCGTCATGCACATCGGACTCGCCATGGAGGGGCACACGCTCTCGTTCCATCCCGGCGGAGGGCGGCTCGCCGTCTGCGGGAAGCGGATTCTCCGCGAGATGTCGGTTCCCGCCCTCGAGGTCCTCTCCGAGATCGAGGCGCCGCCCGGCCGCAACTTCCGGCGCGCCTGGTACACGCCCGACGGTGACAGCCTCGCGGTGCTGCACCAGGACGCCACCACCGTGCTCCTGCCCGTGGACCCGCTGGCCGCGGCGCGGGCACGGCCCCCGCGCCCGCTGGTGGAGGCGGAGATGCGCCAGCACGGCGTGGGGACCGCCGAGGACCGCGCCCGCCGTCTCCGCGAGAGCGCCATGGCGGCCCGCCGGGGGGACCTCGCGCCCCTCGCGGTGAGCGCCATCCGCAAGGGCGACCTCGCCTGGGGGCGGGAGGCCGTCGAGCGGCTGCTCCGCGTCTGGCCCCGGCGGCCCGAGGGCCACCTCGCGAGGGCCCTCCTCGAGGCCCGCCTGGCGGCGGAGGCGGGGCCGGGCTCTGTGGAACGCGGGACCGCCCTCGCCGCCGCGTTCGCGGCCCTGGACGCGGCGCTGGAGCGCGGCTGGCGGCCCGCCGACGGCGCCGACCGCGTCGAGGGGCTGGAGCCGCTCCACGGCGACGCGCGGTGGCCGTCCCTCCGCGGGCGGGCCGACGGGGAGGGCGCGGGGCGTTGACTCCCGCCCCCGCGCGCGCTCACCGCCCCCACGGACCCGCGGTAGGATGTCCCTTCCCATGAACGCCCTGGTCCGCGTCTCCCTCCCCGTGCTCGCCCTGGCCGCCCTGCTGGCGGGCGCGCCGCGCGCGATCGCCGAGAAGGACTTCGACGCGCTCCGGAGGGAGTTTCCCGGGGTCGTGGGCGCGGACGGGGACTCCGCCGCGCGGGTGGCGGCCGTGAAGGAGGTCGCCGCGCTGGGCACCGCCGACGCGGCGAAACTGCTGGTCGTGGGGCTCGCGGCGCTGGACACGCGGTGCGACGCGGAGCGGACGGCGTTCGAGAAGCTCCTCCGCAACTTCGAGGAGGTGAACGTCCCCCTCGACGTCATGAAGGACGACTTCAAGACGCGCACCGAGATGCAGAACCGGATCATGGCGGCGGAGGCGCGCCAGCGGCAGGACCGCGTGGTGTACGACGCGTTCCGGGACGCCCTCGCCGGGCTCCGCGACGGCGCGGCGCTCGCCGCCGCCAACACCGCCGCGCGGAAGGAGAAGTCCTGGATGCTCCGCGAGGTCGTGGCGGAGGGCACCGCCGCCAACGCCGGTTCCTCGACGGCCCTCGAACTGTCCCTCCGCTGGAGCCGCGAGAAGGACTCCCGCCTCCGCGCCGCCAGCCTCCGCGGGTGGAAGGGGCGCAAGGAACCGGAGATCGTGGCCGAGGCGGAGAAGGCGCTGGCCGACGGGGACTGGCCGGTCCGACTCGCCGCCGCGCAGGCGCTGGCGGCGGTGGCCGAGCCCCGCGTGCTCCGCCCCCTCATCGAGGCCCTCGGCCGCGAGGACGGCCGCCTGCGCGATGACCTGCGCGACCTTCTCCGGGGCCTCACGGGAATGAACTTCGACGCCGATCCGCAGACCTGGCAGCAGTGGTACAACGACAACCGGGACGTGCTCGAGGGGGAAGGGCCCAAGTCGGCCCTCTTCGGCGCCTTCAAGGCGAAGGGCGGCGAGCCGGAGAAGAAGAGCGTCTACGGCATCGAGAGCCGCTCCCGCCGCATCGTGTTCATCATCGACACGAGCGGGTCCATGAAGGACCCCCTGGCCACGGATGCGGGCAAGGGGACGGCCACGGGACTCACCGCCGAGGAGGAGGAGGAGCGCCGCTCCTCGAAGATCGAGATCGCCAAGCGGGAACTGAAGCGGGCCATCCGCGGCCTGGAGGCGGACGCGCGGTTCAACATCATCTCGTACGGAACCCACGTCATCCGGTGGAAGAAGGAGATGGTGAAGGCGGACATGCCCACGAAGAACGAGGCCTACGCGTTCGTGCGCGACATGCAGGCCGCCGGCGGGACCTACACGTACGGCGCGCTGCAGGAGGCCTTCCACATCGGCGGGCTCGGGGTGACGGACAAGAACTACGACCCCACGGTGGACACCATCTACCTCATCTCCGACGGCGCCCCCACGGACAACGACATGGATCGCCCCCAGTACATCGACCCGCAGATCATCCTCGACGGCGTCCGCGAGTGGAACCGCATCGGCCGCGTGGTCATCCACGCGGTGGCCGTGGACAGCAAGGCCGCGGGGGGCCGGTTCGTGGACTTCATGAAGAAGCTCGCCGCCGAGAACGGCGGCCAGTACACGCAGAGGGAGTAGGGACCGTGACGTCCTCCGGCGTGGCGGCCGCACGGCGCGCGACGGGGGCGGTCCGGGCGGCGCTGGGAGCGGTGGTGCTGCTGGCCATGGCCGCGGGCGCGGCGTTCGCCGTCGAGGGGGACGCGCCCGACCTCGCGCGCCTGAAGAAGGTGTTCGCGGGGAAGGCCTCCGCGGAGGAGCGCCTGTCCGCGGCCCGTGCCCTCGTGCTGGCGGACTCGAAGGAGGGCGCGGAACTCGCCTGCCGGGCCGCCGCGCAGTGCCTCGACACGCTGGCGGCGCTCGCCGAGGAGCGGTCGAAGCACCGGGACCTGCTGGCGAAGAAGCAGGGGGCGGAGGGGCTGAAGGCCATCCCCTACTACCCGGAGGACGTGCGCGGCGAGATCCAGGCCCTCCTGGCGCGGGAGTCGGAACTGCGGGCCGCGGACGCCGCTGAGCGGGCCGTGCTCCAGGCGCTGCGGCGCGGGCTTTCCGCGTACGACGACCCGGGCGCCATGGGCTACCTCACCGGCACCGCGTTGCGCTCCCACCCGTCGGAGGGGCTCCGCGTGCTCGTCGCCGACGTCCTGGCGGAGCGCGGCTCCGCCGCCGCCCTGCCCCCGCTCGTGGCGGCGCTGGGGGATCGGTCCGATCGCGTGCGCGAGGCGGCGCTGGCGGCGCTGGCCCGCATCGCCCCGGCGGATCCCGCCTGCCTCGCCGCCTTCGCGGGGGCGGCGCGGGACGCGGCGTGGCCGATCCGGCTGGCGGCGGCGCGCGCCATCGCCTGCTCCGGGCGCCCGGAGGCGGTGGATCTCCTCCTGGAACTCCTCCCGAAGGAGGAGGGGCGCCAGCGGCGGGACGTGGCGTCGCTGCTCGCGGCCATGACGGGGGAGCACTTCGGCGCCGAGCCCGAGGGCTGGCGCGCGTGGTGGGGGGAGCACCGCGCCGCCTACGCGTCCGGAGCGGAGCGCCTCCGCAAGGGGCCCTTCGAGGCGGGCGAGGGCGCCGGCGGTGCCGCGGCGCCCGTCCACTACTACGGGATCGAGACGTGGTCGCGGCGGATCCTCTTCGTCCTCGACATCTCCGGATCCATGGAGGAGCCCGGCGGCCGCGACCGCTCGGTGCCCCGGCTGGAGGAGGCGAAGCGGGAGTTCCTTTCGACGCTCCGTTCCATCGACGCGGCGGGGGGGTTCGGCCTCTTCGTCTTCAGCGACGCCGTGCGCAAGTGGAAGCCGGCGCTGGTGCCGGCGACGACGGCGGCGAAGGAGGACGTCACCGCATGGGTCAGGGGGCTGGGGGCGTCGTCGTGGACCAACACGTTCGCCGCGCTGGAGGAGGCGTTCCGCGTCTCCGCCGCGTCGGGGGTCGACGAGCGCTACGGCGGTGCCGACACGGTGTTCCTGCTCACCGATGGCGCGCCCACCACGCCCGAGGGGAAGCCCCGGCACCCCGACGGGTCCGACGAGGCGGAGCGGGTACTCGCGGCGGTGCGCGACTGGAACGCCGGTCGTCGCGTGGAACTCCACTGCATCGGGGTCGGCCACGACGTGAACACGTCGTTCCTGTCCCGCCTCGCGCGCGAGAACGGCGGGCGGTTCGTGCACGTCAAGTAGGGTCCGCGCAGCGGAAGGGAGTCCCATGGGTGTCGTCCACTTCGAGGTCGAGGACCGGCTGGCGCTGGTGCGCGTGGAGCGGCCGGAGAAGCTCAACGCGCTGAACGCCGAGGTCGTGGAGGCGCTGGCGGAGGCGTTCGCGCGGGTCGCCTCCGACCCCGCCATCGGCGGCGCCGTCCTGACGGGAGCCGGGGAGAAGGCGTTCGTGGCGGGGGCCGACATCGCGGAACTGGCGACGATGACGGCGCTCTCCGCGGTGGACGTCTCGCGGCGCGGTCAGGCGCTCATGGACGCCGTGGAGAACTGCGGCAAGCCCGTCGTGGCCGCGGTCAACGGGTACGCCTTCGGCGGCGGGCTGGAACTGGCGCTCGCCTGCCACCTCCGGGTCTTCGCCACGACGGCGAAGGTGGGCCTCCCCGAGGTCGGCCTCGGGCTCATCCCCGGCTACGGCGGGACGCAGCGCCTCCCCCGCGTCGTGGGGCGCGGCCGGGCGCTGGAGATGATCCTGACGGGCGCGCCCATCGACGCCGCGACGGCGCTGGCGTGGGGGCTCGCGAACCGCGTGGCGGAGCCGGCGGCGGTGAGGGGGGAGGCGGGCGCGCTGGCCCGCACCGTCCTCGGCAAGAGCCCGCCCGCGGTCCGGCTCGCCCTGGAGGCGGTCCTCGCGGGGGAGTCCGGCGGCACTGGCGCGGGCATGGCCGCGGAGCGGAGGCTCTTCGGCCTCGCGTCCGCCACCGAGGACATGCGCGAGGGGCTCGCGGCGTTCCTGGAGAAGCGGAAGCCGGGCTTCACCGGGCGGTAGCGACGCCCCCCCGCCGACGGGATCGCGGCGGGACGTGCGGATTCCTCTCCCGCGCTCCCGCCCGCTCCTACAATCCCGCCCGTCGGTCCTCCCTCCCCCCCGGCCCGTGCAAGGGTCCGCCGGGAGGGGCCGCCCCGCCCACCCCGTCACCAGGAGTTCCCCATGAGCACCCCCGAGATCGTCATCGTCGGAGGGGCCCGCACGGCCATGGCGGAGTACGTGGGCACGAAGGGGTTCGGTCTCTTCAAGGACGTGGGCGCCAACGACCTCGGCGCCCGTGCCATCGAGGGAGCCCTCGCCCGGGCCGGCGTCCCGAAGGAGCGCGTCGGGCACGTGGTCATGGGCAACGCCATGCAGACCGCCGGCGACGCCCTCTACGGCGCCCGCCACGCGGCGCTCAAGGCGGGGCTGCCGGTGGAGACACCGGCCCTCACGGTGAACCGGATCTGCGGGTCGGGCATCCAGTCCGTCGTGAGCGCCACGCAGATGATGCTGCTCGGCGAGGTGGACGTGACCGTGGCCGGCGGCATGGAGAACATGAGCCAGGCGCCGCACGTCGTCCGGGGCGCGCGGGAGGGATTCCGGCTGGGCGCCGACGTCCGCCTCGAGGACATGCTGATGGTCGCGCTCATGGACCCCTTCTGCGGCTTCTACATGGCGCAGACGGCGGAGAACCTGGCGAAGCGGATGGGCATCTCCCGCGAGGACCAGGACGCGTACGCGCTCCGCAGCCACGTGGAGGGTGCCCGCGCCGTGCAGGAGGGCCTCTTCGCCGAGGAGATCGTCCCCGTGACCGTGCGCCGGGGCCGGCAGGAGACGGTGGTGGATCGGGACGACCACATCAAGCCGGAGACGACCGCCGAGGGCCTTGCGAGACTCCCCGCGGCGTTCGGCAAGGACGGCACGGTGACCGCGGGCAACGCCAGCGGCATCGTGGACGGCGGGGCGGCGGTGGTCCTTGCCACGGCGGCGGAGGCGAAGGCCTCGGGGTTCAGGGTGCAGGCCCACGTCCGCGAGTGGGGCATCGCCGGGGTCCCGCCTGACATCATGGGCATCGGCCCCGTCCCCGCCATCCGCAAGGTCCTGGAGAAGTCGGGCCTCCCGCTCGACCGCATCGATCTCGTGGAGATCAACGAGGCCTTCTCCGCGCAGTACCTCGCCTGCGAGCGGGAACTGGGGCTGGACCGCGCGAAGGCGAACGTCAACGGCGGCGCCGTGGCGCTCGGGCACCCCCTCGGGGCCACGGGCACGCGGCTCGTCCTCACCCTCGTGCGCGAACTGCGCAAGCGCCGCGGGCGCTTCGGCATCGCCTCCGCCTGCATCGGCGGCGGCCAGGGCATCGCGCTCCTCGTCGAGAACACGGACGCCGCGTAGAAGCGGCGCTCCCGGAGGCCCAGCCCATGCACGACATCGCGGTCATCGCCGGCGACGGCATCGGGCCCGAGGTGGTCCGGGAGGGACTGCGCGTCCTCGACGCCGCCGCCGACGTCTACGGCTTCCGCTACCGCACGGAGCACATGCCCTACGGCGCCGAGCACTTCCTGGCGACGAAGGAGACGTTCCCGGACACGGCGCTGCGGGCGTGCCACGACTTCGACGCCGTGTTCCTCGGCGCCATCGGGGATCCGCGCGTGGAGACGGGGCTGCTGGAGCGCGCCATCATCGCGGGGCTGCGGTTCGGCCTCGACCTGTACGTGAACCTGCGGCCCGTGCGGCTGTACGACGCCCGGTTCTGCCCGCTGAAGGACAAGGGGCCCGCGGATCTCGATTTCATCGTCGTGCGCGAGAACACGGAGGACGCCTACGCGGGGCTCGGCGGCATCCTGAAGAAGGGGACGCCGACGGAGGTGGCGGTCCAGCAGATGATCTACACGCGCGCGGGCTGCGAGCGGATCGTCCGGTTCGCCTACGAACTCGCACGGAAGCGCGGCAAGGCGAACCGGCTCACGCTGGTGGACAAGGCCAACGCCATCCGCGCGCAGGACATCTGGACGCGGACCTTCGCCGAAGTGGGGCTGGAGTACTCCGACATCAAGCAGGACCACGCCTACGTCGACGCGGCCTGCATGTGGATGGTGAAGAACCCGGAGTGGTTCGACGTCGTGGTCACGACGAACCTGTTCGGCGACATCATCACCGACCTCGGTGCGGTCCTCGTCGGCGGCATGGGCATCGCGGCCAGCGGCAACATCCACCCCGGCCGCGTCTCCATGTTCGAGCCCATCCACGGGTCGGCGCCCAAGTACGCGGGGAGGAACTCGGCCAACCCCCTGGCGGCCATCTGCGCCGTGGGCATGATGCTCGACCACCTTGGCGAGGCGGAGGCGGCGGCCGCCCTGGAGGGCACCATCCGGACGCTTCTCACCTCGGGGCGGGTGCGATCCCTCTCGGCGGGGACCCACGGGACCGATGAGCTGGGCACGATGGTCGTGGAGAGCCTCCGCGGCGGCGCTGCCGCCGTCGCCGTGGCGGCGCCGCGCGCCGCCCGCGGGTCGCGCCGTCCGGCGGCGAAGCGCTCCCCCTCCCGGCGGCGCGCGGCCCGCTCCGGCGCGGCGGCGGGGTAGTGCCGGGGCGCTGAGCGGAGGCGGGCCATGCTCCCCCTCGGCGACGAGAACCCCTCCTCGCGCCGACCCCTCGTCACCTGGGCGATCATCGGACTGAACGGCCTCGCGTTCCTCCTGCTGAACCTCCCCGGCGAGCGGGGCGTGGGCAACCTGCCGCTGGAGGCCGCGCTGCGCTTCGGGCTGCTCCCCGACGCCCCCACGCCGCAGGCGTTCCTCTCGTGCATGTTCGTGCACGGCGGCATCCTCCATCTCGCCGGCAACATGTGGTTCCTCCACATCTTCGGCGACAACGTGGAGGACAAGCTGGGACGCGTGCGGTACGCCGCGTTCTACGTCCTCTGCGGCGTGGCGGCCAGCGCGGCCTACCTCGCCTTCGCGCGCCCCTTCGGGGATCTGATGGCGCGGGACGGCGCCGCCGCGGCCATGGCCTGGGGCCGCACGCCGCTGGTGGGCGCGTCGGGGGCCATCTCGGGAGTCACGGGGGCCTACCTCGTCTTCTTCCCGCGGGCGCGGATCCGCGTGCTCGTGTGGATCCTCCTTCCGTTCTTCCTCTCGATCCCCGCCGTCGTCGTCATCGGCATGTTCTTCCTCCAGGATCTCCTGCTCACGCTGACCCCGTTCGCCCACATGGTCGGAGGCGTGGCCTACGCCGCCCACGTGGGGGGATCGGTCACGGGCATCGTCGTGGCGCTCATCGCCAAGCCCCTCCTCCGCCGCAGCGCGGGGTCGGTCTGGGATCGCGAGACCGGCTTCGCCGCGGTCGTGTCCGAGGGCGTGGGGATGGGGGGCGTGGCGCCCGGCTGGGAGCCTCCGCGGATCCTCGCCGGGGCGGAACTCCGCGATCAGTTGTCGGGCGCCGTGCTCGACGGCCGGATGGACCTCGCGCTCGATCTCTACGCGCAGTGGACGGCGGCACCCCGGCGCGAGTTCCTCCCCCCGGCCATCGAACTGGAGGTGGCCCACGAGCTGCTGCGGCGCCAGCGCGTCGAGGACGCGCTGGAGGCCTACCGGCGCTACCTCGGCAGCCACCCCCGGGCACCGGACGCCGCGGAGGCGAAGTTCCGGCTCGGCCTCATCCACGCCCGCGTCACGGGCAACGCGGCCAGGGCGCGGGAGTGGCTCCTGCAGGCCGCGGCGGAGCACCCGGATCCGGCGACGGCGGAGTACGCGCGGGCGGAACTGCGGGCACTGGACGGGTAGGCCGGGCCCCCTCGCCCGGCGGACGCGACGCCGGCCCCGCGATCACCGGTGGAATTCGAGGGTGACCTCCGTGCACTCCCCGGGGGCGACGACGACGCGGGGGCCGGCGCGGCCGATGATCTTGCGGGCGTTCTCGTCCGGCTCGCCGAACTCGTCCAGGGGGAGCGGAGCCACGGTCGAGGTGTACGCGTCGGCGGGAACGCCCTGCGCGAGGAACGTCCCGTCGGCGGCGACCAGCACGCGGCGCCGCAGGTCGGGCGCGCCCCGGTGCCCCTCCGGGAGCAGCAGGACGAGCATCCGCTTCGCCGGCGGCGCACCCCCCTCCCGGACGACGCCGCGGACGGATCCCGACGCCGCGGGCAGGACGGTGACGGGAAGCACCGTCGTCCGATCGGCGAGGACGTGGCACCGGACGGCGACGGTGTCGTGATCCCGGTGCCGGAACCGGAGCGGCGTCTCCAGGGGCGGCAGGCCCCGCAGGCGGAACCGCCCCTCGCCGTCGGTGAGAGCGGGATCGCCCTCGGCCATGGCCCCCACCTCCACGCGGACTCCCGCGACGGGCGCCCCCCCTCCGTCGACGACGTCGCCGGCGACGGCGCCGCCGGGGGTGAGGTGGAGGATCCCGAGGTCGGTCTCGCGCCCGGCCTCGATGGCGAACGGTTCGCTCTCCGCGTAGCCGGCGTCGCACCGGGCGCGCAGCACGTACCGGCCGGGAGGGAGTTCCGCGGATGCGTAGCGACCGCCGGGGAACTGGGAGCCGAAGTTGCGGGCCACGGCCTCCCCCGTCGCCGCGTCCACGACGGTCACGTCCAGGGACTCCGGCGGATCCCCGCGGAGGGGGAGGAATGACGCGCTGACCCAGGCCGGCGGATGGGGGTTGCGCGGGGCGCGCAGCACGAGCCCGTCCCGCTTGCCCGAGAGCCCCTCCTCCGTGGCCGTCAGCAGGCCCGACCGCCGGGGCGGCTCCGCGGTCAGGCGAAGAGGACCGGTACGGGTCGTGCGCACGAGGAACCGCCCGTCCGCCCCCGTCGCCCCTGCGGTGTCGTGGTCGTTGCCCTGCTCCAGGGCGAGCCAGCATCCGTCCAGGGGCTCGTCGCCGGGGCCGACCACGATGCCCGAGAAGCGGGGGCCCGACAGGAGCGTGAGGTCGATGCGCAGTTCCACCGTTCCCTCGGGCACGTCGATGCGTCGGACCTCCCGCGCCCCGCCCCGGGTCCCCGCCACGAGCCAGCCCGACCGGGACGGGAGCCCGTCCAGATTGAAGGCGCCGTCCGCCCCCGTGCCCGTCTTCCGCGTCGGAACCTCCTCCGGCCCGGGCGCCTCGCGGTGCTCCCGCGGCTTCTCGAGGAACAGGAGGATCCCCACGCCCTCGTAGGGCAGGCCGTCCTCGTCGACCACGGAGCCGAACACGCGCGCCGACGCGCGGAGCGTCAGCACGATGGGCTCCCCGCCGGGGCGGACGCCTTCCCGGATCGCGGGGACGCAGCCGGGACGGCGCCCCGCCACGATCCAGTCCTCCTCCGGGTCGGCACCGTCGAGGGCGAAGAGCCCGTCGCCGAGATCCGCCGCCGGCCGCCCGTCGGCGCGGTTCGCGCGGAAGCAGAGGACCATGGCGCCCTCGGCAGAGACGCCGGCGGGGAGTTCGAGGCGGACGAGCAGCCGGTCCGCGCGGGGGCGGCGGGGGTCCGGTGGGGGCGGGGGGGCGGAGGTCGCGTCGCCCGCGGTCTCCGCGGACCCGTCGGTCCGGGCCGGCGGACCGTCGTCCGCCGCGGACCCGTGGTCGGGAGGGCCCTGGGCGGGTCGGAACCGGATCCCCGCCACGGCCGCCGCCACGGCCACCACCGCCGCCGCCACCAGCCATCCCCGCCGCCGCCGTCGATCGGACACGGGTCCTCCTCCGTTCCACCGGAACCGCGCAGCCCCATCCCCGCTCCGCCATGGAGTGCGGCCGGGCGCCGCGGGGGACGCCCGGCCGGTCGTCGCGGAGCGCGGCCCGTCGCCGCGCCCCGCTCGCGGTCTTCGTCAGCGGGCGACCAGCGTCTCGATGTAGTCGCCCGTGGCTCCGCATGCCGTGGTCCCGCGCAGGGAGAGGTCGTAGCCCACGCGCGCCTTCGCCTGGACGTTGCTGTTGTCGCCGTCGGAGTGGGCGAACACGTCGCCGAAGTTCCGGATCTTCACCTTCACGTACGAGTAGGGAACGATGGTCTGGCCACCCTGCGTGTTGAAGTCCACCGCGTAGACCCGCCCGCCGCCGGACTGGGTGGAGACCTTGACGACCTTCAGGTCCGTCGTGAGGTTCCTCGTGCCGGTCGTGCCCGCCGCGCCGGCGGAGGACTTGACGCCGCAGTTGATGGGAGCGTTCCACCCCGAGTTGCAGTAGGCCTTCGCGAGGCTGTGGGGGTCCATGGGCAGGAACGACTCCACGGGCTTGACCTGCGCCTTGGCCTCCGCGCTGCAGAGGCCGTCGACGTACACCTTGGGCGCGCACGACCCGCAGCCGCCCACCAGCCGGATCTCCACCTCGAAGTCCTTGTAGTTCTCGGTGGCGCGGCGCTTCGACACTTCCTCGTCGAGCTCCATGGAGGACGCCGCCGTCTGCTGGGTGAACCAGTCGAGGAACAGCGTGGACTCGGAGCGAGCGTAGGCGTTGCAGATGAACGCGAACGCATCCGTCCGGAAGATCAGCAGCGTCCACATGGTCGTCTCCGCCACGAGTTCGGGATCGGAGTACTTCGGCGAGATCTCCCAGTAGGCGCCGCACGAGGGCAGGGCGGGATCGGGCGTGGGGCCGTTCCCGCCGCCGCCGGGAGGGGCCGTGCCGGGGGTCGGAGTTCCGGACCCGGTGTTCTCCTCCTGCTGGGGGGGAGGGGCGTCGTCGTCCCCGCCGCCGGGCGTCGGGGGACCCGCCGGGTCGCCCGTCGTGGGCGAGGGCTCGTCGTCGTCGCCGTCGTCGTCGTCGCCCGGCGTGGGCGGGGCGTTGGGCTTCACCGTGTCCGTGCCGCCGCCGCCGGCCGGCGCATCGGGCCCCGCGCCGCCCGTGGGGTCGCTGGTGGCGCCGTTGCCGCCGGAGGCGTCCGGCGTGGGCTTGCCGCTCGCGGCGCCCGCCAGCTTGGACGCCGACAGGTCCTTGCCGTCCCAGTCCCCCCTGGCGAGTTCGTCCTTCTCCTTCGCGTCTCCCCGCGCGTCCCGCGCGCCGGGCCCGGCCTGCAGCAGCGCCACCGCGACCAGCGCCGCCGTCACCGTCGTGAACCTGGGCATGATCGTCCCCCTTCCGTCCGCTCCGCACCTCCGGCGCCCGGCGGCGCCCCCGGCCCCCCGTCGGGGCACCGGAGGGCCACCGGGCCCCCACACGGGTCGCCGTCGCGGGCACGCGCCCGCGGGACGGCCGGATGCTCGGCATCGGGGCGACCCCACCGCGGCGGGGCCCGGGCCTTCCGGCGCAATCAAGGACGCCCCCCCGTTACGCGCGAACCGGCGGAATCTGTCGGGGGAGGGGAGGGACGGGCGGGCGAGGCGCTACGCCACGACGGCGCGCGCGGCGATGAGATCGGCGAGGAGGTCCTCGGGGCGCTGGTAGCGCTCCGCGGGGTCCTTCCGGAGGCACCGCGTGATGATGGCCTCCAGGACCTCCGGCACCTCGGGGACGAGGGAGCGCAGGGGCGGCGGCTCCTCCTTGCGGATCTGCATCAGGAGGCGGATGGGCTCGCGGGCGTCGAACGGGGGCCGGCCCGCGATGAGGTGGAAGAAGGTCGCCCCGAGGGAGTAGATGTCCACCCGCTGGTCGCTGCCCTTGCTGGAGACGATCTGCTCCGGCGCGATGTAGACCATGGTGCCGAGCACCTGGCCCGTCCGCGTGAGGCCCCCCAGTTCGCCCTCCTTCAGGTTCTTGGCGAGCCCGAAGTCCGTGACCTTCACCACGTCGCCCGACATCAGGAGGATGTTCTCCGGCTTGATGTCGCGGTGGATGTACCCGAGCCAGAACGCCGCCGCCAGGGCGTCGGCGATCTGCGTGGCGAAGTGGAGCGCGCGGGAGGGCGTGAACCGCCCCTCGCGATCGAGCGCGTCCGCCAGGTTCTCCCCGGGGACGTACTCCATCACCACGTAGGCGACCTCGCCCTGCTCCCCGGTGTCGTGTACGGAGACGATGTTGGGGTGATTGATGCGGCCGCCCGCGGTGGCCTCGCGGAGGAGTCGCTGGACGAGCACGGGCTCCGCCGATGCCATGACCTTCAGGGTCTTCAGCGCCGCCAGCCGTCCCATGACGGTGTGCTCGCCGAGGTAGACCACGCCCATGCCGCCGGCCCCGAGGACGCGGCGGCACAGGTGGTTGGCGAGGACCTGCCCGAGGAGCGGGTACTGGGCGAGGCAGGAGGGGCAGTAGGTCTGCGAAGCGCCCGGCGAGGCGGTGGGGTCCGCCACCATGGTGCGGTCCTCGGCCATGGGGATGGGCCGGCGGCAGGAACCGCAGCAGCCCTCGGGGACCACGAACTCGGGAGGCGCCGGAGGAGGCGTGAGCGACGGGGGCGCGCCCGACACCGGTGCCGCGGCGACGACGGGAACGACCTCCGGGATCCCGTCGTCGTGGCCCCAACCCGCGACGCCGCCGTCCGCGACGGCGCCGCCGGGTTCCGGGTCGAGGCTGACGCTGGCGGGAGTCAGCGTGGGCGGCGCGGTGCGCAGATCCTCCTCCTCGTCCTCCTCCATGAGGAGGAGCGGGGCCGGCGTCGCGACGTGGAGGGGCGCCACCGGCGGCGGGGGTTCGTCCATGTCGAAGCGGATCACGTGCTGGCCCACGCGGATGCGATCCCCGGCGACGAGCGCGTGGGACTGGATCTGCGTCTCGTTGACGAAGGTGCCCCAGCGGGAGCCGGCGTCCTGCACCCAGTAGACGCCCTCGTGGAACGAGATCTCGCAGTGGCGGCGGGAGATGGCCGGGTCGGAGATGCGGAAGTTCCCCTCGCGCCCGATGACGACGAGCTTGCCCGGTCGGAGCGGGTAGACCTGGCCCGCGTCCTCCCCCGTCTCGACGACGAGTTCCCCGTGCCGCTCCTCGGTCACGCCCCCTCCCGGCGCCGCCGCGTCGCGGGTCCGCCGGCGGGCCCCTGCCCCGTCACCCCCGGTCGCCCCGCCCGCGTGCGGGCCCATCCCAGTATGCGCCCCTGCGCCCCCTCCCGCAATGGATGGAGCCCGAGACGGGATGTCAGCGGAGCGCGGCGAGGAACTCGCCGATGCGGGCGCAGCCCTTCCGGATCTGCTCCAGGGAGGTCGCGTAGGAGAGGCGGACGTGGGCGTCGGATCCGAACACCACGCCGGGGACGAGGGCCACCTTCTTCTCCTCCAGCAGCGCCTCGCAGAACGGGACGGATCCGTCCACCCCCGGGCGGCGGCCGTAGAACGCGTCCACGCGGAGGAAGACGTAGAACGCCCCCCGCGGGGGCACGAGGGTCACGCCGGGCATCGCCGAGAGGATCTCGATCATGACCCGCCGCCGCTCGTCGAACCGGGCCACCATGTCCGCCAGCGGCGACTGGTCCCCCGTCAGCGCGGCCAGCGCCGCGCGCTGGCTGATGCTGGCCGCGTTGCTGGTCAGGTGGGACTGGAGGTTCCCGAAGGCCGCCATCACCTCCGCGGGTCCCGCGGCCCAGCCGATGCGCCAGCCCGTCATGGCGTAGGACTTGGAGACGCCGCCCACGGTCACGGTGCGGGCCGCGGCGTCGTCGGAGAGCGACGCGAACGAGACGGCCGTGGCGCCGTCGTAGATCATGTCCTCGTAGATCTCGTCGGACACGACGGCGATGTCCCGGCGGCGGCAGACCTCGGCCAGCGCCTCGAGATCGGCGCGCGCCATCACGGCGCCCGTGGGGTTGTTCGGGCTGTTCAGGACGAGAACGCGCGCCCGGGGCCCGGCGGCCCGGTCCACGGCCTCGGCGCGGAGGCGCCATCCGTCGGACTCGTCGCAGGGCACGACGACGGTGTTGGCGCCCGCGGCCCGCGCCATCTCCGGGTAGGAGAGCCAGTAGGGGGACGGGACGAGCACGTCGTCGCCCTCGTCGACGAGCGTCTGGAACGCCTGGTAGAGCGCCTGCTTGGCCCCGTTGGTGACGACCACGCGGGAGGCCTCCGACGGGACGCCGTTGCGCTCCCGCAGCCGCTTCGCGACGGCCTCGCGGAGCGCGGGGATCCCGGAGGAGGGCGTGTACCGCGTGAACCCCTCGTCGATGGCGCGCCGGGCCGCCTCGCGCACGTGGCCCGGCGTGTCGAAGTCCGGCTCCCCGGTGCCGAAGGAGACCGCGTCCTCTCCCGCCGCGACCATGGCCTTGTAGCGCGCGTTGATGGCGAGCGTGAGGGCGTCGGAGAGATCGCGCACGCGTCGCCCGATGTGGAGCGCCATGGGACCTCCCCCCGGCGCGCACGGCGGCCGGGCGCCCATGAGTACCGTCCGCGGCGGCGGGGCCCACGGAAAGTCGAGGGCGGCGCGGAGGTCGCGCGAACCGCTCCCGGGATGGCGCCGCGGGCGCCGTCGTCTAACATCGGCGCCCCATGCTCTCCCAGGCCCCGGTCGTCGATCCCGCGTCCCCTCCGCGGCCGTCGCGACTCCGGACGTGGGCGGTGCGTCTCGGCATCGGCATTCTCCTCGCCGCGGTGGCGGCGTGGGGGCTGTTCACGTGGGCGCTCTACAACCCGCTCCAGTCCGAAGTGGCGTCGCTGGAGCGCATGGTGCCGTCCTCCGTGGGCTGGGTCGTCCGCGGCTCGGGACGGGAACTCCTCGCGTCCCCCTTCGTGAAGCGGTTCGTGCTGGATCGACCGGAGGCGCGCGGCGTGCTCGACGACTGGAAGCTCTCGGCGCTCCCGTCCCACGTGGAGCGGTTCGACAGGGACCTCAACACGCAACTGCCCGGGTTCCTCGCGGGGTTCTCCGTGATCGCCGACGTGTTCGGGAGCGAGACCGTCGTGTTCGGCGTGACCGACATGGAGGACGTCACCCGATCCCGGTTCGCGCTGGCGACGCGCCTCTCACCTCGGGCCCGCGCCATGGTGGCGGCGCTGAAGCACGCCGAGGTCCGCCGCCGCATCGAGGCGGGCAGCGGGCTCCGGCTCACGCGGACCCCCGTGGTCATCGAGGTGGACACGACCGCGCTCGTGGAGGATCCCTCCCTCGGACACACGGCGTTCCTGTCGCTGGTGCGGGACGTCCTCGTGGCGGGGAACGACCGGGACCTGGTCCTGGAGGCGGCCCGCCTCGGCCGCGGCGAGGGGACCGGCTCGCTGGCCGACAGGGCCGACGCGAAGGGCGTGCTCGCGGACACGGCGGGCGTCCCGCTGGCGGGCTTCGTGGACCTGGCGCGCCTCGCCGCGGACCTCCAGCAGGCCGGCGACCGGACCCCCTCGGAGGCGATCCGCGGCGCCTCCGGGATGGCCGGCATCGCCGGCATGCTCATCGACCCCGTCGCGCTGACCACGGCGGCGGCCCGGGTGACGTTTCCCGCCGACACCGATCTCCGGATCGAGGTCCGCGCCGTCCGCGGGGACGCCGCCCTGGACGGCGCTCCCGCGGCCCTCGCCGACGCGGGTTCCCGTCCCGCCGCGGAGGCGCTGGCGGAGGCGGCGGCGCTGGCCCCCGCGGGGAGCGCGTGGCTGGCGGCGCGGGTGGAGGCCCCCGCGGGCACGCTGCTGCGGCTCGCCTTCGGCCGGACCTCGGGGGCGGTCCGGGACGAGATCGAGAAGGCGCTCCGCGAGAAGCAGACCAGCCTCGACGGGCTGGCCCGGGACGCCGACGACGTGTTCCTCCCGGGCGCGTCGCTCGTCGTCGAGCGGCTGCCCGACTGCGACGACCTCGCGCTCGACCAGTACGGCGCCGGACCGGCGGGGGTCTTCGTCTACCCGCTGCCCGGCGTCCTGGTGGCGCTGCGCCAGCGGCCCGGTCTCTCCCCGGGCACGGCGGAGCGGTTCGTGCGGCGCATCCGCTCCTGGGGGGAGTTCCGCCGCTACGAGGACCTCACGGATCTGGAGCACGGGATGACGGGGCTGCGCGCGGAGCCGAAGTTCCTCACCGGGGACATGGCCCTGGTCAAGCCCGCCGCGGTCTTCGACGGCGACCTCGTGCTGCTCTCGAGCAACGAGGGGCTGCTGCGCCGCGCGCTGGAGGCGCGCGCCGGCCGGGCGGCCAACCTGGCCGACTTCCCGGGCTTCGCCGGCGACGCCGCGGCGGCGGGGGAGGGACAGGCGGCGGCGTTCGTGGAGGGGGGCGCGCTCCTGGCCCACCTCCGCGACCAGCGCCGCGAGGTCGCCACCGATCGCGGGCGCCGGGACTGGGTGCTGGAGCGGCGCAAGGTCCGCGACCGGATCATCCGGGAGAGGCTCCGGGACCGGGAGCAGATCAGCGAAGCCGACATCCAGCCGCTGGAGGAGGAGGAGATGCAGCGGCTCGTGGAGCGCAACCGGACCGTGGAGTTCCAGGACGCCTCGGCGGCGTATCTCCGGGAACTGGCGGGCCTGCGTTCCCTCCGGGCCATCGCCGCGGGACTGGCATGGAACCCCGGCGGCGCGGACCTCCGCGTCGTCGTGCGGGGGGAGTAGCGCCCGTGGGGAGGGCGCCCCGGGAGGTCCGCGTGCGACGGGACCTCGTGCTGCCCGCTGCGGCCCTGGACATCCGGTTCTCCCGCTCCGGCGGGCCCGGCGGCCAGAACGTGAACAAGGTCGAGACCCGCGCCGAGGTCCGGTTCGACCTCCGCGGGAGCCCGCTGCTGCGGGACGCGGACCGGGAGAGGGCGCTGGCCCGCCTGGCCACGCGCCTGACGAACGACGGCGTGCTGGCGGTGGCCTCGGAGCGGACCCGCCACCGGGAGCGCAACCTCCAGGAGGCCCTGGACCGCATGGGGGAACTGCTGCGGGAGGCCATGCGACCGCCGAAGGTGCGGCGGCCCACCCGCCCCGGGAGGGCGGCCAAGGAACGGCGGCTCAAGGCGAAGCGCCACCACGCGGAGCGGAAGGCCGGGCGCGGTGCCGTGGAGCCGCCGGGGGACTAGCAGCCCGTCGCGCAATCGGTTCCCGCCAGGTCGGAAGGTGCTCGCCGCGACGGGCTGCCAGTCATAGGGGTGTGAGCTCCGCGCCGACGGGCGTCGGTTCCCGCTGCGGAGCGCCATCGCGGCGCGGGATGCCTTTGGCGACGGCCGTTCCCGCTATCCCGCGGCCGCCAGATTGCGCACGTTGTGCGCTGTCGTGACCAGGCCCCACTCCGACACGGTGAACGACCTATCGGCAGGCTGTCGCGGGTCACCGCGACAGGCTGCCAGCCTACGCGAACCCGCGGAGCCGCCGGCGGAGCGTGGCGCGCGCGGCATCGAGGTCATCCCGCACGAGGTCCTCGCTGCGGTGCAGGACGAAGGCGATCTCCGCCGGGTCGTAGCCCTCGAGGTCGTGGAGCAGCACCGCCCGGCGCTGGAGGTCGGGCAGTTCGCGGAGCGCCTCCGACACCGCCGCCTGGAGGGCCTCCCGGTCCAGGATGGAGCCCGGCTCGGAGGCGTGCTCGGGAGCCTCGCCGACGTCCAGCGGGCGGGGTTCGCCTCCCCCGAAGAGCAGGTCCTGCGCGTCCTCCCACTCCACGTCCACCTCGGCCTCCGCCTCCCGCGTCGCCGCGGCGACGCGCGCGTTGGCCTCGTCGCCGCCGCGCTTGCGCAGCACCGAGTTCCGCGCCAGATCGAGCTGGTGCAGGACGCGCCGCCACAGGAACTGCTCCGGCGAGAGCAGGGGGGGCCGCACGGGCAGGTTCTCCAGCGTCCAGACCATGGCCTCGTCCACGACGTCGGGGACGGAAATCGCCTCCTTGGGGATGTCCGCCAGCGAAGCGTCGTGCACGATCTCGTGCCGCACGAGGCGCGCCACGCGGGACCGCAGCGATTCCAGCAGCGCCGCCTCCGCGGCGAACGAGCGGGTCGCCTGGGGCGCCGGCGCGGAGGGCAGTTCCCGGCGATGGGAGCGCTTCTCGTGGCGGCGCAGGAGCGCGCGATAGGTGGAGACCTGCGCCGCCACCTTCCCCATGGCGCGCCGCCCCGCCACGCCCGGGTCGCGGGCCCACTCGGCGGCGAAGAGGGACTTCTGCGGCAGGCCCAGTCCCACGGAGACGCCGTAGCCCCCCTTCCGCGGACTGTGCTCGACCTCCACGTGGACCGTGGTGACGGCGAAGTCCCGCGTGGCCCGGGCCAACTGGGGCAGCCGCGACAGGATGGCGGCGCGGGTCTCGTCGTCCAGATCCACGCCGCTCACGCGCCAGTCGATCTCGGGGAGCGGTGTCTCGCGATCGGGCATGGGTGACCTCCTGAAGGCAGGGTACGCCGTCGCCGGGCCCGGGGCAAACCGGCGGGGGGGACGGAGTCACGGTCGCGCCCGCGCCGCGCCCCCGGTTCCGGAGAGCGGGAAGAATCTTGCCCACCCCCCCGGGCACCGGTAGCGTGCCCCTCCCTCATCGAGCCGGCCCCCCCTGCGGAGGTGGCGGAATTGGCAGACGCGCCAGGTTGAGGGCCTGGTGGGCTTCATCGCTCATGCGGGTTCAAGTCCCGCCCTCCGCACCACCGACCCGCCGTCCCGCGCGCCCCTTCAGGCGCGGCGCTCTCCCGCGGTCTCGATGATCTCGACGAGGGCCCGCTCCCCGGCCCCCGGAGTGATGCGGGCGAGGGTGCCCTTGCGGAACCGGATGCCGCGGCCCGTCAGCCCGAAGGCCAGCAGTTCCATGTCCGGATTGTGTCCCACCAGGAGGCAGGGCAGCGGCCCCGCATCGATGACCTCCGCCGCCAATCCCTCGCCGTCGCCTCCTGGCGCGAGCCTCCCGTCCTCCTCGACGCGGAGGCCCGGAAAGGCGGCGCAGACGAGGGTCGCCGACTCCCGCGCGCGCACCAGCGGACTGGCGATGGCTCGCGCGGGACCGGGGCCCGCCTCCGCCAGTCGCCGGCCCAGGGCGAGCGCTTCCCGACGTCCGCGGGCGGTCAGCGGTCGCAGGGGATCCCCGACGGACGGCGAGGCGGGATCCGCCTCGAAGTGGCGGAGCAGCCACAGTTCTCCCGTCCGCGCGGTCGCGTCGGCCATCCCTCCATGGTACGCGGGATCGCAGGGGCAGCCCGGCCCCGTTTGACTCCACCGGCCGCGGCGGATAGGGTCACACGCCGCCCTGCCGCCCTGCGCGCGGGGCCCCCACCATGAGGCCCTGCCCCTACTGCAGCACCCGCAACGAGGATCGCAGTCTGTTCTGCCGGGACTGCGGAGAGCGGCTGCCGGCGCAGCCCGCCGTGGCGCCCGCCGCGGGCGCCGGGGACACGGACATCGACGACCGGGGGATGGGGCCGGGGACGATGCCCCTCCCGCCGAAGTTCGGCGCCCGGCTGAACCCCGGCCGCGACGTGGCCCCCACTCCCTCGGCGCCGGTGCAGCACCCGACCACGGGGAAGACCTGCGGGATCTGCGGATACCCCCTCCCCCCGTCCCTCTCCGTCAGCGCCTGCCCCGGGTGCGGCCAGAGCCTCGGGAGCCGGCCCTCCGGTCGCACCCCGGGCATGCCGCCCCTGGAGCAGACCTCGACCCAGTCCTTCCGCGCGGATCCCGGGGCGCGCATCGACACCCCCGTGGCGCCGGCGCTGCGCGTCCCGCCGGGCTGGGCGCTGGTCCACGTCAAGGGAGGGGAGCGGCTCGCCCGCCACGACCTCGACCGCGGGGTGATGACGCTGGGGCGATCCACCGCGGACATCCTCTTCCCCGACGACCCGTACCTCTCCGCCCGCCATGCGCGGCTCACGTGGCGGGGGGGGCGCTGGTGGGTGGAGGATGCGGACTCCCACAACGGGGTCTACGTGCGCATCGACGGCCCCACGGTCCTCTCCGACGGCGACTTCGTCTCGTGCGGCGGTCTCCTCCTCCGGTTCCGGGAGGTTCCCGACCTGGCACAGGGGATGGCCATCCGGACGGAGGGCGGCGTCAAGCCCCAGGGCAGCGGGCGGGAGCGGGCGCGGGCCCACCTGGTGCGCGTGCTGCAGGACGGCAGCGACGGCCCCGCGTACCCGCTCACCCCCTCGAAGACCGTGCTGGGCAGGAGGTTCGGCCAGTTCGTCTTCGCCGAGGACTCGCTCCTCTCGCGCCAGCACGTCCAGTTCTACGAGCGGGACGGGGACATGACCGTGGAGGATCTCGGCAGCAGCAACGGAACGCTTCTCCGGATCCGCGCGCCGGCCCCCCTCGAGCCGGGCCTGGTCATCCGGATCGGGGAGGTGTCCCTGGAAGTGGAGGGGCCGTGACCCGGGACGACGGAGACCGCACCATCCCCATGCACGCGGACCGTCCCCGGGAGGAGCGGCGGCCCGTCGTCGTCGATGCGCGGGGTCGCTCCGACGTGGGGCTCGTGCGGACCAACAACGAGGACGCGTTCCTCCTCGGCCCCCTCGGGGGCGCATCGGTGGCCCCCCCCGGGGGGGCCGTCCCGCTGGGTCCGCGGGGTTTCCTGCTGGCGGTCTCCGACGGGATGGGGGGATCGGAGGCGGGCGAGGTCGCGAGCCGAATCTGCGTCGAGACGCTGGCCCGGGTCCTCGGCGAGGAGTGGGCCGTCCGCGAGGAGCGGACGGAACTGGTGGAACTCCGGAACGACCTCCGCACGGCGGTCCTGCGGGCCCACCGTGCCGTGGTCGACGACGCCCAGACCCACCCGGGCCGGACGGGGATGGGGGCGACGCTCACCGCGGCGGTCGTGCACGCCGACCACGTGCTGGTCGCCCACGTGGGGGACTCCCGCTGCTACCTCTACCGGTCGGGCGTCCTGAAGTGTCTCACCAGCGATCAGTCCCTGGCGGAGGAACTGGTGAGGCGCGGCATCGTGGAGAGGGGCTCCGCCGCCTACGACGCGCGCCGCAACATGCTCACCCGCGTGGTCGGCCAGATGGGGCGGCTGGAGCCCGATGCGGAGGCCGCGGCCCTGGCACGGGGGGATGTCCTCCTGCTCTGCTCCGACGGACTCTACGGTCCCGTGAAGGACGACGAGATCGCCGCCCTGCTGGCCGGCGGCGGCGACCCCGAGGCCCTCGCGGCGGCCCTCGTCGAGGCGGCGCGCAGGAACGGTGCGCCGGACAACGTCACCTGCGTGGTCGCGCGCGTCAGCGGGGAGGGGCTGCCGGACCCGCAGACCGCGGAGGCCGGGGGGGCCACCGTCAGCGTCCACATGGATCCCGCCGCCCTCGCCGCCGCGGAAAGGACGGCGGCCATGGCCGCTCCCGCGCTGGATCCCACGGGCGAGTTCTCCGCGAGCCAGTTCGAGGCGGACGATACGCTCGCCGCCGCCATCGCACCCGGGGCGAGACCGGTCCCGGCGAGGGCCTTCGGCCGACCGGCGTCCACCGCTCCCGGCGCACCGCAGCGCGCGGCGCACGGGGGGCACGGCCACGCCCCATCCTCCGCCGTCCCCGCGCCCAGACCGGCACCCTGGGCGCCGGATCCCGCGTGGGGGCCCGGGGCCCGGGACTGGATGGCCCTGGTGACGGTGGTGGGGGCGCTCCTGGTCGCGTGGGCGATGGTGACCTGAACAACGGGCGACAACGGCGGCGGGCGCAGGGCGGGAGGAGCGAGGAACATGGCGGAACGAGTCTGCGGGAAGTGCGGCGAAGTCGCGCTGCAGCGGGTCCGGTTCTGCCGGAGCTGCGGCGCGCCCCTCCCGGCGGATCCCTCCGACGCCGGGGGGCCGCCGGATGCGGCGGGTTCCGGGGAGGGGACCATGATCGCGGCCCTCCCCCGGCCCGGCTCCGCGCCGCGATCGTTCGCCCCGCCTCCGCCTTCCGCCGCGGAGCCGCCCGACGAGACCGTCGTGACGGGATCCGGCCGCGGGGGCGCCGAGGCGCCGGAGGGCGCCCCGCCCCGGGCCGCCGGCGGCACCGGCGAGGAGACCATGATCTCCGGGGCCGCTGGATTCCGCTTCGACACGGGGGCCGGCGGCGGTGCGACCGCTCCCCCCCCGCTGCCGACGTCCACGGCGGCCCTTCCGGCCCGGGAGCCGCCGCCGCCCGCGGCGCCCGGGGAGAAGACCGTGCTGGCGGGCGGCCTCCGGCCCCGGTTCGCTTCCCCGGAGGCGCCGGGGACCGCCGACATGGGGCCCGCCGCCGGGAACGAGGACGCCACGGTGCTCGGGATGCGCTTCCCCGTGGGGCCCCCTCCCCAGCCAACTGCTGCGCCGCTGCCGCTCCCCCCGCCGCCACCCCCGGCCCCCCGGCCCCCGAGCCGCTTCGCCCCCCCGCCCCCGGAGGACGAGGAGGAGGACTTCGGCGTGGCGGACGAGGACGACGAGGTCGAGCCCGGGGAGACGTTCGAGCCGCCCCCGCCCGCCGGGAGCGACGACGCCACGGTGTTCCATCGGGTCTCCCCCGTCGCCGCGACGCGGCCCCACGACGCGACCCCGGGCCCCCCGCCGGCGCGTCGCGGCGAACCCGCCGCCGCAGGGGAGTTCGTGCTGGAACACTGGTCCCCGCGACAGACCCGCACCGAGGTCCGGCTGGACGCCGCGGAGGTGCTCGTCGGGCGCGAGAAGGGCCGCCTCACGTTCAGGGAGGACGCCTACCTCTCGCGGGTCCACGCGCGGTTCTTCCGCGACCCCGAGGGCGCGCTCTGCGTCGAGGACCTGGGGACGCTGAACGGGGTGTTCCTCCGGCTCAAGGCGCCCTGCATCCTCGAACACCGGGACATCCTCCAGATCGGCCGGCACGTGCTCCGTTTCGAGCTGCTCGCCAACGAGGAAGAGGACCCGCGCACCATCGAGGGCGATCCCACGACGCGCGTCATGGGCGTCCAGGGGAGCCCGCCCCGCGCGCGATTCGTGAAGCGGCAGGACGAGGGGTTCACGGGGATGCCGTTCTTCTTCGGCTCCCGGGCCTACGTCCTCGGCCGCACCAGTGGCACCCACCGCTTCACCAAGGACGACCGGATGTCGCGCCGGCACGCGGCGCTGAACTGGCGGGAGGGACAGTACGTCATCGAGGATCTGGGCAGCCAGAACGGCACGTTCCTCCAGATCCGCGGGCCCCGGCGCCTCGACCTGGGCGACATCGTGAAGATGGGAGACCAGTACTTCCGGGTCGTCGAGGGGGCCTAGGGAAGTCCATTCGCTCCGACCGGCGTCCCCGCGTCGATGGCCCGACGGGGAGTCGGTGCTGTTTGCCTGTCCGGCCAGCGCGGGATCTGCGTACGGACTTCTGGTTCAGGACACTAGCCCGCCCCGGGTCGCCGGGCGTCGGAACCGGTGGTTCGCAGGATCGCGCCGGCGCGTTATCATGTGGGTGGACCCCGCCCGGCGGGGGTGCTGGGGTCCCCGGAGGTTTCCCACCGATGAAGCCAGAAATCCGTCCCGGCTGGGCGCTCGCCGCGGCACTCGCCGCGGTCCTGTACGCGTCGCCCGAGGCCTTCGCGGAGAACTACGGCCGCGCCACGGGGCCCCACGAGGTCGTGACCAGCGAGGTCTCGACCCCGGCGGACGTCGATGACTACGTCTTCGATGGCGCGCCCGGGTGGCAGCTGAAGGCGTCCGTGAAGAAGGGCAAGACCGGCGACCTCGCGCCCATCCTGGAACTGGTGGCGCCCAACGGGGCCGTCGAGGCCGTGGGGTCGTCCTCCAGCAAGGCCTCCGCCATCAAGATGGCGATCCTCGCCACCGGCGGCCGCTACGCGCTGCGCGTGCGGGGTGCGTCCGGCGCCGGGAGCTACACCCTGGCCTGGGCCCTGAAGCCGGACAAGGGTCTCAGCGTGAAGGCCGACCCCGTCGGCGCCAACGTCACCCGGTCCTACCCCTTCGCGGGAACCGAGGGGTCCCTCGTCTCCTGGACGCTCAAGTACAAGGGGGACGGCGGGGCGCAGGTGGTCGCCATCCGGGACGGCCTCGGCGGCGCGGTTCCGTTCGACGAGGGCGCCGTGCAGCGGAAGGGCACCACCGAGAAGGCGAATCTCATCCCGCTCACCGGCGCCGCGGGCACGTGCGCGCTGGAGGTCCGGAACGACTTCGCCCCCGTGGCCGTCACGCTCAAGGTCAAGGTCAAGCTCCCCAAGCAGCCGAAGCAGCGCCTCACGCTCAATCCCGCGGAGCCGACCCTGGACTCCATCCTGCCCACCTCCGGCGGCTGCTCCACCCCGGTCTCCATCACAGGCGCCAATCTCGGGACCTCGGTCGCGGGGCTGCGCCTCGGCGCCGCCAAGGTCACCGGCGCCACCGTCAGCGGCGGCACTACGATCCAGTTCGTGGCGCCCGCCGGAGCGGGCACCGTCGACGTGGTCTACACCGGGGCCGACGGCCAGGTGGGCGTCCTGAAGAACGCCTTCACCTTCCTGGCCGCCCACACGGTGACCGGGTTCGATCCCGCCGGCGGTTCCGGATCCGGGGGCCAGCTCCTGACCATCTCCGGGACGAACTTCCGCACGGACATCCCGGGCCTGTACGACGTCCTCGTGGGCGGGACGCCCGCGCCCTCCGTCAACGTGGTGAGCGCCAACACCATCACGTGCGTGACTCCGGCCCACGTCGCGGGGTCCTTCGACGTCGTCGTGCGCGACGACTGCGGGCTCACGGCCGCCGCTCCGGGAACGTTCACCTACGGTCTTCCCCCCTTCATCAACCTGATCACCCCGGCCGCCAGTCCGACGTTCGGAGGGGTCCCGGTCCTCATCTCCGGCGTCAACCTCTCCTCCGCCGACAAGGTCTACTTCGACGGCGCCCTCGTCGCGACCACCCCGTTCATCTACCAGGGGGCGGTCATCGGGCACACCATCCCGGCGGTGCCGGCCCATGCCGCCGGAACGGTGAACGTGGAGGTGCGCGCCACCTCCGGCCAGTCCGCGGTGAAGGTGGGCGGCTTCGCGTACTACGACTTCACCGATGCCACGGCGGCGACCATCCCCGCGGTCTCCGGCGGGGAGGACTGGGGAGGAACCTCGACGGCGGTCCTCGACAAGAACGGCGACGGGAAGGTCGACTGGCTGGTCGTCGGCCACACGGATCGCATCACCGCCACGCGGGGCGGGACGCGGGTCCTCGACGTCGCCGGCACGGGCACGTTCACGGACGTCACCGGTTCCGTGATGCCCGCCGCGACGAGCACCGAGTCGTGGGGGACCAACCGGGTCCTCGCCGGTCGACTGACCAACGACTCCGCCTCCGACCTCTACATCAGCCGGCCCGGGACCGGCACCGAGGCGGTCATTGCCGCCGACAAGAGGTCCGTCGTGGCGTGGGGACGGGTGTTCCACAACTCGGGCAGCACCCTGGTCGTGCAGCCGCACGAGTCCAGCGCGACGTCGGCGCTGGTCATCCCGGGAATGCTCGTCTGCAACGCCACATGGGCCTGCGCCGGCGTGAACCGACCGGGCGTCTGCTACCTGTTCGACTACGACTTCCGCTCGGTGAACGCGGCCATGGGCGATCTGGACGGCGACCTCGACCAGGACGTCGTCCTCCTCAACGACGTGTCCATCGACCGGTTCGTCGGAGTCACCGTCGGGACGTGGGTGTCCTGCCAGGGCTACTCCTCCGTGGACTACCAGTACTACATCAAGTACCCCTATGGCTCCGCCCTGCGGATCCTGAGCACCGGGAGCAATGGCGGCCTGACGGATCGCACCGCGAGCCTGCTGGAGACGGCGTTCACCCCGGAGGAGGACTTCCGCGGCGTCGGACTCGCGCTGACGGACATCACCGGCGACGGGCTGCGGGACATCATCATCACGCACAACCAGCAGGTGGGCGGGACCTCGCCCGTGCCCGCCACGCGGATCTTCCGGCAGAAGAACACGGGGAACTCGGTGACCTTCGGTCAGCTCAAGACGGCGCTCCCGTCGGTGAGCGGGGCGGAGGACTGGCGCGGGGACGCGGTCGCGGCGGGAGACTTGAACAACGACCTGCGGCCGGACCTGATCATCGCGTGGAACGGTGCGCCGCTGGGGAACAGCCAGTTCTCCACCCGAATCCTCCTGCAGACGGAGGCGCAGGGCTTCCAGGACGTGACGACCTCGGTGCTGACGGGGGTTCTCCCGGCCGGGGACGACGGGCGCGCGAAGGCGCTCGTCGTCGTGGACTTCGACAAGGACGGCGACCAGGACATCTTCCTCTCGACCCCCGACGCCGTCGGCTCGGGCAACCGCCGCACGAGGTTCCTGCTGAACCTGGGCGCGGATCCCGACACGGGAAGGCCGCGTTTCATGGACGCGGGGGCCATCCTGCCCCCCGCGAACGTGGACTCGGGGGCGGCGGTCGCTCTCCTCGCGACGGACATCGACGGGGACGGTGACCTCGACCTCGTGCTGACGGACACCTACAACAACGGCAACGGGAGCCGCCGGACCCGCCTGTTCCGCCAGAACCGCTGATCGACCGCCCCGGGGTCGCGACGCGCCGACCGCCTCTGCCGTGCTCGACTCCATCGCCACGGAGAATCGCTCCATGCACCGCATCCTCGTCGCCTCCCTCCCCCTCGCCGCGGCGCTCCTCGTCGCGTTCCCGGCGCGGGCCGAGAACTACGGCCGTGTCACGCGGCCGCACGAGCAGGTCACGACGGAGATCACGTCGGCCTCCGACGTCGACGACTTCGTCTTCGACGGCGCGCCCGGCTGGCAACTCAAGGCCGTCGTCAAGAAGGCGAAGACCGGGGACCTCGCCCCCGTGCTGGAACTGGTCGCTCCCGATGGAGGCGTGGAGGTGGTCGGCACCTCCTCCAGCAAGGCGGCCTCCATCAAGAAGGCGCTGCTGGCCGAGGAGGGGCGCTACGCCCTTCGCGTGCGTGGCGCGTCCGGCACCGGCGCGTACACGCTCTCGTGGTCGCTCAAGCCTGACAAGGGCGTCAAGGTGAAGAAGGAGTCCATCGGCGCGGGCGTCACGCGGGACTTCGCGTTCGCCGGCGCCGGCGGTGGCCTCGTCTCCTGGGCGCTCAAGTACACGGGGGACGGCGGTGCCCAGGTCGTGTCCATCCTGGATCCCGACGGCACCGTGGTGCCGTTCGACGGGGACGCCGTCATCCGCAAGGGCACTTCGGAGAAGGCGAAGGATGTCCCGCTGACCGGAGGCGGCGGCTTCTTCGCGCTCCGCGTGCGGAACGACTTCGCCCCCGTCGAACTCAGCCTCTCCATCAAGGTGAAGCTGCCGAAGGAGAAGAAGGCGAAGCTGTCGCTCTCGTCCGTCGAGCCCGCCCTCGAGGGTCTCGAGCCCGCCACCGGCGGGTGTGGAACCCCGGTCACGGTGACGGGCACGGGACTGGGCAGCCAGGTGGGCACCCTGCTCATGGGCGGCCGGCCGCTTGCGGGACTCGCCCTCACCGGCGGCACGACTCTCACGGGGACCGTGACAGCGGGCTCCGGCGGCGGCGACGTCGTCTACACGGCCGCCGACGGGCAGGTGGCCGTGCTGCCGGGCGCGTTCTCCTTCCTCCCGGTGCACACGGTCCAGTCGTTCTCCCCCGAGGGCGGATCCGGCGGAGGCGGGCAGTTGATCACCATCAAGGGGATCAACTTCCGGACCGACATGCCGGGCGTGTACGACGTGCTGGTGGGGGGGACCCCCGCTCCGGGGGTCACGGTGGTCGACGCGAACACGATCACCTGCGTGACGCCGGCCCACGTCGCGGGCACGTTCCCCGTCGTCGTCCAGGACGACTGCGGCCAGGCCTCCACGGCGCCCACGCAGTACACCTACGGTCTCCCCCCGTTCATCAACTTCCTCTCCCCCAACGCGAGCCCGACCTTCGGCGGCATCGATGTGCTGGTGGTGGGCGCGAACCTGGCGGCCTCCGACAAGGTGTACCTGGACGGGGTCCTGATGACGTCGACGCCGCTCCTCTTCCAGGGGGCCGTGATCGGCCACTCCATCGTCAACCTCCCGGCCCACGCGGTGGGGAAGGTGGACGTCGAGGTGCGCGCCGCCTCTGGCCAGTCGGCGGTGAAGGTCGACGCGCTCGCCTACTACGGCTTCACCGACATCACGTCCACGGCCATTCCCCCGGTCGCGGGGACCGAGGACTGGGGCGGGAACTCGGCGGTGCTCATCGACAGCGACCGCGACGGGGATGTCGATGTCCTCGTCGTGGCCCACCCGGCGGGGCTGGGCGGGACCCGCCCCGGCGTCCGGGCTCTCACGCGGAACGGCAGCAACGTGTTCACGGATGCCACGTCGACCATCATGCCCGCGGCCACGGCCCAGGAGGGGTACGGCGCCAACCGCGTCTGCGCGCGGAGCCGCGGAATCAACGGGCCCGTCGATCTGTACCTGAGCCGTCCGGGCACGGGATCCGAGGCCGTCACGCTGACGTCCAGTTCCTACGAAGTGATCCCGTGGGGCCGTCTGCTGTTCCCGGACGGGGGCGGCGTATTCCAGTCCCAGCCCATCAACGGCCAGACTTCCGTGTTCGCCATCCCGGGGATTCCGCACTGCAGCGTGTGCGGGTCCGGGCCGAAGTGCTACCTGTTCGACTACGACTTCCGGTCCGTGACGGCGGCCACCGGGGATCTCGACGGGGACATGGACGACGACGTCGTCCTGCTCAACAACGTCTCCATCAACCGCTTCAAGGGGACCGGCGCCTACGCGGCCTACATCGGGTGCAACGCCTACGTGGCCCAGTTCTCGGGATTCCAGACGTACACCTTCGGGTCCGCGGTCCGCTTCTGCACGACAGGAAGCAGCGGTGGCATCACCGACCAGACGAAGGCGCTGCTCGATCCGACGTTCTCGGCGGATGAGGACTTCCGCGGCGTGGGACTCGCCATCGTCGACATGACCGGCGACGGGCTCAGGGACGTCGTCGTCACCCACAACGTCTCCCTGCCCAAGCCGGGAGGCTCCAACCACCCGGCCACGCGGGTGTTCCGGCAGCGGAACCTGGGAGTCTCCGTCGTCTTCCAGCGGATGACGACCCTGCTCCCCGTCCCCGCCTCCGCGTCCGCCGACGACTGGAGAGGCGACACCGTGGCCGGCGGAGACCTGAACGTCGACCTGCGCGCGGATCTGGTCGTGTCCCTGGACGGCAGTCCCCCCGTGAGCGGAGGCCTCTCCACGCGCATCCTCGTCCGGCATCCCGTGAACGACTCGCTCGAGGATCAGACGTCCGCCGTTCTCGCCGGGGTCCTCCCGTCGGGCGACGACGGGCGGGCCGCGAAGGTGCTGATCGTCGACCTGGACAAGGACGGCGATCAGGACATCCTCCTGGCGACGCCGTCCTCCGTCGGAACGGGCAATCGGCGGACCCGGTACCTGATGAACATCGGACCGTCGCCCACGACGGGTCTCCCGCGGTTCCGGGATGCCTCGTCGCTCTTCCCCGCCGCTGCGCTGGAGCCGGGCAACGCGGTCGACCTCCTCGTGAGCGACATCGACGGGGACGGCGACCTCGACATCATCCTCGTGGACACCCACGTCGGCGGCACGAGCGGCCGCCGCGTGCGCGTCTTCCGCCAGGATCGGTAGCTAGCCCGCCCTACTCATGAGGGACCGCGGTCCCGCGGCGTCCTCGCGTCGATCCCGGCGTCGGGGCGACTCGCCTACTCTACGGAGTATGTCTTCGTCGCCGCTCCTTGGTCTCGACGCGATGCCGCTCGCGGGACAGGGTGTCGCGCTGTCCACCCACCACCCCGTCGTCCCAACTCCCTGCGCCACCGCCACCTCAATGCATCTCCCGCGACCCCTCATGACTAGGTCGGGCTAGCCCGCCGGGCGGTGGAGCACCGTCGTGGTCGGGTAGGGGATCCGCACGCCTTCCGCCGCGAACCGCCGCAGGATCTCCCGCCGCACGGCGTCCTGCGCCGCCCACAGGTGGGCGGGCTGCCCGACGAAGAACCCCACGGTGAAGTCGAGCGAGGACGGGCCGAAGCCGGGGTGGAGCCAGGCGGCGGGGGCCGACGCGGCGTCCAGGCCCGGGACCCGATCGATGCAGGCGCCCACGGACTCCAGGAGGATCCGCGTCACCACGTCCGGGTCGGAGCCGTAGGCCACTCCCACCGGCATACGGACGAAGACGCGGGAATCCGCCGCCGACAGGTTCGTCACGATGCCCGACGCGAGCTTGGTGTTGGGCACGACGAGCAGGTTGTTGTCCAGGGTCCGCACCCGCGTGGAGCGCCACCCCACCTTCACCACCGTCCCGCGGTCCCCCGTCTCGTGCAGCTGGACCATGTCCCCCTCGTTGATGGGGCGATCGGCCATGAGGTGGAGCCCGGCGAAGAAGTTCTCCAGCGTGTCCTTCAGCGCGAACGCCACCGCGACGCCGCCCACGGCGCCCGTCGCGATGAGGGCGGTGATGTCCACCTCGAAGTACGCGAGCAGCGTGGCGGCCGCCACGAGCACGATGATCGTCTTCAGCACCCAGCGCAGCGGCGCGTGGATCGAACGGAAGCCGGCGTCCCGCTCGGCCCATCTCCCCATCAGCAGGAACAGGAGCGACGTCGCGGCCCAGAACACGGTGACGACGAACAGCACGTAGGACGCGGGCACGACGAAGTCGTGCGCCCACGGCCGCCCCATGAGGTTCAGGCCCGCCAGCGTCGTGTTCCCGAGGAGCAGGACGATCCAGACCGCGAGCACGCGCTCCAGCGTGCGCAACGCCGCCACGGCGAGGTCGCGCGAGATCCGGCGCAGGTAGCGGCGGAGGACGGTGCGGAGGAAGAGGTGCAGCGCGATGCCGCCCGCGGCGAGCGCCAGGAGCACCTGCCAGAGCGGAAGGGGCACGAGGAAGCCGAAGAGCCACGTCGGTGACTCCGCCATGAGGAGCCGGAGCGGAGGCTCCGCGGCCTGCGCGAGCACGACGGGGAGCGGGCTCACGGGAGGGCTGCGCTGCCGGGGGCGACGTCCCCTATCGTGACAGCGCCTTGTCGATGGCCTGGCGCACGGTCGCGAAGTGCTCCGCCTCGAAGCCGGTGCGCGTGTAGGCGACGTTGCCGTCCTTGCCGACGACGATGAGCGCGGGCACGAGGTGCGCCGCCCACGCATCCACGAGCGCGTCGTCGTCCAGGCCGCCGATGGCGTACGCGCACTGCGTGCCGTAGGACCGTTCCCACGTGTCGTAGAACGCCAGTTCCTGCTCCTCCGTCATGTCCGCCACCGTCCCGCCCTGCGCCGGGTCGAACTTCGCGAGGCGGGAGATGCCGACGAGGCTGATGCCGCGTTCCGAGTAGTCCCCCTGGAGCGCGTTGAGGTTCTCGAACAGCTTCTTCGTCCGGTCCGGCTTCATGGCCATGTTCCACGCGAAGACCACGGTGACCCCGCCCTTGAGCGCGTCGCGCGTGACCGGCCCGCCGCCGCCCTTCCAGTGCCTGGCGCCGTCGAAGCCGGGGGCCGGCTTGCCCACGAGTTCGCAGGCCGCGACGAGATGGCGCATGCGCTTCTTCGTCTTCTCGTCGGGGAAGCCCTCGGCGGCCAGTTTCGCGACGCGCACCGCCTCCGCGGGCTTGCCGAGGCGCTGCCAGCAGTCCGTGGCGAGGGAGGCGGACTCCGGGTCGCCGCTCCCGAGCGTCATGCTCCGCTCGTAGAGGCGGGCCGCCTGCTCGAGTTTCCCGGCCTTCTCCGCGGCGGTGGCGACGAACAGCGTCGCCTGCTGCTGGACGTCGGGCTTGCCGTCGAAGGCCGTCTTCTCCGCCTTCAGGATCTCCGCCTCGGCCTCGTCCAGGCTCCCCGTGGCCGCGAGGCAGCGGATGACCATGTTCGTCATGTGGGGGATGTTCATGGTGCTCGTCGTCCCGGTGGCGATGTCGAGGTACTTCTTCGCCGCGGCGAGGGCGTCGGGGAAGCGCCCCGCCTCCTCCATGATGAACGCGAGGTAGTGGCACTCCTGCGCCGGGGGGGCCTTCGCGGCCCACTTGTCCGCAGTCTCCTTCGTCAGTTTCTCCAGCGCCGCCTCCGCGGCCGCCTTCTCGTCCTTCTTCCGCGCGGTGGAGACGCCCTGCTTCGCCTCCTTGATGCGCCCGTAGTCCTCCTTGATGCCCGAGGGCTCGTACTTCGGCATCGCCGGGACCTCGGGCGCGTCGGGCTTGGCCTCCCCGCCGGCGGCGGCGCCGCCGCCGGACGCGGGGGCCGTGCCGGAGTCGCCCCCGCCGCAGGCGGTCAGCGGGAGGGTGGCGAGGAGCGCGAGCGCGAGGGGGGCGAGGGGGCGGCGCATGGAGACCTCCGGGGTTCGGGTCGGGCCCGGGGGGATCCGGGCGGCCCGTGATTCTAGGAAGTCCGCGCCGCGGCGGCGATTCAGAATCCCCGTGCCCCCCCGCGGGAGCGCCCGTACGATTCGCCGCGACGCCGGTCCGGCGGAGGATCCGAATGAGCAGCGCTCTCGAGAACACGCACCGCTACTTCAAGGCGGCGTCCGCCGTCATGGGGGTCGGGGATCGCTTCGAGAAGTTCCTCATGACGCCGCGGCGCGAGGTCTCGGTCCAGGTCACCATCGAGAAGGACGACGGCGCACTGGAGACCTTCGTGGGCTTCCGCGTCCAGCACAACAACTCCCGCGGCCCCATGAAGGGCGGCATCCGGTACCACCACGGCGTGGACATCGACGAAGTGCGTTCGCTGGCCTCCCTCATGACGTGGAAGACGGCGGTCATCGACGTCCCCTTCGGCGGCGGCAAGGGCGGCATCATGTGCAACCCCGCCGAACTGAGCGATCGGGAGCAGGAGCACGTCACGCGCCGCTTCATCGACGGGATCCAGGACATCATCGGCCCCAAGAAGGACATCCCCGCCCCGGACATGGGCACCAACGCCCAGACCATGGCGTGGATCATGGACCAGTACGCGAAGTACAACGGCTTCTCGCCCGCCGTCGTCACCGGCAAGCCCGTGGACCTCCACGGCTCCCTCGGCCGCGAGGCCGCCACGGGACGGGGGGTGCTGTACGCGACGCAGGAGGCGCTCAAGGCGTTCGGGAAGGGCCGGACCGTGGCGGATTGCACGTTCGCGGTGCAGGGCTTCGGCAACGTCGGCTCCCACGCCGCTCGCCTCATCCACGAGGACGGCGGCAAGGTCATCGCCGTCAGCGACGTGCGCGGCGCGGTCCGCAACCCGAAGGGCCTCAACATCACCGACGTCGTGACGTGGGTGAAGAAGACCGGGTCCGTCGAGGGCTACCCCGGCGGCACCGCCACGGACAACGACGGCCTGCTCGCCACCGACTGCGACGTGCTCGTGCCCGCGGCCCTGGACAACGTGATCCACCGCGAGAACATGAAGACCATCCGCGCGAGGTTCATCGTGGAGGGCGCCAACGGCCCCATCACGTGGGAGGCGGACGAGTACCTGTTCAAGAAGGGGGTCATCATCGTCCCCGACATCTACGCCAACGCCGGCGGCGTGACCGTGTCCTACTTCGAGTGGGTGCAGAACCTCCAGGTGGACGCGTGGTCGGAGGAGACGGTGAACCGTCGGCTGCACGAGAAGATGGTCCGGTCGTTCGCCCGCATCGCCGACATCGCCACGACGCGGAAACTGCCCCTCCGCACGGCGGCGTTCATCCTGGGGATCGGTCGCGTAGGCTCGGCCGCCACGCGGCTCGGGATCTCCTGAGCGCGAAGGAGGACACGTTGGCAAAGGCGAAGCCGCCCGCCCGCAGGAGCCCCGCGACGAAGCGCCGGAGCGCGAAGCGGCCGACCCGCGGGACCGCCGCCGCGGCGGCGGCCCCGCCGCCACCGGTCGATCTGGGCCTCGGCGATCTCCGCCGGATCCCCGCGTTCGGGACCGTCTCCGACGGCGACGCCGCGACGCTGCTGCGCGTCATGGAGATCCGGTCCCTGGCGCGCGGCGCGACGGTGTTCGAGGAGGGGCAGGAGGGGGCCGGCCTCTACGCGATCCTCTCGGGACGGGTGATGATCCGCAAGCGGAACGCCAAGGGGGGGGACCGCGAACTGGTCACCCTCGTCCAGAACGAGGTCTTCGGCGAGATGGACCTCATCAGCGATCGTCCGCACACCACCAGCGCGCGCGGCGCGGAGGCGACGCGGCTCCTCTTCCTCCCGAAGAAGGCGTTCCGGGACCTGCTGCGCGCGGGGAACCCCGGCGCGACGGCCATGCTCTCCTACTTCGCGGTCATGCTGGCGAGCCGGCTCGACGCGACGAACCGGCGCATGCTCGCGATGCTCGAGAGCCCCGAGGCGGAGCGCACCAGCGAGTTCTCCGCGCTCAAGCGGCGCCTCCTGCAGGAGTGGACCTTCTGATGCGCGTCGCCTCCCGTCCGCGCGCAGCCGGGGCGGGAGGGCCCCGGCGCGGGTGAGTGATGCCCCGGGGGCAGCGGGAGGGGCCGGTCCTGCCTCCGCCGCCCGCAGCGCTCGCCGCGGCCGTGGAGCGCATCCGCCGGATCCACCGGAAGGACCCCGCCGCCGCGTTCGCGCGCGTGGCCGACGACCCGCCCCTGGGCGCGCTCCTCAGCGCCCACCTCGCCGCCGACGCCGCCCTCGGGGGTGACGCCGCCGCGGCGCAGCGGTTCGCCGCCGCCGCGCTCGCCGCCGCCCCGCGCGGCGACGCCGGCGCCGCGGCCCTCCTCTCCGTCGCCTGCGCGGCGGCGGCGGCGGGGGATCGGGATCGCGAGGAGTCGTCGCTGCTGGACGCCGTCGCCCTCGCCGGGTCGGACCTCTGCCGCGGGGCGGGCCTGGCCCGGCTGGCCATGGCCTACGCCGCCCGCGGCATCCCGCTGGGCTTCCGGTTCTACGCGGGGCGGGCGCTCCGGCTGCTCGACCAGGACGGCGTCTGCGGGGTCCACCCCGCGGTGGACCGGGATGCCGCCCGCCTGGCGGCGGAACTGCTGGAGTACCTCCACCGCAGGGACGAACCGGGCCGCGGGTCGAGGGCCCACGCGGTGCTCGAGCGCGTGCGCGACGTCCTTCCCGAGTGCACCGTCCGCGGACTGAAGTTCCACGGGCTCGCCATGGGACGGCTCAAGGACTGGGAGGCGGCGCGGAGGGCGTTCCTCGAGGCGGCCCGGATCGCCGAGGCCCGCTCGCTGCGGGGGTGCGACGGGGTGTACGTCTACGCCGCAGCGGTCCGCGCGCAGGAGGGGGACTTCCCGGGCGCCCGCCGCCTCCTGTCCCGGGCGCACATCCGCCGGCTGGACGACGCGGAGAAGGCGCTGTTCCGGCAGTTCCGCCACCTCGTCGCCGCGGCCGCCGAGCACCGCCCGCTGCGGGGCGAGCGCGCGCGCCGGTTCCTGACGGAGCGGGGGCGCGTGACCGCGGAGGGCGACCCCGAACCCGCGGAACCGCCCCCGGAGGAGCCTGCCCCGCCGCCCCCCCGCCGCCGTCCCGCCGGGGCGCCCCGCCGTCCCCCCACGACCCCCCGGAGGAGGACCCGCCCGCCCGGGGATTGATGGCGGCGCCGCGGCGGGCGGTGATAAGGTCCGCGCCTTTCGTGGCCGGAATCCGGCCCCGGTTCGCGGGCACGCCCGCCGCGTGCCCGTCCCCCTCGTCCATCGGTGTCCCGCTCCGCGCCGGGCACCGCAGCCACGGGAGTGCCGCACCCATGAACACCCACCTGCTCCTCGCCCTCGGCGCCGGCGTCGCCGGCCTCGCGTGGGCGGGACTCACCGCCGCCGGCGTCCTCCGGCGGAGCCCCGGAAGCGAGCGCCTCCAGGAGATCTCGCGCCTCATCCAGGAGGGCGCCATGGCGTTCCTCCGCCGCGAGTACACCATCCTCGCGGGGTTCGTCGCGTTCATGGCGGTCGTGCTCGCCGTGATCATCGACTACAACGTCACCGGCAACGCCCGCATCGACGAACTGAACAAGGTGGGCTTCACCAACAGCGGCCTCGGCGAGGGGCCGTGGACGGCGATCTCCTACCTCCTCGGCGCCGGCTGCTCGGCGCTCACCGGGTTCATCGGGATGAGCATCGCGGTGCGGTCCAACTGCCGCACCACGGCGGCGGCGCAGGAGAGCCTGAACGCCGGTCTCCGCGTGGCGTTCGGCGCGGGAACGGTCATGGGGCTCAGCGTCGTGGGCGTCGGCCTGGTCGGCATCACGGCGCTCTGGATGTTCTTCAAGGACCCGAACATGGTGGCCGGGTTCGGCCTCGGCGCGTCGTCCATCGCGCTCTTCGCCCGCGTCGGCGGCGGCATCTACACCAAGGCCGCCGACGTCGGCGCCGACCTGGTGGGCAAGGTCGAGGCGGGCATCCCCGAGGACGACCCGCGCAATCCGGCGACCATCGCGGACAACGTGGGCGACAACGTGGGGGACGTCGCGGGCATGGGCGCCGACCTCTTCGAGTCCTACGTGGGGGGCATGGTCGCGGCGCTCTCCCTCGCCGCCGTGGGGGCCGCTGCCCTCGGCATGCCGGTGGCGGGCTACGCGGGTCCCGGGTTCGACAACGGCGCCGCGCTCTTCGCCCTCCCCCTCGTCATCTCCGGCCTCGGCATCCTCTGCTCCATCGTCGGGACCTTCCTCGTCCGCACCGGCGAGGAGGCCTCCATGTCGAAACTCCTCTGGGCTCTCCGCTACGGCATCTACGGGGCCGGTATCCTCTCGCTCATCGCGACCTTCGCGGTGGTGAAGGCCATGGATCTGCCCATGGCGCTGTTCTGGGTCGTGGTCACGGGCCTCGTGGCGGGGCAGGTCATCGGGACCGCCACCGAGTACTTCACCTCGTACGAGTACAAGCCCGTGCAGTGGATCGCCCAGCAGGCGAACACGGGTCCCGCGTCCGTCATCATCGCCGGCCTCGCCGTGGGGATGATGAGCACGCTCGTGCCGACGCTCTCCGTCTGCGCGGCCATCTGGATCGCGTACGGCCTCGCGGGGCTGTACGGCGTCGCCCTCGCCGGCGTCGGCATGCTGGCGACCCTGGGCATCACCCTGGCGACGGACGCCTACGGGCCCGTGGCGGACAACGCCGGCGGCCTCGCGGAGCAGGCGCACCTCCCGCCGGAGGTGCGCGAGAAGACGGACGCGCTGGACTCCCTGGGGAACACCACGGCGGCCACGGGCAAGGGTTTCGCCATCGGCTCCGCCGTCCTCACGGCCCTCGGCCTGATGGCCTCCTACGTCACGGTCACGGGCATCGACGCGGACACCATGTCCATCATGCACGTCCCCGTCATGGTGGGGCTGATGCTCGGCGGCGTCCTGCCCTTCATCTTCTCCTCCATGACGATGCGGGCGGTGGGAGAGGCGGCGGGCGCGATGATCGAGGAGGTCCGCCGGCAGTTCCGGGAGATCCCCGGGTTGAAGGAGGGCAGGGAGGGCGTCAAGCCCGACGCCGCCCGCGCCGTGGACATCTCCACGCAGGGGGCCCTCCGGGCCATGATCCTTCCCGGCGTCATCGCCGTGACCGCGCCCATCGCCGTGGGCGTCCTGCTGGGGGCCGAGGCGCTGGGCGGCATGCTCCTCGGGTCCATCGCCACGGGATTCCTCCTGGCCGTGTTCATGGCCAACGCCGGTGGCGCATGGGACAACGCCAAGAAGTACATCGAGGCGGGCCACCACGGCGGGAAGCGCTCCGAGGCCCACAAGGCCGCCGTCAGCGGCGACACCGTCGGCGACCCCTTCAAGGACACCTCCGGCCCCGCCATCAACATCCTCATCAAGCTGATGGCCATCGTCTCCGTCATCTTCGGCCCGCTCTTCCTGTAGGGGCGCGCGCTCGCGCGGCCCACGGCGAGGGGCCGCTCCTCCCGGGGCGCCTCGCGCCGGAGCGGCGGGCGCCGTCAGGGCACCGGTGCCGGCGCCCGCGGGGGCAGGGGGAGACCGGCGCGGGTCGCGGGCCGACCCGTCGCGGCGGCTCCGACGAGGTCGTCGCGCCGGCGGGCTTCGGGGGCGACCCGGGGACGCATCGGACCCTCGTCGACCCGCACGATCCGCGTCCGCGGGCCGATCACGATCCGGCGCCCGCGCCACCGCACCGGGCCCCCCGTGAGGCCCAGGGGCCAGAGCGCGGCGACGACCATGGACCGCACGGGCGAGAGCAGGAGCGCCGTCGCGGCGCTCTCCGCCGCGCCGGCGTTGCGCACCGCCTCCGCGTCCAGCAGCGCCCGGAACAGGAACGCACATCCGGCCGCGACGGCCGCGGTCCCGGCCGGGAGGAACGCGAGGCCGGCCAGCGCGAGGACCCCGGGCTCCAGCAGCAGTTCCCCCGCGTACCCCGCCGGGCAGATGCGCCGGCGGATGCGCGCCCACCGGAGGTGCCGGCCCGCGAACCCTGCCAGACCGACGTCCCCCAGCGGATTGCGCACGGGCGGACCGCCCAGCCCGAGCCTCATCCCGCGGGCGGCGATCTCCTCGCCGCAGACCTGGTCCTCGGCGAGGAATCCCGAGAGGAAGCGGAATCCCCCGATGCGTGCGAGGTCGCCGCGCCGGATGAGCATCGACTTTCCCACCACGCAGACGCCGCCGGGGATCCGGTGCAGCGCGGCGACTCCCCCCTGGACGAACGCATTGATCTGCAGAGCCTCGAGTGCGGCGCCCCATCCTCGGCCGGGGATCGCCAGGATGGGCGAGGACACGAGCCCCACGCCCGGCTCCGTCAGTCGGGCCGCCATGTCGGAGAGGTGGTCGGGCGAGACCGCCGTGTTCGAGTCGCTGATCCAGATCAGGCCGTGGCGCGCGTGGCCCAGGAGGTTGGAAAGGTTCGCGACCTTGGGGTTCCCTCCCGATGCGCGGCTGCCGTGCAGCACGCGGCACGGGACCCCCGGGTACCGGGCCGCGACGCGCCGCGCGACGTCCAGGGCCGGGTCCCCGGAGTCCGCCGCGCCCAGGATCACCTCGTATCGCGGGTAGTCCAGCCGGAAGAACGTGTGGAGGTTCTCCTCCAGCGACGGGTCGATCCCGCAGAGGGGCTTCAGGATGGACACCGCCGGCGCGCCCGGGGGTGCCGGGAGCCGGGGTCGTGCGCGGACGCGGCGCTGCGCGGCCCCCATGAACACCAGGAGGCCGAACGAGAGCGCGAGCAGCGAGCAGTAGGCCGCGAAGAGAGTCATCGAGAGAATCGTCGGATCCGCCGATGAAGTCGCCGTGAACACCGGGAGAATTCCGCGCGATGCCCCGCCGCCCCCCCGGAGCATCGTGGCCGTGGACATGGGGTACGGCCACCTCCGCGCCGGCCACGCCCTCGCGGCCGCCGCGGGGATTCCCCTGCGATGCGGGGATCGCCCCCCCGTCGCGGGGCCGGTGGAGGGAGCCGCCTGGTCCGCGGTCCGCTGGGGGTACGGACTGCTCTCCCGGGCCGCCGGCGCCTCGCCCGCCGGTTCCCCGGCGCGGCGGCTGCTGGACGGAATGACGGCCATCCCGCCACCCGCGGGCCCGGGGCGCGGCGCCCCGGGACGGCCGGGCGGGGAGGGCGGCGCGCGCCTGCTCCGTGCGCTGTGCGCCGCCGGACTCGGGTCGGGAGCGCTCCGCGGCGGCCGGTTGGAGGGCGGTCCGCTGGTGACGACGTTCTACGCCCATGCCGTCGCCGCGGAGGCGGCCGGGGTCCGGGACGTGTTCTGCGTGGTCACCGACGCCGACATCCACCGCGTCTGGGCCCCGGTCCGGGCGGGTTCCTCCGGCATCCGGTACCTCGTCCCGTGCAGGAGCGCCGCGCGGCGGCTCCGGTCGTATGGTGTCCCGCGCGGGAACATCCGCGTGACGGGCTTTCCGCTCCCCCCGGAGCGCCTCGGCGGGGAGGGGTTGCCGGTCCTCCGCCGGGAGGCCGCCGAGCGCCTCGCGCGCCTGGATCCGTCGGGGGCGTTCCGATCGCGATCCGGTCCCGTCGCGGAGCGCCTGCTCGGCCTCGCGGTCCCGCCGCCTTCGGGTTCTCCCCCGCGGATCGCCTTCTGCGTCGGCGGAAGCGGCGCGCAGGCGGGCCACGCGCGGCGGTTCCTGCCCGCCGCCCGCGGGGAGATCCTCGCCGGAAGGTTGCGCGTCCTTCTCGTGGCGGGCAACCGGGGAGGTGTCGCCTTGGCCTTCCGGAGGTGGACCGCCGACGCCGGGCTCGGACCGCCGGGTGTCGAGATCCTGTTCGAGCCGCGCGTGGAGGACTACCTGGCGGCGTTCCACGCCCGTCTCGGCGAGGTGGACCTTCTCTGGACCAAGCCGTCCGAACTCTGCTTCTTCGCGGCCCTCGGGATTCCGCTGCTGCTGGCCGAGCCGCTCGGGGCCCACGAGCGGAGGAACCTCGACCTCGCCGTCGCGCTGGGCGCCGGCATCGTCGCCCCTGCGCCCGAAGGGCTTCCCGCCCTGCTGGTCACCGGGCTGCGGGACGGTTCCCTCGCCGCATGCGCCCTGGCGGGGTTCCGCGGGCTCCCGAAGACGGGGACCTACCGCGTCCTGCGGGAGATCGGCATTCCCCCGGTCGCCTGACGACGAGGCGTGGGCGGACTTGCGGGGAATTCACGTGGAGCGACCCTTGGTCTTCATGCCGCGCGCCGATACCCGGTGAGGACGAGCATCGGAACTCCGGCGATGGGGGAGGTGAAGAAGCGATGGATCTCGAAGCGCCCGCGCTGCTCCTGGACCCTCCCGGTCCGTGGCGGCGCGCGGAACGGGCACCCACGGTCGAGCCCCGTCCCCCCGTGGTCGCCGACGACGGGCCGGAGGCCCGGTGCGAGCGCGGCGTGCTGCGCTGCGCGACCATCAACACCCACCGCGGCCGCGGACCCATCGTCGAGTACCTGACGAGGGATGCGGCGCCCGCGGAGCGGGAGCGCGTCCTCCTGCTGCACGAGACCCGGGCGTACGCGTACTGCATCGCCGATTGGATGGCGCGCCACCGGGATCTGCTCGATGTCGTGGCGCTGCAGGAGGTCTTCAACGGCCTGCTGGGGTTCGGGGATCGGCTGCTCTCGCGCTACCCGCAGCACGCCTACTACCGCGCGTTCGGCGGCTACCCCTCCGCGGTGGCCCACGGGGTCGGTTTCGCCGGCTTCCGCTACGAGAACCTCCTGTTGTCCCGGCTCCCCGAGACGGACGAGCCCCGGATCCGGCGCCTCCTGCCGGGGCGCGTCTGGGGTCTCGCCGCATGCGGATTCACGCTGGCGCCCTACCGGTTCGCCGGTCGGACCGTCTGGATCGGCAACACCCACCTCCACGCGTGCAACCCGAGGGCGAGGGCGGTGCAGGCGGCCTCCATCGCCCGGACCCTCCGCGCGCTGGGGGACGTGCCGATCCTCTTCCTCGGGGACCTCAACACGGTGCCTCCCGGCTGCAAGGACGGCGACTTCCCCCACGGCGATCGCGACGCCCGCTCCTATCGCGACGACGCCACGCTGGGGCTGCTCGCGCGGGCGGGACTCCGCATGGAACACCACGCGGACGAGGACGCGTGGTGGACCTACCCCGTGGGGCTCCCGAACCGCACGCTGGACTACATCCTCTTCAGCCGCCACTGGGAGGTCGAGTCCTACGACGTGATCCGGGAGTTCCGGCTCTCCGATCACTACCCCGTCATCGGCGAGTTCAGGCTCCGGCGCTGACCTTCCGGGGATCGCGGAGGGTACACTCCCGTCCGAGCGCGGTCGGACGCGGCGGGGGGCATCGGGTTCCATGAGCGGGCGGAGCGCGTCGGGTCATCAGTGCCTCGCGGCGGTGGACGGGCGGATCCCGTGACGGCCCCCGTTCTCCTCGGCGCCGTCGACGTCGGATCCAACGCCATGCGCATCCTCGTGGCGGAGGCGGCTCCCGACGGCGCGCTCCACCGCGTCCATTCCCGGCGCGTCCCCGTCCGCCTCGGCACCACCGCCTTTCCGCGCGGGCGACTCGATCGCCCCACGCTGGATCGGGCGGTGGCGGCCCTGGGCGAGTTCCGCCGGATCCTCGACCGGCGGGGCGTCACCCGCTATCGCGCCGTGGCCACCAGCGCGACGCGGAACGCGCGGAACGGCCTCGTGCTCGTGGATCGCGCGCGGCGCGAGGCGGGACTCGAACTGGAGGTCATCGACGGCGACGAGGAGGCGCGCCTCGTGCGGACCGCCGTCCTGGGTGCCTCCAACGGCCACGCCCTGCCCCGGATCATCGCGGATCTCGGAGGGGGGAGCCTCGAGGTGAGCGTCCTCTCCGACCGGGAGCCGGACAGCGCCGTCGTCGTCCACGCCGGGACCGTGCGGCTCCTCCACGCGATGGGCGGGCCCGGCCCCCTCGACGCGGCGCGTCGCGAGTCGCTGCAGGCGCGCGTGCGGCGGCTGCTCGGTGCGGCGTTTCCCGAGCCTCCCACGGTCGGCCGCGGGAGGGTGGTCGCCTGCGGCGGCAACGCGGAGACCCTCGCCCGCCTCGCGCCTCCCCCGGAGGGCCGGGAGGGACGCGCCCTCGATCTCCGGCGGCTCGCGCACCTCTCGCCTCGCATCAACGGGATGGACGTGGCCGACCGCGTGGAGGAGTTCGGCGTCCGCCGCGAGCGAGCCGAGGTGATGGGAGTGGCGGCGGTCGTCCTGGTGGAACTCGGCCATCACCTCGGCTTCCGCCGGATGGACGTTCCCGGGGTCGGGCTGCGGGAGGGAATCGTCCGCGATCTCGCCCACGTCCACTTCGGACCGGAGGCCATCGACCCGGAGGCCGCGCGCGCGCTGACGTCGGCGGTGCGGGCGCTGGGGCGGCGCCACCGCCATGACCGGGAGCACGCGGATCGCGTGCGGTTCGCCGCGGCCCTGCTGTTCGACCGGCTCGCGGGTCTCCACCGGTTGCCGGTCACCGCGCGGCTCACCCTGGAACTGGCGGCGCTGCTCCACGACGTGGGCAAGGCGGTCGCGCGCGAGGGCCACGCCCGCCACGGCGAGTACCTCGTCCGGCACGCGGAGATCCCGGGCCTGGAACCGGAGCGCCGCGCCGCCCTTTCGCGCATCGTGAGGTGCCACAACAGCGTGGACCCCGATCCGGAGTCCGATGCCGACCTGGCACTGGGCGAGCCGGCCTGGGACGAGATCCGCGCGCTCACGGCCCTCCTGCGCGTCGCCGACGGTCTCGATCGCGGCGCGACCCGGGCGGTGGAGGATCTCGCCGTCCGCGTCTCCCCGCGGAGCGTCGCCGTCGACGTCCACGCCGCGGGGGATGTCTCCGCCGCCGTCGAGGGAGCGCGCCGCCGGGCGACGCTCTTCGGGCGCGTGTTCCGTCGCCGCCTCACCGTCCGGGCCGCGGACGCCTGACCGGGCGAGCGCCCACGGAGAATTCCCCGGCGAACTCCCGCGCCGCCGAGGATCCCCGCTCCCGTGGGGGTGCATCCCACGGGCCGGGAGGACGCGCGATGAACGTCCGGACGATCCTCCGACGCTCCGTCGACCGTGTCCTGCGGCATCCACGCGTGGGGGCCGCGCTCCTCTGCGTGGCGGTCGCCGTGCTCGCCGGAGGGGTCCTCTCGGGGCGGCCGGGCAAGGCGGTCGCCTATCTCGCCACCATGCTGCTCGGTGCCCTGGCCGTGGATCTCCTGGCGGGCGGAGCGGAGCCGCCGCCCCCGATCCCCGTGCGGCGGCCGCGCCGGGAGGCGGCGCTCTGCCTCCTCACGGCGCTGCTCGGGTTCGGGTTCCTCTCGCTCCGGTTCCTCCTTCCCGTTCCGTGGGAGGCGCGGCCCGGACTCCAGCGTCTCGCCATCGGCGTGGGGAGCCTGCTGTTCGCGATGCCGACGGCCCTCGCGGCCTGCCTCCTGCTCCTGGGATACCGGCCCCGCGCCCTGGGCCTGGCGTGGCGGGGCGTCCTCGTGGCGCCGGCCCTCCTCGCGCTGACGGCGGGCGGGGCGCTCCTCGTGGATCCGGAAGGGGTGACCCTCTGGCGCGCGCTGGAGGAGACGGGCGGCTGGCCGGGGCTCCTCGTCATGGGCCTCGTCGGGGCGGCCCTGCCGGAGGAGTTCCTGCGATTCGCGCTGCAGACGCGCCTCGGGGCCCTGCCCGGGGGCCGCGCCTCCGGCTGGCTGCTCGCCTCCCTCGCCTGGGGGCTGCTCCACGTCCCCGTGTTCGGGAAGTGGCCCGACGGCGCGTGGGGTCCGGCGCTCTTCGGAGCGGTCCGCATCGTGCCCGTCGGCCTCCTCTGGGGCTACGCCACTCACCGGACCGGGAGCCTCTGGCCCGCCCTGCTCGCCCACGGATTCAACCTCTGGGGCCTCCAGAACGGGTGACGGGGGAATCCGCGTGCGCTACTTCCCCGCCCTCCCTCCCCACTCGACCCACTCCCGCTCCAGGTCGGCGAGGGGGACGCCGAGGGCCTCCTCGAGGGCCGCCGCCCTGCCGTCGGGAGCCACGGGGGTGCGGGCGAGTTTCCTCAGGGCCTCCTTCCACTTCTCCGCCCGCGGGCCGCGGGAGAGGAAGGCGTAGAACGCGCCGGCCTGGGAGTAGAGCGCCGTGGACGGAACGGCGCCACCGGGGAAGTCGGTGCCCGCGAAGAGGTCGGGGATCGCCACGAACTTCGCGAGGGGCACGAACTGCCCGGTGCGCAGGTCCGGGGCGAAGTCCGCCGCGACGTCCTTCTTCTCCCAGGCCCGCTCCACGAGCACCGCCATTCCCTCGTGCAGCCAGGAGCCTCCCTCCTTCCCGTGCCCGCGGTGGACGAGCGTGTGCACGAGTTCATGCACCATCTGGGAATCCTCGGGGGCGCGGTAGGAGAGGACGATGCCGCGCGCGTTCCCGAGCGCCGTGAGTCGGCTCGCCGTCTCCGCCGACCACCGCCACTCGCGCACGAGGAACTTCTTCAGCGCCTCGGGATTCTGGAAGCAGTAGACGGGGACGGCGCGGTCGATCTCCGGGAGCCCGAGTTGCCCCCGCACGAACTCGTGGGCCTTCTCCAGTCCCGCCGGGAGTTTCGCCGCCGCCGCCGCCGAGTCCGTGTAGAGGTCGAAATGGGCGGACGGACGGTGCATCCCCTTGCCGGCTCGCTTCTCGCCGAAGAGCATCGTGCAGACCTCCTCCTCGGAGAGGGTCCAGCCCCCCTTGCCGCGGACGAGTTCGACGTCGTCGACGAAGAGCACGCCCTTCACGGGCTTGAAGACGAACAGCCCGAGGCTCTCGACCCGGTCCGCGTCGAAGGCCCCCTGCTCGCGCATCTTCGGAATCTGGATCTCCACGGTCTGCCACTTCTTCCCCACGCCGGACACCTTCTCGGTGAGGGCGTTCGTGAATCCCGACTGGAGTTTCACGTCCACCGACGGCGGGGAGTCCTGCTCCGCCCGGACCCGGAAGCGGATGCTCCGGTAGTCCCGCACGTTCCGCGGAAGGTCGAGGAAGTAGAGGCCCGCGGGGTCCGCGGACCCGTCGATCTCCCATCGCAGGAGGGTGTCCTTCTTCTCGACCACCGCGGAGATCGTCCCTCCCTTGAAGTCGATGCGATCCGTGACCGCCGGGTCCGCGAAGTCGTCGAGGACCCAGACCGGTTCCAGTTCGCGGGCCCGCCGCTCGGGGGAGAGTTCCGTGGTCCGCTCGAGGACCACGTCGTCCACGACGTACTCCCCCTTGCCCGGCTTCAGCAGCGCCACGTCGATGCGGAACGCCTTCGCCGGATCGTAGTCGTCCCGCACGGGCGTGCGGGTCAGGTCCACGGCGAAGGTCGTCCACTGCTCGCCGATCCCCGGGAGGCGGAGGTAGGTCTCCGCCGGGGCCGGCGTGAACACGCGGAGGTAGACCATGCCCGCTCCCGGACCCACGCGTCGGATCCGCAGGCGGAGGCATCTCCACGAGGGGAAGTCCGGGGGGAGGTTCCTGAACTGGAGGGCGGCCCCCTCCCCGGTCCCCGGGAGCGTGAAGAACCCCACGTGGCCGGGGCCGCCGTCGGGATCCGGCTCGCGTCGGAACGTGGCGTTCCGGACGAGGACCGTCTCCCCGAGCGCCGGGTCCTCGAAGTCCATGACGACGAACCGGTCCTGGGCCGCCGGATCCCCGTCCTCCGCGGGAGCCGCCGAGGCCGCCAGCACCGCCAGCATCGCCGCCGCCCCCGCCCGCAGGAGCCGAGCCCTCATGGTGGCCTCCTTCTCCCGGCGGGGTGAAGGGTAGCGGGGCGGGTGCGGTTGGCGGTAGGTTCCCGGGCGCCATCGCGACGCACCGCACCGCGCGTGGGTGGCTGGACGCGTACGACGGAACCAGGGAGGTCGGGGATGAACGCGGAGCGGATGATCGGGAGACTCGAGACGGGAGGGAGGCTCCTCGGCGACCTCCTCGCCGGCGTCTCCGAGGAGGACTCCCTCGTCGGTCCCGCGGGGGGTGGCTGGTGCATCCGCGAGGTCCTCGGTCACCTCGTCTCCGAGGAGGTCGAGGACTTCCGCGCGCGGATCGACCTCGTCCTCCACCGGCCCGCCGACCCGTGGCCTCCGCTCGACCCGGAGGCCCGCGTACGCGATGGCGGGTTCCGCGAGCGGACTCGCGACGGGCTTCTGGTCGAGTTCCGGGCCGAGCGGGCGAAGTCCCTCGCCTGGCTCCGCGACCTCGCGTCTCCGGACTGGGCCCGGACGAAACACCATCCCCGCATCGGCGAATTCGCCGCGGGGCATCTGCTGGCGTCGTGGGTGGCCCACGACCTGCTCCACGCGCGGCAGATCGTCCGCGTTCTCCACGAGATCACGATGGCCGAGGGAGCGCCCTTCTCGACGGCGTACGCGGGCTCCTGGTAGGGGAACCCGTCGCCAGTCCGTCGTGATTGAGATCGCCACGCCGTCGCGCGCAAGGGATCCCGCGCGGCGGACTCACAGGCCAACGGCGGGGTACGTGGAACCCTGTCGACGGCCATCCCGGTCGCCCTGCTGACCTGGATCCTCATGCCCGAGTTGACACGGCCGCCCTACCGGTGGCGCTACACGGTGCCGGCCGGGCCCGGGGAAGATGTCGCGGCCAGGACTTCCGACCGGAGCCTCGACGGCATCGGTGGGGACCCTGACCCGGAGGGGAGCACTGCTTGCTCCAGGAGCGATGCCGTTCGTTGCAGCAGCGTGCGCAGGAGGAGGTCAGACGACCATGGTGAAGGAAGCCGAGTCCGAGTTGGCTCCGGTCAGCGGCCGGATGCCCGTCATCTTCGCGGCGCACGGCGCCCCGGTCCTGCTCGACGACGCGGCGTGGATGGCCGAACTCGCCGCATGGGCGAAGGCGATGCCGAAGCCGCAGGCCATCCTCATGATCTCGGCCCACTGGGAGCAGCGGCCGACGACGCTGGGGGCGACCCGCACGGTGCCGCTCGTCTACGACTTCCACGGGTTCCCGGACCAGTACTACCAGACCCGGTACCCGGCACCCGGAGCTCCCGCGCTTGCCGCCCGCGTCCGCGACCTCCTCGGTCGCAGGAAGATCGCCGTCTCGGAGGACCCGGAGAGGGGACTCGACCACGGTGCCTACGTGCCGCTCGTGGCCATGTACCCCGCCGCCGACGTGCCCGTGCTGCAGGTTTCGATGCCGGGTCTCGAGGCCCGTGCGCTGTTCGAGTTCGGGAGGGCCGTTGCGCCGCTCCGCGACGAGGGAGTCCTGGTCTTCGGGAGCGGGTTTCTCACCCACAACATGCGGTACGCGTTCCGACCCGGCATCCCCGAGTGGGCGAGGGAATTCGACGCCTGGGCAGAGGGGGCGCTCTCGCGATTCGACGTGGACGCTCTCATCGATTTCCAGGCGAAGGCCCCCGGGGCGCAGCTTGCACTTCCGACTTGGGAGCACTACGCGCCGGTCCTCGTCGCCGCAGGTGCGGTGGCGGATCACCGGCCTCGAACGACATTCCCCATCACGGGCTGGTGGATGGAGGGGGCATTCACGAAGCGGTCGGTACAGTTCGGCTAGTGTCCTGACGTTCCAGGAAGTTCCGACGCCTACATCCCACTCGAGCATGGTGGCGCCCGGTCGGCGGATCCGCGGGCGCCATCGGGGTTCCGCGGGGTTCCGTCGCGGGAGAGGGGGAATCGGTCCGAAGTCCCGACGTGTGGCCCGGTTGGACCCGGCTGGAGAGGGAGCGAACTGGAGCGGGCGAACGGACTCAAACCGTCGACAGCGCGACCGCTCACTCCCTTCCGGATCGCCCGTTCCTCACGGATGGAGAGGACCGCGACGGCGGGCCACTCCTGGAGACCTCCGCCCCTGGCCCCGCCTCACCGGGACGGGGGTGCCCCGGTCCACAGGGCGGCCAGCGGGAGCGCCGTGATCCGGTCTCCGAGGGGAAGGACCTCCTCCCCGGTGTAGAGCACCACTCCCTGGATGAAGTCAGAGCCGAGGCGATCCCGCATCCAGGCGAGAGTACGGGCATCGGATTCGCCGAGGGATCGCGCCGCCTTCACCTCGACGCCCGCGACACGTCCGTCCGGAGCCTCCAGAATGGAATCGACCTCCTTCCCGTCCCTGTCCCTGAAGTGGTGCAGTTCGAAGGGCTGCCCCGCCCACGTCCTCTGCCGGGCAAGCTCGCCGGCCACGAAGGTCTCGAGGAGGCGCCCCGCGGCCGGAGAGGCGGGCCGGGACAGGCCCGCCGGGTCGACCCCGAGAAGATGGGCCGCCAGGCCCGCGTCGAGGAGGTGGACCTTGGGGTGCCTGGCGACCTTCGCGGAGAGGTTCCGTGACCAGGCGGGCACCTGGAAGAAGAGGTAGACGGTCTCCAGCAGGGGGAGGTATCCGTCGAGGGTCGTTCGCGGCATGCGCAGGTCCCGCGCCAGGGAGGCGACGTTGAGTTCCCCGGCGGTCTGCGCCGCCAGGAGGCGAAGGGCGCGCTTCAGGTCCCGCGCCTGACGGATCCGGGCGATCTCCGGCACGTCCCTCTGCGTCACCGTGTCCACATAGGAGGCGAACCAGCCCGCGCGACCCGCCGGGGAGCGGCGCAGCGCCTCCGGGAAGCCGCCCCGGCACACCGTCTCGAAGGTCTCGCGGCGGGAGAGCGGCTCCGGCCGCAGGGAGCGGAGCCGCCCGACGGGCCCGAAGAGGAGATCCGGGAAGGTCTCGCGCTCGCCTCGGATCTCCCCCTGGGAGAGCGGCCAGAGGTCGAGGATGTCCACCCGGCCCGCCAGGGAATCCGAGAGCCGCGGGACCGTCAGGAAGCGGGTGGAGCCGGTCAGGAGGAAGCGCCCGGGCGAGGGGAGCCGGTCCACCTCCTCCTTCAGGGCGAGGAGGAGGGTCTCCCCCGCTTTCTGGAACTCGTCGATGACGAGGAGCCCCCTCCCCTCGAGGAAGCCGGCGGGGTCGAACCTCGCCGCCCGGAGGGTGGCGGGGTTGTCCATGGTGACGTACCGTCCACGCGCCGTCTCGGCCACGCGTCGGGCAAGGGTCGTCTTCCCCGCTTGGCGGGCGCCGTTGACCAGCACGATTCTCGCCTCCCGAAGCGCGGACTCCACCGCGGGAGCCATGTGGCGGGGGTAGGCGGGAACGGGCGTCGACACGGCCGGGAGCCTACCACGTTCTCGGCACTTCGTCGTCAGGGAACTCGTCACCTTGTCGTCCCCGTTCTCGTCGGAACGTCGTGGTGGCCGGGGGTCCGGGCCGCATGCTCTACGAGATGCCCGCGCGCGCACTCCCCCCGCCGCTACGACCACCGCCTTGTGGCCCTCGTCCGGGAGACGGGGGACCCGACCGTTGCCAGCGCTCGCGGTCTAACCCCGTTAGCGAACACCCAGATCTACGCACCCGCCAACGACGGGGCCGGCGGGTGCCCGGGCATGCTGTCGCGGTTCAGGAGACCGCGGGAGGTACCCCGGGATGCGACGTCGACTCTGCAAGGAGGAGGTCGTGGCGATCGAAGTGTTGACGGAGACTCGACCCGGCCCGCCGCCCACGCACACGAGCAGGAGCTCCTCCGAAGCCTGCAACCGGAGCAGAACCTCCCTCCCATTGCCGGCGACGACGATCTCCTCCCTCAGGAGGAGCCGCCCCCAAGCCGAGAACAGCCTACTTCGCGTCCTCCCCCTTCTTCCTCTCGTCACGCCGGCGGTCCTTCTCCTCCTGCTCCGCCCTCGCCTTTGCCCGACGCTCCGCCGCGGCCTTGAAGTCGAACTCCTTCTTCGCGTCCTTCCACCAGGAGCGCCAGACGTCGGGATCCACTCCCCGGCTCTCCCCGGTCGCCCACTTCAACGCCGCGCGGGCGTGGTGGCCCTGCAGGTCGTTCGCTCCGCGGCCCCGTCTGGCGAGGAACGCGATGAGGCCCTCGATGGCCTCGGCGGTCGGGATGTTGGCGACGGCCAGGAGCCGCGCCTTGACGACATCGGGAGCCGTCTCCACGGCGATGTCGGAGAGAAGGACGTCCACCGAGGAGGGCTGCGCCAGGGTGCCAAGCGCGTTCGCGGTGGCGATGATCTCGGCCTCGACCTCCGCCTCGGCCTTCTTCCCGAGTCTCCCGAGATGGGAGGCGAGGCTGGCGGCGGCCCGCTTCACCGACCCGGACGACTCGCGGGCGCCGAGCGCGTCGATGGCCGCCCGGCGGGTCTCGGAGTCCGGGTCGCCGAGGAGCGCGATGAGCGGCGCGACCAGGGAGTCGTCCTGCGCGGACCTCGCGTCCCTCGCCCCGGCGAGCCGGTCGGACGGCTCCTTCGACTTCAGGAGGCCGAGGACCGTCGCAGGTTCCGCCTTCGGGGGCTCCGGCTTCGCCGGGGGGACGGGATCCTCCGCGAGGGCCACCGTGGACAGCGACAGCGCGGCGACGAGACCGAGGAGGCGGAGTGCAACGGCGGGCATGTGGGTCCCTCCCTGGTCGGGCGGCCGGGCTCCGATCCTATCCCAGGTTTCGCCCCGTGCTCGAGCGGCTAGGTCATGGGGAGGTCGATCTCCCGGGCGGGAGGAAGTCGAACGAAGCGTGCGAGATGCTCCAATCCCGCGAGCACCGGCCGCACCGGTAGGCTGTAGGACATGGCCCAGCGTTTCCTCGTCGCAGCCAGCGTGGCGGTGTTCCGTGGCGGCAGGCTTCTCGTCCTCCGCCGGGGGCCCGGGGCCGGCTCCCATGTCGGCTACTGGGAGATGCCCGGCGGCGCTGTGGAGGAGGGCGAGACCCTTGCGGTTGCAGCCCGCCGCGAAGCCAGGGAGGAGGCGGGGCTCCGGGTTTCGCTCCTGGCTCCCTTCCACTTCTGCGAGTGGACCCTCGGCAGAAGGAGGTTCATCCAGGTGTTCTCCCTCTCCCGGGCAAGCGGTCGCGCCCGCCCCGCGGAGGACATGGATGCGCTCCAGTGGGCATCCGCCCGGGACCTTGGCCGCCTGCGCATGACTGCGGAGGAGCGACGTGCGGCCAAGGCAGCCTTCGCGCTCAGGTGACCCGTCTCTCCTTCCCCTCCTTCCGCACCCCGGGCCTCCCGCGGAAGGCGGGGGCGTTGCGCCGGCCCTGGCCTCGGCGGGGATCTCGACTTGCGTGAGGAGGAAGCCAGTCTCATCCGCGGCCGCCCATCTGCGGGGACCGCGGAGGCCGCACCGGATTGAGCACGCGAGCGGCTCCGCAAGGCCGACCGTGATATTGACCACACCCCCCTTGCGGTCTCTTGACCTTCGAGCAGCGCACGTGGGCGGTTTCGCTCGTCAAGCCAAGGCCCAGTTCGCTCTGCCGGGCGCGTGGCGCCATCGGGGTTCCGCGGGGTGCCGTCGCGGGAGAGGGGAGAACGGCCCGAAGTCCCGACGTGTGGGCCGGCTGGACCCGGTTTGAGAGGGAGGGAACTGGAGCGGGCGAACGGATTCGAACCGTCGACATCCACCTTGGCAAGGTGGCGCTCTACCACTGAGCTACGCCCGCCCAGACAGGTCCGCCCGAGCGAGGGGAGAGGGTAGCCCCGGCCGCTGGAGGGGCGGAAGCAACTTCGACCGGCTCCGGGGGGCGGCGCGGCGCCCCGGCGGGGGCGCGGTGGGCGCGTCCGCCCGATGGGGCCCGCGCGCGCACGCGACCGGTCTGGGCACGGGTCGCGGCGCGCGCCCAAACCGGGAGGGGACCCCGCTGTTGCTATAGTGGACACCGGCGGGTCCCGGCACGGGGTCCGCCCACGGAAGGAGGCGCATCGTGCTCGTATCCACCGCTCTCGTGGCCCTCGTCGGTCTCGTGGCCGTCGGCCTCCTCGCGGCGATGTTCGCCGGGAGCCGGTCGTCGCTGGCCGCCGTGCTCGGGCTCCTCGCCGTCGCCTGTCTCGGGGCGGTGGGCTGGTTCGTGTTCCGGCCGGCGGTCCCGGTGGTGCCGGCCCCGTCGACGCCGCCCGCTGCGGTCACCGCCAGGCCCGGCGCCGCCTCGGAGATCGAGAGAGATGCGCCGTCCGGTGTTCCCTCCCCGGCGGTCGCCGAGACGCGGAGCCTCGCGGGCCGGGTGATCCTCGGCGCACTCCCGAAGGCCGCGGACGCGGCATCGTCGACCGGTGACCCTGACGATGAGCCGGTGGACGAGGACGGTGAACTCACGGTGAGCGTGAACGTGTCCATGGGGTCCGGCGCCTCGACCAGCGTGACGGGGCACGGCCCCGCGGCGGCCGGCGGGGCGGTGAAGGGGGAACCTGCGGCGGGCGCCATGGTCGAGGTCTACCCCGGCGACGTGGACCTGGTCACCCCGGGGGAGCCTCTCCTGTCGGTGGTGACCGACGGGGAGGGACGTTTCCAGGCCGACGGAGTCCCCTCCTCGCCGGTGCGCCTCCGCGCCCGCCGGGAGGCGCTGCGCTCGGCGTTCGTCACCCACGCGCCGGGGGCGGCGGACGCGACGCTCGTCCTCTTCGCCACCGGGACCGTGACCGGTGTCGTGAAGGACGCGGCGGCGAAGGTCCCCGTGAAGGGGGCGCGCGTGGAGGCGGGGGACGGGGCGACAGCCCTCACCGACGGCGAGGGCCGCTACCGCATCGAGGGCGCGCCGCGGACCTCGCGGGACTGGACCTCGGTCCGGGCGACGGCCACGGGGTACGTCGCCGAGACGCGCCCCGCGCGGCTCGACGCCGAAGGCGCCGCCGCGGTGGACTTCGATCTCGATCCCGCCACGACCCTCTCGGGCACCGTGTTCGCCGTCGACGGGAAGCCCGCCGCCGGCGCGTCGGTGGTACTCGAGACGGCCCGCGAGGTGCCCTTCGCCGGGAGCGTGCATGCGCAGGCGGGGACGGTGACCTCCGACGGGGCCGGCCGCTACGTCTTCGACGCGGCGCCGGTGGGCCAGAAGCTGCGCCTCACCGCGAGCACCGAGCGCGCGCTCTCCGCTCCCGTCGAGGAGCCGCCGCTCTCGGTGGGCTCGCCGCGGGACGGCGTCGATCTCCGGCTGGAGCCCGCGGCCGTGCTGGTCGTCACGGTCTCCCACGGGAAGGGATCGCCGGTCGCGGGCGCGCGCGTGTCCGCGTTGCCCGACGACGGGGAGGAGGACGGGAGTCCGCGCGCCCGCGGCATGGCCGCCCTCATGGCGGCGCGCGGGGGCGGTCCGGGCACGGCCACCGACGACAAGGGCGTCGCCCGCATCGGTCCGCTCCGTCCGGGGCGGCTGAAGGTCACCGCCGCGATCTCCGATTTCCGCCCCGGCGAGGCCACGGCCACCGCCGCGGCCGACGCGGAGACGGCCGTGTCCATCTCGCTGGAGGCGGGCCAGTCCGTGTCGGGCCGCGTCGTGGACGATCAGGGCGCCCCGGTGGAGGGAGCCGCCGTCACCGCGCAGCGCTTCGGCATGGGTGGGGGCGGGTTCTTCTCCGAGACGCGCACCTCCGACGCGGAGGGGCGCTTCCGCATCGGAGGCATGGACGGCCGCCCGGTGAACATGAACGCGCAGAAGTCCGGCCATGTCCGCACGTCGCTCAACAACATCAAGCCCGGCACCGCCGACCTGGAGGTGAGCCTGCCCCGCGGGGGCGTCATCAAGGGGGTGGCGAAGGGTCCCGACGGGGCTCCGCTGGCGGAGTTCCGCGTGAGCGCGGAACGGACGGATCAGAAGAAGTCCCGCAACCCCATGGACTTCGGCGACATGGCCGGGCTCATGGGAGGCAACCAGGTGAAGGATGCCTCGGGCGCCTTCCGCGTGGACGGGCTCGCCGCGGGCGTCTACAAGGTCGAGGTCAAGTCCGCCGGCGTCGCGCCGGGTCGCGTCCACGACGTCCAGGTGGTCGCCGCCGAGGAGACGGAGGTCGAGGTCACCTGTCCCGAGGGCCTCACGCTTCGCGGCGTCGTCGTCGCGAAGTCCGACGGCCGGCTCCTCGCGGGCGCTTCGGTGTCCATCCGCGACGGCGGGATGTTCGGTGGCATGGATGTCGACTTCGACATGGGGGAGGATTCCGGGCTCAGCGACGACGAGTCCCGGCAGGCGACGGAGGCCATCCAGGCGATGTCCGGCGGCGCGGCCGCATCGGTGACGGGGCCCGACGGCGCCTTCGTGCTGAAGGGACTGGAGGAGGGGAAGGTCTCCATCCGCGCGACCGCGAAGGAGTTCGCCCCGCAGACCGTGAAGAACGTGCAGGTCCCCGCCGCCGCGGAACTCCGCATCGAGCTGGCGGAGGGGGGCGTCGTCACGGGCCGCGTGACCGACGTGGCGGGCCAGCCGCTCAAGGACCAGATGGTGATGCTGCAGAAACTCCCCATGGTGATGCGCATGACACGCACCGCCGCGGACGGCACGTACCGCGTGGGCGGGCTCGTCACGGGAACGTACCTGTTCTACGTGATGGACAACCCCATGGGGATGATGGGCGGCGGCGGCGGGCTGAACCTGAAGAGCGAGTCCATCCGCGTGGAGGAAGGGAAGACGGTCGTCAAGGACCACCGGAAGGGCGAGGGCATCAAGGTGACGGGGCGCGTCACGCGCGCCGGGAAACCCGTCGCGAGCACGATGGTGATGCTCATGCCCGGCAGCGACAACTCCTCCAACCCGATGGCCGCCATGCTGGGCGGCGGCGGGGGAGCCGGCGGCTTCGCCATGGGCAGCACGGACGCCGACGGGAAGTACGAGATCACCGGCGTCAACCCGGGCCGCTACACGCTGACGGTGCAGAGCGGAATGGGCGGAGGCACCGCGGGATCCGAGCCCGTGGAGGTCCCCAAGGGCTCCACCGTCGTGACGCGGGACGTCGTCCTTCCCGTCAACCTCGTCCGGGGCATCGTGCTGAGCGCCGCGGGAGAACCGGTTTCCGGGGCCCAGGTCCTGGTGACCGTCCCGGGGACGGACCTGACCAAGTTCGCCGACCTCGGCGAGATCATGCAGGCCATGGGCGGGCAGGGGTTCACCGACGACGAGGGCCGGTTCACGGTGGACGATCTGAAGCCGGGGACCTACTCCGTGCGGGCGTCGGCGAAGGGCTACGGGACCGTGCAGGTGGAGAATGTCGTGGCCTCCGCGGACCCCGCGGAGGTCCGGGTCGTGCTCGAGGGCAACCACCCGCTGAACGTGCGCGTGGTGGCGGCGGACGGGAGCGCGATGCAGGGCGCGTCGGTCTACGTCGTCGGGGGCAACGGAGCCGACTTCTCGCAGATGGACGGCTTCGACCTCGTGCGGACGGACGCCGACGGTCGCGTCGAGATCCACGCGCCCGCGGGCCCGGTGACGGTGGAGGCGGTGGCGTCGGGCCACGGTCCCGGTTCGGCGACGGCCTCGGTCCCGTCGTCCGGCGAGGTCGTGATCCGGCTGCCGGCGGCGGCGGCGCTGGAAGTGGTCGTGACGGGGCCCGGCGGGCCCGTGGCCGCCGCCGCCGTGGCCCTGCTCGACGGCGAGGGCAACCCCTACCGGCAGCGCTTCTCGTTCGACTCCCTCGGGGACATGCTCGGCGGGATGCAGACCGATGGGCAGGGGCGGTTCGTCAAGCGCGACCTCCCCGCGGGGGCGTATCGCGTGCGCGTCACCATGGACGGTCGGACCGGCGAAGCCGCCGCGTCCGTCCTGGCGGGCGAGACCCGCCGCGTGGAAATCACGCTGAAGTAGCGGCCACTCCCGGCGGTCCGCCCTACCGGTCCCGGAGATCCTCCGGCATCGCCGTCGACGGCATCTCCAGCCGGAAGCCGCGGCCCGCGTAGTTGTTCAGCGGTTCGACCTCGGGGAGCGTGAGGCGCGGGTTGACGACGGCGAGGATCTCGTGGATCCCGCTCTCCTTGAAGTCGTCCGGGAGGTTGCCCGAGAGCGCGAGTTCGACGGTCTTTCCCGCGGCGATCTTCGGGACCTGCACGAAGGCGATGCGCTTCCCGCCCTGGCGCTCGCCGAAGGGGACGACGACGAGGTCGAGGTCCACCTCCTTCGTCCGCCGGGCGCCGCAGTTCTCCACCACGACCACCGCGGAGATGGCGGCCCCCGGCTTCAGCGTGCGGTTCTCCTGCCGGTCGGGGAAGTGGACGCGCCCCGGCAGCGCGCGGGGGTCGAGGTCGGGAAGCGAGAGCGATGCGATGCGGAGATCCGTGATGAGCAGCGGGTCGCCGCGGCACACGAACTCGACGCGAACGCGCCGCGGGTACTCGGAACCCCTCGCCTGGCGCACCGACCACTCGCCCGCGGCGGACCCGCCGACGAGGTCCTTCGCGTCCGCGGGCGCCTCCACCCGTGCCCGGAGGTCGAGGCCGCGCGCCGCCGGCGGGAGCGGGACCCAGGCCCCCTCGCCGCGGCGCACCTCGAACACGATGCCCTCCATGGGGGCGCGCTTCTCGTCCGCGACGCGCAGGTCGCCGGGCCCCTCCCACCAGTCGGCGGAGACCGCGATGCCGACGACTTCGCCCTCGCCGGGCGCGGCGACGAACTTCCCCGTCCACGTGCCCTGGACCTTCGATGCGGGCTCCAGCAGGCGCGCGTAGTCGAAGCCGTCGGCGGCGGTGGCGGCGGCGGTGAGCAGGAGGAGGGGGCCGGCGAGCAGGGGGAGTTTGCGCATGGCGTGTTTGTACCATCGCGCGCGCCCCCCGCGGGAACGGCGACGTGCGGGCGGGGGGGCGTCCGGGGGACCGGCGGGGCTGGATACAATCCGGTCCCCATGCGGTCCCCGCGGATCCCGCTCCTGCTCCTCGCGCTCGCCTCCGTCGTCCCGGCGCCCCCCGCGCCCGCGGACATCCTCGTCGTGAACGGCCGGCCCGTCCGGTGCACCTGGTGGGAGGACGGGGACGACGTCGTCGTCAATCCGTACAACTCCACCAACCGGGCGATGACCTACGGCGTCGAGCGCGTGCCGAAGTCGCGGGCCCGCGTGAAGGACGCCCGCCCGACGGAGACGCCGGAGGAGGAGTACTGCCGTCGCGCGTTCGATGCCCGCGCCGGCGACGCCGAGGCCCACCGGGAACTGGCGCGGTGGTGCGGGGAGAAGAAGCTGAAGGACCTCGCCGCGCGCGAGTGGGAGCGCGTCCTCGAGCGCGCCCCCGAGGACGCCGAGGCGCGGAAGGCCCTGGGCGACTCCGCGGTCCGCGATGTCCTGCGGCGGAGCGGGCGCGCGAACCCGGCCCTCGGGGAGATCCTGGCGGCCTACCTCGCCAGCGACAGCGCCGCCGCGCGGCGCGTGCTCTACGAGCGCGCGGTCCGGGACCACGGGTACGACCTCCCCGTGACGCTCCTGGAGCGGGCGTGGCGGAGCGGCCGGCTGCCGAAGGGGCGGAAGGACGACGTCCCGCTCACGCTGCGCTCGAAGGAGGTGAAGGGCCACCGGGGGACCCTCTACACGATGTTCGTCCCCTCCACGTACGACCCGCTGGTTCCGACGCCGCTCGTGGTGGGCCTGCACGGCGGCGGCCCCGGGGGCAAGGACGGCAAGGAGGTCACGGGCAGCGGTTCGTCGGCCATGAACTTCTACACCGACGTCGCCGAGGAGCGCGGCTGGCTCGTGGCCTGCCCCTCCGCCATCGCCGCCCCGTGGAAGGCGAAGGAGAACGGGCCCTTCCTGGAGGCCATGCTGGACGAACTCGCCCTGCTCTACAACGTGGACCTGAACCGTGTCTACCTGACGGGCCACTCCATGGGCGGCTTCGGGACCTGGCACTGGGGCCCGGAGTGGGCGGAGCGCTGGGCCGCCATCGCCCCCATGGCGGGCGGGGGGGGACCCGCCGCGGGGAGACTGAAGGAGACCCACACCCCCGTCTACGTCTTCCACGGCGCGGACGACAACGTGGTGGGGGTGGGCGGGGACCGCGCGGCCGCGGAGGCGCTGCTCAAGAACGGGAACGAGTTCGTCTACACGGAACTGAACGGCGTGGGGCACGGCTTCCCGCCGGAGGTCGCGCGGGAGATGGCGGCCTACTTCGAGGTGAAGCGGCTGGCTGTGGGGAAGGGCCGCGCGTTCCGGCGCTCCGACGAGATCCGGTCCTCGTTCCTGGAGCGGTGGCCCGTGCGCCTCCTGCGCGAGGAGAAGGTCTACCTCGGCGATCCGGAGCCGCCGAAGGCTTCGGCGGAGAAGCCGGAGGAGGAGCGCAAGCGGCTGCTGGCGGAGATCGATCTCGGCGGCGGCAAGGCGGACGTGGCGGCGGCCCGGCTGGCGGAACTCCGCGACGAGGGCGCGGTGAAGGGGCTCGCGCAGCGGCTCGCCTCCGCGGGGCGCGTGGCGGACGACGTCCGCGCGGCCTGCGCGCGCGCGCTGGGCGGCATCGGGGCCGAGGAGGGCTTCCCCGCCCTGCGTGCGGCGCTCTCCGACGAGGTCGACGTCGTGTTCCTGGCCGCCGTGGAGGCGCTGGAGGCGGCGGGGGACCGCGGCTCCGGGGCCCACCTCCTGAAGGCGCTCGACTTCCAGGCCCGCCTCTTCGACGGGAAGCGGCAGGGCGACGGGATGTCCTACAACGACTTCGAGCACCGCTGCGCCGCCCTGGGCCGGACGGCGCTGGCGGCGGCGGCGCTCGCGAGCCCGGCGGACGCCGTCGCCCGGATCCGCGATCGTGTCGTCAACGCCGCCGTCCTCGCGCCCATCAGGGTGCCGGGACTGGATCGAGCGGGGATGTTCCCGGAGGACGTCCGCGCCGCCCTCGCGGTGCAGTGCCTGAAGGCGCTGGGTCGCACCAGCGACGCCGGGGCGGTGCCCGTCATCGCGGCCCTCCGCGAGCGGTTCAAGGGCCACGGCCCCGTCCAGTCCGCCGCCGACGAGGCGGAGGCCGCCCTCCGCGGGACCGAAGGCGGGTGATCGCGGGGGTCGCGTAGGGGCACGCGCTTGCGCGCCCCACGGGGGGCGGGCGTTCTCCTCGCGGCCACCGTGTCGTGGCAGCGGCGGGCGAGGTGCGGCCGGTGGTCGTGGGGGGGGCGAGACGCCCCGCCTACACGGCCCCACGGGAGCCGGGCGTCGTCCCGGCGGGTTCGCCCTACCCCAACTCCAGTTGTCGCTTCGCGTCCACGGCTTCGCGGTTGATGCGGCGGACGGCCTCGGAGAACCGGTCCTCCAGGTGGGTGGCTCCCATGTGGGGGAGGGCGTGGCGCACGTTGCGCATGACCTGGATGGCCTGGCGGAGACACCGGACGAGGTCGCCGTCGCTCATGGTGGTGTGGGCCACGAGGTCGTCCCAGGTGCAGCCCTCCGCCCAGAGCAGCGCCGGCCCGGACATCCCCCAGTCCAGTTCCTTCGAGAGGTCGTCGAGGCGCGCCTCGTGCTCCCTGCGGCGGAAGAGCGAGAGCCGGTGTTCGGCGGGCCGGCGCACGTCCTCCAGCACCGACGCATCCACGCGCTTCGACGCGTCCCCCCGCCGCTCCTCGAACACGACCGCGCAGAACAGCAGCACCAGCCGCGCGGCGTCGCACTGCTCCAGGACCCCCGCCTCCAGGAACTCCGCCGCGTGGATCTCGAAGCCCTGCACCGCCGCCGCGAAGCGTCCCTTCGCGGTGAGTGCGCCGCGGGCGATGTACCCCGCCTCCTTGAGGACCTGGACGCGGCGGCGGAGCGTCTCCGCCTCCGGCGCCGTCCGCCCCTGCGGCCGGTCGCCGCGCCGGAGGTCCCGCTGGAACCGCGCCAGCGAACGGTCGTACGCGTCGACCACGGCGTCGCCCACGCGGGAGTAGAGGTTCATGAGCGTGGCGTAGTCGATGTCGAAGCGGCTCTCCACCGCCTCCACGTTCCCGTCGAACAGGTACTCGAGGTAGCGGAAGTCGAGGTCCCGGTCGTCCACGCGCGATACGACGTAGCCCACCGGGTCGATGCCCTGCCGCCCCGCACGGCCGGCCATCTGGCCGTACTCGCGCCCGAGCAGCCAGTCGACGCGCACGCCGTCGAACTTCTTCAGCGCCGCGAACGCGACGGTGCGCGCGGGCATGTTCACGCCGAGGGCGAAGGTCTCCGTCGTGAACAGCAGCTTGATCAGGCCCGTCGTGAACAGGCGCTCGACGATCTCCTTGTGCACCGGAAGCAGCCCCGCGTGGTGGTAGGAGATCCCGCGGGCCGCGAGCCGCCGCAGCGTGTCGGCGACGGCCGACGGCTCCAGCATGTACCGCGCGGCGAGGTCGTCGAACTGGGCGAGCAGGCGTTCCCGCTCCTCCGGCTGGAGCAGGTCGCGCGACGCGTTCTCGTCCGCCCGCTCCTCGCACTCGCGGCGGCTGAACGAGAAGTAGAGGCAGGGAAGGAGTTCCTGCCGCTGGAGGTGGTCGATCATGCGCCGGTGATCCCGGCCGCGGGCGTGGGGGTTGCGGTGCTGACGCCCGGGGCGGCGCCGCGGCGGGTCCTTCCGCAGATCCTTGAGCCTCCGCACGCCGGCCTCGCTGTGGAACACGAAGTGACGCAACGGCACCGGCCGCCGCTCGTGGACGACGACCTCGACCTCGGTCTCGCGGATGGACCGCATCCAGTCCGCCAACTCGTGGATGTTCGGGATGGTGGCGGAGAGCCCCACGATGCGGATGTGGGGCGGGGCGAAGATGATGGACTCCTCCCAGACCGTGCCGCGCTCGCGGTCGTCGATGTAGTGGACCTCGTCGAAGATGACCGCCGAGCAGTCCGCGAGGTTGCGCGGATCCTCGAAGATCGTGTTGCGGAAGACCTCCGTCGTCATGATCAGCAGCGGCGCCTGCGGGTTGAGCGTGACGTCGCCCGTCATGATCCCGACGCGGTCGCCCAGGATCTCCCGGAAGTCCCGGAACTTCTGGTTGGAGAGCGCCTTCACGGGAGCCGTGTAGGCGATGCGCTTGCCGTCCTCCATGGCGCGCTCGATGGCGAAGTCGGCGACCAGCGTCTTGCCCGCCCCCGTGGGCGCCGCCACGAGGACCGACGAGCCGCGGCGGATGGCGTCCAGGGCCCGCTGCTGGAAGGGGTGGAGCCGGAAGCCGCGGTACACCTCCGTGGGGATCGCGGCCTCCGCCGGCGGCGCGGCGTCCACGGGAGGTGGCCCGAAGGAGTCGTCGCGAGGGGACCGCCGCTCGCGTGCCGGTACGGGCGGGCGGCGGTGGCCGGGCGGCCCGTCGGGACGGGGTCCCCGCTTCCCCTTGCGTCCCTGGGGGCGACGTCCCGGGCCCCCGCGTCGCTTGCGAGGGCCCCGCTGGGGAGGGGGCATCGGGGGATGGTACCGGCGCGTGCCGGGAGCCCCGAGGAAGGCGTTCCCCCGTGAACCGCCGCTGGCGGATTCGGTTGAACGGGCCTCGCGGCGCGTGCTACGGTCGACGCCCGACGCCCCCGGGATGCGCGCACGAGGAAGGCAGCCATGGAGTCCCTGACGCTCGAAAACGTGTTCCTCGTGATGTTCCTGGTGGGGTTCCTCTTCACGCTGATCTCCGCGGTCATGTCCGGAGCCTTCGGCCATGCGTTCGGCGAGGGGACCGCGTTCGATGCCCATGGCGCCCACCCGGGGTCCATGGGCGGCGAGGTCGGCCCGACCCTGGGGGAGGGGACGCCCGAGGTGGGGTGGGCCCAGCACAGCCTGAGCACGTTCTCCCCGCTCTCGCCGACCACCATCTCCGCGTTCCTGGCCGCCGCGGGCGCTGCCGGCTGGATCGCCGTCGCGCGGTGGGAGTGGAGCGGCTGGGGGGCGGCGCTGCTGGCCGCGGTGTGCGGGACGGTGTTCGCCGCCATCGCGTTCCTCGCCATCGCCTGGGTGTTCCGCGTGACGCAGGGGACGAGCATCGTCCGCACGGCTGGACTGATCGGATCGGAGGCGGAGGTCACCGTCGCGATCGGCCCGGGCGGCCTGGGGGAGATCGCGTACGTGACGGCCGGGCAGCGATGCACGATGCGGGCGCGGTGCGCCGACGCCGCCGCCGTGCCACGGGGCGCGCGGGTCGTGATCCGATCGGTGTCGCGCACGGAGTTCGTGGTCGAGGAGACGAGGGAGTCGTGGCTCGCCCGGACCAAGGGCGAGAGTCGTCAAGCGGCGGGCTGAACCGCCGCGGAAGGAGGCTGCCGTGCATCCGCTGACCGTGCTGGCCGTGGACCCGTTCGTGCTGGGCGCCACCGGGGCCATCCTGCTTCTGCTGTTCCTCATCGCCGTGGTCTTCGCCAGCCGCTACACGAAGGTCGGTCCGAACCAGGTGCTCGTGATCTCCGGCATCAAGCGCCGGATCGAGACGGGGGAGACCGTCGGCTACCGCGTCGTGCGCGGCGGCGGCGTGTTCGTATGGCCCGTCCTCGAGAAGGTCGACTTCCTCTCGCTGGAACTCATGACCATCGACGTGAAGACGCCCGAGGTCTACACCATCAAGGGCGTGCCCGTCCTCGTCGACGGCGTCGCGCAGATCAAGGTGCGCGGCGACGACGTCTCCGTGCGGACGGCGGCGGAGCAGTTCCTGTCGAAGGACACGCTCGAGATCCAGCGCGTCGCGCTCCAGACGCTGGAGGGCCACCTGCGCGCCATCCTCGGCACCATGACGGTGGAGGAGATCTACCAGAACCGGGACGCCTTCGCGGCCCGGGTCCAGGAGGTGGCCGCCGGGGACATGGCGAACATGGGCCTCCAGATCGTGTCGTTCACCATCCGGGACATCCGGGACAACCAGGGCTACCTGGACGCGTTGGGCAAGCCCCGGACGGCGCAGGTCAAGCGCGACGCCATCATCGCGCAGGCGGAGGCGGACCGGGACTCGACCATCAAGTCGGCGCAGGCGAACCAGGCCGGGCAGACGGCGAAGTTCGAGGCGGACACCGAGGTCGCCCAGTCGAACCGGGACTACCAGATGCGCCTCGCCGAGTACCAGGCCTCCGTCAACCTGAAGAAGGCCGAGGCGGACCTGGCCTACGACCTCCAGCGGTTCAAGACCGGCCAGTCGGTGAAGAAGGAGGAAGTGCAGGTCGAGGTCGTCGAGAAGCAGTCCCGGATCCAGGTGCAGGAGCAGGAGATCCAGCGGAAGCAGAAGGAACTGGAAGCGACCGTGCAGAAGCCCGCCGAGGCGGAGCGGCGGCGTGTCGAGACCCTGGCCGAGGCGCAGAAGTTCAAGCTCGAGACGGAGGCCGCCGGCGACGCCTCCGCGACGAAGGCGCGCGGCTTCGCCGAGGCGGACGTCGTGAAGGCGAAGGGCGTCGCCGAGGCCGAGTCGAAGAAGGCGCAGGGTCTCGCGGAAGCCGAGGTCATCCGCGCCCAGGGTCTCGCCGAGGCCGAGGCCATGGCGAAGAAGGCCGAGTCCTGGCGCCAGTACGGTGAGGCGGCCATCACGCAGATGTTCATCGAGATGCTGCCCAACCTCGCGGGTCGCATCGCCGAACCGCTGTCCAAGACGGAGAAGATCGTCATCGTCAGCACCGGCGGCGACAGCGGCGGCGCGAGCAAGGTCACGAAGGACGTCACGAACATCATGGCGCAACTCCCCCCCGCCCTGGAGGCGGTGTCGGGGATCGACCTCAAGGCCATGGTCGGCAAGATCACCGGCCTCGGCAAGAAGGAGGGAACGTAGGCCCGCGGGGCCCGGCAGCACCATGAACCCGACGATGCTCGACGCCCTCTCGGCGGCCAACGCCGCCCACGTCGCGGGGGACGGTGCGGCGAGGGCGGCGCTCCCGGGAGAGATGCTGCCGTTCGTCATCACGTGCATGGACCCGCGGCTCGTCGGGCGGGTCATCCCGGCGCTGGGACTCCAGGCGACCCCGCCGCCGCAGGCGAAGTTCGCGGGGGCAGTGATCCGCGCGGGCGACGTGGCCGGGGCCCGCAGCGTCCTCGCGGCGGCCATCTTCAACGTCGCCTCCGAGGTGCTCGTCATCGGGCACACCGACTGCCGCATGGGGCGCACCACGGCCAACGAGATCCGATCCGGCGTGGCCCGGCTCGGCATCCCGGGCGGCGCGTTCGGCGGCGAGGATCCGGCTGCATGGCTGGGCGCGTTCGCCAGCGAGCGGTCGTCCGTCCTCGCGTCGGTGGCGGCGCTCAGGGCGGACCCGCGCGTGCCCGCCGCGATGCCCATCCACGGGCTTCTCTTCCACCTGGAGTCGGGGAGCATCGAGGTCCTCGTCAGGGGCTACGACATCGTCGGGGACGCCGCCACGTCGGGGCGCGGTTCCGGCCCCGTGCCCGGAGGCCCGCCCTCCTCCTTCGGCGCGCCGGGGGCGTTCGCGCCCCTGGGAACGGCGGGTCCCATGACCGCCGGGCCGGTGTCCATGTTCGGCTCCGGCCCCGTGTCCCTCGGCGCCCCTCCGCCGCCGTTCGACCCCGCCGTGCCTGCGGGGCCGCCGCCTCCCTCCTTCGCGCAACCCCCCGCGCCGGCCCCTCTGGCGCCGCCGCCATCGGCGCTGCCGAAGCCGAAGGCCGCTCCGCCGCCGCCGTCGCCCCCGGAGTCGCCGCCGGATCCGCACCCGCCGGCGCCGCGCCCGCGCCGCGGTGCGTCCTCCCCGTTCGACCGGGCGCGGGAGACGCTGGATCGGCTCCGCCGCGACAGGTAGCGCCGGCGGCGGGCCCCGCCGGGACTACAATCTCCGCCCCATGCCCCGGCTCTCCTCCGTCGCCGACGCCCTGCGCACGACCGTCCTCGTCGGGGACGGAGGCATGGGCTCCATGCTCTACGCGAGGGGCGTCCCGCTGGACACGTCCTACGACGGGCTGAATCTCGGCCGGAAGGCCCTGGTCCGACAGATCCACGAGGAGTACGTGGCCGCCGGCGCCGACATCATCGAGACCAACACGTTCGGCGGGAATCGCTCCCGCCTCCGGCACCACGGCCTCGAGGACAAGGTCGCCGAGGTCAACTACCAGGGCGTGCGGCTGGCGCGGCGCGCCGCCGGGCGCAAGGCCTGGGTGGCCGGCGCGGTCGGCCCGCTCGGACGCTCCGTCCGCGGGGAGCGGGACCTGACGGTGCCGGAGAAGGAGGAGATCTTCCGCGAGCAGGTGACGGCGCTCGCCATGGGCGGCGTGGACCTGTTCATCCTCGAGACGTTCCTCGACCTGGAGGAACTCCTTGCCGCGCTGCGGGCCGCGCGGCAGGCGACCGACCTCCCCGTGATCGCGCAACTGGCGTTCTTCGACGTGACGGGGACGTCCGGCGGCGTCCCGCTCCTGCGCGCGGTCCGCGCGCTGGAGGCGGCGGGAGCGCAGGGTGTGGGAGTGAACTGCGGGCGGGGCTTCAACGACGCGCTGCAGGTGGTCCGCGAGATGGCGCGCCGGACCGACCTCGCCATCTCCGCCATGCCCAACGCGGGTCTGCCGAGCCTCGTCGAGGGGCGGTTCGTCTATCTCGCCACGTCCGAGTACATGGCCGCCACGGCGGTCCAGATGGCCGACGCCGGGGCGAACCTCGTGGGGGGATGCTGCGGGACGACGCCAAGGGACATCGCCGCCATCGCGGAGGCGCTGGGGGATCGCGCACTCACCGCGCGCCCGCCGCGCCTGCCGGACCCGCCCCCCGCGGAGCCCCGCGCGCCGCGGCGGGAGGCGCCCCCGCCCGCGGGGTTCCTCGACGGGCTCGGCGAGGACCGACCTCTCGTGGTCGTGGAACTCGACCCGCCGCGGGGATTGCGCTACGCGAAGGTGATCGAGGGAGGCCGCCGCCTGGCGGAGGCCGGCGTCGATCTCGTCTCCATGGCGGAGAACCCGCTGGCCACGGTGCGCATGGGCAACGTCGCCATGGCGTACCTGATGAAGCGGGATGCCGGCATCGAGCCGCTGGTCCACTTCACGGGCCGCGATCGGAACCTGATCGGCCTCCAGTCGGACCTGATGGGCGCGGTCGCGCTGGGCATCCGGAACGTCCTCGCCATCACCGGGGATCCCGCCGGCACGGGCGAGTCCATGGGCGCGAAAAGCGTCTTCGACGTCAACTCCATCGGCCTCGTCTCGGTGCTGGAGGGGCTCAACCGCGGGGAACTGAAGACGGGCGCGCCCACGGGCCGCCGCGCCGGTCTCACGGTGGGCGTCGCATTCAACCCCAACGTCAAGCGGCTCGACACGCAGGTGCGCCGTCTCGAGCGGAAGATCGAGGCCGGCGCCCACTTCGCGCTCTCCCAGATCGTGTTCGATCCGGACAAGGTGCGCGCCATGTACGAGGCGGTGAACGGGATGGGATTCCCCGTCCTCGTCGGCGTCATGCCGCTCCGATCCCACCGCAACGCCGAGTTCCTCGCCAACGAGGTCCCCGGCGTCACCGTTCCCGACGTGGTCCTCGAGCGGATGCGCGCGATCTCCGACCCGGCGGCCGCCCGCGCGGAGGGGCTGGCCGTCGCGCGCGAGGTCGTGGACGTCGCGCTCGACTGCGGGGCCCCCGGCGTGTACGTCGTCCCGCCGTTCAATGACGCGGACGCGGCGCTGGACATCGTGCGCCACGCGAGGGAGCGGTGGGCGGCCCGACGGCGGTCCCCGGGGCGCGCCGGCCGGTGAAGCCGCTCGCTTCCGCCGCCGCCCTCGTCCTCCTCCTCGGCGGTTCCGTCGTCGCTCCCGTGGCGTCCGCGCAGGAGGAGCCCCCCGTCCTCGCCCCCCTGGAGATCGCGCCCCTCCGCACCGGCCTGGTGGCGTGGGATCGGAGCGGGCCGGAGGGCGTGTTCCAGTGGGCGCGCGAAGGAGCGGTCCTCGAGTTCCAGGGGAAGTCCGGGGGGGAGTCGGCGCGCTGCGTCTACGCGCGCCGCGCCTGGGACGAGTTCGAGGCGACGTTCCGCCTGCGGAAGGGGACGGCACGGCTCCGGATCCTCCTCGTCCCGCGGGACGGGCAGGGCCCCGTCGCGATGGACCTTCCCCGCGGCTCCATGGCCTCCGACAAGTGGACCGACGCGTCGCTCCGCGTGCGCGCGGGCCGGGCCCTGCTGACGGTGGGTCGGAAGGAGGAGTCCATCGGGCTCCCGGAGGGGGCCTTCCTCAGCCTCGGGTTCGAGGTCCCGGCCGCGGCCACCGGCGCGTTGACGGATCTCCGGCTCGTCCGCCGCTACGAGAACGGTCCGCAGGTCTGCGAGGAGGGCTTCCGGTCGCTCTTCGACGGTACGTCGCTCGGGCGCTGGGTACCGGCCGCCCGGGAGGACGCCCCGGCGTTCGACGTGGCCGGGGGGATTCTCCGCGGTGCGGTGCGCACGCGCGACGCGGGGATGCTGCTCCTGCCGGACCTCGAGGCGCGGGGCTACGAACTGCGGTTCCGCGTCCTCTGGCCCACCAGCGGGCTCACCCTCGTCCTGGACGATCCCCCGAGCCTGGCCCGCCCGGCGGTGGCCGGGCATCTCGTCCTGCTCCTGACGAGCCACGTGGAGGAGGACGACGTCTGCGACGTCGTGCTCCGGGTCCTCCCCGGCTCGTGGACGGTGGACGTCAACGGGCGTCGCGTCGTCGACGAGGCACCGGACGGCGGGGCCACGGGTCCCCGGAGGGAGCGCGCGACGCTCGGGTTCCTCGTCCTCCGCGGGAACCGGCTCCACGTGCGGGACCTCCGCATCCGGGATCTCCCGGGGCCGGAGGGGGGCGCGGCGGAGAAGCCTCCCCGGTAGCCGCACCTCCGGCGCGTTTCCTTCCCCCGCGCCGCGCGCGGGGCCGACAATCCGCCCGATGGACCTCCTCCGGGGCGCGATCCGACGGCTCAGGGCACGCCTCCCGCGGATCGCCGTGGCCCGGCGCGTCCGGGACGTCTTCCCGGGAACGGTGGTCCTCCTCCCGCTGGACCGCTCCACGCTTCACTGCGGTCTCGCCGGTTTCGTGCAGGTGGCCCGGCGGGAGCCCTTCGCCGCGCCGCCGGCCGGGAGCCTCGGGCGCGCCGTGGACCGCGTCGTGGCGGGCTCCGTCGGCGACCTCGCCTCCGGCGGGGTGGCCGCCGCCTGCGCGGGCGGGGAGGGCGGGGCGGAGGCCCTGCTGGCGGAGGCCCACCGGTTGCGACGCCCCGCCGTGCTCGACGCGGGCAGCCGACTGCCCGGGCTCGAGGCGGAGGCCGCGGAGGCGGTCCGGCGCATCCGCGAGTTCTGCGACCGCGAGGAGGCGCTCCTCGAGGAGGTCGCCGCGGGACTGCCCAGCGCCGATCAGGAGATCGTGGCCTCCCGACTCGTGACCCTGCGGGACGCCGCGTGGAGCCTGGAGTCGGAGTTCCTGGGCGGCCTCGCGCGGGCGAGGGGACTCGCGGGCACCGGCGCGCCGGGCCCGCTGCTGCGCGCCATGCGCCGCATCTCCTCCACGCTCGACTCCCTGGACCGCATCGAGGTGCGCGGCCGGGACTCCGCGGGGATCCTGGTGATGGTCACGCTGCCCTCGCGGGCGGCCTTCGCCGCGCTGGAGGGTTCGCTGGCGGAGGCGGGACTCCTGGAGTCGCTCCGCGGGCGGCTCGCCCCCGGCGACCTGCTGGACGGCGCGGTCACGCTCTCCGACCCCGGTGACGGGGACGGCCCCGTGACGCTCTCCTTCGTCCGCAAGGTGGCGCAGGAGGTGGGTGCGCTCGGGGACAACGTGGCCGCCCTCTCGCGGGACATCCGGGCGGACGGCGTGCTCCTGGCGGCGCTCTCGCGCGAGGACGCCGCCGTCGTCGTCGTCGCGCACACCCGCTGGGCCAGCAACGGGGTCATCCACGAGGCGAACGCGCATCCCGTGGACAACGCCACCGTGGACGCCGGGGACGGCGCGGCCCCGGCCGCCATCGCGGTCCCCGCGGCACCCCACCCCGTCTACGGTCGCGCGCGGGGCCGCGTGTTCGTCGCGCTCAACGGGGACGTGGACAACCACGTGCCGCTCCATGCGGCCTACGAGGGGGCCACGGGGCGCCGCGGAAGCCCGCGCGTGACGACGGACACCAAGGTCATCGCCCTCGGCGTCGACCTCGGCCTGCGCGAGGGCCTGCCCCTGGAGGAGGCGTTCCGGCGAGCCGTCTCCGGCCTCGAGGGGTCCGCGGCGGTGGCCATGATCTCGGACCTCGAGCCCGGCCGGGTCTACGTCTCCCTCCGCGGGAGCGGCCAGTCGATCTACCTCGGGCTCGCCCCCGACGGGCTGGTGCTCTCGTCCGAGGTCTACGGTCTCGTCCACGAGACGGCGGACTACCTCGCCCTCGAGGGGGAGCGGGAGCGCGTCCCCGGCGATCGCGGGTCGCGCGGGACCATCGCCGTGCTCGACGCCGGCGCGGCCGCGGGCCCGCCGCGGCTGATGGGGTTCGACGGGAAGGACCCCGGCCCCCTGGAGCGCCGGCGCGCCGGCATCACGACGCGGGACGTCGACCGCGGGTCGTTCCCCCACTACTTCCGGAAGGAGATCGAGCAGTCCCCCCTCTCCGTCGCGAAGACGATCCGGGGGAAGTTCCACCTGGAGGGGCCCGACGGACGCCGGGTCCGGATGAACCTCGGGCGGGAGATCCTCCCGGAGCGGGTCGAGGAGGGGGTGCGCGCGGGGCGGATCCGCCGGGTCGTCTGCGTGGGGCAGGGAACGGCCTCGGTGGCGGCGGCGGCGGTGGCGGCGATCCTGCGGGAGGACCTGGGCGGCTCCGGCGTGGAGGTGCGCGCGGAGAAGGCGAGCGAACTCTCCGGTTTCGGGCTCCGCGAGGACATGGCCGACACGCTCGTCGTGGCGGTGACCCAGTCCGGATCCACGGCGGACACGAACCGCGCCGTGGACCTCGCGCGGCGGCGGGGGGCCGCGGTCATCGCCATCGTCAACCGGCGGAACAGCGACATCACGCGCCGCGCCGACGGCGTCTTCCACACGTCCGACGGACGCGACGTGGAGATGAGCGTCGCGTCCACCAAGGCGTTCCACTCCCAGGTGGCCGCCGGCGCGGTGCTCTCCCTCGCGCTGGGGCGCGTCCTCGGCACCATCGGGGAGGCGGACGCCGCGGAGCGCGCCCGGGAACTGCGCGCCCTGCCCGGTCTCCTGCGTCGCGTGCTCGCGCTGGACGCGCGCATCGCCGCCATCGCGCAGCGCGTCGCCCCCACGCGGCGCCACTGGGCGGTGATCGGCAGCGGGCTCAACCGCGTCGCCGCGGAGGAGATCCGGATCAAGTGCTCGGAGCTCTGCTACAAGTCGATCTCCGCCGACACCGTGGAGGACAAGAAGCACATCGACCTGTCCTCCGAGCCCCTCATGCTCGTCCTGGCCGCGGGGAATCCGCCGACGGTGCAGTCGGACCTGGCGAAGGACGTCGCCATCTTCCAGGCCCACAAGGCGCTCCCCGTCGTCCTCGCCGACGAGGGGGACGAGCGCTACGCGCCGTACGCCGACGCCGTCCTTCCCCTGCCCGCGGCCCCGCCGCGGCTCGCGATGCTCGCCAACGTCGCCGCGGGGCACCTGTTCGCGTACCACGCGGCCCGCGCCGTGGACGAGGGGGCGCGGTTCTTCTCCCGCGTGCGCGCCGCCGTCGTCGCCGGCGGCGCGCCGGGCGCGGGAGTCGAGGGGGAGCGGGCCGCGCTGGAGGAGGCGGCGCTGGAGACGAGCCGCCGGCTGCGCGCCCACCGCTTCGAGAGCGCCCTCGGCCCGGGTGCCGCGGCGGACCTCGTCCTCCTGCTCCACGGTGCGGCCACGGGGCTCTCCGGCGGGGCCATGCGAGAGGCGGGGGAGCGCTTCGGTGCCGGCGGCACCGTCCGGGACGCGCTCGTCGCGGCGCTCACGGAGGCGGTGCGGGAACTGGAGCGCCCCGTCGACGCCATCCGCCACCAGGCGAAGATCGTCACCGTCGGCACCAGCCGGACGGCGGAGCGCCCCGAGGGGGCGGTGTTCGACGCGCTGGCGGACGCCGACGTCGACCTGGACGCGATCCCGGAGGTGTCCCTCGACACGCTGCGGTCCATCGCGCCCGCGGTGGACGGGGTCGACGGCTGGGCCCGCTACCGCGTGGACGGGCTCGACGCGGACGGATCTCCGGGGCGGCGGACCCTCCACACCATCGAACGGCGGGGCGGCATCTCTGCGCACCTCCCGAGCCGGGCGGAGGCCGGCGCGCCGCTCAAGGGCACCAAGCGGGGCGTCGTGGCGCACCGGCGCGTGTTCATCGGCGTCGGTGCGAAGGACGGCCGGCTCCTCGTCATCGTCCCGCTCGTGGACGCCCGCCTGCACTGCACCGCCATGATCCTGCTCCACGTGCGGTTCCGGGACGAACTGCCCGTTCCCGCGAAGGTGGCGGCCCTCGGACCCCGCCGCATGGAGGAGATCGTCAACGGCGTCTCCGAGGCGGACATCCCGTGGACGGATGGGCTGCTCGAGCCGGTCGCTCCCCTCGACCTCCTGGCGCGCTCGACGGAGCACGTGGTCGACGCCATCGTCACCCGCGTCCGCGGTCAGGCCCCCACGGCGTCGTAGCGGCGCACCTCCCGGTCCCGCAGCGCCTGCTCCCGCAGGTCCCCCCACTCCACCCGGGCCTCGAGTCCCTCCAGTTCCTCGCGCGACGTGCGCGTCGCCGGGTGGGGCGAGACGAGGAAGGAACAGCAGTCGTCATGGGGGATCACGGAGGGCTCGTAGGTCCCGATGGCGCGGGCCTCCTCGATGATCTCGGTCTTCTCCGAGCCGCAGAGCGGAGCCAGGATCGGTCCCGCGACCGCGGCGTACACGGCGCCGAGGTTGGCGAGCGTCTGGGACGCGACCTGGCCCACGGAGTCGCCGGTCACGAGGGCGCCGGCGTGGCGATCCCGGCGGATCCGGTCCGCCAGGTGGAGCATGGCGCGCCGGTAGACGAGCATGCGGCGATCGGCGGGCACCGCCGCGACGATGGCGCGCTGGAGATCGCCGAAGGGCACCACGTGCAGTCGGAACCGGCCCTGCCGCCGCGCCAGGGCGGCGCCGAGCAGGTCGAGCTTCTCGATGACGCCCTCGCGGCCCTGCGAGTCGTTGAGGAAGTGCACGCCGTCCACGCGGCAGCCGCGCCGCATCATCCGCCACGCGGCGACGGGCGAGTCGATGCCGCCGGAGAGGAGGGCGACGACCCGCCCCGAGGAGCCCACGGGAAGTCCGCCGGGCCCCCGGAGGCGCGCGGAGAACACGAAGGCGCCGTCGTCGGCGATCTCGATGCCGTAGGTGTCGTCGGGATCCGTCAGGCGGACCCGGCGCCCCGTCGCCGCCACGACGGCGGCGCCCACGGCGCGGTTGAGGTCCATGGAGGTCAGCGGGAAGCGCTTGTCGGCGCGCCGCGTCTCCACGCGGAACGTCCCGCTCCCCTCCCTGGCCCGGGTCACGACGGCGTGCTCGATGGCCCCGGGAGTGGCGTCCACGGGCTCCGCCGCCGCGTACCAGGCGACCCCGGGGGCCCGGGAGAGGCGAGCCAGCACCTCCGGCACGTCGCCCGCCGCCGCGTCGAGATCCACGAGGATGCGGCCCCGCCTGCGCCGGACCCCGCGCACGGAGGTCCCGCGGAGAACCTCGCGCAGGTGTTCCATGAGGCGGTTCTCGAACCACGGGCGGTTCCCGCCCTTCAGCGCGATTTCCGCGTAGTGGACGACGACGACGGAGACGGCCACCTACTGGATCCGCGTGCCGACGAACACTCCGTCGCGGATGGGAACGATGACGCCCAGCAGGCGGGGATCGTCCATGGCGGCGCGGTTGTGCTCGCGGAGCGCGCGCGTGGCCTCGTCACGGGCCCGGCCGTCGGTCACGCGGGCGGACCAGAGGCAGTTGTCGGCGACGTACATGCCGCCGACCCGCAGGCGGGGCACCGCGGCCTCGATGGCGCGCGGGTAGCCGGCCTTGTCGATGTCGTTGAAGATGAGATCGAAGTCGCCCGGCACCACCTCCAGCGCCGCCACCGCGTCCGTCGTCACGTGGTACTTGACGCGCCCGGCGAATCCCGCGCGATCCAGGTAGACGCGCGCCTCCTCGGCGTAGGCCTCGGAGCGGTCGGTGTAGTGCAGCTTCGCCTTGGGATGGGCGCCCAGCGCGAGCCACAGCGTGGAGTAGCCGATGGCGGAGCCCAGTTCGAACACGCGTCGCGCACCGGTGGCCGCGGCGAGGGATGCCAGGAGCCGTCCCACGTGGGGGCCCACGATGGGGATGTCGCGGCGACGCGCCTCCCGCTCCATGGCGTCGAGCACCTCCCCCCGGGCGGGGAGGATCTGGTCCAGGTACCGCTCCACGCGCGCGGAGACGATGTTCGCCATGGCTACACCTCCACGACCACGTCGCCGCCCTCGTCGCGCGCCGGGAAACAGGCCTGCGCCCGTCCGGGCACGCCGACGCAGGCGCCCGTCGTCACGTCGAAGCGCCAGCCATGCCAGGGGCAGGTGACGATGGAGCCCTCCAGCGCACCCTCCCCGAGGGGGCCCCCCCGATGGGGGCAGGTTCCGTCCATGGCGAACACGCGGCCGCCGGTCCGGAAGACGGCCAGCGACCGCCCCTGCACCTGGACCTGCCGCCCGCCGCCCTCGGGCAGGTCGTCCGACCGCAGCACCCGCAGAGACTCCGCCACGCGATCCTCCCTCCTGTCCGTGGCAAGAGCGTACAGTCCCGCGGCCGCCCGCCGGCCCCTACTTCGCCGCGTCGAGGACCTTCCGCGCCTCCGGGTCGGCGAGGAGTTCCCGGAGCCCGAGCGCGGCCTCCTCCGCCTCGGGGAGGCCCTTGTAGATGCGCGCGACCCGCTGGAAGGCGTCCCGCGCCTGGACCCAGTCGCGAGCGACGAGGTACCGGTCCACGATGTCGAGTTCCGAGCGCGCGGTGCGCCGGAGATCCGCAAGGCGCTTCGCCGCGGACCGGCGCCCGGCGACGTCGTACTCGAGCCCGGCGAGGACCTGGAGCGCGCCGATGGCGGTGGGGAAGTCGTCCCGGGCGAGCGCGCGCACGACGCGGACCTCCAGCCGATCGCAGGCCCGGCGGGCGGCGTCGGGGTCGGCGAGCCAGAGCCCGTCGATGGCGGCGGCGGCGATGACGGGATTGCGGTCGTCGAGACGGCGCGAGAGGATCCCCGCGCTCTCCCGGAACGCGTGGCGTCCGATGGTGCGCAGCGCCGTCGCCTCCTCCTCCGGGTTCGCCGCGCGAGCGAGGGAGCCCACGACGCGCCGCTTCTCCACCTCGTCGCGGCTGTCGATCTCCGGGTCGTTGATCTGCACGAACACCAGGATGGCGAAGGGCGCCTCCACCTCCCCGGGGCGTCGCCACGAACGCGCGCCCACGGATCCGCCCTCGCCGGCCTCGGGGGCGGAGCCCGACGTCGTGGGCGGGATCTCCCGGAGCCGGCGTCGACCCGCCGAGTCCGTCACGACCTTCACGCGCCGGCGGGGAACGAAGGTCCGCCACATGGCGGCGCCGGCGGCGTGGGTCGCCCACTCCGACAGCATCGGGGCGCGGTGGTCGCTCACGCGCAGCATCGTCTGCTCGAACTTGCGGTCCAGCGAAGGGTCCGGAGCGAGCATGCTCTCGCTGATGTAGTTCGGCTGGCCGCGGCCCCGCACCGGGTTGTCGGGGGGCAGTTTCGGCACGACGACCGGCCATCCGAGGTCGGTGCGGCAGCGATCGGCGATGCGGGGGCCCTCGGGGGACACCTCGCGGTCGTTCCCCGCCGCGTCGGCCTTGACCACCTGCGGGACGTTGTGCGGGAGGAAGCCGTAGCCGACCCTCGGATCGAAGGAGTCCTCGAAGACCTGGGCGGACTCGGGGATCTGCACCCTCGCGCACCGGGCCACGCCCTCGTGCCAGGGGAGCGGCTTCAGCCCGTTCTTCACCCGGAACGCGTTCATCCGCCGGAACAGGTGTCGCTCGACGCGGAGCGGGTGCTCCCCTTCCGGGATGGAGTCGTAGGGGGTGTCCGCGGGCGGGATCTCGACGTCGCGATCGATCTCCGACCCGTCGGACTTCGTCGCCGACAGGATGAACTGGGCGGCCGTCAGGTCGCCGGCGTTGGAGTCCACCACCAGCGCGACCCGGTGCTTTCCGCCCTTGCTGTCGAGGCGGAACGTGCCCACCCAGTCGCCGGACTCGAACGGCGGCCGCAGGTACAGCGGCGTTCCGTCGGGGAACACGATCACGAGGACCGGATCCCGGTAGCCGGCGTGGAGGCGGAACTTCAGCGTGAACAGCGAACCGCGCACGGCGCTGCGCGGGAAGGTCTCGAAGATGGCGCGCGATCGGTCGAAGAACTCCCTGTCGGGATCCTCCTGCGACGGACCCTCGACGGCGAGGGCGCGCGGCGTCCCCGCGGGTGCGGCGGCGAGAACGCCGGCCAGGAGCAGGAGGGGCAGCAGCGGGCCGGACGCGCGGCGGGCGGGCATGCCCCGTATCATACGCGCCGCCGGGGGGCGCGACGGGAGGGCCGATGGACGGACGGCGCCGGTTCGTCGCGGTGTTCCTCGTGGCGCTGGCGGTGCGCGCCGCCCTGCTCCTGGCCCTCGGTCCCGGGCGTCCCCTCGCGGACGACGAGCGCGGCTACGCGGCGGTCGCCGGCTCGCTCGCGCGCGGGGAGGGGTTCGGCTTCACCGTGCAGGGCACCGACCTCGAGGGCCTGCCCTTCGAGCGCCGCCTGGCCGCGTTCCGCGCGCCCCTCCTTCCGGCGGTGCTCGCTCCCGTCCACGCGGCCTCCGGGGGATCGCCCGCGGCGCTGCGCTGGGCCTGCGTGCTGCTGGGCGCGCTGGCGGCGCCCCTGGCGGTGTCGCTGGCGCGCCGGGCCGGCTCCCCGGAGGGGCCCGCCATGGTCGCGGGCGCCCTCGTCGCCGCCTGGCCCGCGCACGCGTGGCTCTCCGGGCAGGTCCTCTCGGAGGGCCTCGACGCGGCGCTCCTCCTCGCCGCCGCGGACCTGGTCCTCGCGCGCAGACCCGCGTCGGCGGGCGCGACGCTGGGGCTCGCCGTCCTCTGTCGGCCCGGGGGCATCCCCGCCGCGATGCTGCTGGCGGTGGCGGCAGCGGCGGTGGCGGATCGGGGGCGGCGCGCGCGCGCTGCGGTGCTCTGCGTCGGCGTCGCCGCCGCGGTGGTCCTCCCGTGGGTGATCCGGAACGGGGTCGTCCTCGGCCGGCCGGTCCTCGTCACGAGCACCGGCGTCACGCTGCTGGGAGGGAACTGCGACGCGGCGCTGGCGGCGCCGCACCCGGGGAAGTGGGTGCCTCCCGAGCGCGCGTGGTCCGGCCCGGGGAGGCCGGACGCGGGGATGTACGGCTGGAGCGCGCTCGACGAGGGGGCGTCGGACGCGCGCTTCCGCGCGCGAGCGGCCGCGTGGGTGGCGGAGAGCCCCGGCGCGGCGGCGCGCCTGGCGGCGTGGAAAGTCGTGCGCTTCCTCGATCCCGACACGCGATCGGAGAAGGCCGACGCGGGGAGGAAGGCGCTGGCGGGCTGGCTCTCCTGGGGACCGGCACTCCTCCTCGGCGTCGCCGCGCTGGGCGGGGTCGGCGGGGTCCCCTGGGGCGTGCGCGGGGTCGCCCTCGCGCTGCTGCTGGGGCACCTGGCCGCCGCCGTGGTGGCGTACGGGGACGCCCGCGCGCGGGCGCCCGTGGAGCCCGCGCTCCTCGCGCTCCTCGTGGCCCCGGTGCTCGCCTCCGGAGTCGCGAAGTGGACGGGGCGGCGGGCGGGGGCTACCCTCGGCTCGTGATCGAGTTTCCCTCCGGGGCCGAGGCGCAGCGGGATCTCCTCCGCCGCGAGCGCGCGGAGCGCGGCGAGCCGGCCCTGCCGGAGGAGCGGGAGTGGGCCGTCGCCGCGTGGCGCCTCGAGGTCGCCGGCCACCACGCCGCCGCCGCGGAGGCGTGGCGCCGCGCGCTGTCCGCGCGGGCGGGGATGCCGCAGGCGCTCCTCGGCCTCGGCCGGGCGCTTCTCGACGGGGGGGATCCGGACGGAGCGGTCGAGGCCTTCCGCGCGGCGGCGGCGGCGAACCGGGATGCCGCGGACCGCGGGCTCGAGCCGCTCCTCCCGGATCCCGACGAGGAACCGGCCTACGGAATCGGCCTCGCCGAACATGCCAGGGGTCGCCACGAGGCGGCGCTGGCGGCGTACGCCGAGTGCGTCGAGCGGCACCCCTACTTCCCGGAACCGCTGCTGGAGATGGCGCGGTGCCACCTCGCGCTGGGCCGTCCCGAGGAGGCGGCGCGGTGCTGCCGCCTCGCCACGGAGCGCGCGCCGCAGCGGCCCGGGTTCCGCGAGGACGCCGAGGCGTTGCTCCGCGCGTGCGCCGGACCTCCGAACTCGAACGCATCATTCCGGGAATGATGTCGTCGGGTTCGCGGCTACAGGGGCATCACGGCGCGGAGCCCGAGGACGACGTCCACCAGCGCGTCGGCGGCGGCGGCGACTTCGGCGGCGGTGGTGTGGCGTGACAGGGAGATCCTGACCGCGGAGCGCGCCTCGCGGTCGCCCACGCCGAGCGCGCGCACGACGTGGCTCGGCTCCAGCGAGCCCGCCGTGCACGCGGAACCGCTGGACAGCGCGAAGCCGCGGCGGTCCATCTGGAGGAGGACGGCCTCGCCCTCCACGCCGCCCAGGAGCAGGTGGGACGTGTTGCCCACGCGCGGAGCCGTCGCCGTGCGCCTCGCACCGGGCAGACCGGCCAGCACCCGCTCCTCGAACGCGTCGCGCATCGCCGCCACCGCCCCCGCCGCGGGGAGCGCCGCCGCCGCCTCGCCCGCCGCCACGCCGGCGCCCACGATGCCCGCCACGTTCTCCGTCCCGCCGCGCCGACCCTTCTCCTGGTGCCCTTCCAGGAGAGCGGGCTTCCACCGCGCGCCCCGCCGGACCACGAGGACGCCGACGCCCTTCGGCCCGTGGAACTTGTGCGGGGAGAGGGAGACGAGGGGCGGCGGGACCGCGCATCGGTCCAGGGGCACCTTCCCCGCCGCCTGCACCGCGTCCGTGTGGAAGGCGACTCCGCGCTCCGCGCAGTGGGCCGCGATCTCCTCCACGGGATGGAGCACGCCGGTCTCGTTGTTGGCCCACATGATCGAGACCAGCGCGGTCTCCGCGCCCACCCGCTCCAGCACCGCGTCCGCCTCGAGCCGGCCGTCGCGACCCACGGGGACCTCGTCCAGCCGGATGCGGCCGCGGGTCCTCAGCCGACGCAGCAGGTCGCGCACCGCGGGGTGCTCGACCGTGGACGTGACGACGTGGTCGCGCTCCCCGGCCCCCTCCAGCGCACCGAGGATCGCCAGCAGGTCGGATTCCGTGCCCGAGGCCGTGAACACGATCTCCGACGCGCGCGCGCCGGCCAGCGCCGCCACCGGTTCCCGCGCCGAGGCCACGGCGCGGGCGGCCCGCACCCCCGCGGCGTGGAGCGAGGACGGATTCCCGTACTCCCCGCCCAGCCAGGGCAGCATCGCCTCCCGCGCCGCCGGGGAGAGCGCGGTCGTGGCGTTGTTGTCGAGGTAGGCACCGGGGGGGAGGGGCACGGGACGGATCATACGGGGCGCGCGGGAACGGGCTGCGGTACGGTGCCGATCCTCCCCGCAGGGCCCGACGGAACGGGGTCGCGGGAACGGAGCCGCCATGATCGCGAGCCTCGCCACGATCCTCGCCGCCACGGACTTCTCCGCGCACGGGGATGCGGCCATCCCCTACGCCTACGCGCTCGCGGATCGGGGGGCCACCGTCCACCTCCTCCACGTGATCGAGCCCGTCACGGTGCCGAGCCCGCTCTACGCGCACTACACGCCGGGGGCGGTTCCCACGGAGGAGCAGCGGGCCCTGCAGATCGCCGACCTCGAGGCGCGCCTCCGCGGCCTCGTTCCGCCGGAGGCGGCGTCGAAGGGCGTGCGCAGCGCCTTCGCGGTCGTCGAGGGGGACATCGTCTCCCGCGTCGTGGGGGAGGTCGCGGCGCGCCTGGGGGCGGACGCCATCTGCGTCGGTTCCCACGGTCGGGGCGGCGTGCTGCGGCTGCTGCTGGGCTCCACCGCGGAGGCCATCCTGCGATCCTCGTCGGGCCCCGTCCTCATCGTCCGCCCGCGCGCCTGACGCGACTAAGGACTCTGGTCGAAATTACTGCGTCACACCGAGGCCGAGCGAGGAGGCCCAGGGCAAGGCGCACCGACGAATGTGACCCGAATGAGGGTCACAGAGGAGGTGCAACGCGGCCATGGGCCTCCGCAGCCGGCCAAATGTAGCAGTAGTCTTGACCAGGGTCCTAACCGGCGCCGACGGGCAGGAACCAGAAGGCCATTCCCAGGATGACGTAGAACGCGAGCATCATCGCGCCCTCCAGCCAGTTGGTCTCGCCGTCCTGCGCGATGAGCGCCGTGACGCCCACGGAGGCGCCCACGGCGAGTACCTCGAAGGGGGAGAACACGAGGTCCATGGGCCCGGGCCCGACCACGTGGGACAGCAGCACGAGGAACGGCGCCACGAAGAGCGCCACCTGGATGGACGAGCCCACGGCGATGTTCGCCGCGAGGTCCATCTTGTCCTTCATGGCGACGATGACGGCGGTGGAGTGCTCCGCCGCGTTCCCGATGACCGCCACGAGGATGACGCCGATGAAGATCTCCGACATGCCGGCCTCGCGCGCCACGCCGTCGATGGCCTTCACGAGGGCCTCCGCCACGAGCGCGATGCCCGCCGTCGCGAGCAGGAGGACGGTCGCCGCCTTCCGCCGCGACCAGGCCGGCCCGTGGTCCGCGTCGGCGTCGCCGTGCCCCTCCCCGCCCGCGTAGAGGTGGGAGTGGGTGCGGAGTACGAACAGCAGGCTCAGGCCGTACGCGACCAGCAGCGCCAGGGAGATGTCGAAGGAGAGGTTCCGCTCGCCCGTCGCGTGGCCGGGGCCGACCATCGCGTGGAAGACGGCGGGCACCGTGAGGCCCAGCGCGCTGAGCGCGAGCAGCGTCGTCCCCGCGCCGGCGGCGGTGCGGTTGAACACCTGCCGATCCCGCCGGGCGCCGCCGCACAGGATGGCGAGGCCGAACACGAGGAGCAGGTTCCCGATGATGGACCCCGTGATGGAGGCCTTGACCACCTCGTGGTGGCCCGCCCGGAGCGCCATGACGGCGATGATGAGTTCGGCGGCGTTCCCGAAGGTGGCGTTGAGGAGCCCGCCGAGGCCCTGCCCGACGCTGGCCGCTAGGTGTTCCGTGGCGCGCCCCATCCAGCCCGCCAGCGGGATGATGGCGAGGCACGCGCACACGAACACCGCGACGGCGCCGGCGTGGGAGTGCTCGAGCCAGAGCGTGACGGGGAAGAAGACCAGCAGCCAGTTGAGGAGGTTCTTGAGGGCGAAGACTCCGGATCGCGGCATGCACGTGCCTCCGCCCGGGGATCGCCGAGGGGGGCAGTCCGGGCGACCCGCCGCTCGGGGGGGCCGTCGGGACGCGCCTCCGCGCGTCTCAGCGCGTCGACGGCTCCTGGGCGTCGCGGAGGAGCGCCTCGATGTCGGGCCGGCAGGTCTGGCAGCCCCTGCACGCGCCCGTCGCCTCGGAGACCTCCGCGACGGTGGTGAACCCCCGGGCGCGAATCATGCGCTCCATGGCGCCGGCGGAGATGCGGAAACACGCGCAGAGGAAGGGCCCGGCGCCGGGCGGCGGCGACGACGGCGGAGGCGGCGGGGGGGGATCAGGCGGGCGCGAGGAGGGCGTCCAGGTGCTCCTTGATGACCGCCTTGGGGCGGGCGCCCTGCAACTTGGCCCGCTCCTGGCCCCCCTTGAAGAACAGCAGCGTCGGGACCGCCATGATGTCGAACTTCATGGGGGTCTCGCGGTCGTCGTCGATGTCCAGCTTGCCGATCTTGATCTGCCCCGCGTACTCGCGCGCCAGTTCCTCGACGATGGGCGCCAGGGACTTGCACGGCCCGCACCAGACCGCCGAGAAGTCGACGAGCACGGGGACCGGCGAGTCGAGCACTTCGGACTGGAAGTTCTGGTCCGTGAACTTGAGCAGGGAACTCATGGCGCTTGAATGACCTCCGGATCGGAGCGGCGGGGGAACGGGACGGTTCTATCGACCCCCGGAACCTCCGCCAACCTTTCGCCATTCCCGCGGCCCGCCGCGGCGCGCCCCGGCGGGCGGCCCCGCCCATGGCTGTAGGATGGCGGGCCGGAGATCCCGTCGGCGACGCCCGGGCGGCGACTCCTCGTGACCGGTCCGACCCGCTCCGGAGGACGACCCCTTGCCCGACGGTCCCCGCCGCGCCGCCATCGCCGCCGCCGGAGTCCTCCTCGCCGCCGTCGCCTTCGGGGGCGGATGGGTGGCGGGCCGCCGAGCCCTGCCGCCGCCCCCCCCGGCACCGGAGTTCCTCAACCCGCTGCGCGACGCCGCCCGGGGGGAACTCCTCGTGCTCGTGGACGGCGCCGGCACGCGCACGTCGTTCCGGGTGCTGGAGGCGGCCCCCGTTTCGGTGCTGCTGGAGGTGATGACGCAGGGGCGGGACGGCGCGACCTCGCGGAGGGAGATCCGGGTCGCCCGGACCTACCTCGGCGGATTCCTCGTTCTCGAGGGGGAAGTGGGGGGGGACGAGCGGGAGGCCATGGTCCGGGACCTGGTCGTGGATCGCGTGGTGCCGGACACCATCGAGGCCACGGGGCGGACCCTCGCCTGCTGGCGGGTGGAGGGGCGGCACGCCGCCCTGGGCGAGATCCGGATCTGGCTGAGCGACGCCCTCCCCGTCCACGGCGTCGCGCGGATCGAGTCCTCCCGGCACCGGATGGAGGCGGAGAGCGCGGAGTGGCCGCGGTGACGGCCCCCGGGAACGTCGCCCACAGGCTCCTGGCGGCGCTGGAGCGCCGGGGGGCGGCGCCGGCGCAACGATTCGAGGTCGCTCCCGGCGTCTGGGAGCCCCGCTCCGGGACCGCCCTGGTCCGTGCGGCGCTCCGCGTCGCATCCGGACTCCGCGCCCTGGGAGTCCGCCGGGGGGATCCGGTGGGCCTCGTGGCCGACGGCGGACCCCGGTGGCTGGAGGCGAACCTCGGGATCGTGGCGCTGGGGGCCATGGACGTCCCCCGGGGCAGCGACACCGCGCCGGGGGAACTGGCGCGGATCCTCGCCCACAGCGGCGCGCGGACCTGCGTGGTCATCGGGGACGGGGCCCTGGCGCGCGTCATGGAGGCCCGGCGGGCGGGCACGGAACTCCCGCGCATCCTCCGGCTCGACGGGGAGGCCGAGGGGGAGGGGGTCCTGGGAGCCGCGGCGTTCGATGCGGTGGCGTCCCCCGCCATCGACCGCGGGGACCTCCCGGAGGCCGAGGCCACGGACCCGGCGTCCCTCATCTACACCAGCGGGACCACGGGCGCTCCCAAGGGCGCGACCCTGCTTCACGGGAACTTCCGCCATCAACTCGACGTACTCCCCGCGGCCGTGGACTTCCGCCCCGGGGACGTGTTCCTCTCCATGCTCCCGCCGTGGCACGTGTACGAGCGGATCGCGGAGTACGTCGCCGCGGAGGCCGGGGGGGAGGTCGCGTTTTCGTCTCCCCGGGGCTTCGGGCAGCATCTGCAGGCTCTCCGGCCCACGTGGATGGCGACGGTCCCCCGGATCTGGGAGGCGGTCCTCGCCCTCTCCGGCTACCGGAGGCTCCGGGAGCGGGACCCGGCGGCGGCCGCGGCGACCCTGCGCGTGGCCCTCGGCGGGCGCCTCCGGACGGGGGTCTCGGGGGGCGGCAGTCTGCCCCCGTGGGTGGATGACTGCTACGCAGAGGCTGGGGTGCAACTTCTTGTCGGATATGGTCTTACGGAGACTGCTCCGGTCCTCACGGTGCGCCGCCCGGGGAACAACCGGGGGGGCACCGTGGGTCCCCCCGTGGAGGGCACGGAGATCCGCCTCGCGGGACGGGACGGGTCCGGGGACCCGCCCCCGGGGCAGCCGGGGCGCGTCCTGGCCCGGGGTCCCCAGGTGATGGCGGGCTACTGGAAGGAGCCGGAGCTCACGGCGGCGGTGCTGGACTCGGCGGGGTGGTTCGACACCGGGGACCTGGCGTCCTGGACGGCGGAGGGCCACCTGGTCTTCCGCGGGCGCGCGAAGGAGACCATCGTGCTGAGGGGCGGTGAGAACGTGGAGCCGTCCCGTCTTGAGGAGCGGCTCGCGGAGAGCCCGTTGGTGGAGTGGGCCGTGGTCGTGGGCCAGGACCGCAAGGTCCCCGGAGCGCTGCTGGTGCCCCGTCGAGAGGCCGTCGATGCCGCGGCCCGCGCACTCCGGGGCGGCGAGGGGGCGGCCTCCCCTCAGGAGACGGAGGCGCTCCTCCGCGCCGAGTGCCACCGCCTCCTGAGTCCGGAGGCGGGCTTCTCACCGCACGAGCGGGTGGGCCGCCTGGCCGTGATCGAGGAGCGGTTCACGCCGGAGAACGGGCTGCTGACGACCACCCAGAAGGTCCGGCGGGCGGCGGTGATGGAGCGCCACGGGGACCGCATCCGGGAGATGTTCGGCGGGGAGGCGTGACCTCCGCGAGTCCCGCCGGCGGTGCGCGGTGCTACCGCCGCCAGCCGCGGTAGGCGCCGTAGCGCTTGCGCTGCCGGGCGAGGATCTTCTTGCCCTTCCGCGTGCGGTTGCGGCGAAGGAACCCCACCTTGCGGCGGCGCTTCGTATTGCTGTGGCGGACGCGAAGCTTCATGGCGAGTCCCTCCGGGCGAGCCCGGGAGGGTAGTCAGTGGGCCCCGCCGGAGGCAAGGAATCCGCGATCGGTGGAGTGCCCGACCCTCCGGATTTCGCCGGATACCCCCTTGACACCGACCGCGGCAGGCGGCAAGATCACGCTCACCATCGGGGTCGTGCGGCCCGGCCACAGGCCGGACCAGAGGAGTCAGGTTCCGAAATTGGTCCCGCGCGGTGCGCGCGGGGCAGGGTACTTCCAGGATGAGCACCTCCATCCCACCCCGGGTCATACCGGACTCCATGGGCATGAACCTCCGTCCTCGAGGCGGCGCTCCGTCCTTGCGCCCGCCCTCCCGTCGCGCACCGCGCGAGCACTAGCACGGTTCCCATCGGCACCGTGGCTCGCGCCGCGTCCATCCAGTGTTCCAGTCTGGCCCCCACGTCCCCTGGCGGGGGGTTCCCGAGAGAAACCTATGCCGGACCGGCGGGGCGCCGTCCGGCTGTTGCAAGGAGGTACACATGACGGGTAGGCATCGGGTGAGGGGGTCCAATCCACCCCAACTCGCGGTCCGCTCCCTGGTCGCACTGGGGGGCTTCGCCCTCGTCGCCGGCTGTGGCGGCGGAGGGAGCAGTGGCGGGGTGGAGCGTCCGAGCCAGGGCCTCCTGGTGG
>CAZSIX010000005.1:34479-141321 GCA_964607145.1 uncultured Planctomycetota bacterium | reverse complement strand
GGCGAGTCGCCGCGACGCCGGGATCGGCGCGAGGACGCCGCGGGACCGCGGCCCCTCATGAAGAGGGCGGGCTGGGGTGCGGTCGGGGTCCCGCTACCGCGTCCCGTCGCCCTCCCGGAACCATTCCCGGCGGGCCATCACCCGTTCGACGTAGGCGCGCGTGCGGGCCGACGCCCGGCTGCGGACGAGGTCCAGTCCGGCGGCCGCGGGGTCCTCCCGCCGCCAGGACGCCGGGGCCGCGGGGCCGGAGTGGTACGCCGCCAGCGCCAGGGGCACGTCGCCGCCGAGGTCCGCCAGTCGATCGGCGAGGTACGCGGCGCCGAGCCGCAGGTTCAGGTCCGGATCGAACAGGTCCAGGTCCCCGGCGCCGGCCATCCCGAGGCGCACGGCCTCGCCCCGGGCCGTCGCGGGCATCAGTTGGGCGAGCCCGACGGCCCCCGCGGCGCTCCGGGCGCGGGGCCGACCGCTGCTCTCCGTGGCCACCAGCGCGAGGAGCAGGTCCGGCTCCACGCCCGCGCTCCGGGCCGCCACCGTGGCCCGGTCCCGCCACGCCTCGGTGCGGGCCCTCACTTCGCCGTCGGAGTCGAGGATCCCCGCGGGGTGGCCCAGCGCTCCCAGGAACAGCGCCGCGAAGGGGGCGACGACGAGCAGGAGGACCGCGGGGAACCCGTCCCTGCGGAGCCGCCCGCCCTCGCTCCCGCTTTCGCCGGCCCGCCGACCCCTGGCGGAGGCGGCGGCCGCGCCTACCGCCGCGCGGGGCGCGCCGTCGACCACCACTCCCTCCACGCCGCGAGCATCCGGGCGACCTCGTCGTCGGAGGTCCAGGGATCCACGTCGCCGACGCTGCGGCCCGACGCGCGCCGCAGTTCCAGGTCGAGGGCGCGTCGGAGGTACCAGTCGGCGCCGGGCCAGGCCTCCAGGAGGACCGGCACCGCGGCGCGCAGGTCCCCGCCGGCACCGAAGGCCTGGAGGGACTCGCCGCCGTGGCCCCGCGCCGCCAGCGCGTCCGCCAGCCAGCCCCGGGGCCCCCGCTCCCCCATCACGCGGTGCCAGCCCGTGTACAGCCGGACCATCTCGTCCCGGTCCCGGGCGCCGCGGAAGGACTCCAGGGACAGCACCTCGAGACAGCGGAGGACGCGGGCGGTCTGCCGCCCCTCGCGCAGCGCGTCGAGGAGGCGGGGCGCGGCGGCGCCGTCTCGCACCCAGCCCAGCACCAGAGCGGCGGAGTCCGCCACGACTCCCACGGGATCGGAGAGGAGCCCGCGGAGGTCCGCCGCCGAGGGCTCCGCCCCCAGGACCCCGAGACCCTCCACCGCCCGCAGGCGCGCCTCCGCGTCCCGCCGGCCGTCCAGGGCCAGCGACCGGAGGAGTTCCCGGGCCCGCTCGCCGCCCGTGGCGCGCACCGCCTCCTCGGCGGAGGCCCGCACCGCCGGGTCCGCCTCCCCCTGGAGCATCGCCAGCACCATGGACAGCCCCTCCGGCTCCCCCGTGGCGGCCAGACCGCGCACCGCCGCCGCCCGCGTCCGCGCCTCCGGCGAGTGGAGCGCGCGGCCGAGGTGCGGGAGCACGGCGGCGCCGCCCAGCGCGCCGAGGCCCTCCAGCGCCCCCTCCAGAGCCGCCGGGTCGGACTCCGTGCCCACGGCCCCCGTCAGGAGCGTGAGGGCGTCGTCGGTGCGCAGGGTTCCCAGGGCGCGGAGCGCCGCGCCGCGCACGTCGCCGTCGTCGGAGCGGAGCGCGACCCGCACCGCCTCCGTGGCGAAGCCGCGGGCATCCTCCCGCCGCGACAGCGCCGCCAGCGCCGCGCGCTGCACGCCCGGCGACGCCCCGTCGGCGGCGGCGGCCACGGCGGCCTCCGCGGGCACCCGCGCGAGGGTCTCCACGAGGATCGGTTCCGCCAGTCCCGCGTCCGCGGGCCGGCCCATGAGCATGCGGAGGGGCGAGAGCCCCTCCGTCCGGCGCGCCGCGGCGAGGACGCGCAGCGCCGCCACCCCGGACCGTCCGAGGCGATCGCCCACGGCGGCGAAGGAGGCGAGAACGGCCGCATGTTCCGCCGTGAGGCGGGGCTCCGCGCCGGGGGCCGCGACCAGGGCCTCCAGGATCTCCGCGCGGTGGGCCTCGTCCATGGCGTCCCGGGCGGCTCCCACGGAGAGCGCCGTCCACCGGGCCGCCCGCGCCGGTTCGCCGGCGTCCCCCCGCCAGAACGGGCCCTCCGCCTCGACGAAGCCCTCGAACGTGGACGCGACGGTCCGATCCCACAGCGACTGCCATCCGTTGGCGGCCCGGATCGCGCCCAGGAGGTCGAGCAGCGCGCCCACCTCCCCCGGGATCGCCTCGGCCCGTCCCCACCGGACGCGGCGGCGGCGATGACCGGCCCCCACCTCGAGCGAGAGGGCGCCCTCCGCTCCGTCGGAGCCGTAGGCCTCGGGCGCCGCGAGGACGCCGGCGGCCACGACGGCGGCCACCAGCCTCGTGCGCTCCTCCGCGGAGAGCACGATCCACGCGCCCCGCGCCCCGCCCGTGGGCGGCGCGCCGGCGCCGTCGGCGGCGAAGGTGCCGGTCCCGGCGGGCCCCGTGGAGGAGCCGGCGACGGAGATGCGGAAGGAGGCCACGCCGTCGGCGGCGATGGTCGTCAGCACGCGGCGCGCCACGAAGCCGTCCCGGTGGCTCTCCCACCACGCCCCCCACTCGGGCGCGGTGCGGAGCCCGCCGGTGCCCTCCGTCAGGCGGAGGAGCCGCTCCAGCGCCAGGGGCCGCAGCGCCGGCAGGTCGGAGAAGAAGCGCAGGCCCGCGACGGCCTCCACGAGGACGGGGACGATCTCCTTCTCCAGGAGCGGATCCACGGCGGGGTCGGGGCGGAGGTAGCCCACGTCGGCGAGGCAGATCGCGGCCAGGATCCGCACCGCGGGATCGGCGGAGCGGAGGCCGCGCGATCCGATGAGGGCCGCGACGGTGCCCGGCTCCAGCGGGGACTCGCCGGTCCGCTCCGCGGCGCGGGTGAGGGCCAGCGCGGCGAAGGCGGCCCGCCGGTCCCCGGGGCCGCGGGCCAGCGCGTTCAGCGCCGTCCCCGCGGCCTCGTCGGTGGCGGCGGAGAGCAGCAGGGCCGCCGTGGCGGCCACCTCCGCGGACGGATCCGCCAGGGCCGCCTCCAGGGCGGGCCGGGCCGCGACCCCGTCCAGGTCCGCCGCCAGCGTGAGCGCCGTGCGCCGCGTGGAGGGGAGCGGACGGGCCGCGGCTTCCAGCAGCGCCGGCAGGTCCGCCGGAGCGAGGCGGGGTGCGAGCACCTGGGCGAGTTGCGCGAGGAACACCGTCGACGGCACGTCCAGGAGCGCCAGGAGCCGCGCGTTGGCGCGGGAGGCGTCCAGCCGCACCAGGGCGTCCATGACGTCCCCGGCGCGGCTCCAGAGCGTGCGGTCCCGGAGGAGGTTGGACAGGTCCCCGGCGACCTCGCCGTCCCCCGCCTCCGCCGCGACGAAGGCCGCCGCCGAGGCGAGCCGGACGTCCACGGGGCGGCGACGCAGGAGACCGAGGATCGCCGCGCGCACGTCGGGTTCGCCGTACCGCGCCGCCAGCGCGCGGGCGCGGTCCCGCGCCTCCGGGGCGGGCCACGCCTCCAGCGCCCGCGACACGGCCTGCTCCGGCGTGGGCGGCGGCTCCGGTTCCGCCTTCGGCTCCTCCGCGGGGACCGGGGGCGCCGTGGGGGCGGGCGGGAACGCCGGCCGGTCCCCCTTCTTCGTCGGAAGGCCCGCCTTGTCCCCGGCGGGGCCCGTGCCCGTGGTCGCCTGGGCGAACGCGGGGGCCGCCGTCGCCAGCGGGGCGAGGCCGACGATCAGCGCGGCGAGCACGGCGCGAAGGGACATGGGCGACCTCCCGGCGGGGACCGGCGGAGTATGGACCCGCCTCCCCGACCCTCGCCGGAAAGCGTCACAGAGGGGTCACCGGGCGGGCCGGCGCTACACCCGGGCCAGCGCGAGGCCCTCCCCGAATCGTTCCAGCAGCGTGGTGCGGAGGGGCGCGTGCGGGGCGGCGCGCAGGTCCGGGTCCCGTTCCACGATGGCGAGGGCGGCGCGCCGGGCGGCGTCCACGAGGGGCGCGTCGGCGAGCGCCTCCGGGGTGCGCAGGTCGGGGAGCCCGTGCTGCCGCGTGCCGAAGAACTCCCCCGGGCCGCGGAGGCGCAGGTCCTCCTCGGCGATGCGGAAGCCGTCCTCCGTCTCCACCATGGCGTCGAGGCGCGCGTCGGCGTCGCCGCTCCGCGCGTCGGAGACCAGGAGGCAGAGGCTGCCGTGGGGCCCCCGACCCACGCGGCCCCGCAACTGGTGCAGCGTGGCGAGGCCGAACCGCTCCGCGTGCAGGATGCAGAGGACCGACGCGTTGGGCACGTCCACGCCCACCTCCACCACCACCGTCGTGACGAGGACCTGGGTCCGGCCGGCGCGGAACTCCTCCATGGCGGCCCGCTTGTCGTCCCGGGACATGCGCCCGTGCAGCAGCCCCACGCGCAGGTCCGGGAAGACCTCCGTCCGCAGCCGCTCCGCCTCCGCCGTCGCCGCGCGGAGGTCCAGTTCCTCCGACTCCTCCACCAGCGGGCAGACCACGAACGCCTGGCGGCCGGCGGCGATCTCCGCGCGGAGGAGCGCGTGGACGGCCCGCTCCTCGCGGCGGCGGAAGCGGCGGGTCGCCACGGGGTGCCGCCCGGGGGGGCGCTCCGCGATGACGGAGACGTCGAGGTCGCCGAACACGGTCATGCAGAGCGTGCGCGGGATGGGGGTGGCGGTCAGGTAGAGCAGGTCCGGCTGGAGCCCCTTGTCGCGGAAGGTCCGGCGCTGGAGGACGCCGAAGCGGTGCTGCTCGTCGATGACGGCCACGCCGAGGTCGCGGAACCGCACGTCCTGCTCCAGCACCGCGTGGGTCCCGATGACCAGATCGGCGCCGTCCCCCGCCACCTCCTCCAGGAGCGCCGCGCGGCGCTTCCCGCCGACGCCGCCGCCCAGGAAGTGGATCCGCACGCGGGAGCCCTTCAGCGCGCGGCGGAACGTCCCGTGGTGCTGCTCCGCGAGGATCTCCGTGGGCGCGAGGATGGCCCCCTGCCTCCCGTGGGCCACCGCCACCAGGAGCGCGTAGAGCGCCACCGCCGTCTTCCCGCAGCCCACGTCCCCCTGGAGGAGGCGGTTCATGGGGTGGGGCGACGCGAGATCCGCCGTGATGTCCGCGACGGCCCGGTCCTGGCCGCCCGTGAAGGGGAAGGGGAACCGGGCGCGGATGCGCCCGTCGAGGCGCGCGTCCACGGCGTAGCGGAACGCCCGGACCTCCCGCTCCAGGTCCCTGCGGCGGAGCGCCATGGCGGTCTGGAGCAGGAGGAGTTCCTCGAAGCGCAGCCGGCGACGCGCCGCCTCGCCGGCCTCCGGCGTGGCGGGGAAGTGGAGGGCCTCCAGCGCGTCCTCCAGCGGGGGAAGGTCGTGGGCGGCGGCCACGGCGGCGGGGACCGGGTCCACGGCGGCCCCGCGGTGGCGGTCCAGGACGGCGCGCACGGCGCGGCGCAGCGGCCCCTGCGTGAGCCCCCGCGTGAGGGGATACACCGGCACCAGGCGGCCCCAGTGTAGGGAGGGCGCGTCCCCGGGGGTGGGTCCGTCGTCGCCCCCGTCGGCCTCGCCCGCGGGAGTCTCCCCCTCGCCGCGGAGGACCTCCACCTCGGGGGCGGACATGCGCATCCCCCCCTTCGCGTGGACCCGCCCGGAGAGGACCACCGGGTCCCCCTCGCGGAAGTGCTCCTTCCGGTAGGGCTGGTTCCACCACTCCGCCACGACGACGCCGTCCCCGTCGGCGACGACGACCTCCACGAGGGACCGCCGGCCGAAGATGCGGCGGAACCGCACCTCGCGCACCAGCCCCCGCACCGTCGCCCGGTCGCCGTCGCGCAGTTCCGACAGCGGCGTGAGGACCCGCCGATCCTCGTGATGGCGGGGGGCGAATCGCAGCAGGTCCGCCGGCGTCCTCACGCCGAGGCGCTCGAGAAGGCGGGCGCGGGAGGGTCCCACGCCCCGGACGTACTGCACCGGCGGTCCGGGGTCGGAGTCCCCCGCCGCCGGGCGGGAGGGGCGGGTCACGGGTTCGGGAATTGGCGCGGGGGCGACGGGCCCCGGGCGTCCTATGATTGTAGGGGCCTCCCCGGCGGCCGCGTCGAGACCGTCGGGGCGGCGCCGCGGTCGGCATCCCGGCACCGCCGGGGCCGCGCGTCCGGCGGGCCGCGGAGGAGGTGCTCCATGGGGCGGTCCGCGCAGCGGGGGCCGGTGGCCCTGCTCGTCCTCGGCGTGCTCTGTGGTGCTCCCGGCGCCCTGCGCGCGCAGGATCCTCCTCCGCAGGCCCCCGCTCCCGTCCCCGCGTCCGCCGCGGACGCCACCGCGCGCGCCACCCTCGAGAAGGAGATGCAGGAGGTCTACGCCGCCGTCCGGCGGGACTTCGACGGGCTCCGCGGCGAGGGCGCCGGGAGTTTGCTCGCCCGCGTCGCCGCCGCCGTTCCCGCGGGGAAGCCCGACGGCCCGGCGCTGGTGGCGGCCTGGACCGCCGACGCGCTGCTGTGCCCCGCGGTGGCGCAGCGACTGGCGGCGGCGTTCGTGGAGCAGCGGACCGCGGGGACCGCGACCGGCGCGGCGGCCCTGATCCGGGACGCGGCGACCTCCGTGTTCCCGGAGGCCACCATGGACCGGAACTGGGACCTCCACTTCCTCGACCTCGACGTCGTCCGGCGGTGGCGCGCCGCCCACGGCGAACCGGACTCCGCCGCGGGCCCGTCGACCGCGGACGGGGACCGCGGGGCCGCCGCCCCCGCGCGGTCCGCCTCCGCCTACGACGCCGCGGACATGGTCGCCGTGCCGCGCGGGGATCTGCAGATCCCGGAGAACCGGGGCCGCGGCTACCCGAACCTGTCGCAGAAGGCCACCCGGGAGAAGGTGCTGGCGTTCCACATCGACCGCACGGAGGTGTCCTGCGCGGCGTACGCCGAGTTCCTCTCCACCGTGAAGAACGCCCGGGTGCGCGAGCGCATCACGCCGACGACCTGGCCGCGCGACGAGCAGGGGCACGCGCAGATCCCCGCGGGGCACGGCCAGTTCCCCGTGGCCGGGATCCCGTACGAGGGGGCGCACCTCTTCGCGGAGCACCACGGCAAGCGGCTCCCGACGGAGGAGGAGTGGGAGCGCGCCGCCCGCGGCGACGAGGGGCTGCTCTACCCCTGGGGCGCGGAGTGGAAGGAGGGCCACGCCGTGGTGGAGACCGGCGGCAAGGGCCCGGCCCCCGTCGGATCGACGCCCACCGATCGCTCCCCCTTCGGGGCGCTGGACATGGCGGGCAACGTGTCGGAGGTGTGCGCCACCTACCGGGACGGCAAGCCCGTGAAGGGGCTCCCCAAGGAGACGGAGCAGGTCGTCCGCCGCGGAGGCAACTACGACGAGCCCGCCGCGGACGCCGCCAACGACTACCGGTTCATGGTGGGCGCCACGTCCATGGCCGGGACCCCGCTGGTGGGGTTCCGCTGCGCCATGGACGAGCGGGACTATCGGCGGCGGTTCGGGAAGTAGGCGGCGGGGGCGGCGCGGGGACGGCCTACCGGGGTTCCGAAGTCGGCGAGGGCGGGGGCGTGGGGCGCGCGGGGACCACCAGGTGGATCTCCACCAGCAGTTCCACGCCCCTGCCGTCGCCGAACCGTTCCCGCAGTTCGGCGGCGTCGGTCTCCCCGGGCGGGGCCAGGGGTACGCCGCCCGCCAACCGCTCCAGCACCTCCGGGGACGGGGCCGGCGGAGGGGTGGCCTCGCCGGCGCCGCGCAGTGGGCCCCCGGTGCTTCCCAGCAGCCCCGTGCGCTGCTCCACGGAGTCGATCTCGCCGGGCTGTCCCGCCGCCCCGCCCCCTCCGCCGCTCGGGGCTCCTGCGGTCCCCGCCCGCTCCGCCGCGGCCTTCGCGGCCACGGGATCCCCCGGCGGCAGCCCGCCCAGGAGCGCGGAGGCCTCGCGGAAGCCCCGGATCGACCCCACCAGCGCGCGGAGCCGCGGCAGGTGGGCGGCGTCGACGCGGAGGAGGAGGACCCGCTCGCCGGGCTCGGCGACCAGTTGCGCGTACCGCAGCAGTCCGTCCTCGGACAGGCCCGGCGCGGGCCCCTTCCTGGCATCGCCCGGGGCGGACCCCGCGGGCGGCGGCGGGTCCCCGGCGTCCCGCGTCGACGGCGCCCCCGGGGCGGCGGGACCCGCATCGGCTCCACCGGCCGCCGCCGGTCCCGCGACCCCCGGGGGGAGCGGCGCCGCGAGCCACAACCGCTCCCGCACGATGCGCGCCTCCTTGAGCAGCAGTTCGTTCACCGGCCGCACGCCGCGATCCGGGTCGGCCACCTCGAAGAACAGGGCCACGCGCGGCGTCGGGTCCCCGTCGGGGGCGGCGAACCGGCGGGCCGCGCGGAGGGGCACCGGCCCCGGCCGGTCCTTCGCGGTTTCCCCGGTGTCGGCCCCCGCCTCGCGGACCGGTGCGTCGCCGTCGGCGGTCGCGGGCACGGTCGCCGCGGGGGCCCCATCGGCGGACGGGGACTCCTTCTTCCACTCTTTCCCCGTGGCGAGGTCATCCCGGGAGTTCGACCCGTCGGCCTTGCGGTCGTCGGCGTCCTCGGCGCGCAGGGCGGCCTCCGCCGCGACGGAGATCTCGTCCGCCGGAGGCCCGGGGGCGGCCCCGCCCGGGGTCGGTTCCTCGGGCGCACGGGAGTCCGCGGGGACCTCGCCGGCGGGCCCGCGGAACCGGCCCCCCACGGGTCCCGCGCCGGCACCGCCGCCTCCGTCCGGACGCGCCGACGGATCCGCCGCCCGCGTCTCCTCTTCGGCCTGCCGGCGGTCCCCCCCGGTGCCCGCGGCCCTTTCCGCGGCCGCCGGAGCCCGGGCTGCGGGGGCCGGGGCGCTGGCGGAACGCACCTGCTCGGAAGCGCGCCGGCCCGGTCCCACCACCAGGAGGATCCCGGCGGCGAGCGCCGCCCCGCCGACGACGAAGGGCCAGCGGAGGAGGCGGCCCCGGGGCGCTGGAGCGGCCCCCGGGGATGCTTCGCGGACGCGGGCCATCACCGCCGCGTCGAACCCCGCGGGGAGGGGCGCCGACGGGAGCGCGCGGAGCCGCTCCGCCAGGGAGCGCTCCTCGTCCAGCGCGGCGCGGCAGTGAGCGCACCGGGCCACGTGCCGCTCCACCTCGGCGCGCTCCGTCGCGTCCAGTTCGCCGTCCACGAGGGCCGTCAGCCGCTCCCCCCAGCCGGTGCAGTCCATCACCGCCCCCCCGGGACCCGCCGCGACGCCAGGAGGGTCTCCCGCAGCGACGCGCGCGCGCGGTGGATGCGCGATCGCACGGTTCCCACGGGGGCCCCGGTGGCGACGGAGATCTCCTCGTAGGAGAGTCCCTGGAGATCCCTCAGCACCACCGCCACGCGGAACTCCTCGTCGAGCCCGTCGATGGCCTCGTGGAGGAGCGCGGCGTCGTCCCGGCGGGCCGCCTCGTCGGCGGGCCCGGGACCGCGCGCCGCGGGCTCGGGGAGGGAGGCGCCGTCCCGCCCGGGCGCGTCCAGGGAAGCGGTCCGGCCGCCGCCCCGGGCCCCACGCCGGCGGAACTCGCTCCGGACCTGGTTGACCGCGATGGAGTAGAGCCACGTGTAGAACGACGACCCGCGACGGAAGGAGGCGAGTCCGGTGTACGCCTTCACGAAGGCCTCCTGCGCCAGGTCCTCGGCGGCGTCGGCGTCCCGCACCATGCGGAGCACCGCGGCGTGGACGCGGCGGCCGTGGCGGGCCACGAGGTCCCCGAAGGCCTCCGTGTCCCCCGCCAGGACCCGCTCGATGGTCGTCTCGTCCGCCGTCCGATCCGTCGACACCCGGCATCTCCTTGGACGCGGCCCCGCGGGACCCGGTTCCCGGGGCGTGGCCGCCAGAGTCTATCGCGGTCGGAGCGGGCAGCCTCCCTCGCCCGACTAGCGGAAGTCCGCGGGGCCGAAGTCGAAGCCCGGCCGCGCTCCCACGTTGAGGGCGAGTCCGAGGGCCACGAAGGTGGTCACGAGGCTCGATCCGCCGTAGGAGAGGAAGGGCAGCGGCACGCCGGTGACGGGGCCCAGCCCCACGGTCATGGCGAGGTTCACGAACGCCTGGGTCGCCAGGAGGACGATCACTCCCGTGACCAGGAGTTTCCCCGCCGGGTCCCGGGTCCGCCGGGCGACGCCCGCCAGGAACAGGAACAGCATCCACAGCAGCGCCAGCAGGAGGCTGACGCCGAGGAATCCGAACTCCTCCGCCAGCACGGTGAAGATGAAGTCGGTCTGGTGCTCCGGCACGGCGCCGGCGCGGTTCTGCGGTCCGCGCGCGTAGCCATGGCCCGCCAGGCCGCCGGACGCCACCGCCAGCCGCGCCTGCTCCGCCTGCCAGCCCTCGTGGCGGCGCTGGGCCTCCGTCAGTTCCGATCGGAACAGGAAGGTCTGCACCCGCTCCCGCTGGTACTCCTTCAGCACGCCGAAGTAGACGAACGGCGCGGCGGCGACCCCCATGGCGACCACCAGCCCCAGGTGACGGGGTCGGGCGCCGGCGGCGAAGAGCACGGCGAAGAGCACGGGACCGAACAGGAGCGCCGTGCCCAGGTCCGGCTCCCGCAGGATCACCGCCATGGGGACCGCCGTCAGGAGGAACGGGACCGCCAGCCCCCTCAGCGTGCGCTGATCCTCGCGGAAGCGGATGTACCGGGCGAGGACGAGGATCACGGCGACCTTCATCAGTTCCGACGGCTGGACTCGGGCGGGGCCGAGGTCGATCCACCGGCGCGCCCCGTTGACCGTGATCCCGACGAGGACCACGGAGAGCAGCAGCGCCAGGGCGACTCCGTAGATCCAGTAGGCGCGGTCCAGGAGGATCCGGTACGGGACGAGGAGCACGACGGTCCCCGCCAGGAAGCCCACCGCGTACCACTTCAGTTGCCGACGGGCGAAGTCGACGGTGTGCTCGAGGGTCCCGTCCCGCGCCGCCGCGTGCACCGCCGACTGGAGGATCCAGCCTAGGAGGCAGAGCGCGACGATCACGCCGACCACGCGCCCGTCGACCCGCCGCAGCGAGAGGGGCTCCGCGGTCACCGCGGGTCCCCCCCCCGCTCCCACGCCTCGAGGATCCGGGCCGCCACCGGTGCGGCGACGCCCCCCCCGCCGCCGGGCTGGTCGGCGATCACGACGACGACGACGACGCGGGGATCCTCCAGCGGCGCGTAGCCGGCGAACCAGGCGTTCAGGTGCTCCTTGCCGCGCCCGGTCTGCGCCGTCCCGGTCTTCCCGGCGGCGCGCAGCCGCCGCAGCCCGGAGCGCGCCGCGGTGCCGGAGACGACGGTCTCCTCGAGGCCGTCCCGCACGCGGTGGAGGTGATCCGCGGACAGCACCGGCGCACCCGGCGGAGGGACCGTCCCCCGCACGAGGTGGGGCACGACGGCGCGGCCGCCGTTGGCGAGGGCGGCGTAGAGCGCCGCGACCTGCACGGGGGCGAGATCCACGGGCCCCTGCCCCACGCCGAGGTTGGCGAGGTCCGTCCTCCCCCAGGGCCGGCCCACGGGGGACTCCTGGCTCCACTCCGTCCCGCCGCCCTCCAGCGGCATGCCCAGCCCGTAGGGGCGATCGAGGTGGAGGGCCGTCGCCAGCGCGCGCAGCGGGTCCACGCCGGTGCGGATGGCGGCGAGGCCGAAGTAGGCGTTGCACGAGGCCGCCAGCGCCGTGCGCAGGTCGGGCCGCCCGTGGACCGCCTCGCAGGTGACGGGCCGGCTCCGGGCCCCCGTGCACAGGACCGACCCCGCCTCCGGCAGCGCCCCCTCCCCCATGGCCGCCAGGGCCGTGAGCGGCTTGAGCACGGAGCCGGGGTGGTAGGGCGTCGTGGCACCGGGGATGCCCGGGGCGGACTCCCCCGCCAGCGCGAGGATGCCGCCGTCGCGGGGGTCCAGGAGGACGACGGCGCCGGGCCGGCTCCCCAGCGCGTCGCGGGCGGCCAGGCAGAGCGCCGGGTCCAGCGTGAGCGTGAGGTCCCGGCCGTTGCGCACGCGCTGGAGTTCCTCCCGGGCGATGACGTGGCCGTAGCGATCCCGCACCTCCCGCTCCATCCCGAAGGTGCCGCGCAGTTCCCCGTCGTGGCGGCGCTCGATGCCGCTCCGGCCGACCACGAGCCGCAGGACCTGGGAGTGGGAGAAGCCCTCGTCGCGGAGGGCCGCGACGTCCTCCTCCATCACGCCGCCGGTGCGCCCCACCAGAGCGGCGACGGCGGGGGGCATGTCCCCGTCGAGGCGCCGCACGGGCTCCGCGTCCACGACGAGGCCGCGGTAGCGGGACGGGCGCGTGTAGACCTCCAGCGCCACGGCCCGGGGGAGGTCGGGCAGGACGACGCGCAGCCGCATCATCTCCTCCAGGAGGACGGACTTCCGCCGGCGCGGCGGTTCCGCCGCCGCACGGCGGAGGGCCCGCTCCCAGGCGCTCTTCCGGACCCCCTCCAGCAGGGCGCGCCAGCGCTCCCGGGGGATTCCCAGTCCCGGGGCGAGATCCAGCACCGCCTCCGGCGCAACGGCGGCCATCTCCGCACCCGCGGCGCCGCACCCGCAGCGCCCCGGCGGCGCGGCGGGCGCGGGGAGGGCGCCGGGCTCCGGCTCCCGGGGCGCCGTCTCCCACGTCACGCAGGTGCGGCCGCAGCGCGCGCACTCCCACTCGACGCCCCCCAGCGCGCGGGGCTCCGCCATGAGCCGGAAGCCGGTCTCGTCCCAGGCCAGGGGACGACCGGCGCGGTCCAGGATGGCGCCGCGGCGGGGCGCCACGCTGAACTCGCGGACCCGGGACCGCTCTACGGCCCGCCGCGCGTCCTCGACGCCATCCCCGGTCTGGAGGAGGAACACCCGGCCCAGGAGCACGGCGTAGGGCACGGCGACCACCAGCAGGACGCGGCGGATGCGCTCAGCGAACATCGCGGGCCCCGCCGGGGATTCGAGGCGCGAAGGCCTCGATCCGGCCCGCCACGTACACCACCGCCGGGGCCGCCGCGGCGGTGGCGGCGGCGGCGAGCAGCAGCGCGGGGAGGAGGGGCAGCAGGGCGGCGTCCCCCACCGCGACCTCGAGCCGAAGGAGCCGCGCGCCGTCGACGAAGAGCACCATGGCGGCCGCCATGGCGGCCTGCACGGCGAAGCGATCGGCGCGGAGGTACACGCCCGCCCGCCCGGCGAGGAGCCCCGCCGTCCCGAGGAGGGCCGCGTCCAGCCCGAAGGGCTCCGCCGTCAGAGGGGCCGCGGCGAGGCCCGCCGCGATGCCCACGAACGCCCCCGCGTCCCCCCGCGCCTGGAGGGCCGCCGCCAGGACCACCGCCACCAGCACGTCCGCGCGGAAGCCCGACCCCGCCCAGGCCGGCGGCCACGCCGCCGCCGCCGCCAGCGCGGCCAGCAGGAGGAGGGCAACGCGCCCGCGCCTCACCGGCGGCCCCCGGCGGCGGCCGGCTCCCCGGGAAGGCTGGTGCCCACGACGAAGACGTGCCGCAGCCCCTCCAGATCCCCCGCCGGGGAGACCTCCGCCTCCGCCAGTCCGTCCCGCGGGATGTCGCGCGCCTCCGTCACGCGGCCCACGAGGAGGCCCGCCGGCACGGGACGGGTGAGCGAGGACGTGGTCGTGAAGACGAGGTCCCCGACGCGCACGGAACCCGCCGGGAGGAGGCGGAGGGAGAGCGCGCCCCTCCCGCCGCCCACCAGCGCCCCCTCCGCCGACCGGGGGGGCGCCCCCGCCTCCCCGGGCACGACCTCGATGCCGACCCGGACGCCGGGGTCATCCAGCAGGACGATGCGGGACCACGACGGCGCCGCCTCGTCGACGAATCCCACGAGGCTCCGCCCGGCCACCGCCGGGAGCCCGCGGCGGATGCCGTCGCCGGTCCCGCGATCGATGAACACGGATCGTCGGAAGGGCCAGTTGCGGTCGCGGCACACCACCTCCGCGGCGACGAGGATCCTCCCCGGGGAGGGGGCCGCGAGGTCGAGTCCGCGGAACTGGCGGAGTTCCCGCACCTCCCGCTCCAGCGCCTGGGTCCGGCCGAGGAGGTGGTCCCGCTCCTCCCGCAGCCGCGCCGCCGCGTCCCCGTCGCCGTCGCCGGCGCCGCCGGGTCGGCCGGGCCCCGGCCGCACCATGGCGAGCGGGGAGAAGAGGCCGGCGAGGCGGATGCGGAGATCCAGGGGGCCCGCGGGGAAGACCCCGGAGGCGGCGAGGAGCCCCAGGATGGCCAGCGCGGGCCGGTGTCGTTCGACGGTCCGCAGGACCCGCTTCAACCGGACGGCCCTTCACCCGTCCCCCGGCGACCGGGAGGCGACGGCGGCGCGGGGGGACGGGGGATCAGGGCGCGCGCGCCGGCGGGACGGAGCGGAGGCGGAACGGGCGCACGCCCCCCGCTCCGCTACGGGCGCCGCCCGTCATTCATCGGCGCCGGCGCGAAGCCGCTTCAGCGAGTCCAGGTTCTCCAGGTACATCGCCGTTCCCCGCGCCACCGCCAGCAGCGGTTCCTTGACGATGCGCACCGGGAGACCCGTCTGCTCGCTCAGCACGCGGTCGACGCCCCGCAGCATGGAACCGCCGCCGGCGAGGACGATGCCGTTGTCCACCAGGTCGGCGGAGAGTTCCGGCGGCGTGTGCTCCAGGCACTCCCGGACGGCCTTCACGATCATCATCACGGGCTCGATGAGCGCCGCCCGGACCTCCTCCGAGGAGATGGCCACCTTCCGCGGCAACTGGATGCCGAGGTCGCGGCCCTTCACCTCCATGGTGACTTCCTTCTTCAGCGGATAGGCGGAGCCGATGGTCAGCTTGATCCGCTCCGCCGTCTGCTCCCCGATGAGGAGGTTGTACTGGCGCCGCAGGTGGTTGACGATGGCCTCGTCGAACTCGTCGCCGGCGATGCGGATGGAGCGGGACGTCACGATGTTCCCGAGGGAGATGACCGCCACCTCGGTGGTGCCGCCGCCGATGTCGCAGATCATGCACGCCGTGGGCTCGCGGATGGGGAGACCGACCCCCATGGCCGCCGCCAGCGGCTCCTCGATGAGTTCCACCCGGCGGGCACCGGCCCGCTCCGCCGAGTTGATGACCGCCCGCTTCTCCACCGCCGTGATCCCCGACGGGATGGCCACGACGATCTGCGGGTGGACCCACGCGCGCTCCCCGTGGACCTTCCGGATGAAGTAGCGGAGCATCGCCTCGGTGATCTCGAAGTCGGCGATGACCCCGTTCTTCATGGGGCGGATGGCATCGATGTTGCCCGGGGTCTTCCCCAGCATCTCCTTGGCGCGCAGCCCGACGGCGGTGCCGCCGGCGACGATCTGGTTGGTGCCCTTGTAGACCGCCACCACGGAGGGCTCGTTGAGGACGATGCCGCGCCCGGCGACGCAGACCAGCGTGTTGGCCGTGCCCAGGTCGATTCCCATGTCCGTGGAGAACACACCCAGCAGGCGCGCCATGATCGGGCTGAGGAAGTCACTCATGCCGGCGCGCTGGAGCCTCCGGTGGCGGAGGGAGGGACCGCCCGCAGGACGGGGAGCGGGAGGCCCCATGGGGATCGGGACACACCGAAGGATGCCACGGGGGAGGGACGTGGGGGCCGCGGCGGGGCGGAAGACATGAGGAGAACCCGGGGCCCGCGACCTCGCCGCGGGTGCGCGGGCGGGGCGGGAATCGACGGGGGCGGAGCGCCGTCGGGATTGCCGCTCGGCACTCCGCCCCCGTGTTCGGCGCTACTTCGCGAGCATGCCGACGTTGTAGTTGTCGGCCAGCGCCTTCTCGATGATGATGAACCCGGCCAGCAGGGCGAGGAACGTGAACACCACCAGCCCCGTGACGAGTCCGTCGGCCTGCGGCGCGTCCCCGCCTTCCACATCCACGATCTCGTTGTTCGCCATGGGGCCACCTCTCCGGATGAATGCTCGTCCGACCGTCCCATCCACGGGCGGCCCGCCTGCCCCGGCGGCCGCCCTCCCGTCCGGACCCCCTCGCGGGGGCGCCGCTACGTCCTAGAGTGCGCCCGTGACCTCGTCACCCTGCCGGATGTCGTCCTTCTTCAGAGGGGTGCCGCCCAGGCGCTTGACGTACACGGCGCACTTGTCGTCCATCACGCGGTCCACCACGACGGAGGCGACGAAGTGCCCGCCGCGGAAGACCGTCAGCTCGTCGTTCAGCTGGAGACCGGCCTTGCCGCCCACGGAGATGAGGTAGATGTCCATCTTGCTGTCCGCCGCGAGAACGACGCCCTTCACGGAGACCGACCGCGTGGCCACGGGCGGGTAGACGGACTTGTACATGTTCAGCTCGGTGGTCGTCTTCTCGAGGCTCTCCGCCAGATCCGCCTGCGCGACGCGGAGGCTGTCGCCGGCCGCCATGCAGGCCGCCAGCTCGGCGCTCAGCCGCTTGGCCTCGGTCTCCGCGGCGTTCTGCTTGTCCAGGGCCTCGCGGCGATCCGCCATGGCCTTGTCCTTCTCGCCGGAGAGGCGGCCGATGTCGGCGCGGGCGTTGTCCAGGTTCTTCTGGAGGTCGCCGATCTTGGCGGCAAGGGTCGTGAGGTCGCCGGACATCTTGTCCAGCTTCCGCTGCAGCATCTCGTTGCCCGTGAGCAGGGTCTTGGCCGTGGCTTCGGCCGCGTTCTTGGCGTTCTCGGCGGCGGTCTGCGCCTTCCGCGCCTCGTCCAGGGAGTCCTGGAGCTTCTTGACCTGCGACTCCATGTCCGACTTCAGGGCCTGCTTGGCGGACTCCTCGGCCTTGAACTTCTTCATGTAGTTCTCGGACGAGTTGACGTACGCGCCCGCCGCGCCCATGAAGGCGACGGCCAGGAACAGGTTCAGCACGATGAGGATCTTCGCGACCATGCTCATGGGATGCCTGCCCTCCGTGCCGGCGGATCGGTGCGCGCCGATCGACCCGGCTGCCGCGGTATCGAGAACACCAGCCTTGCCCTGTTGTGCCCTTGAAGCGGGCGCATCCTAGGGGGCCCCGGCGGAAGGTGTCAAGAGGTTTCCAATGTCCCCCCGCCGCCGCCGGAGCCCCGCCACCAGCGCCGCCCCCGCCGCGACCACGCAGGTCCAGGGGATCAGGTCCCCCGTCGCCACGTAGACGGAACTCCTCCCGTCCCGGGCCACGGTGGCGTGGAGCACCCCCCGCTCGCCGGCGGGCAGCGACGCCACCACGCCGCCGTCCCCGTCCAATACGGCGGTGGGACCGTCGTTGGTGGGAGACACCACGGGCCGCCGCGCCTCCACGGCGCGCATCCGGAGGATGTCCAGCGTCTGCCCCTGCATCCAGCGTCCGTACCAGCCGTAGTTGGCGGGCACGAGGAGGAAGTCGGCGCCGGCGGCGACCCGGGCGCGGGACTCGGCGGGGAAGATGGCCTCGTAGCAGATGAGGCCGCCCGCCGTCATCGTCCCGGACCGCTCCCCCCGCAACGCCATGCCGCCGCTGGTCCCCGGGAGAAGCCGCGGGACGAAGGGGGAGATCCGGGCGACGACGCCCAGCACGCCGTCGCGCAGGGACGCGGGCAGCGCGTCGATGAGGGGCAGGTACTCGCCGAAGGGCGTCAGGTGGACCTTGTCGAATCGCGCCGCCACTCCGCCGTCGGGCTCCAGGAGGAGCACCGCGTTGCGCATCTCCCCGTCGGGGTCGCGGACGAGGGCCCCGCCCAGGAACCGGGCCCCCGGCGTCCCCGCGTGGTGCGGGAGGCCGGCCACCGCCGCCAGGAGGGCGGCGGAGCGCTCGTCGAAGGCGCCGCCGGCGGTGCGGGGCCGCACGAGCACGGAGGGGATCATGGTCTCCGCCCAGATCACGACGTCCGTGTCGGGCCGGTCCCGGAGGCCGCGGACCGTGAGGGCCGCCCCCTCGTCGAACATGCGCTGGCCCGACGGGTTGCCCCCCCGCACCGCCTCCGCCTTGAGACCCAGGGGGAACGCGGGCTGCACGAGGAGGACGCGCAGTCCGTCATCCCCCGGCGGCGGACCGCGCCGCACCGCCCCGTATCCGGCCAGCACCGCCAGGAGCGTCCCCGCCGTCATCGCCAGCGCCGGGAACGGGGGGCCCGGCGGGGACTCCTCCGAGGGCGCCCGCGCGCCGTACCTCCGCAGCAGCCACGCCGCCGTCGCCACGTTGGAGAGGAGCAGCAGGAGCGTGAGGAGCGGGACGCCGCCCAGGTCCGCCCCCTGCCGGAGGAGGGAGGACCCCGCCAGCGCCAGGCCCGGGAAGAGGTAGCCGAATCCGGAGAGGGCGCGCTCCCGGAGGAAGTCCACGGAGAGCCAGACCGCCGGCAAGGCCCAGGCCGCCGCGGCGGGACCCAGGCGGGCCACGGGACGCATCAGGGCCGCGAAAAGGAGCGGGTAGAGCGCGAGGATGAGCGAGAGCGCCGGCGGGAACGCGGGGTGCAGGGGGAAGAGCCACGACAGCCCCAGCGTGAAGTGGAGGAGCCCGAACACGTAGGCGGGACCGAGGTGTCCCCGTCCGCGGTCCCGGAGGAGGACGGCGAACCACGGCGCCAGCGCGACGAAGGCCAGCGGGCGCAGCGCCACCGGGGGATGGGCCGCCGCCAGCAGCGCCGCCGAGATCGCCGCGGCCCCGTACCGGAGGCGCGCGGCGGCGGGGGCCGCGCCGTCAGCGGGCCGGGGCGCCATGGAGGACGAGGAACCGCACCGGCGCTCCCCGCCGCGCCGCGGGCGCACCGCCGGGGCGGCGCACCAGCCCGTGGGCGGAGGCGAAGCCCGCGAAGTCCCCGGAGCCGTTCCAGGGCAGGAGCCGCACGCGGGGGAGACCGTCCCCGCCGGTGCCCTCGATGCTCCCCGGGAGGAAGGCCTCCCGCCGCCCCGGGGGGGGAGCCGCCGCGGCGAGGCGCGCCCGCAGGAACCGGGGCGCCGGGTCGGGCTCGCCGCGCAGGGCCGCCAGCGCGGGGGCCACGAGCAGCGTGAAGGTCACGTGGGCGGAGACCGGGTTCCCGGGAAGCCCGAAGACGAGGGTGGGCCCTCGGGTCCCGAACCAGAGCGGCTTGCCGGGCCGGAGGTCCACGCCGTGGAGCGCCCGCCGGACCCCCGCCTCCTCCAGGACGCCGGGGACCAGGTCGCGATCCCCCGCGGACACCCCTCCCGAGAGGAGGAGCACGTCGCAGCGGCGGAGCGTGCGCCGCACGGCGGAGCGGAGCGCCGCCCCGTCGTCCCGCGCCGCCAGCGACGCCACCACCTCGCCCCCCGCCTCCCGCGCCAGCGCCTCCAGCATGGGGCCGTTGCTGTTGCGGATGGCCGCCGCGGGCAGGCGCCGGGCGGAGGCCGGGCGCACCTCGTCCCCCGTCACCACCACCGCCACGCGGGGGCGGGCCGCCACGCGCGGGGCCACGCGACCCACGGAGGCCAGCGTCGCCACCACCCGCGGCGTCACCTCCGTCCCGGCGGGCAGCGCCACGGCGCCGCGGCGGAGGTCGCTCCCCCGCCGGTGCACGCCGGCGCCCGATCGGGGCGGCGGCAGGAGGACGAACTCCCCGTCCCCGAGGAGTCGCGCGTCCTCCCGCCGGACCACGGCGTCCACGCCCCGCGGCACGGCGGCCCCGGTCATGACGAGCACGGCGCAACCCCGCCGCAGGGGGCGGCGCGCCGCCGCCCCCGCGAAGAGCGTCCCGACCACGGCCAGGGGCTCCCCCGCCGCCACCGCCGGATCCCCGGACGCCACCCCGTAGCCGTCCAGCGTGGCGCGATGGAAGGGGGGCAGGTCCCGGTCGGCGCGCACCGGGACGGCGAGCCGGAGTCCCGCCGCCGCCGCCAGCGGGACCGCCGCCACGCGCACCCGCCCCGCCGCCTCGGCGAGCACCCTCCGCAGCGCCTCGTCGTAGGGCGTCAGCATCCGGGAACGGTCGCAGGTACGGAGTCAGACTCCGATTTGTTTTTCGTTCGCGGACCCGACCCTCCGCGCCCGCCGCGACGCGCTCCCGCACCGGCCCCGGGACGTTCATTCCCCCGCCGCCGCGGGGCGGATACGCTGGCCGGTCCCCATGCAGCCCCTCGAGGGAGATCCCGTCGGCGGCGATCACCGGTTCGCGGTGGTGGTGTCCCGATTCAACGGCGAGGTGACGGAGCGACTCCTCGAGGGTTGCCTCCGCGCGTTCGCCGAGGCCGGCGTGCCCGGGTCCCGTCTCGTCGTCGCCCGCGTGCCCGGGGCGTTCGAACTGCCCGTGGCGGCGGCGCGCCTGGCCCGCTCCGGGCGCTTCGGCGCGGTGGTCTGCCTGGGCGCCGTCATCCGCGGCGAGACGGATCACTACGATCACATCTGCCGCGAGGCGGCGGCGGGCATCGCCGCCGTGGCGCGGGACACGGGCGTCCCCTGCGTGTTCGGCGTCCTCACCGCGGACACCGACGAGCAGGCGGAGGCCCGCGCCGGCGGGGCCCACGGGAACCGGGGCCACGACGCCGCCCGCACCGCCATGGAGATGGCGGATCTCCTCCCCCGCCTCGACGGGGCCGCGGGGTCGGGCCCGTGACCCGGCGCATCCAGACGCGGGCCCGCGAGACGGCCCTCCAGGTGCTCTACCAGGCGGACCTCCTGGGGGACGGCTGCCTCGACGGGCTGGAGGCGACGCTGCTGCGGGACGGCCACCCGCCGGAGGTGGTCGCGTACGCCTTCGACCTCGCCCGCGGCGTGCGATCCCGAGTGGCGGAACTGGACGGTCTCCTCACGCGCGCCGCGCAGCACTGGACGGTGACGCGCATGGCCGTCATCGATCGCAACGTGCTCCGCATGGGGATCGAGGAACTCCTCCACCACCCGGAGGTCCCGCCCCGCGTCGTGATGAACGAGTCCATCGAGATGGCCAAGCGGTTCTCCACGGGACAGAGCGGGGCCTTCGTGAACGGCGTGCTGGATCGCGTGCGGAAGGACCTCATCGCCGCGGGCCGCCTGGCGCCGGAGAGCGGCCCGGTCTCCCTCCCGCGCGCCGCCGCCGACGCCGCGGCGGATCCGGACCCCCCGCCGCCGGACTCCGCGGACGCACCGCCGGACCCGGAGGACTGACCGTGTTCCGCCGCCTGGTGGAGGGGCTGCGCAAGACCGGGCAGGCGCTGGCCGGTCGCCTGCGGGCCGTCGTCGCGGGCCGCCGCATCGAGGCCGCCACGCTGGACGAGATCGAGCAGATCCTCCTGGGCGCCGACCTCGGCGTGGAGGCCACCACCGAGCTGGTGGCGAGCCTCCGGGAGGCGAACCGTTCGGCGCGGCTGCTGGACGGGCGCGACGCGATCCCGTTCCTCCGCACCGAGATGACCCGCATGCTCTCCACCGCGGGGGACGGCACCGCCCTCGCCGTGAACCCCGCGGGCCCCACGGTCATCCTCGTGTGCGGCGTCAACGGGTGCGGGAAGACGACCAGCGTGGCGAAACTCGCGGGCCTCCTCCGCCGCCAGGGGAAGACGGTGATCCTGGCCGCCTGCGACACGTTCCGCGCCGCCGCGGTGGAGCAGTTGACGCTCTGGAGCGAGCGCGTGGGCGTACCCATCGTCAAACAGGCCACCGGGGCCGACCCCGCGGCGGTGGCCTTCGACGCCGCCGAGGCGGCGGTGGCGCGCAAGGCGGACGTGCTCCTCGTGGACACCGCCGGCCGGCTGCACACGCAGGGAGGCCTCATGGCGGAACTGGGGAAGATCTCCCGGGTCGTCTCGAAGAAGATCCCCGGTGCGCCCCACGAGGCCATCCTCGTGCTCGACGCGACGACGGGCCAGAACGCCATCCGGCAGGCGAAGGCGTTCGGCGAGGCGGTCCCGCTCACGGGACTGTTCCTCTCGAAGATGGACGGCACGGCGCGGGGCGGCGCGGTCTTCGCCATCCGCCGCGAGGTCCCCGTCCCCGTCAGGTTCCTCGGCGTCGGCGAGGGCCCCGACGACGTCGAACCGTTCGAGGCACGCGCCTTCGTGGACGCGCTGTTCGGGGAAGAGTGAGGCACGCGCTTCTCCGCTTCCTGCTGGTGGCGGTGCCGCTCGTGGTCGTGCCCTGGGCGGTGACGTTCGACGCGTCCAAGGCGCTGCTGCTGGCCATGGGGGCGCTGGTGCTGGCCGCCGCGTCCCTCCCGCGGAAGACGGAGGGGGCCCCGGGCCGGTTCGATCTCCGGTGGTCCCGGGCCACGGTCGCCATGGCCGTCGCCCTGGGCGCGTTCCTGCTCACCGCCCCCGTCGGTCCCGACCCCTGGGCCGCGGCCCGCGTCGCCGCCCTCCTGCTCCCCGCGGCGGTGCTGGCGCTGGCCTTCGAGAACGTCGTGGTCGAGGACGGCGAACTGGAGCCCCTGCTGGCGGCCACGGCCCTGGGGGCCGGTCTCGTGTCCGCGTACGGCCTCCTCCAGCGGGCCGGAGTCGACCTCCCCCTCCCCTGGAGGGAGACCCACCCCGGGCTGCCCGTCTCCACGCTGGGGAATCCGAACTTCGCCGCCGAGTACGTCGCCGCCGCCGTGCCCGCGGGGGTCCTCGTCGCGATCCGCTCCGCCGGAGCGAGGCGCGGGGCGGCGGTGCTCGGCCTCCTGCTCGGCGTCGGCCTGCTGGTGGCGGCGCGGGGACGGGCCGCCGTCGCGGGACTGGTGCTCGGCGGAGGGGTCGCCGTCGGCCTGGGCCTCGCCGTGGGCGCCGCCGGCGGGCGCCGGATGGCGGGACTCGCGGCGGCGGCGCTGCTCGCCGCGGCGGGCCTCGCGGGCGCGGCCGGCGTGTACGGAGGCGACGGGCCGGCGGAGTGGCTCGGTGCGGCGGGCCGGACGGACACGGTCCTCGTGCGGCGGGACCTGGCCCGCGGGACGCTGGCCATGGCCGCCGCCCACCCCCTGGGCGTGGGGGCGGGCAACTGGGCGGCGGCCCATCCGCCCCACCGCACGGAGGCGGAGTACCGCGCGTCGCTGTACCGCGATCCCGGCGAGGCCCATTGCGAGCCCCTCCAGTGGGCCGCGGAGGGGGGCTGGGGGGCGGCGGCGCTGGCGGCCGCGTGGGCGGCGCTCCTGGCGGCGGCGGCGGCGCGGGCGCTCCGCGCCGGACGGGACCGGGGGCTCGTCCTCGCCCTGGGGGCGACGGGGGCGGTGCTCCTCGTCCAGTCCTGCCTCTCCCCGGTCCTCCACCGTCCCCCCATGCTGCTCCTGGGCGCGCTCGCGACGGGTGGGCTGTCGTTCCTCGGCGGCGGCACCGTGACGACCCTGGGGACGCCCGGCGGGATCCTCCACCGCGCGCTCGTGGGGGCCCTGCTGGCGGCGGTGGCGCTGCAGGCGTCGCTCACCGCCGGCGAAGGACCCCTGGCGGACGCCCGTGCCCGGCTCCGCGCCGCCTCCCCGCTGCCGGCGGCGGAGGCCCGCGTCGCGCTGGGCCGGCTGGAGCACGCGCTGGGGCGGGACCCCGGCTCCATCGCGGCCCGCTCCCTGGCGGGCGAGGTGGCGTTGCGGCTGGCGGATCTGGAGCCCGACCCCGCGGCCGCCCGGGCGCTGCGCGTGCGGGCGCGGGATCACTTCGCCGCCCTGCGGCGGCTCCGGCCGCTGGACCCCGTCACGACCTCCAACCTCGCCCTGGCCACGGCGGCCCTGGACGAGGGCGCCGCGGCGGAGGCGCTCTGGCGGGAGGCGCTGGCGGTGCAGCCCTTCCACAGGGAGGGGAACCACGCCCTCGGGTTCCACCTGGTGCGTACCGGTCGCCCCGCGGAGGGACTCCTGCACCTGGAGGCGGCCCTGGCGGTGGACCCGCTCTACGCCCCCTCGGCGGGCACCCGCGTGGAGGCGCTCCAGGCGCTGGGCCGGGAGGGCGACGCCCTGGCGGCGGCCTCCGACGCGGTGGATCGCTTCCTCGCGGCGACGCCCCGCCGTCTGGAGGAGGCCGCGGAGACGGCCCGTCGGGCCGCCGCCGCGGCGCCGCTCCAGGCCCGCATGCTGACGGGCAAGGCCCGCCGCCTGCTGGGAGCGGGGGACCGGGAGGGCGCCCTGGCGCTGCTCCCCGCGGTGGCGGCGGCGGCGCGGGACGACGAGGAGGTGCTCGGGGCCCTCGCCGACGCGTGGGAGGAGTCGGGCCACCTCCCGGAGGCGCTCCGCTGCCGCGTCGACGCCCGGTTCGCCTCCGCGGAGCGGTTCCTCGCCGGCGGCGAGGGGGAGCGGGCGGCGTCCCAGGCGCGACTGGCGCTGGAGATCCCCCAGGCCGCGGAGGGGCAGGTGCGGACCCGGGTCCGCGCCGCGTCGGTGCTCGCCCGCGCGGGCCACCGGGAGGAGGCCATCGGCCACCTGGCGGTGGCCATGGCGCGGGGGTATCCCGACCCCGACGGCGTCCAACGGGATCCCGCCTTCGCGGCGCTCCGCGACGACCCCGGCTTCCGGGCGGCGCTGGCGCGGTCGCCGCTGCGGCGGAAAGAATAGCCCGTCGCGCCATCCTTGAGAGGATGGGCGGATCGGCCCCGCGGGAGGGGCCGGGCGAGAGCGGGTCGCGTCGGGGATCACCGGAGGTGGCAGCATGGCCGCAGGGGACAGGGTCGTCTACGCGGGCTTCGGGCTGGCCGTGGCCGCGGCGCTGGGGGCCGTGGCCTGGCTCGCCCTCTCCCCCGCCACCCCCGCCGGGGCTCCCCCGGCGCCCCCCGTAAAGAAGCCCCCGGACGTCTCGAAGACGCAGCAGCAGGGCGGGAAGCCCGTGACCCCGGCGCCGGACGCCACTCCCGCGGTGCCCCCCGTCACGCCCCCCCCTCGTCCCCCCGTGGAGGCCGTCGTGCGGGGGTCCGTGCAGGACGGGTTCGGCAACCCCATCCCCGGCGCCCGGGTGGAGATCCATGACGGCGTCGGCGTGGCCAACAAGCCCCTGCCGGCGGAGCCCGGGGACCCGGCCTCCGCGAAGGCGCGGATCCCCGCCGTCGTGCTCCGGGACTGCTTCTACCTCGAGCCCGACGAGCCGGCGGGCCTCGCCCCGTTCTCCGGCATGCCCCGCGACGCCGTGGCCGGGAAGCGCGGCGACCCCGTCGCGACGGCGGAGACCGACGGCGAGGGGAAGTTCTCCATCCCCTTCACCGCGCCCCGCCGCGTCCGCGTGGAGGCCGTCAAGGCGGGCATGTCGCGCGCGTTCATCGACGGCGTGACCCCCAACGGGAACCCCATCGTCCTCGTCCTCGGGGAGGAGGCGCCGCTCCGCGGGACCTGCGTCGACGCCGACACGCGGACCCCCGTGATCGGCGCCGTCGTCGTGGTGCGCTCCGGTTCGACGACGGCGACGACCCGCTCCGCGGACGACGGCTCCTTCTCCCTCCCCGGCCTCCCCGCGGGGAAGTACTCCGTGCAGGCGGGAGCGCCGGGCTACACGCTCACCAAGATCCGCAGCCTCGAACTGGTCCCCGGCCGCGCCCCCGCCGAGGTCCCCATGGGGCGGGGGTTCACGGCGACGGTGCAGGCCTACCAGGGGGACCCGCACAATCCCCGCACGGCGCGGGGGGCGGCGGGGCCCGCCGGCCCGCCCGTCGAGGGCGCGCTGGTCGTGCTGCTCCAGCGGGGTGACGAGACCTACGTGACGGCCACGACGGGAGCCGACGGCACCGCCCGGTTCACGGGCCTCTGCGAAGGACGCTGGCGGGTGGCCGTCGCCAAGTCGGGCCTCTCGACGGGCCTCGCGCGGGACTTCCAGTTCGACGTCCGCAACACCGGCGAGCAGACCCGCGCCCTCGCGCTCTACCCCCTCGTCGCGACCCCCATCCGCGTGGTCGACACCTCCGGCGGACCGGTCACGGCCACCCTCTACTGGTGCGGCATCGATGACGAGTTCGACGCGAAGTACAGCGAGGTCATCGGCAAGACCGACGCCGGCGGCCGCATCTCCGTGACGTTCGACGACGGCGTGCCGCGGAAGTCCATCGCGTGGGTGGTGCCCGACAACGGCGCCGCGGCGGTCCAGGTGGAGCCCGACGACCCGTTCTCCGGGGACGAGGTCGTCGCCATCGCGCGGGCGGGCCGGACCGCGAGGGGCCGCGTCACGGACCAGAACAAGCGGCCCGTGGCCAACGCCATGGTGGGCATCGAGGTCAGCAGCGACTCCCTGGAGAACGACGTCATCCTCCACACGTACACCGACGCCGACGGCCGCTACTCGTTCCCCGCGGTCCCCTTCGGCGACACCTACATGGAAGTCGAGACGGACGACGACTGGGTGGACGAGGACATCGACGAGGGGAACCGGGACAACCCGCTGGTGAAGGACTTCGTCGTGGAGACCTGGGACGAGGAGGGCGGGGAGCCCGGCGCCGTCAAGGTCACCGGCTCCGACGCGCCGGCGGACGACGACGAGTAGTCCTCCCCCCGACGCGCAGCAGGTACTCCTCGGTGCGATCGAGGCAGAGGTCGAGCGGGTAGCGCTCCCTCACGCGGGCGCGGCCCGCCTCCCCCATGGCCCGCGCCGCGGCGGCGTCGCGGAGGAGTCCCGACAGCGCCTCCGCCAGGGCCGTCGGGTCGCGGCGGGGCACGATGCACCCGGTGACGCCGTCCTCCACCAGGTCCTCCACGGCGCCCACGCGCGTCGCCACCACGGGCCTCCCCGCCGCCATGGCCTCGATCACGACCATGGGGAGCCCCTCGTCGTCGGAGGAGAGGACGAACACGTCCGCCGCGGCGAGGACGTCGGGCACATCCGCCCGGAACCCCGCGAACAGGACCCCGTCGGCCACGCCCAGCGCCGCGGCCCGGGCCTCCAGTTCCCCCCGGAGGCTGCCCGTCCCCACGACCGCCAGCCGGGCGGCGGGCGCTCCGCGCCGCACCGCGGCGAACGCCTCCAGCAGGACGTCGAACCGCTTCTGCTCGTGCAGGCGACCGGCCGCCACGAGGAGCGGCGCCCCCGGCGGCGCGCCCAGGGAGTCCCGCGCGGCGGCGACGCGGGCCCCGGGGATCTCGTAGTCCGCGGGGCGCACGCCGTAGGGGATCGCCTCGACCTCGCCCTTGCCGAACCTGCCGGCCTCCCCGATGGCGCGGGCCATGGAGGGAGCCAGCGTGAGCACGTGGTCCAGGAAGAGGCGGTAGGTCATCCGGTAGCGCCAACCCCGTCGCGCCTCCACCAGGCCCATGAAGGCGACCACGGGGGTGCGGCCCCGCGCGATGCGGGCGGCGAGTCCGCCCAGCCGGATCCCCCTGTGGAGTTTCGTGCACACCACCTCCACGCCGGTCTCCTGGATCCACCACGCCACGGCCCGCGCCTCGCCCAGGGCGAAGTCGGAGCGCATCTCCGTGGCCCGCGTCTCGAACCCGCGCTCGAGACAGCGCCGCGTCCACAGCGAGCCCGGTCGCCCCACGGAGAGGACCCGGTGCCCCCGCTCCCGCATGCCCTCGGCCACGTCGAGGAACCAGCGCTCCACGCCCCCCCACCCGTCCCCTCCCATGGGGTTGAAGATGAGGATCGTGAAGGGCCGGTCGGGGCCCGAGGTGGGGACTCCGGCCGCGGCGTCGGGGGCGGTCACGCGGGCAGGGGGCGTGGCGTCCCGTCCACGCCGAGGATGGAGCAGAAGATCCCGTGGACATCGGCGATGCCCAGCGTGTCCCCCGGCGGCGCCGCCGTGTCGCCGAGGAGGAGGAACGCGTCGTCGTACGTGTGCATGCCCGTGAGCACGCCGTTCTCGAACACCGCGTCCCCGAGGATGCGCCCCTTCAGGTCGTAGCCGTCCCGCGGATGGGCGATGAGGTCCGCCGCGCGATCGAGGTGGGCGCCGGAGTACACGGTCTCCCGTCCCATCACGGCGCCGATGATCGGCGACCCGTCGGCGGGGTCCCGCCAGTCCATCAGCCGCTCGGAGATCTCCCGCCGCAGCCGCTCGTAGTCCTCCCCCGGCTCCACGATGCCGCCGCCCTCGCGACCGCGGAGGTTGAGGAAGATGCGGCCCGGGATGAGGCTGTAGGCCCGCGTGCGCGTCGGGTCCACGTTCCCGAGGCCGGCCTTCGGATCGGGCTTCTCGCGGAGCACCAGGTAGCCCTGCTCCTCGAGCCAGCGGTTGACCTGCACCTCCCGCTTGATGGAGCAGAACCCGTGGTCGGAGAGGAACGCGACCTCCGCGTCGGGCCCGGCGGCGGCCACGAGCGCGCCGATGTGCCCGTCCACGCGGCGGTAGAGGTCCAGCAGCCCCGGGTGGAACACGGCGTCGCCGTCGGCGTACTGGCGCCACGCGAAGTGCTGGAGGCGATCCATGGACATGAAGTGCACCATGGCGAAGTCCCACGGCGTGCTGTCCATGAAGTGGAGCGCCGCCTGCGCCCGCCGGTCCACGATGTGGCGCACCTCCGGCAGCAGCCCCTCCAGGTCCCGCCTCGCCCCCCAGGCGTCCACGTCGATGCGGTAGTCGATGGAGCGCAGGTACGCCACCACCGCAGGGTCCAGGGAGATCTTCGCCAGGTCGGTGCAGAGGAAGCACCCCACGAGCACGCCGTTCACGGGACGGGGCGGGTAGGTCCCGGGGACGTTGAGCACCACCACGCGCTTCCCCAGGCGCGACAGGCGCTCCCAGAGCGTCTCCGCGGCGACGTGCCGCCCCGTGGGGATGTAGAGCGACCACGTCTCGGGCCGGCGATCGATGAAGCCGTAGATGGCGTGGCCGCCCGGGTCCATGCCCGTCATGAAGGACGCCCACGCGCACGAGGAGACCGTCGGATAGACGCTGCGGATGCGCCGGAAGTGCCCCCGCGCCGCGAGCCGCGCCAGGTGGGGCATCACGCCGTCCGCCATGGCGCGCACGAGGAACGAGTGCGGCGTCCCGTCCATGGCGACCGCGAGGAGCCGTCGCCCGGCGCCGCGGGGCGCCGCGGGGGCGCCCGCCGCCGCCGTCATGCGCCCGGTCCCCCGCGGGTGCGGGCCCGGTCGCGGAGCGCCTCGAGGAACGCGTAGGGGACGCGGAGGCCCCCCTTCCCGGATCCGATGTCCGTGTTCTTCTTGTTCTCGCCGTGGAAGTCGGAGCCGCCGGACTCCAGCAGCCCGCACCGCCGCGCCAGTTCCCGGTAGTGCGCCGTGTCGGAGGCGGAGTGCTCCGTGTAGACGGTCTCGATGGCGTCGAGTCCCGCCGCGGCGAGCCCGCGGAGCCACTCCTCGTAGACCGCCGGATCGGCGTGCCCGATGGTGTACGGATGGGCCAGCACGGTGACGCCGCCGGCGCCGTGGATGGCGGCGAAGGCGTCCGCCATGGGGAGGCGTTCCCGATCCACGTAGGCCGGCTTCCCCTTCCCGAGGAACCGCTCGAAGGCCTCGCGGAACTCCTTCACCACGCCCCGGTTGATGAGCACGCGCGCGAAGTGGGGCCGCCCGACGACGTCGCCCCCCGCCTCCGCGGCGACCTCCGCCATGGTGACGGGGATGCCCAGGTCGTTCAGCCGCGCCACGATGCCGTTGTTGCGGCCCTCCCGGCCCTCGCGCACGAACGCGAGCCGGTCCCGCAGCACCGCGTTGGCGGGGTCCACGAGGAGGCCCACGAGGTGGAACGTGCCCGGGGCGTCGTCCAGCGAGATCTCGCACCCGGGCACGAACTCGATGCCCAGGTGGCGGGCCTCGTCGGCGGCGTCGGCCACGCCGTCCAGCGTGTCGTGGTCCGTGAGCGCGATGGCGCGCAGCCCGACGCGCCTGGCGATCTGCACGATCTGCCGGGGACGCACCGTCCCGTCGGAGGCCGTGGAGTGGCAGTGGAGGTCGGTGAGGTCCATGGGCTGCGCATTCTGACGGGTCGGGGCCCCCGCTCCGTGCCGAAACGGCGCCCGACTCCGCCGCCGCGATTGCCGCCCGTGGACCGCGAGGCTCCGCCGTACCATGCGCCCCCATGCGCGCCGCCCTGGAGTGCTCCTTCCGCGTCGAATCCGCCCACCGGCTCCCGGCGGTGCCGGAGGGGCATCCCTGCGGCCGCCTCCACGGCCACGGTTTCCGCCTTGCCGTGCGCGTGGAGGGGCCCGTCGACCCGGAAGCGGGCTGGGTGGTCGACTACGGGGACATCCGCGCCGCGTTCCGCCCGCTCCACGACGCGCTGGACCACCGGTACCTGAACGAGGTGGAGGGGCTGGAGAACCCGACGTCCGAGCACCTCGCCCGCTGGGTCTTCGAGCGCATGCGGCCGTCGCTGCCGGGGCTCGTCGAGGTGGCCGTCGAGGAGACCTGCCAGGTGCGCTGCGTCTACCGCGGGGGGGACGCGTGAAGGTCGAACCGACCTCGTTCCTCTTCGTCACGCTCGACTCCTGCCGCTACGACGTGTTCGCCGCCACGGAGACGCCCAACCTCCGGCGCGTGGGTCCCCTCCAGCGCGCCTGGGCCCCGGGCTACTTCACCTACGCCTCCCACTGCGCCATGTTCATGGGCTTCACGCCGGGCGACGCCACGCGCCGCGAGCCCTTCGTGAACCCCAAGTGGGGGAAGATCTTCCGCATGCGCGGCGGCGGCGGCGCGGGCAGCGCGGCGCCCCCCTTCTGCACCCTGGACGGCGACAACGTCATCGACGGCCTGCGGCGCGTGGGCTATCTCGCCGTGGGCACCGGCGCCGTGGACTGGTTCGACGACTCCAAGCCCACGGTGAAGCCGCTGGTGCGGGACTTCGACCGCTACCTCTACGCGGGGGACACCTTCAGCCTGGGGAGGCAACTGGAGTTCCTGGAGCGGGAGATCCGCGGAGCGGGGCCGGACCGGCCGGTGTTCGCGTTCCTGAACCTCGGCGAGACCCACATCCCCTACTGGCACGAGGGCGCGGCGTGGAGCCGCGACGTGAACCCCTGCCGCTCGTTCTCCGAGGACAACGACGCCGCCGAGTGCCGCCGCCGCCAGACCGAGTGCCTCCGCTGGGTGGACGGGAGGCTGGCGCCGCTGCTGGACGCGTTCCGCGACGCCAACGTGATCGTCTGCGCCGATCACGGCGACGCCTGGGGAGAGGACGGCGTCTGGGCCCACGGCGTCCACCACGAGAAGGTCCTCGAGGTGCCGCTGCTCCTCTCCCTGAAGAACCCTCCGCGGGAGACCCCCGCGAAGGGGGGCGGCGTGCTGGGGCGGATCCTGGGGAGGCGGTAGCGCGGGCCAGCCGGCTAGATGTACCCCAGGTCCTCGAGCCGCTTGGCGATGCGGGCCTCCTCGTCGGCGGTGAACTCCGCCGAGGGGGCGGCGGGGTGGGGGATGACGCCCAGTTCCTCGAGGCGCCGGAGGATCTTCGCCGCGCTCTCCTCGACGGTCTCGCGGTCCGTCTCGCAGAGGACGTCCGGCTCCTCGGGCTCCTCGTACGGATCGGAGACGCCGGTGAAGTTCCGGATCTCCCCCGCCAGCGCCTTCCTGTAGAGCCCCTTCGGGTCGCGATCGCTGAGCACGGGGATGGGGCACTTCGCGTAGACCTCGAGGAAGGTCCCGTGGGCGGCGACCGCCGCGCGGACCTCCGCCCGGATGGCGCGGTAGGGGGAGATGGCGGCGCAGATGACGCCGACGCCGTGCTTCGTGAGCGTGGAGGCCACCCAGCCGATGCGCCGGATGTTCGTGTCCCGGTCCTCCTTGGAGAACCCGAGCCCCTTGCTGAGATGCGTGCGCACGACATCCCCGTCGAGGACCTCGTGCCCCACGCCCCGCGCCGCGAACTCCCGCACGAGGACCGCCGTGATGGTGGACTTCCCCGCACCGGAGAGCCCCGTGAACCAGACCGTGAATCCCTTCGCCATGCCGCGCTCCTATCCGACCACCCGGCCCCGCATGTCCGCGGGCACCGGCTGGTCCAAGAGGTGGAGGAGGGTCGGGCCGACGTCGTAGATGGCGAGATCCTCCAGCACAGTGCCGCGCGCGGGGGCGCCGGGCCCCGCCATGATGAACACGCCGTCGGGGTGGTGCCCCACGTCGTCCGCCGCGGAGTCGTCGTCGCGGACCACGACGCGTCCCCCGCCCACGGCGCCGGCCACGCGCCAGCGGAGGTCGCCGAAGTGGACGAACAGGTCCGGGGGCACGCCCCGCGCGGCGGCGTAGACCTCCGACGGCCGGTAGGCGTGCACGCCGACCGCGCGGCCGGCCTCGTCGGACAGCCCGGCGAGTTCCTCCTTGAGGGCCGCCAGTTCCGCGTCCACCTCGTCCCGCGGCACGATGCCCTCCGGCTCCCGGCCCCGGACGTTGAGGTAGACGCGCGCGTAGTAGCCGCCCTCCGCCCACGCCCGGGTGCGGGACCAGTCCACGGACACCTGCTTCATGGGCGTCGCCGCGCCCGGGTCGCCCCCCTTCAGCGCGAGGCGCCCCGTGCTACGGAGCCACTCGTTCAGGAAGACCGCCCCCTCCATGGGCTGCGCGCCGTGATCGGAGACGACGAGCACCGTCGTGTCGTCGTCGACGAGCTTCAGCAGGTCCCCCACGCGGTGGTCGAGGAACTTGTAGTAGTCGCGCACGGCGCCGGCGAAGGGGCTGTCGGCCCGGTGGCGGGGATGGGACGGATCGAAGTCCCGCCAGAAGAGGTGGTGGACCCGGTCGGGGCCCACCTCCACCAGCATCACGAACTCCCACGGCCGCGTGGTGAGCACGTGCTCCGCCAGGCGGAACCGCTTCTGCGTCATGTCGTAGATCTGCTGGAGCACCACGTCCCGGTCGGCGCCGCGCACGCCCTGCACGTCCAGGATGTAGCGGCCCACGACCTCGTCGATCTCCGCCTTGAACCCCGCGGGGAACGTGTACTCCACCCCCGTGTCGGGGGTCAGGAAGTCCCCCACCTGGATGCCGTTCAGCGGCTGGGGCGGGTAGGTCCCGGGGACGCCGATGGTCACCACGTACTTCCCCGCGTCGGAGAGCAGGTCGAAGGCGCGCTTCTCCCGCACCGCCGTCGAGTTGGCGAAGAACTGGTCGTCGTAGGCGTACGAGCGCCGGTTGCGGAACCCGTAGACGCCGAGTTCGCCGGGGTCCCGTGACGCGAGCATGCAGGACCACGCGGGCACCGTGGACGGCGGCGTCGTCGACCGGAGGCGCCCGCTCACGCCCCTCTCCATCAGCCCGCGGAGGTTGGGCAGGTCGTCGCGGAAGCGATCGAAGAGGAGTTCCGGCGGGACGCCGTCGAGGCCGATGACGAGGACCCGCCCCTTGCCGGCGCGGGCGACGTCCTCGCGGCGCCGCCGCTGCTCGCGCAGTTCCGGGTGGTACGCCTCGAGGAGGCACCGGGCCACCTCCGGGCGCGTGAACTCGGTGGGGAGCATCCGCCCCTCGCGGAGCATCTGCCGGACCTTCGTCCCGGAAGGAGCGACGCGCATGGCGGCGTCGTGGACGCAGGTCTTCTCCGACGCCATGTGGCCGCACGCGCGGCAGTAGAACGTGTGATCGAAGAAGATCGTCTCGATGCCCAGTTCGCCGGGCTCGAACTCGGAGAAGATCCTCTGCGCGTCGTAGGTCCCGTAGTAGTTGCCCACCCCCGCGTGATCCCGGCCCACGATGAAGTGCGTGCAGCCGTAGTTGCGGCGCACCAGCGCGTGGAACACCGCCTCGCGCGGACCGGCGTACCGCATGGCCGCGGGGAAGACGGAGAGCATGGTCCGGTTGCGCGGGTAGTACTTCTCGAGGAGCACCTCGTAGCACCGCATGCGGATGTCGGCGGGGATGTCGTCCCCCTTCGTCTCCCCCACCAGCGGGTGGACCAGCAGCCCGTCCACCATCTCCAGCGCGCACTTCTGGAGGTACTCGTGCGCCCGGTGGATGGGATTGCGCGTCTGGAACGCGACGATGCGCTCCCAGCCGCGCTCCGCGAATGCCGCCCGGGTCTGCGTCGGCGTCAGCCGGTACGCGCCGAAGTCGGTGTGGATGTCGGGCACGAGGACGAGGACCTCGCCGCCGAAGTAGACCTCGCCCTGCCGGAAGAGGCCGGCCACTCCCGGGTGGGCCGGGTCCGTCGTGCGCCAGACGCCCCGCGCCTCGGCCTCGCGGTCGTACTCGTACTTCTCCCGCAGGTGGAGGATGGCGATGATCTGCCCGCGGAAGCGGAGGGCGATCTCGTCCCCCTCCTTGAACCGCGCCGCCTCCTCCCGGCGGACGGGGAGGGTGACGGGGACCGACCAGGGCTGCCCGTCGGCGAGGCGCATGTCGCGGACCACGGACTCGTAGTCGGCGCGGCAGAGGAAGCCCGTGAGCGGCGTGAAGCCGCCGTTCCCGAGGAGTTCGAGGTCCGACGCGATGCGGTCCTCGACGTCCACCCACGGGAGCGCCCCGGCGTGCTCCAGGAGCGTCTGCGCCCGCGCCGGCTCGGCGAGGCGGCACTGGATCCCCGTGGGCGGCGTCGCGGCCATGGCGGTCTCCCCTCCGGATGCGGGTGGAAGGGGCCCTTTGTAGCGATCCCCCCGGCGGCGGCCGACGAATTGCCCCGTGGGGGCCGCTTCGCGGATCCTCCACCGGCTCCGGGGGGTGCGCCGGGGTTACAGGCCGGAGTACCAGATGGTGCCCGCGAGGATGAAGCCCGCGAGCGCACCCGCCATGGCGCCGATGGGCAGCAGCGACAGGGGGATGATGAGCGCCCCCGGGGTCCACGTGGCGGACGTGATGATGGCCACGCAGAGGAACGAGACCCCCGCCACCGTCAGGGTCGCCCGCTTCCGCCGCTCCGCCTCCGACAGCGCGCCGTGGGACATGGCTCCTCCCGGGGGCGCCGGTCACCGCCGTTCGCGCCCCCGGGCCGGGGGCGCAACGCACGTGCCGGGCGGCGCGGGGAGCGGGAGACGCTCCGTCGGGGGATCCGCGGCGCCGGCGCGGGAAAGTCCGCGGGACCGCGCTACGACCGGTACAGCGAAGGGTCGACGCAGCGGGCCATGGCGTCCCGGTCGAGCCCGCCGTCGAGGAACCCGTCCAGGGCCGCGAGGGTTCCGGTGGGATCCGCCAGGACGGCGCCGTACCGCGCCTCCATGAAGCGGATGTGCGGAGCGGCGCCCATCCACGCCACGAGGTCGTCCAGCTGCCGCGCGTAGATGGCCATCAGCCGCTCGTCGCTGAGGTCGCCGCCGGGCTTGCCGCGCCGCGCGAGCATGGTGCGCTGGGAGGTCACGACCTCCCTCAGGTCCCGCCGCATGAGGACCACCCGGTAGTCGATGTCCGCGGGGAGGTCGCGCACGTGGACGTGGACGACCTTCACCGCGTGCCCCACGGCGTCGCGCACCCAGGACGGGTCCGCCTTCAGGTTCTTCACGCGCTCCAGTTCGAAGTACCCCTTCGGGTTGTCGTCGTCGGCGGCGCGGCGGGCGTCCGTGAGCGGGGGGATTCCGCCGGCGGCCAGCATGGCCATCATCATCGACGTCCCCGACCGGGGGACTCCGGAGACGACGGTGACGTAGGGTCGGGTCGGCGCGGGCACGGGGTCCTCCGGGGCGGGGAGAAGATACACCACGCCAAGTCCGTCAGATGTAGCCCAGCCCCTCCAGCGTCCGCCGCAGTTCCTCCTCCTCGGCGGCGTCGAAGGCGTCCCCTCCGCCCGCGGGGGCGGGGGCGGCGCCGGCGGGAGCGGCGGCGGCCACGCGCACCGGGTGCGCGGCGACCAGGGCCGGGTCGAAGAGTTCCGAGAGGACGCGTCCGTCCAGGTGCGCCGGGAGTTCCGCCCCCAGCGCCCAGAGCGCCGTGGGCATGAGGTCCTCGATGCCCGCCCCCGTCGGCGTCGCCCCCCGCCGGACGCCGGGCCCGCGGGCCACGAGGATGCCCGTGTCGGAGTGCGCGCCGGCGTCGCGGCTGCTCTCCCGGAGGAGCCGCCCGCGGTCGAGGTTCTTCCCGCAGATCACGCGGAACCCGTCGGAGCGGGTGACGACGTCGGGGGCCCACTCCAGCGCCTCGCCGGAGTAGACCTCCTCCCGCCGCCCCACGAAGTCGAACAGCGGCGCCTCCCCGCCGGGGAAGCGGAACTCGCGCAGCCCCGCGATGATGTCGTCGCGCAGCCGCTCGTACTCCGCCCCCCGTTCCACGAGTCCCAGCGGGCCCCGCCCCTTCAGGTTCACCTTCACTCCGTTGGTCCAGGCCGAGTAGAGGTAGGCGCGGGAGCGGGGGACGTCCACCTGCAGACTGGCGCCGTCGTCGGTGCGCCCGAACAGCCGCGCCAGGAGACCGCGCTTCGCCCGGGCCGGCCGCATGAACACCTCAAGCCCGGCCCGCAGTTCCGCCTCGTCGGCGGCGACCCCTTCGTCCCCCCCCTCCCGCACCTCCAGCCACCCGCGCTCCCGCAGCCAGCGGTTCATGTAGAACTTCGTCCGCACGGTGTGGAAGCCGTGATCCGACAGCAGGAGCACCAGAACCTCCTCCCCCAGTTCGCCGAGGAGTTCCCCCACGGCACGGTCCACCTTGCGGTAGTGGTCGCGGACGTAGGTCTCGCGCTGCTCCCAGAAGAGATGCTTCGCCCGGTCCGTCGTGGTGAACACGCCGACGAACAGGTCCCAGGGCCCGCGACGCAGCAGCGTCCGCATGAGGCCGAGGTTCTGGAACGCCATGTCGTCGAGGTGGGCCTTCAGGGAGTCCGGCGTGTCCTTCAGTCCCACGTCCAGGTCGCAGCGGTACCGGGGGAAGGCGGCGAGGATCTCCTGCTGCAGCGCCGCCGGGTGCGTGAACCCCTTGCCGGCCGGGGTGAGCATCCCCGTCACGAGGAGGCCGTCGTAGGGACGGGCGGGCCAGGTGATGGGTACGTTCACGACGACGCTCCGGCGGCCCGCCCGTGCCGCCGCCTCCCAGAGCCGCTCCCCGCGCACCAGGTCGGAGCGGGCGAGGACGGGGCGGCCCGTGGAGGGGTCCTCCATGACGAAGTCGAAGAGACCGTGCCCGCCGGGCTGCCTCCCCGTCATGAAGGTCGCCCAGGCGGGAGCCGAGAACGGGGGCTGCGTGGAGCGGAGCGGTCCCGACGCGCCCCCCTCGACGAGGCCCCGGAGCACCGGCAGATCCCCCGCCTCCATCCAGGGGCGCAGGAACTCCCAGTCCGCGGCGTCCAGGCCGATGACGGCGACCTTCTTCGCGATCACGTGACTCCTCCCGGGGGCGGATTCCGTACCTACCACGGACTCCCCGGTGGGCGGCAAAGGCGCCGGGCCGGGGGGGTAGGATGGCCGGTGATCCCCGGTGGAGGTTCCCGTGGCCTGTTCGAAGTGCGGCTCCGATGTGCTGGTCGAGGGGGTGCGCGTCCTGGATCGCCAGGACATGTACATGGCGCCCGCGGACCTGTCCGTCCGCGTGGACCGGGAGCCCGGCGCGGCGCTGTTCAAGGGGGCCGTCGTGGACGAACTGGAGGCGCGCGTCTGCGGCGGGTGCGGCCTCGTGGAGTTGTACGCGAAGCACCCCGCCCGCCTCGTCCGCGCGGCGGAGACCCGCGCCCGCCGGGGGAGAACCCCCGGGCGACCGGCGAAGGGGGGCGACGCGGCCCGGTGATCGCGAGTCGCCGCGACGCCGGGATCGACGCGAGGACGCCGCGGGACCGCGGTCCCTCACGAGCAGGTCGGGCTAGGGCTTCCGCCTGTACGACGGCGCGTAGCGGTCCCCCGCTGCGGTATCGTGCCCGCCATGTCCGCGACTCCCCGGGTCAGCGTCGTCACCCCCACGTGGAACCGCGCGCGGTACCTGCCGCAGTGCATCGATTCCGTGATCGCGCAGGACTTCCCCGGCGTGGAGCACGTCATCGTGGACGACGGCTCCACGGACGACACGCCCGCGGTGCTCGAGCGCTACGGGGACCGCGTGCGGGCCTTCCGGCAGGAGAACGCCGGACAGAGCGAGGCCTGGAACACGGCCCTCTCCCACGCGCGCGGCGAGTACGTCGCCTACCTCGACTCCGATGACGCGTGGCTGCCGGGGAAACTGCGCCGGCAGATCCCCATGCTGGACGGCGACCCCGGCGCGGGGCTCCTCTACGCGGCGGTGCGATACATCGACGCCGACGGCGCGCCGAGCCCGGTCCGGCACTCCGGCCGCGGGACGCCGTCGGGATGGATCCTCCCCCACCTGCTGCGGCACAACGTGATGAACACGGGCACGGTCATCGTGCGCCGGGCCCTGCTCCAGCGGGCCGGACGGTACGACGCGGCCTACGTGTCCGTGAACGACTGGGACATGTGGCTGCGGGTCTGCATCGACACGCGCGTGATCTACGACCCGACGCCCTCCTGCCTCATGCGCCGCCACGCCGACCAGGTGATCGCCGACAAGGCGAAGATGGACGAGTCCTGGGTGCGCCTCCTGGAGGCGAACCTCGTGCGCCTCGGCACGCTGGCGCCGGAGCACCTGCCCCTGGCGCGGGAGAAGCTCTCCGCCCACTACCTCCGCCGCGCGCGCCGGGCGTTCCGCGAGGGGCGCGGCGGGGACGCGGAGCGGGAGATCGCCCGCGCGCTGGAACTGGCGCCCGGCCCCGCCCGCCGCATCGCCGCGCTCCGCGTGCGGCTGGAGGCGCGGCTGCGGGGACTGGCGCGGGGCCCGCGGTGACGGGACCCGTCGTCCTCCTGGGGGCTCCCCGCTCCGGGACCACGGTGCTGTTCGAGGCGCTGGGGCGGTCGTCGGGCCTCTGGTCCCTGGGAACGGAGAGCCACGGGATCCTGGAGGGGCCCTTCCACCCCTCCCGTCGCGGGTGGGAGTCGAACGCGCTGTCCGGCGAGGACCTCGACGGCCCCACGGCGGCGTCGCTGCGCGCCGCGTTCCGGGAGCGCGTCCAGCCGGGCGACCTCTGGCGCGCCAAGGAGCGCCGGCGCGCCGGAGGCCGGGGCCCCGCCTACGGCGCGGCGCGCGTGGGCGTGCTGCTGCGGCGGCGCGCCGGGCGCGTGCGCCTCCTGGAGAAGACGCCCAAGAACTGCCTGCGGATCCCCTTCCTCCGGGCGCTCCTCCCCGACGCGACGTTCGTCTTCCTGCGCCGGGACGGGCGGCCCACGGTGTCGTCGCTCATGGACGGCTGGCGCGCACCGGACACGTACGAGACGTACGAGGTCCCGGAGCCGCTGCGGATGCCCGGGTACGACGGCTCCCGGTGGTGCTTCGTCCTGCCGCCGGGCTGGAGGGGGATGGCGGAGCGCCCCCTGGAGGAGGTCTGCGCCCTCCAGTGGCGGGCGTGCGTGGAGGGCGTGCTGGCCCACCTCCCGGCGCTGCGCGACGCCGGCGCGGTCCACGAGATCGCCTACGAGGACCTCGTGGCGCGCCCCCGCGAGGTGCTGGAGGGAACCCTGCGGCGGCTCGGGCTCCCGTGGGAGGAGGGGATCCTCCCGGGCGACGGACGGCTGGAGGTCGTGAACGCCGTGACCGCCCCGGATCCGGAGAAGTGGCGCCGCCGCAACGGAGCCGCGGTGGAGCGCATCCTCCCCCTCATCGCCGACGCCCAGCGGGCCCTCGGGTACGGGACATGACCGCGGCGGAGGCACGCCGACGGCGCTGCGTCCCCCCGCTCCCGTGTGGGATGCTCCCCCGGTGATCCTCACCGACCGGTTCGTGTTCCTCCACCAGCCGAAGACCGGGGGGACGTTCGTGACCAGCGTGCTGGAGCGGCTGATGAAGCCGCCGCGACCGCGAACGTGGATCGGGCGGACGCTCCGGAAGGTGCGGGGCCGCACATGGCGGGACACCGCCAAGCACGGCACCGCCGATGAGATCCCGCCGTCCCACCGCGGGCTCCCCATCGTCGCCACCGTGCGCAACCCCTTCGACCGCTACGTGTCCCAGTACGAGTTCGCATGGTGGAAGGAGCGGCTCCCGCCGTGGGTGGACGGGGCGGAGGTCCGGCGAAGGTTCCCCTCGTACCCCGACCTCTCCTTCGAGGAGTTCCTCGACGCCGCCAACGACCTCTTCCCCCGCCTGCGCGGCTCCCCCCTCCCGCCGGAGGACGCGCCGGGCTTCCAGACGGAGCAGTTCGTGCGGTGGTTCTTCCGCGAGCCGGCCTCGGTCATGGGCCGCATCGACGGGGACTACATCGACGGCCGGGGGTGGGAGCGGGACATCCACCCCGTGCGGTTCCTGCGCATGGAGGACCTGAACGGGGAACTCCACCGCTTCCTCCTCGACATGGGCTTCCCGCCGGAGGACGTCGCCTTCGTCCCCGCGGAGGGGAAGATCCTCCCGGCGGGATCGAAGCGGCGGGAGGGCACGCCCTGGCGGTCCTACTTCACCGAGAGGACGCTGGCCCGGGTGCGCCGCCGCGAGCGCCTCCTCCTCTCCGTGTTCCCCGGGTACGACCCCGCCGGAGGCGCCCCGTGACCCCGCGCGTGAGCGCCGTCGTGCCCGCCTACAACCGCGCCCGCTGGCTGGGGGAGGCGCTGGACTCCGCCCTCGCGCAGGACTTCGACGGGCTGGAGGTCGTCGTGGTGGACGACGGCTCCACGGACGACACGCCCGCGGTGTGCGCCCGCTACGGCGCCCGCGTCCGCTACGTGCGGCAGGAGAACGCCGGCCAGAGCGCCGCCGTGAACCGCGGCGTGGACCTCGCGCGCGCGGAGTACGTCGCCTTCCTCGACTCCGACGACGCGTGGCTTCCCGGCAAGCTGCGCCGGCAGGTGCCCATGCTCGACGGGGACCGGGGCGCCGCGGTGCTCTACGCCGGCGTGGAATACGTGGACGGGGACGGGCGGCCCGTGCCCGGCGCGCGGAGGGCGCACGGGACTCCCTCGGGGGAGGTTCTCCGCCCCCTCCTCCGGGAGAACTTCCTGCGGACGCCGACGGTGCTCTTCCGGCGCGCCGCCTTCCTCGCCGCGGGGGGCTACGACCGGGGCCTCTCCTGCGTGAACGACTGGGACATGTGGCTCCGGCTGGCGGCGCGCCACCGGTTCCTCTTCGACCCCGTCCCCTCGGCCCGCTACCGCCTCCACGGCGAGCAGGCCGTTCGGGACCGCCGTCGCATGGCGGAGGAGCGGGTGCGCGTGCTGGAGGTGCGCCTTCCCTTCCTGTGCGCCACGGCGCCGCGACACTCCCGGGCCGTCCGCCGCGCGCTGGGCTCCCGCTGCCTCCGGCTGGCGCGACTCGACCTCCGGGAGGGGCGGGGCGCGGAGGCGGAGCGGCTCATCGCCCGCGCCATGGAGGTCGCGCCTTCGCTCCGGCTGGAGGCCCTGCGGATCCGTCTCGCGGAGGCGCTGGCCCGCGCCGCGAGACTTTCGACGGGGAGCGACGGGGCGTAGAATCGGCGGCCCGTTCCCCGCCGCGTTCCATCGGAAGGAGTCCCCGTGCGACCCGTCACCCTCGCCCTCGTCGTCCTGCTGGCCGCCTCGCGCGCCTCCGCGCAGGACGGGGAGAAGCCCGCGCCCGCGAACCCGCCGGCGCCGGCCCCCGCCGCGGAGGACGCCGCCCCGGCTCCGGAACCTCCCGTCGTCGACCCGAAGGCCCGGGAGACGATGGAGAAGGCGGAGCGGCTCCTCTACAGCGTCCGCTCGACGGCGGCGAAGACCGTCGGCGCCACCGTCGTCATCGAGGACACCCCCATCGGTCCCCTCGGCTTCGACTTCACGTGGACGCGGGCCACGGAGACCGCGCCGGAGACGCTGGAGGTGAAGGCGTCGGACTCCGTGGACGAGTCCCTGCGCCCCCTGGTGGAGGCGCAGGGGGCCGGCCAGATCAAGGGGTTCGTCGAGGGCATCGTCATCGGCGGGCGCGCGGCGGACGTGCTGAAGGACTGCAGCGCGACGTGGCGCGCCGTCGAGGGGGGCGGCTGCGAGGTCGCCTGCACCTACGTGGGCGGTCCCCGCAAGGGCACCTCGGAGACGCGGACCTTCGACGCCGAGCGCGGCATCCCCGTACACGTCGCCACGGAGACGACCCAGGGGCAGACCATCCTCCAGGATCGGGTGTTCGCGAAGCAGGGCGACCGGTACCGCCTGGAGTCCTTCCGCCACCAGGTGCCGCAGCTGTCCGGGGACACGTTCGTGCTGGACGGGAAACTGGAGTGGTTCGACTGCGGCGGCGTCGCCCTGGTGTGGAAGTTCGTCCAGGAGGACTCCGGGGGAGGGAGCCGCACGCTCAGGCTGGAGCGCTGCAGCGTGGACGGGAAGGCGTTCCCCACGCCCGACGAGGTCAAGGCCGCGGAGGCCGCGAAGAAGGCGGCCGCCCCCCCGCCCGCGGCGACGGAGCCGGCGAAGCCCGCGGGCGGCGACGGGGAGTAACCCCGCACCCGGCGGGCCCGCCCGGCGGAAGGAGCGGCTCCAGCGGGCAGCCGGTGCAGCGGGGCCGGGGGCGGCAGAACTCCTTCCCCACCGTGACGATCCCCGCGTGGGCCTCGTTCCAGGCGGAGGCGCTCCGCGGCAGCGCCTCCTCGAACCGGAGGCGCAGCGCGTCGTAGTCATCGTCGGGGTCCATCCACCGGTGGCGGCCGACGATGCGCCGCGTGTACGCGTCGATGACGAACACGCGCCGGTTCGCCGCGTAGAGGAGGATGCTGTCCGCCGTCTCCCGCCCCACGCCGTGGACCGTGAGGAGGTCCTCCCGCACCCGGGGGAGCGGCCCCGCCAGCGCCGCCGCGACGTCGCCGCCGCCGCGATCCTCCAGCCACCGGAGGAGCGCGCGAAGGCGGCGCGCCTTCACGCGGAAGTACCCCGCCGGGCGGATGAGGTCGGCCAGCCGGTCCTCGGGCAGGGCGAGCATGGCCGCGGCGCCGGAGAGCACGCCCGCCGCGCGCAGGCGCCCGATGGCGAGTTCGACGCCCTTCCAGGAGGTGTTCTGCGTCAGCACCGCGCCCACGCAGACCTCCAGCGGCGTCTCGCCGGGCCACCATCCGAGGGGCCCGAACCGGCGGGCGATGCGACGGGCGGCGTCGCGCAGCACGCCGCCGGAGACCTGCCGTCGGCGGCGGCCCGCGGTCAGCGCGCCTCGAACTCCGGCGACGGGCCGGACTCGCGGTATCCCATGGCGATGGTGTAGGCCACGCGCTCGGCGTCCTGGAGGTCGGGTTCCCACGGGCGCCACTGGGCGCTCACCGGGTTGAGGGGATCCTCCGTGTCCTCGTTCCGCTGGACCACGGTGCAGACGAGGACGCGGAAGTGGTCCTTCGTCTCCGGGACCTCCTCCACGGAGACGAACCGCCGATGGCGGCGCCCGGAGTTGTGCCCCGTGGAGAGATCCAGCTTCCAGGTCGTGACCACGCGGCGGCTCGTGTAGGACGTCGCGTCGTCGTCGATGCGGTAGCCGCTGCGCGTCGCCTGGATCTTGCACCGCTCCCAGAGCCCGTCGAAGTCGAAGCACTGGAACGGTTCGCTGGACACCCAGGTGGGCGGCTCCGGGAGATCGGGGGCGGGGACCCACGCGGGGAAGAGCGTCTGGCAGCCGGCGCCGGCGAGCGCCGCGGCGGCGACGACGACCACGGCCGTGAACCGGAACCTCGTCATGGACATCCTCCTGGTGCGCCCTGCGGCGCCATCCTCCACGGGAGGTCCCCGCCGGGGAAGAACCCCCGGGGCCCCCCCTCAACGATGGGCGCGCGGATCCATGGCGTCGCGGAGCCCGTCCCCGAGGAGGTTGAACGCGAGGACCGCCAGCGAGATGCAGAGGCCCGGCGCGATGACGACCCGCGGCGCCGTGGCGAAGAGCTTCTGGGCCTCCTTCAGCATGAGGCCCCACTCCGGCGTCCCCGGCTCGGGGCCGAGGCCGAGGAAGGAGAGCGCCGCCGCCTCCAGGATGGCGGCTCCGTAGTCCAGCGTGGCCAGCACCAGCAGGGGCGCGAGGCAGTTGGGCAGCACCGTGCGGAGGAGGATGCGCCGGTGGTCGGCGCCCAGCGCGCGGGCGGCGGTGACGTAGTCCTCCGACTTTACCTCCAGCACCGAGGCGCGGACCTGCCGCGCGTACGCGGGGATGGTGACGACCCCCACCGCCACCATCATCTGCACCAGTCCCCCGCCCAGGGCCGCCACGATGGCCAGCGCCAGCACGATGCTCGGGAAGGCGAGCATGACGTCGGTGACGCGCATGACCAGCGTGTCCGTCCACCCGCCGGCGTAGCCCGCCACGGCGCCCAGGGGGACGCCGACGACCACGGCGATGGTGACGGAGATGAACCCGATGAGCAGCGAGAGCCGCGCTCCGTGGAGGAGGCGGGAGAGGAGGTCCTGCCCGAGGTTGTCGGTCCCCAGGGGGTGGTCCCAGGACGGCCCCTCCAGCATGCGCGCCAGGTCCTGCCGCGCGGGGGGGTGCGGCGAGAGCACGTCGGCGCCGAGGGCGGCGACGACCAGCACCGCCAGCAGGACCCCTCCGGCGACGGCGGCGCGGTTCTTGAGCAGCGCCTTGAGGCGCCGATCGCGCGCCGGCCCGGCGGTCCCGTCCCCGCTCATGACGCGTCGTACCCCTCGCGGATTCGCGGGTCGAGGAACCCGTACGCGAGGTCCACCAGGAGGTTGACGACCACGAAGGTGGTCGCCATGAGCAGCAGCGACGCCTGCACGGCGCGGAAGTCCCGCCGGAGCACCGAGTCCACGGTGTACTTGCCGAGACCCGGCCAGCCGAAGACGGTCTCCGTGAGGACCGCCCCGCCGAGGAGCAGCCCGAAGTGGAGCCCCACGACGGTGACGATGGGCACCAGGGATCCGCGCAGCGCGTGGCGGACGACGACCCGCGCCGGGGAGAGCCCCTTGGCGCGGGCGGTGCGGATGTAGTCCTTCCCCAGGGTCTCGATGAGCGCCGCGCGGGACATGCGCGTGATGATGGCCGTGGGCACGGTGGCCAGCACGCAGGCCGGCAGCACGAGGTGGCTCGCCGCGTCGGCGAACGCCTGGAAGTCCCCCCGGAGGAGCGCGTCCACCGTGTACACGCCGGTGATGGGGATCAGCACGCGGGTGGCGTCCAGCCGGCCCACCACGGGGAACCAGCCCGCCCCCTCCCCCAGCGCCTTCATGGCCACCAGCGCCAGCCAGAACACGGGCACGGAGACGCCGACGAGGGCCCCCACCATGGACACCGCGTCCACGGGCCCGTTGCGATTCACCGCCGCCATCGTGCCCAGGGACACGCCCACGACGACGGCGAGGAACATGGCCAGCAGCGTCAGTTCGGCGGTGGCCGGGAAACTGTCCGCCAGGTCCCGGACCACGGGCCGCGCGGTGCGGAAGGACGTGCCCAGGTCCCCGGTGACGAGTTCGCCGAGGAAGCGGACGTACTGCTCGGGCAGGGGGCGGTCGAGCCCCTCCCGCGCCCGCAGTTCGGCGATCCGCTCCGGGCTCGCCTTGTCCCCCAGCATGGCCAGCACCGGGTCGCCGGAGAGGCGCACGAGGAGGAACACGAGCGTCGCGACGCCCAGCCACACGGGGACGAACATGGCGAGGCGCCGGAACAGGTAGCGGAGCACGGGCGGGGCGGGCCTACTCCGCGGGGGGCGGCTTCACCGGGTAGAGGAGCACGTCCCCCGTGGGCTGCACGAGGAACCCCTCGAAGCCGGCGGTGGAGAGGAACACCTGCTCCGCGTGGGCGATGGGGACCATGGGGACCTGGTCCCGCACCACGGCCAGCGCGGCGCGGTAGATCCCCTCGCGCTTCGCGGGGTCCGTCTCCCGCTGCCCCTCGCGCAGCAGACGCTGCATCTCCGGGTCCACCCAGAACGCCATGTTGAGGGCGCCGGGACCCACCCGGGCGCTCTCGTCGGAGAAGAACGTCCAGAGGAAGTTGTCCGGGTCGCCGTTGTCCGTGGTCCAGCCCAGCATGCACATGGGGTGCTTGGCGTTCTGCACCGCCTCCAGGTACTGGGTCCAGTCCCCCACGTTGTCGATGGAGGCGCGGATGCCGACGGCGGCCAGGTCGGAGCGGAGCACCTGCGCGATCTCGCCGGGGTCGGGGAAGTACGGCCGCGGGTTGGGCATGCAGAAGAGCGTCGTCTCGAAGCCGGCGGGGAACCCCGCCTCCGCGAGCAGCGCCTTCGCGCCGGCCACGTCCGGAGGACCGGGCTTCCACGCGGGGTCGTGCCCGAGGATCCCCGGCGGGAGCGGCTGGGACGCGGGAACGCCGGCTCCCAGGTAGAGCGCGTCCACGAGCCGCTTCCGATCCAGCGCCATGCCCACCGCCCGCCGCACGCGCACGTCGTCGAAGGGCTTCCGCCCCGTGTTCATGGCGAGGTAGCCGACGTTCATGCCGGTGCCCGTCCAGACGCGGAGGCCCGGGTCCGCGCGGCACGCGGCGAGGTCCTGCGGATTGACGCCGTCCATCCAGTTGCAGGCGCCGGAGCGGAGCGCCGACAGGCGGGCGTTGTTGTCGGGGATGGTGATGAACAGGACGCGGTCCAGCGCCGGCGCGCCGCGCCAGTACGCGGCGTTCCGCTCCAGCGTGATCTTCTTCTCGCCGTGGTTCCACTGGACGAACCGGAAGGGACCCGTGCCGACGGGGCTCTTGGCGAAGGCCGCGGCGCCCTGCGCCTTCATCGCCGTCGGGCTCACGATGCACGCGGCGAACATGGCGAGGTTCTGGAGGAACGGGGCGTAGGCGTGCTTCAGCCGGAACTTCACCGTGGCCGCGTCGGGCGCCGTCACGCTCTCGATGTGGTCGGAGAAGAACGACCCGTAGGGCATCTTCGGCGGCGCGAACCTCCCCTTCTCGCCCTCCAGCAGCCGCCGGAACGTGAAGACCACGGCCTCCCCGTCGCAGGGCGTCCCGTCGTGGAAGAGGACGCCGGACCGCAGGTGGAACGTCCACTCCAGCCCCCCCTCGGCCGTCTCCCACCGCTCGGCGAGATCGGGCACGACGCGCGTGCTGGACGGGCCGAACTCCACGAGGCCGTCGTAGAGGTTCTCCACCACCTTCGCCGACTCGCCGTCGTCGATCCCCTGGGGATCGAGCGACTCGGAGTCCGCGCCGCGCGCGTACACCGCCACCGCCGGCGGGAGGTCCCTCCGGCAGCCGGCCACGGGAAGGGCGAGGAGGACGGCGGCGACGGCGGCCAGCGTTCGGTTCATCGGCGGGCTCTCCTTGCGCGGGCGGGGCCCGGCGTCTCCTCGCCGCGGCGCCGGCCGCGGAAGAGCAGCCGCACGGGCACCTCGGCGTAGGGGAAATCGCGGCGGACGCGGTTCTCGAGGAAGCGGCGGTAGTCCGGGGGGAAGAGGCGGGGGTCGTTCACGAACACGGCGAAGGTGGGAGGCGACACGGAGACCTGCGTGACGTAGTACACCCGCGGGACGCGGGAGCGGCCCACGCGCGGGCTCCGCTCCTCGAGGGCGCGCTGGAACATGCGGTTGACCTCCGCCGTCTCGATGCGCACCGCCGCCTGGGCGACCAGTTCCTCGAGGAGGGCGATGGTCTTCCAGACGTTCCGCCCCTCCTCCGCCGACATGAGGGACACGGGCGCGAAGGCGAGCCCGGTCAGCGTCTTCCGGAAGTACTCCGCGAACTCCTCCGCGCCGGCGCGCGCGAGATCCCACTTGTTGCCCACCACGACCACGGGGCGGTGGGACTCCTGGATCATCCCGGCCACCTTCTTGTCGACCTGGCCGACTTCCTCGGCGATGTCCAGCATGAAGAGCACGCCGTCGCAGCGGGAGAGCGCCTCCGCGGTGCGGACCTGCGCGTAGTACTCCACGGAGTCGTCCACGCGCGTCTTCCGCACGACGCCGGCGGTGTCGATGAACGTGTAGTCCTTCTCCCCGTGGCGGATGCGGACGTCCACGGCGTCCCGCGTGGTGCCCGGCACCTCGGACACGATGACCCGCGGCGTCCCCGCCAGGGCGTTGAGCAGCGTGGACTTGCCCGCGTTGCGGCGCCCCACGATGGCGATGCGCAGCGAGCCGTCCCCGGGCGGCGGTCCGTCGTCGGGGAGGATCGCCAGCACGCGGGCGAGGACCTCCGTCGTGTTCACGCGGTTCTGCGCGGAGACGGGGACCGGTTCGCCCAGTCCGAGGGAGTGCAGCGCCGCCGCCTCCATCTCCAGGTCCCGCGAGTCCGCCTTGTTGGCCGCCAGCACGACGGGCTTGCCCATCCGGCGCAGGCGCTCCGCCATGCGCCGGTCCAGGGGCGTGAGCCCGTCGCGCACGTCCATCACGAAGACGATGGCGTCGGCCTCGCGGAGCGCGGTGTCGATCTGCCCCTCGACGTGGGACTCCAGGCTGGCGACGTCCACGACGCCGAGTCCGCCGGTGTCCACCAGTTCGAGCCCCCGACCCTCGGTGCGGAGGATGGCCGCCACGCGGTCCCGCGTGGTGCCCGCCGTGGGATCCACGATGGCCACGCGTCGGCGCAGGAGCGCATTGAACAGTGTGGACTTGCCCACGTTGGGGCGGCCCACGATGGCCACGACGGGGAGCGGCATGGGCGGATGCTACTCGCCCCGGAGGGGACCGCCTACCGTTGCGCGGGCCGGAGGCCGGCGCAGGACAGGGATCGCGAGCCCCACCGGAGTGCCCGCCCCCGCGACCGGACGGCGGCGCTCGCCCGGGGCCACCTCCGGGCACGGGACTCCCGCCGGTCCCCTCGCCGGGGGTCCTCGAACCGCGCAGCCCCGGGCGCCGTGGCGACCGGGGTCACCGGGGCGCGTTTCCGAGGAGCCCTCGACCCGCGTGATGCGTTTTCCCCGCGGCCCGGCGCCGGCCGGCACCCAGGCGGACCGCTCCCGTGCCGAAGTACCGAACCCGACCCGTGTTTTCGGAGTCTCCCCCGCGCGGGCTTGCGAGCTTGCCGCCGGTCATGCCGGCCACAACCTGACCATTCCCCTCATCCAGCACTCCCAATGAGCGGGAGGGAGGACAGTCGTTGGACGAAGTCGAGGAAGGTCGCGGCGAGGGGGATCATGGCGCTGGCGGGTTCCGTTGTTCCGGATCCCGCCAGCACGAAACTCCGAAGAAGCGGGTCGAGTTCTCTCATTCACGGGTCGGGTTCCGTTGTTCCGGCTCCCGCCGGCACGAAACTCCGAAAAAACGGGTCGGGTTGCGTACTTCTCGTACTTCTCGGTCCGTCGAGCGTCTCGATGAAAGGAATATACCGCGCCGATGCCATTTCCCCTCGTCCTACCCTCGCCGCGGCGGGGGGTACGGGAGGGCGGCAGGGGCTCTACGGCTTGAGCCCAGTCACCCGGAAGGAGCCCGAGGTCACCGAAACGCCGCCGCCCGTGAACGTGAACGTGGCGGCGTAGGTCCCCGTGGTGGCGTTGACCTCGGTGAAGGTGATGGTCCCGAACCCCTCGCTCGTCTGCATGAAGCCTCCCCCGTCGGCGACTCCGCGCGAGGCGTACACCGACAGGCCGGTCCCGATCCCGAGAGGGACGCCCGTGGTCGGGTTGGGGTCGAACCAGAAGAACGCGAACATCTCCACCCGGGCCGGCTCGCAGGAGTAGAAGGCCACGCGGCGCTGCGTGCCGGGGGTGTCCTGCGCCTGCTTCGCGATCCCGTCGAAGGCGAAGGTCGAGCCGTCGTACGGCGCCGAGAACGCGTCTCCCGCCGCGGGCGGCCCGCTGTCGAACCAGCAGGCGTGGTCGCCGCCGCCGCCCCCGCCGCCGCCCGAGCCGTCCACGAACTTCACCGCCGGGAACGACTTCTTGATGGCGCTGGTGATGTACCGGAGGCGCTGGAACGCGTCCAGGGCGTCGCCCGCCAGTTCGAGGAGGCCCGTGGCCGCGTCCACGGCCTTCTCCGCCTTCCCCTTCTTCTTCGAGTCCGGCTCGCCGTCCACGTCCTCCGCGAGGTCCTCCAGCGTCGCGCCCGCCTCCTCCAGGAGCCTGTCGATGGCGTCGTCCAGGACCTCCGCCAGGTCGGGGTCGGCGGCGGTGACCTTCTTCAGCGCCTTCGCCACCTTCGAGGCCAGCTTCAGTTCCTCGGCGAGGGAGGTTGCGTCCCCCGCGAGCGCCGCGAGCGCCTTCCCGTAGGCGGCCTTCGCCTGCTTCTGGTCCTTGGGCGTGGGGGACGGGATGGCCCCGTCGCGCGCCATGACCTCCGACTCCACGTCGTCCAGCGCGTCCGTGAACCGGGCTCCGGCGGCGTCCCCCGCGGGCAGCAGGAGAGCGGCGGCGACGGCGAGACCGAGCGCGGCGGGGAACCTGGCCATGGTGTACCTCCCGCGGGGCGATCGCCCCGCATCGCCTAGCCGGAACGGCGGGCGATGTGGGGGCGGACACGGAGGCCCGACTCGGGCACTGCGGAAGTACTGAACCCGACCCCATTTTCGGAGTGTCCACCGGGCAGTTCGGCGACGCCGCTGCGCATCACCCCGCCCCCGGCCGGAATCGCCGCCAAAGCGGCAGGCTGCCCCGGTCCCACTGGAGCACCTCCTCCAGGACCGCGATCGCCGCCTCCGGGAACGCCCCGCCCGCCCGCATCGCCCTCGCGCGCACCCGCAGCCTCCGCGTACCGTCGCCGCCGACCGCCCCATTCTCCCCGCGATCTCCGCGAGGCGCAACCCAGCGCCCGTGCGCAGTACCCACGTCAACAGTCCCTCTCGGCGCTCCAGGTCCGGCCCCCGACCCCGGGCGCCCCGTCGGCGCCGGTCCGCCGCTTGCCTCGGCGCGACCACCTCCGCCGCCGCGGACGACATCACGGACGTGCATCCGGGTGACGGCCCATCGGCCAGTTCCCTGTCCCCGTGGGGCGTCAAGCGGGCACCCTGAGTGGCTTCCGGCCCGGGCGCAGAATCCGGACCGGGGCAGGACCCGCCGCAGGGGGCGCAGGACTCCCCTACCGGCGGCGGGACGGCGGGGGCGTTCGCCGCCGCGTCGCGGGGCCGCGGCTCCACGGGACTCCCGCCGAGGGCCTCCACCGGCGGGGGCGCCTGCGCGGGGGCGCAACTCCCCGCCGTGGCGGGACGCGCTCCGAGGCCCTCCGACGGCGCTCCTACTCGCGGTAGACCGCCATGATGTCCGCCAGGAGCGCGAGGGACTCGGCGCGGGGGCGCTGGAAGGTGTTGCGGCCGATGATGGAGCCGTGGCCGCCGCCGTCCCGGATCTGGCGCACCTCGTCGAGGATCTGCTTCGTGGACTTGGCCTCCCCGCCGGAGAAGACGATGAGCCGCCTCCCGTCGAAGGCGCACTGCACGACGTGGCGGACGCGGTCCGCCAGCGTCGCCATGGGCACGGGGTGCTTCTCGTACACCTTGCGCGCGGCGTCCTGCTCGATGCGGTCCTTGGGCGGCTTCACCTTGATGACGTGGGCGCCGAGCTGCGCGGTGAGGTGGGCGCCGTAGGCGATGACGTCCGTCGCCTGCTCGCCGTCCTTGCTGATGCCGGCGCCGCGGGGGTAGCACCAGACCACCGACGGGAGGCCCACGGACCGCGCCTCGCTGATCAGTTCCCGCAGTTCACCGTACTGCTCGTTGCGGAAGGACGACCCGGGGTAGATGGTGAAGCCCACGGCCACGCAGCCGAGCCGCAGCGCGTCCTCGGCGGTGGCGGTCACGGACGGCCACGCGTCCTCGGGGCCGCCCAGCGTGTCCGAGTTGTTGCACTTGAGGATGAGGGGGATCTCGCCGGCGTGGGCCGCGGCGCCGGCCTCGATGAACCCCAGCGGCGCGGCGTACGCGTTGCAGCCGGACTCGATGGCGAGGGAGTAGTGGTAGTCGGGGTCCATGCCCGCCGGGTTGGGCAGGAACGACCGGTGGGGACCGTGCTCGAAGCCCTGGTCCACGGGGAGGATGACCATGCGCCCCGTCCCCGCCGTGGCGCCGTGGCAGAGCATGCGCGCCAGGTTGGCCAGCACGCCCGGGGACTCGCCCCGGTACCACGACAGGATCTCGCGCACGCGCTCGCTGTGGGCCATGGGGTCCTCCTCCGGGGCGCCCCGCGGAGCCGCGGGGATCGGGCAACCTACGTCGCCCCCCCGCGGGGGCCAAGATCCTCGCGACCGCTCCCGCGAGGCTCCGCTACGCTCGTCCCTCCATGGACACGCCCCGCCCGACGCTCACCCACCACGTCCTGCGCGAGCAGGACGCGTTCCCCGGCTCCCGCGGCGAGTTCTCGGCGCTCCTCGTGCAGCTCGCCTCCGCCTGCAAGCGCATCGCCGCGGAGTGCCGGCGCGCGGGCCTCGGCGCGGCCCACGGTTCGTCGGGGGAGACGGGTCACCACGGGGACGAGGTGAAGCGGCTCGACACCTTCGCCAACGACGCGCTGACCCACGCCTTCGACCACGCGGGGCTCGCCGCCGCCCTCGTCTCGGAGGAGATGGAGCGCCCCTACGTCCCCGCCGGCGACGCGTCCGCCACGGCGGACTACGTCGTCTGCTTCGACCCCATCGACGGCTCCAGCAACATCGAGGTCGCCGTGACCGTGGGCACCATCTTCTCCATCCAGCGCCGCGCCGACCCCGCCCGTCCCCCGCGCATGGCCGACCTGCTGCGCCCGGGCGTCGACCTTCTGGCCGCGGGATACGTGCTCTACGGGCCCTCCACGGTGATGGTCCTCGCCACCGTGGCCGGCGTGGACCTCTTCACGCTGGAGCCCTCCACGGGGGACTTCCTGCTCACCATTCCCGGGCTGCGCATCCCCCCGCGCGGCCCCGCGTACAGCGTGAACGAGGCCAACGAGCGGCGCTGGGACGAGCGGGCGCGGAGGCTGGTGACGGCGCTGCGATCCGGGGGCGTGGGGTCGATGACCACCACGCGCTACGTCGGCTCGCTGGTGGCGGACTTCCACCGGACGCTCATCCGCGGCGGCCTCTTCGCGTACCCCGGCGAGACGGCGAAGCCGGAGGGGAAGATCCGCCTCCTCTACGAGGCCGCGCCCCTCGCGTGGGTCGTCGAGAAGGCCGGCGGCGCGGCGACCTCCGGCACCGCGCGCATCCTCGACATCGTCCCCACGGACGTCCACCAGCGGACGCCGCTGTTCATCGGCGGGGCGGAGGATGTGGCGGAGGCGATGGCGGTCTTCCGGGCAGGGTAGCGGGCGGCGGCGGCGGTGGGCCCCCCCGGGGCGGCGGACGGGGGTCGGGGAGGCGGCGCGGCGGCGGTCGGGCAGGCGGCGCGGCGGCGGTTGCGGCAGCGGCCGGGGTCAGACCCCCCATCGCAGCGAGTGGGGGCGGGGCCGTGGGAGGGCGGGCTGCGAAGGGGCGGGGTTCCTTGCCTCAGGGGTCAGACCCCTCTGGCGGGAGGGGGGGGCGAGGGGCGGGCGGGCGAGGGGCGGGCGGGGGCGCCGTCGGATCGGGGACCGCGTAGTCCTCGTGGAGCCAGCGGCCGAGGTCGACGAGGCGGCAGCGGTCGGAGCAGAAGGGGCGGTGCTTCGCGTCGACGGCGACGGGGCCGTCGCAGGTGGGACAGGGGCGGAGGGAGGCGGCGTCGCCCACCGGCGTCAGCGGCGCTTCCCGCGATCTCTGCCGCGACCCGCGGGGCGGGCCGACTTGGCGGGCTCCGCGGATCCGGACTTCGACGACGCACCCTTCGAGGAGTCCGCCGCGGGGGCCGCGTCCTTCGCCGGCGCGGCGGTGCCACCGGCGTCCTTCCCGCCGCCCTCCTTCGTTCCCCCGTCGCCGGAGCCGGACTCCTTCGAAGCGGAGTCGCCGTCCCCGCCGGACTTGCCCCCGGGAGGGGACTTCCGCTTGTAGTCGGTCTCGTAGAAGCCGGAGCCCTTGAAGATGATGGCGGCGCCGGTGCCGAACAGGCGCCGCAGCCGCTGCTTCCGGCACGCCGGGCAGCGCCGCAGGACCTTGGCCGACATCGCCTGGAACTCCTCGAACTCGTGGCCGCAGGCGTCGCACCGGTAGTCGTAGGTGGGCATCGTTACTCCCCGTCCCCTTCGGGCGAACTGTCGCCGGAATCCGCCGCCGTCGGCGCGGCGGCGACCTTCACGACGGCGGCGCGCAGCACGCGGTCCCCGCGCCGCCATCCCGCCGCGAACTCCTCCAGCACGGTCATGGGTGCCACCTCCGCGGTGGCCTCCTGGGCGATGGCGCGGTGGAGGGCGGGATCCAGGGGCTTCCCCACGGCCTCGATGCGCTCCACGCCGGCGTCGGCGAGCCCCCGCTCGACCTCGCGCAGCGCGATGCGCACGCCGTCGAGGAGCGCGTCCACGTCCCGCGAGGTCGCCGCCGCGGCCACCGCGCGGCCGAAGGAGTCCAGCGCGTTGAGCACGGGGCCGAGCACGCGCTCGACCTCCTCGTCCGCCGCCTGCCTCCGCTCCCGGAGTTCCCGCCGGCGGAAGTTGTCGAGGTCGGCCTGGAGGCGCAGCACGCGCGCGTCGAGGTCGTCGCTCTCCAGGGCCCGCGCCCGCAGCGCCGCCAGTTCGTCGCCTCCCAGGAGGCGCAGCGAGGGGTCGAGGCCGGAGGCCTCGGGGGACGTGCGATCCGGCGCGTCGTCCCCCTGCGCCGGTCCGCCCCCGGTCCGCCCGTCGTCGCCGTTCACTCCGCCCCCCCGTTGAAGAGATCCTTCAGCTTGTCCAGGAACGTCTTCCGCGCGCTCCCGGGGTTCGACTCCTGGACGCCCTCGAGTTCGCGCAGCAGTTCCTCCTCGCGCTTCGTGAGGCGGGCGGGGACCTCGACGACGATGCGGACCAGTTCGTCCCCCCGACCGCCCCGCCCCCGCGGGTCGGGCATGCCGAGCCCGCGCATGCGGAGCACCTGGCCGGGCTGCGTCCCGCGCGGCACGCGGAGTTCGCTCTTGCCCTCCAGCGTGGGGACCTCGACGCTGCCGCCCAGGGCGGCCCGCGCGAACGAAACGGGCACCTCGCAGAGGAGGTCCGCGCCGTCCCGCTCGAAGAAGGGATGGGGCCGGACGTGCACCTCGACGAACAGATCCCCCGGCGGCGCGCCCGTCTCGCCCGCCTCCCCCTCGCCGGACACCCGCAGCCGCGTGCCGTCCTCGATGCCCGCGGGGATGCGCAGGGTGATCTCGTGGTCCCGCGCCGCGCGGCCGGAGCCCGAGCATCCCGCGCAGGGATCGCGGATGACGCGTCCGCGGCCGCCGCACGTCGGGCACGTCGCCTGGAGGGAGAAGAACCCCGCCGAGCGCTGGACCACGCCCATCCCGCCGCAGCCGACGCAGACCTGGGGGGACGACCCGGGCTTCGCCCCCGTGGCTCCGCACTTCTCGCAGGGGTCGCGCCGCCGGAGGTGGAGGGTGCGCTCGGCGCCGCGGGCCATCTCCTCGAAGGAGACCGCCACCTCGGCCATCAGGTGGGCGCCGCGCCGCTGGCCGGCCCGCCCTCCCCCGCCGAACAGGTCGTCGAAGATGCTCCCGCCGCCGCCGAAGAAGGAGGAGAACATGTCCTCCGGCGAGCGGAATCCGCCGGCGGCACCCTGGGACGCGCCGGCGCGCAGTCCCTCGTGCCCGTACCGGTCGTAGGCGGCGCGCTTCTCGGTGTCGCTGAGGACCTGGTAGGCCTCGGAGACCTCCTTGAAGCGGTCCGAGGCCGACGGATCCTCGCGGTTGCGATCGGGATGCCACCGCAGCGCCGCCCGCCGGTACGCCTTCTTCACGGCGTCCGCGTCGGCGTCCCGCGGAATCCCCAGGACCTCGTAGTAGTCACGACCTGGCACGATCGCCCCCCCGCTCCGGCCGGAGCGTCACGTCCTCGCGGCCGGAACGATTCACCGGGTGCTCGTGTCGAAACGACCGAGGGGATTCGGCCACCTCTGCTGTCTCGACACGAACACCTAGAGCGTCGCCCCGGCGACGGCCTTCGAGCGGTCCTTGTCCTTCAGTTCCGTGACCATGACCGACGTCGTCAGCAGGAGGGAGGCGATGGAGGCGGCGTTCTGCACCGCGGACCGCGTCACCTTCGCCGGGTCCACGATGCCGGCCTTCCACAGGTCGACGAACTCGCCGGACACCGCGTCGAACCCGAAGGAGTCCTTCTGCTCGAGGATCTCCTCCACGACGACGGAGCCGTCGCGGCCGGTGTTCTCGGCGATCTGCGCCGCGGGTGCGCGGAGCGCGCGCCGCACGGCCGCGATCCCGATCCGCTCGTCCCCCTCGGCGTCCTTCTCCAGGCGGACCAGCGAGAGCGACGCGCGCAGCAGCGTGCAGCCGCCGCCCGGCACGATGCCCTCCTCGACGGCGGCCCGCGTCGCGTGCAGCGCGTCCTCCACGCGGGCCTTCTTCTCCTTGCTCTCCGCCTCCGTCGCGGCGCCCACCTTGACCACCGCCACGCCTCCGGCCAGCTTGGCGAGCCGCTCCTGGAGCTTCTCCTTGTCGTAGTCGCTGGTGGCCGCGTCGATCTGGACGCGCACCTGCTCGATGCGGGACTGGATGGCCTTCTTCGTGCCGGCGCCCTCGACCACCGTCGTGTCGTCCTTGGTGACGATGACCTTCTTGGCGGTGCCGAGGTCGGCCAGCGTGACCGACTCCAGCTTGGTGCCGAGGTCCTCGGAGAGCATCTTCCCGCCGGTGACGACGGCGAGGTCCTCCAGCATCGCCTTGCGCCGATCGCCGAAGCCCGGCGCCTTGACGGCGCAGACCTTGAGGACGCCGCGGAGCCGGTTGACCACCAGCGCCGCCAGCGCCTCGCCGTCCACGTCCTCGGCGACGATGAGCAGCGAGCGGCCGGCCCGCGCGACCTGCTCCAGCACGGGGATGAGCTCGCGGAGCGAGGAGATCTTCTTCTCGTGGACGAGGACGAGGGCGTCCTCCAGTTCGCAGCGGAGGTTCTCGGCGCTGGTGATGAAGTACGGGGAGATGAAGCCCTTGTCGAACTGCATCCCCTCGACGACGTCGAGCGTCGTCTCGATGCCCTTCGCCTCCTCGACGGTGATGACGCCGTCCTTGCCCACCTTGTCGATGGCGTTGGCCAGCAGTTCGCCGATGGCGCGGTCCTGGTTGGCCGAAAGGGCGCCCACCTGGACGATCTGGTCGTGCGTCTTGACGGGGCGGGAGGCGGCCTTCACCTCCTCCACCACGCGCGCCACGGCGGCGTCCATGCCCCGCTTCACGGCCATGGGGTTGGCGCCGGCGATGACCGCCTTGATGCCCTCGGAGAAGAGGGCCTCGGCGAGCACCGTCGCCGTCGTGGTGCCGTCGCCGGCGGTGTCGGAGGTCTTCCCCGCCACCTCGTTGACGAGCTTCGCACCCATGTTCTCGAAGGGGTCCGGCAGCTCGACCTCCTTCGCGACGGTGACGCCGTCCCGCGTGGACAGCGGGGAGCCCCACTTCTTCTCGAGGAGGACGTTCTTCCCCGAGGGCCCCAGCGTGACCTTCACGGCGGCGGCGATCCGGCGGACGCCGGTCTGGACCTTCGCCCAGCCGTCCGCGTCGAACATCATCTGCTTGGCCATCGTTCTCGCTCCTCTTCCGGGCGGGATCGCTCCCCGGCCCGTGGTCTGCGTCGTTCCCCGGAACCCGCGACGGGTCCGCGTCTACTCGACGATGCCGAGGAGGTCGTCCTCGCGGAGGATCTTGTACTCCTGGCCGTCGATCTTGATCTCCGAGCCGGAGTACTTCCCGTACAGGACGACGTCGCCCTTCTTCACGGGCAGCGTCGAGCGCTTGCCGGAGTCCAGCATCTTGCCGGGGCCGGCGGCGACGACGGTCCCGCGCTGCGGCTTCTCCTTGGCGTTGTCGGGGAGCAGGATGCCCCCCGCGGTGCGCTCCTCCGCCTCCAGCGGCTTCACCACGACCCGATCGTCCAGCGGCCTCACGTTCAATGCCATGGCTGCGTTCCTCCTGTCCCTTCTCCCGATCCCGTTGGATGCGCGCTAGATGTCCGCTTCGACGTCGTCCATGGACTCCGGCTCGGCGGCGGACGGCTTCTTCTTCGGCTTGTCGGCGATCATGGCGTCGGTCATCAGCAGCAGGCCGGCCACGCTGGCCGCGTTCTGCAGCGCCACGCGCGTGACCTTGGTGGGGTCGATGATGCCGAACTCGAACATGTCCCCGTAGCGGTCCTCCTCGGCGTCCCAGCCGAAGGGGCCCTTGCCCGCGAGCACCTTGCGGGCGACCACCGCGCCGTCCCTGCCGGCGTTGGCGGCGATGGTGCGGAGCGGGACCTCGAGGGCCCGCGCGACGATGGAGGCGCCGAGGCGGCGGTCTCCCTCCAGTTGCAGCCGGTCGACCACCTTGCGCGCGCGGAGCAGCGCGACGCCCCCGCCGGGCAGGATGCCTTCGGCCACCGCGGCACGGGTCGCGTGGAGCGCGTCCTCCACGCGGGCCTTGCGCTCCTTCATCTCCGACTCGGTGGCGGCGCCGACGCGGATCTCGGCCACGCCGCCGCTCAGGCGCGCCAGGCGCTCCTGGAGCTTCTCCCTGTCGTAGTCGCTGGTGGCGGCCTCGATGTCGCGCCGGATCTGCGCGCAGCGACCGGAGATGTCGGCGCGGGAACCCTTGCCGCCCACCACCGTCGTGGCCTCCGACGTGATCACGACGCGGTCGGCCTGGCCGAGATCGCGCAGCGGCAGCGTCTCGATGTCCACGCCCAGGTCCTTGAAGACCGGCTTCGCGCCCGTGAGGACGGCGATGTCCTCGAGCATGGCCTTCCGGCGGTCCCCGTAGCCGGGCGCCTTCACGGCGCACACGGAGAAGGTCCCGCGGAGGCGGTTGACGACGAGGGTGGCGAGCGCCTCCCCCTCGACGTCCTCGGCGATGATGAGCAGCGCGCGACCCGCCTTCATCACCGCCTCGAGCAGCGGGATCAGCTTGGCGACGCCGCCCAGTTTCTCCTCGTGGATGAACACGAGGGGCTTGTCGAGGACGACCTCCATCTTCTTCGGGTCGGTGACGAAGTGCGGGGAGAGGTAGCCGCGATCGAACTGCATGCCCTCGACGACCTCGACGGTCGTCTCCAGGCCCTTGCCCTCCTCGACCTCCATCACGCCGTCCTTGCCCACCTTCTCCATGGCGTCGGCGACCATGCGGCCCAGTTCCCGGTCGCCGTTGGCGGAGATGGTGGCCACCTGCGCGATCTCCTTGCGGTCGGTGCCCACGGAGCGGCTCTGCCGCCCGAGTTCCTCGACCACGGCGGCCACCGCCGCCTGGATGCCGCGCTGGAGTTCCACGGGGTTCGCGCCGGCGACGACGTGGCGCAGCCCCTCGGAGTAGATGGACTCCGCGAGCACCGTGGCCGTCGTCGTGCCGTCACCGGAGACGTCGGACGTGCGGGACGCGACCTCGCGCACGAGCCGGGCCCCCATGTTCTCGAAGGGATCGACGAGTTCGATCTCCTCCGCCACGGTGACGCCGTCCTTGGTCACCGTGGGCGCCCCCCAGCCCTTGTCGAGGAGCGCGTTCCGTCCCCGGGGCCCGAGAGTCGCCTTCACCGCCCGCGCCAGCTTGGCCACGCCCTGCTGGACGCGCTCGCGAGCCTCCACGTCGTACGTGATCTGCTTCGCCATCGAGTCTCCTCCTTCGGAGGCCGGTTGCGGGGAATCCCCGCGACGGGGGACCGTCCACGTCCCCGTCAGGGGAACAACCGGCGTGCCAATGCGCCCCCGGGCCGGACGGGGGGATCCCGCCCCCCGCAGCGGACAGACTGGCAGGAGCCTCCCGGAGTCGGTCTGCCCCGCTGTCAGGGTGGCAGCCCCCGGACTTCGGCGCGGATCCGCCCGTTCCCTCCCGTCCCATGACGTAGGATGCGCTCCGTGCCCGCCTCCCCCCGGACCGCCCTCGCGCTGGCCGTCGTCGCCGCCCTCGGGCTCGCCCCGCGGGCCGCCGGCCAGGACGAGGGAGCGACTCCCGTCCTCCTCACCCGGTTCGACGGCACGACCCTCCGCGGCCGCTCCGCCGTGGTGGACGGGGGCAGCGTCCGGATCGTCACCCCGAAGGGGGAGGAGGCGGTGCCCCTGGCGCGCGTCCTCTCGCTGGAGTGGGACGGACCCGCCGCCGATCCCGCCGATCCGGGGGGAGGTCCCGCCGCGGAGGCGGGGCCCGGCCCCGTGGTCGTCTCCCTCGTGGACGGGGACGTCGTCGTCGGCGATCTCATCCGCGGCGAGGGCGAGGCGGGCTTCGTCGTCCGCACGCCGTCCCTGGGGGAGATCAAGGTGGCGCTGGATCGGGTCTCCACCGTGGCGTGGCCCCGCGCGCTGGCCGCTGCCGAGGACCAGGTCCTCCTCCGCCCCGCGGGCGACGCCGACGTGTTCCTGCTGACCGGCGGCGACCGCGTGGAGGGAACCCTGCGCTCCGTGGACGGGGGCGCCGTCCGCGTGCGGACGCAGGGCGGCGTCGACCGCACCCTCGCCCCCGACTCCCTGCTGGGCTTCGCCCTCGCACCCCTGCCGGCGCCCCCCGCGACCGGACTCCGGCTCCGCGTGTTCCTCCGGGACGGCTGCCGCGTCACGGTGGCGTCCGCCGCGGGGAGCGTCGGCGCGGGGCTCCGGCTGGAGGGCATCGCCGGGGCGGGCTCCGTGCGGCTGGCGCCGGATCGGCTGGCGGCGCTCACGGTGGGCGGCGGGGAGGGGGTGTGCCTCTCCGATCTCCCCGAGGCCTCCGTCGAGGTCCGCCCGTTCTGGCCCGACGACGAAGGGGGCTGGATCCCCGCGCCGGAGCGGGACCGTGCCGTGCACCTCTCCGCGGGCCCGCCCCCGCCGCTGCGGGTCGGCGGTCGCGAGTTCCCGCGGGGCATCTCCATGTTCTCGGGGACCACGATGACGTGGGACCTCCCGGCGGGCCCGTGGAGGCGGTTCAGTGCCGCCGTGGCGGTGGACGACGGCGGACCCCTGGGAGCGGTGGAGTTCGAGGTCCTCGTGGACGGCAAGTCGGCGTGGCGCAGCGGCGCCGTCACCGTCCGCGCCGCGGGCCAGGAGCCGCTGGCGATGCCCCCCGTCGCGGTGGAGGGGGCGAAGACCCTCACCCTGCGGGTCCACGCGGGACCCGGCGACGACGTCCATGACATCGCCGACTGGGTGAGGCCGGCTCTCTCCAGGTGACGGACTGGGGCTGGGAGCGGGGGTGGCCTCTGGCGGCGGGGGGGCTGGCCGCCCTCGCCCTGCTGCTGGCGGCGCGCATCCCCCGGGAGGCGCCGGTCCCCCGCCGCGACGGCGCGGCGCTCGCCCTCCGGTTGGCGGCGGTGCTCCTCGCCGCCGCCGCCGCGACGGGCCCCCACGCCCTGCTCCCGTCCCACCGGCCCCGCCACCTGGTGATCGCGCTGCCCGCGGCGGAAGCCGGCTCGCCGCTCCCCTCCCTCCCGGGCGGCGAGACCTCCATCCTCGTCCGCGGGATCGCCCCCGCGGACCGCGTGGCCGCCGCCGCCGCCGCGCTGGACCCGGGGGCCGACTCCCGCGTCCTCCTGATGGTCGACCCCGGCGAGGAGGGGGAGGAGGCCCGCGCCGGGGTGGCGGCGCTGACGGCGCGCGGCGTCCCGGTGCTGGTGGGTCGCAACCCCCTCCCGGAGCCCGGGACCGGGTCCGACGGGGCGCCCCTTCCCGCGCTCCTCCTGGGGGCGACGACGCGGGGCGCGCCCTCCCCCTCCGTGCCCGTGGCGGTGGCCCTGCGGTGGGCGCCGGCGGCGGAGACCGAGGGGGCGCGCGCGGACCTGTTCGTGGCGGGCGTGGGGGCGGCCGTCGCGGACGCGGGGTCCCGCGAGGAAGCGGCCGTCCGCCTCGGCGCCGGCCGCCACGTCATCGAGGTCCGGGCGCGGGACCGGCTGGGCCGCCCCCGAGGTCGCGCGCTCCTGCCGGTCCACGTCCCCGGCGAGCCGCGGGTCCTGCTGCTCCAGGAGGGGCCGGAGCCCTCCGCCCTGGCGGAGGCGCTGGCGGCACAGGGCATCCCCGTGGAGCGCCGTGGCCCCGCCGACACCGGCGACCTGGCCCGTTTCTCGGTGGTCGTCGTGGGTCCCGGTGCCCGGGGCGACGGGGCCCTCGAGGAGGCGGTCCGCTGGGGCCTCGGTCTCCTCGCCACGGGGGGCCCGCGGGATGGGAACGGGGCCGGTCGATTCCGGGGCTCCCCCCTCGCCGCCGCCCTCCCGGTGTTCCTGCCGCCCCCGGTGCCCGACCCGCCGCCCCCCCCCGCCGCGGTTCCCCCTCCGCCGCCGGACGCGCCGCCCGCGCCGGGGCCGGAGACGCGCCTCGACGACGGGGAGCGCCCCGGTTCCGTGGTGACGCTCCTCCTCGTGGTGGACGCCTCCGGCTCCATGGCGGGGACGAAGATGGAGATGGCGCGCCGCGCGGCCTTCGCCGCCGCGGAGACCCTCGCCCCGGTGGATCGATTCGGACTCCTCGCGTTCACCGACGAGCCCCGGTGGGCGGTGGCCCCCGGGCCCGCCGGCGATGGGGAGCGGATCCTCCGGTCGCTGCGGGAACTCTCCGCGGAGGGCGGCACGGACCTCCTGCCCGCGCTGAAGGAGGCCCGACGGGCCCTGCGCCGGGAGGAGACGGCGGTCCGGCACGTCATCGTGCTGAGCGACGGCGTGACCCCGCCCTTCGGTCTCCACGACATCGTGGACGGGATGGTCGAGGAGGGCGTGACGCTCTCCACGGTGGGCATCGGCGCCGACTACGACGCCCGGCTCCTCGGCAGCCTCGCGGTCCGCGGAAGGGGGCGGACCTACGCGGCGCTGGACCCCTCCGCGCTCCCGCGCATCGTCACCATGGACGCGGTGCGCTTCGCCGGCGAGGCGGGCGCCGCCGCGCGGAAGGCGCCGGACCTCCCCGACCCGCCGCAGCGCCCCGCGGATCCTCCCCCGCCGGACCCCTCCCCCGACCCTGCGGTGCCGCGCGGGCAGGAGAAGGAGCGGGACGGCGACGCCACGCCGCTCCCGGTGGAGGCCGCGGACCCGGTGGCGGCCCTGGAGGGGCTCGGTCCCTGGCCGCCGGCCCTCCCGCCGGAGGCGGCGCCGGACGCCCGACCGGCGACGGCGGTGGCGCTGCGGTTCGCCGGGGGCGGCCCGCCGCTGCTCGTCCTCGGCCGCCACGGGCTGGGGCGCACGGCGTTCTTCGCCGCCGCCGCCGACGGCGGGGACCCGCCCCGGACCCCGGGCCCCTGGCCGACGTGGGAGCGCTACGGCGCCTTCGCCGCGCGACTGGTCCGCGCCCTCGCGAGCCCTCCCGCGGGCTCCCCCGCCGAGGTGGTGTCCGTGGTGGCGGGATTCGAGGGCACCGCCGTCGTGCTGGAGGTGGGCGGCGAGGGGGCGCTCCCGGCGCCCCGCGTGGAACTCCTGCACGCGCGGGGGGACTCTCCCGCGGGGCTGGACGTCGTCCGCGTCGGGGATCGCCGGTTCCGCGTGCCGCTCCCGCCGGCCGATCCCGGCCCGCGGCTGCTGCTCCTCTCGCCCGCCGGGGCGACGGCGCCGATCCCCGTCGCCGTGGCCGATCCCGGCCCTCCGCCGGACGGCCCGCTCCATGCCGACCCCCTCGCGCGCCTCCTGGACGGGACCGGCGCCGCCCCCCTCCGCGGCGGCGTCCCTCCCGCGGCGCCCCCGCGCCCCGGGCCTCCCCTCCGCCGCCCCCTGGCGGGCGCCCTCCTGGCGGCCGCCGTGGCGGCCTTCGTCGCCGATGCCGCCCTGCGGCGATGGGGACGGAGGTAGCCCCGGCTCCCCCGCGAATCCTTGGGCCGCCCCCTCCGCGTGCGGATCATGCGCCGTTCCCCGACGCGCCCACCCGGAGGAGTGCCCCATGTCGATCCACAAGAGCCTGGCCGTCTCCAGTTCGCTGTCCCGCTCGCGGAACGTCTTCACGCGGGCGGAGCGGCTGGAGGCTCTGACGAAGGAGGGCCGCTGGGGCGAGGGGAAATCGGTCTTCGGCCTCCCCAAGGTCAAGACCCGCGCCCGCGTGCGGAAGGTGAAGAAGGAGAAGAAGGTCGAGGACGCCGCCGCCGCCGCCGCCCCGGGCGCCGCGACCCCTGCTCCAGCCGCCGCCGCCGCCGCCGCCCCGGCCGCCAAGGCGAAGAAGAAGTAGAAACGGCCGGCGGTCTTCCCGCCGGCCGTTCCCCGCGACGCGCGCGCCGTTCTACCGGTAGAGCGAGTCCGGGTCCTCCGCCATCGCCGCGGCGGTGCGCCCGTACTCCCGCTTGCCCTCGTCCTCCCACCACTTGCGCCACGCGGCGAGGTCGCCGCCGAAGGTCTGCCCGGTGAGGGTCTGCAGCGCCTGCACGTAGGTGCGGCGCTCCACCTCGGTGTCCCAGCCCTGGGCGCCGTAGACCTTGGCGTCCAGCACGATCCCGTCCTGGAGGATGCCGATGATGGGGTCGCCGATCTGCGCCAGCTGGGCGATCTCCACGTCGAAGTCCCGGATGTAGGAGATCTGGTTCAGGACCTGGATGTTGGCCCGGTTGCTGGGGCCCGCCACCCAGTGGACGCGGCGGATGAGGGTCTCCACGGAGACGCGGTTCCCGAGCCGGCCCAGCGCCTCCCCGGCGTAGGTGCGCGTGCGCGCGTTGTCGGAGTAGAGCGCCCGCATGAACGGATGCACCGTGTCGGGGATGTCCACGCCGCGCAGCGCGCCCACGGCGGCTTCGCGCACCGCCGCGTCCTCGTCGAGGATGGCGGCGCGGACGAGCGGGCGGACGACGCCCTCGTCGCCCTTGAGGGCCAGCCCCCGGGCGGAGGCGAGGCGGACCGTGCCGGCGCGGTGGCGCATCCCCACGAGGAACAGCCGGCGCCGGAGCGCCGGGTCCACGGAGGCCAGCGCCTCCTCCGCGAATCCCCGGACGCGGGGATTGGGATCGGCGAGGGAGACCAGGAGGCCGGCGGCGCGCTTCTCCTCCTCGGTCACCTTGCGGCTCGCGTCCGCGGCCCGCTTCGCGGCGTCGGCCTCGGCGGCGAGCATCCAGCGGCCGTCGTGGAGGACGAACCCGCGGGAGCGCAGCAGGTCCGCGCCCTTCTTCCAGCCCTCCGCGGTCCGGCCCTCGCCCAGGGCCTCGCGCGCGGCGGCGTGGTCGCCGTCCAGCGCCACCACGGCGCCGAAGACCTCGCGGGCCTCCGCGAACAGCCCCTGGCGCTCCGCCCAGAGACCCACGGCGAAGAGCGCCTTCGCGTCCCCCGCCGGGACGGCGGCCCGCTTCTCCGCGAGCACCTCCGCGGCGGTCCGCTCCAGGTCCACCACCTCGACGGACGCCCACGGGAGTTCCAGCGTCCCCTCGGCGGTGGTCACGCGGACCGACTCGCCGAGATCCGCCGCCTTGCCCTCGAGGATGTCCCCGTTGCGGAGCCGCACCACGTCCGCCGATGCGGCCCCCGCGGCGAGCACCGCCGCGACCCCCATCGACGCCAGCCAGAAGCGAACCCGCATTCGCTCCTCCTCTCTCTCTGTTTCCGCACCACCACCGACGCTCGAACCGGCCAACCCGCCCCGACCCGGGCGGGACCCGACCAACGTAGCACGGAGGGCCCCGCCGTCAAGCCGCGACCCTACTCGCGGTGCTCGAAGAAGTTCTCCAGCGCGAGGGCGTGCATGGCGGCGAGGTAGATGCTGCCCGTGCGCTCCGCCCAGCGGTCCCCGGCGGAGGGCCAGGCGCCCGCCGCGTCCCCCTCCTTCACCTGCGCGTCGAGGAGGTACTTCTTCAGCGCCGGCCCCCACTGCTTCCAGTACGTGCCGCCGAGGCGGCTCATGGCGTCGCTGGCGTAGAAGAGGTGGTAGGAGGTCTCCTTCCAGCCGGGCTTCGGCGGGCTCGCGGCGAGGAGGTCCGCCGCCGCCCGCACGCGCTCGTCGACGAGGCCCTGGCCGAAGCGGAGCCGGCAGAACAGCGCCGTCGCCGTCATGGCCAGGGTGCCCCGGCCCGGGTCCGTGTATCCGACGCGGCCCGCGGGATCGGTCATGCGGTCGATGTACGAGAGCGCCCCGTCCAGGACCTCCTGCGGCACCTCCCAGCGGCCCAGATGCGCGTGGAGGAGCGCCTGGCTCGCCCAGCCCGTGACGGACACGTCGGACCCGCCGGATCGCGGCTGGTAGCGCCAGCCGCCGTCCGTGTTCCGCGCATCCTGCAGGAACAGGAGCGCGCCGGGCACCGCCGCCCGGACCCGGGGCCGGACCAGGTAGCGGTCCGCGTCCACGAGGAGGAGGGTCGAGATGGCGTGGTCGTACATGCTCCCGGGGAACGAGCCGTCCTTCCGCTGGCGCGACAGGATCCAGTCGAGGGCGCGGTCCAGGGGCGCCTCGAACTCGTCGGTGAAGTCGTGGCGGGCGTGCCCGACGAGCGCCAGGCCGGCCAGCGCGGTGAGCCCCTGGATCTGGGGATGGCTGTTCCGCTTCCCCTCCGGGAGGCCCTTCTCCTTCTCCTCCACCGCCGTCCATCCGAAGGAGCCGTCGGGCAGCTGCTGCTTGACGACCCACCGGAGCGCGGTCCGCACCGCGGCGAGGACCGGGGGCTCGCCGTTCTCCTCCAGGTCCTCGAGTCCCGCCTTCCGCTCCGCGTCCTTGGCCGCCTCGTCCGCCGCCGCGGTGGGGTCCCCCTTCGCATCCTGGATGGCGTCGGCGAGGAATCTGCCGGCGGACTGGAAGTCCCCCTTGCGCACCGCCGCGTCCGCCTTCTGCCGGAGGCGGGCGCGGCGCGCCCTGCCCGCCTGCGCCGCGCGGAGCGCCTCCGCCTCCGCCGCCCAGCGGCGGCGGCGGGCCGGGTCCTTCTCCGCGGCGAGGGCCTTCTCCACCTCGGCGAGGCCGGCGGCCGGATCGCGGGCGCCGAGTTCGCGGACGCGGGCGATCTCCGGCGCCAGTGTGTCCTCCACGGCCGGCACGACGCGCCGCCGCTCCTCCAGTACGGCCAGCAGGCCGCGGATGCGCGCCCGCGCCGCGTCGATGTCCCCGTCCGCGGGCAGGCCCGCGAGGCAGCGTTCCGCCCGGGCCAGGAGGGCCGCCGCGGCGTCCCCCTCCCCCGCGCGGGCCAGTTCCTCCGCCTCCTCCAGCGCCCACCGGACGAGGTCGAGGCGGGCGTCCTCGAGGGCCGTGGCGCTGGCGGCCTCGAGTTCCTCCCAGCCGGGCCGGGAGAGCAGCGCCACCATGCCCGCCAATGCCGCCGGGTGGCGACCCTCCCGCAGGGCGTCGAGCACCGCCGCCAGTTCGCGGGCGGCCCGCGTCGCGGGCGCCGCGGAGGCCGGCGCCGGTCCCGTCCCGCTGCCGCCGCCCCGGGCGTCGGCCGGCGCCCCCGGGGCCAGGGTCCACGCCGCGAGCGCCGCCGCCAGCGCGCCGGCGCCGACGGCCACGGCGGCGCGCGCTCCCACCGGCCTACCGGAGGCTCTCGCGGTACGCGCGGAGGCCGTCGAGGAAGCCCTTGCGCGCCTCGATGGCGTCCTCCCAGCGCGCCTCCGCCGTGCGGAAGACGGTGCGCATCCGATCGTGCCCCGGGATCCAGGCCAGGAGCGCCTCCGCGTAGGCGACGCCCGTGTCCGCCCAGCGCGCGATGGCCCCCTGGAGCCCTTCGGACTCGCGGCTGCCGCGCGTCCGATCCGCCACGCGCTTGAGGCGCGGCAGCACCTGCGAGCGGACGTCGTTCTCCACCTGCTCCCGCGTGCGCTTGTCCTGCAGGAACATGATGAGGGGCTCGCGCTGGAAGAGATCCACCACCTGCAGACCGTCCAGCACGTCCGTGTCCGTGAGCCCGGAGCCGGCGGCGGCCTGCATCCCGTCGCGGGCCGCGAAGAACGCGGTCTCGCGGGCCGCCAGTTCGCGGAGCGCGCCGTCGTCCCCCGCCTCCAGGATCGCCAGGGTGGCGCCCAGGTACTCGCGACGCGCCGTCAGGTAGTCCTGGAGTTTCCGGTGGATCCCGCGGAGCCGCTCCGCGGTCACCTCCATGGCCTCCACGTCGGACTGGAACTTCCGGTAGAAGGGCGCGGCGGTCTCGCGCGCGTAGGCGGGGAACTCGTCCCCCCCGGCGTTGCGGGCCATCACGTCCTTCCGGAGTTCGTCCAGGCGCGCTCCCACGCGGCCGTCCTCGGCGACGAGGTCCTCGACCCGCGCCTCGTAGACGCGCAGCGCCGCGCGCTCGGCGCTCTCGCCGCAGCCGACGAGGAGGGCGCCGCCCAGGACGAGGACGGCCACGCCCGGGAACGGTCGGGAACGGGGAGTCCCCGACGGGGTGCTCATGGGGGGCATGCTCCTTGGACGCGCGATCCCGCGGGAGCCTACCATCGGCCGCGGGCCCGTGCGCGGGATCCGGGCTCCCGCCGCCCCGCGCGGGGCCGCCGAGTACGATGGGGCGGCTCCACGGAGGTGCGCCATGCGCCGGGCCGCCCTCACCGCCGCCGTCCTCCTCGCGCTCCTGGCCGGTCCCGTGCCCGCTCTCTGGGCGCTCGTCCGCGGATTCCGGGGCGACGACGGATGGACCCTCGACGCGGCCCGCGCGATCCTGGCCGACGGCGGGGCCTGGGGCCCCCTCGGGTGGACCGTCGCCATCGCCGTGGCGGGGGCCCTGGGCGCGTTCCTGCTGGGACTCCCCTTCGCCCTGTTCACGGCCCGCCTGCGGGTGCCCGGCCACCGCGTCCTCTCCGCCGCGTACGTCGCCCCCCTCGTCCTCCCCCCGCTCCTCCTCGCCCTCTCCCTGGACGGACTCGCGCCCGCCGTGTTCCGCACCGCCGGCGAGGACGGCGGCTCGCTGCCGTTCCGCGCGTTCCTGGCGGCGGGCCTGTTCGCGCTGGCGGGGTTCCCGCTCCCGGCGCTCTTCGCCCGCCGCGCCCTGGCGGCGCCCGGCGCCTCGCTGGAGGAGGCGGGGCTGCTCGCCGGTGGCTCGGCGTGGACGCTCCGCCGCGTGACGCTGCCGCTGGCGCTGCCCGGTGCCGCGCTGGGCGCGATGTTCGTGTTCGTGTTCGCCCTCAACGATTTCGCCGTCGTCGACTACCTCAACCTCGCCGCCCCGCCGCGGAGCCAGGTGCCCGCGCTCCCCTACCTGGTCCAGGTGTGCTTCTCGCGGAAGACGGGGGACCTGCGGGACCTGCTCGTCCTCTCCCTCCCCGTGGCGGTCATCTCCACCACCGTCCTGCTGTGGACCCTGGGGCGCGCGCTGCGGGCGGACGGCGCCGTGGTGGGCTCCGCGTGGCGGCCCGCCCGGCCGCTCCCGGCGGGACCGGCGGTGCGCTGGTGCGGGACGGCGTTCTGCACGCTGCTGCTGGCGGTGGCCGTGGTCCTCCCCGCGGGGTACCTCCTCCACGCATCGGGCGGCGTCGAGGGGATCCGCCGCGTCTTCGCGACGAGCCCCGGTCACGGCGGCGCCGTCGTTCCGTTGCGCCTCACGCTGGGCCTCGCAGCGGGGGCGGTGGCGCTGGCGGTGCCCGCGGCGCTGGTGCTCGGGGAGGCGGCCCGCCGGGCGGGGCCGGGGACGCGGATGCTGGTGGCCGTCGCGGCCACGCTGCCGCTGGCGCTCGTCCCTTCGCTCGTTCCCCTGGGAGCGCTCTCCCTCTGGAACCAGCCCTTCCTCGCGCTCCCGCGGGGGGACTCGGTCTGGAACCCCGTGACCGACACCCCGGTGCTGGGTGCGCTGGTCCTGTTCTCGCGCGTGATGCCCATGGCGCTGGCGGCCGTATGGGCGTCGCTCCGCGAGGTGGAGACGGGCCAGTTCGAGGCGGCCGAGTCGGCGGGCGTCCCCTGGGACCTGCGCCTCACCCGCATCGTGCTGCCGCTGGCCCGCCCGGGAGTCGTGCTGGGAGCGCTCCTCGCGTTCGTGTTCGCGGTGCGGGAACTGGACGGCCTCGCGGTGATCCCCGAGGCCCAGACGCTCATCCGCCGCGCGTGGAACGACCTGCACTTCGGTCGCGACGGGGACGTGGCCGCCATGGGGCTCGTGCTGCTGGCGCTCCTGGCGACGGCCTTCGGGCTCGCCGGTGCGTCCGGGATGCTGGGCGGGCGTCAGCCCCCGCCGGACGCGGCCAGCCGATCCAGCGCGCCGTCGTAGAGCGCCGCCGCGCGCACGGTGACGGGACCGGGACGTCCGCCCCCCACCGGCTCCCCGTCGAGACGCGTCACGGGCGCGACGCCGCGCACGGTGCTCGTCAGGAACACCTCGTCGGCGGCCCGGAGATCGGCCGGTCCGTAGCGGCCCTCCTCGACGCGGATGCCGTCCTCCCGCAGCGCCCCGAGGATGAGGTCCCGCGTGATGCCAGCCAGGATCCCGCAGTCGAGGGACGGCGTGCGGACGACGCCCCCGCGGACCAGGAACACGTTGCTCGTGGTGCCCTCGGAGAGTTCCCCCTCGCCGTTCAGCAGCACGGCGTCCTCGCCTCCCGCCCGGCGCGCCTCGACGAGGGCCAGCACGTTGTTCAGGTAGTTCCCGGTCTTGGCCGACGGCGCCAGCGCCCGCCGATCGTTCCGCCGGCGCGCGACGACGACGACGGAGAGGCCGTCCCGCGCGACCGAGGGGGGCGGCACGGGAAGGGGCCGGACCACCAGGATCAGCAGCGGCTTCGTGCAGGAATCCGGCAGGAGGGAGATCTCCCCGGTGCCGCGGGTCACCATGATGCGGACGTAGGACTCCTCGTTCCCGCCGGCGGCGATGGCCTCGCGCACGCGCGCGCCCAGGTCCTCGTCGGACCAGGGGAGGGTCAGGTAGATCTGGTCCGCCGAGAGCCGCAGCCGCCGCAGGTGGCCCGCCATGGTCACGGGCACCCCGCGGCGGGTCCGGACGACCTCGTAGATGCTGTCGCCGAAGAGGAAGCCGTGGTCGAACACGCTGACGACCGCCTCCTCCGGCGGGACGATCCTTCCGTCGAGGGAGACGACCGTGGCCATGGGCCCTCCGGGCTGCGGGGACGGGGGAATCGTAGCGGGCGCGGGGCCCGCGCCGGAGGAGAGCACGTGGGGCCGGAGCGGCTGTTCCTGATGGAGCGGGTGGGCGGCCGGCGGCGCTCGCTGGTGGACGAACGGGGCGGGGCGGAGTGGGCCGTCGCCGCGTTCCTCGGGCCGCTGGAGGCGGGCGTAGATCTCCTGCGGGAGGGACGACCCGTCGCCGAGGTCCGCGGGATGGGGCTGCCCGACGGCGGCTACGCGGCCCGCATCGCCGGCGGGGAGGCCCTCCGCGTCGCCGGCGCCCCGCCGCGCCTCGCCGTGACCTCCGACCGCCGCGCGCCGACGGCGGTCCTCGTCGCCGTCGACGGGAGCGGCTGGAGATCCCTCACGTGGTCCGAGGACGGCGCCCTCGCGGGGGTGCTGCGCACCCTCCCGTCCTCCGGCGGCGAGGCATGGCGGCTGGAGATCGCGGGCCACGTGGATCCCGTGCGCACGGCGGCGCTCCTGCTCGCCGCGGACCGCCTCCTCCGGGAGAGGGACCGCGCCGGCGCGGGCTGACCTATGCCAGGACGTCGCGGGCGAACGCGGCGAGGAAGTCGCGGGCGACGGGGAGGGCCGCCTCGTCCATGTCGAATCCCGGGTGGTGGTGCTCGTGGACGATGCCCTTCCTCCGGTTCGCCACGCCGACGAAGGCGAACACGCCGGGCCTCCGCCCGAACAGGATGCCCACGTCCTCCCCGCCCATGCTCGGTTCCACGGTGACGACGTTGCGACGCCCCACGACGCGGGCGGCGACCTCGCGGGCGCGGGCCGCCAGTGCGCGGTCGTTCACCGTGGGCGGCAGCATGAACTCGTGCTCCACGCGCGCCCGGACCCCGAGGCCGCGGGCCACGGAGGCGACGAGGGCCCCCAGTTCCCGCGCGAGTCGCCGGCGCGTCCTCTCGGAGTAGGTGCGGACGGTCCCCTCGAGGACGGCGTCCGGGGGGATCACGTTGAAGGCGGTGCCCGCCGCCATCCGGCCCACGGTCACCACCGCCGTGTCGCGCGGGTCGGTCCGCCGCGCCACGAGCGTCTGGAGCGCCGCCACGACGTGGGCGGCGGCGACCACCGGGTCCCGCGCACGATGAGGGTAGGCGGCGTGGCCCCCCGCCCCCTCGACGCGGATCACGAACCGATCCACGGCGGCCATGCACGGCCCGTCGAGGACGGCGATGCGCCCCGCCGGGAGGTGGGCCCAGAGGTGGAGACCCGCGGCGCAGTCCGGCTCCGGGTCCCGCAGCGCCCCGTCCTCCACCATGAGACGCGCCCCGTCGGCGCCCTCCTCGCCGGGCTGGAACGCGAACCGGACGCGACCCCGCGCGGGAGGCCCCCGCACGAGATCCTCGGCGGCACAGAGAAGGGCCGCCGTGTGGCCGTCGTGGCCGCAGGCGTGCATCACGCCGGGCACCGTGGAGGCGTAGGGGCGATCGGGGGACTCGGTGATGGGGAGCGCGTCCATGTCGGCGCGGAGGAGCAGCGTGGGCCCGGGCGCCGGCGTCGCGAGGTCCGCGAGCACGCCGGTGCCCGCGGCGCGCCGCGGCGAGAGGCCGAGCCCGCGAAGCGTCCCCTCGACGATCCCCGCGGTCCGGTGCTCCTCCATGGAGAGTTCCGGGTGCCGGTGGAAGTCCCGGCGGAGGCGCACGGGGTCGAGGCGGCGCTTCAACCGGGCTCCCGCTCGGGCCCCGCGTACGTCACCCACGAGGTGGGTGTCTCGTAGACGCGCACCTCGCAGCGGGGCAGGTCCTCGAGCCGGTCCCACACCCACAGCGCGATGTTCTCCGCGGACGGCTGCGGGATGAGGTCGTTCAGGTAGGTGTGGTCGAGCACCGCGATCACGCGCTCCTCGACCACCTCGCGCAGGCGGACGAAGTCGAACGCGAGCCCGTCGCGGCCCACGGGGGCGTCGACGGTCACGTGCAGGACGTAGGAGTGGCCGTGCAGCCGCTCGCACTTGCCCCGGTACTCCACGAGGTTGTGCGCGGCTTCGAAACGGAACTCCCGCGTGACCCGCACGGCCCGCCGTCAGTTCGACGCGCCGGCGGGGCGCGCGGCGACGGGACGGCGGCGCAGGGTCGACTCGCCCCGCACCTGATCCAGCGCGAGCCGCAACTGCTCCACCTGGGCCAGCCCCTCGTCGGCGAGGATCCGCAGGAACACCTTCACCGCGCGGTCGTCGAAGTGGCGGGAGGCCTCCGTGAAGAACCGGTGGGCCTCCTGCTCCGACCGGATGGCGGCGCGCAAGGCGATCCGGAGGTCCTCCGCCGAGCGGATGGCCCGCCGCACGGCGAGCGGCGCGAACGCGGTCCCCGGGGCCGGCGGCGGCGCGGCGCCCGGCATCACCGGCCGTCCGAACAGGCTGCGGCGGTGCTTGAGGAGGATCTTCCGGTGGTCCCACTCCTCCTGGGCCAGCCGCCGGAAGCAGCGGCGGAGGTTCACTTCCTCCACGGCGGACGCCAGCGACGCGAAGAAGCCCGAGGCGATCTCCTTGCCCCGGATGGCCGCGTCGAGGACGTCCCGCAGTTCCGAGACCGCTTCTACCTCCCCCATCGTGTGCCCCCCTCTGGCGGGTGCGCGGCACCGCGATGCGCGGGCGCGCCTCCGGCCTGCCGTTCCGACGACGCTTCCTTCGGCGGACATTCTAGCCTGACCCATGCACGGGGGATCGCGGTCCCGTGGCGTCCTCGCCGGAGGGCCCCCCGACGGGAGCGGTCGCGCACGGCGACCGCGGACGCCGGGACCCCTACTTCATCCGGGCGGTCCAGATCTCGTTCGCGGTGTACCCGCCGGAAGGGACCTCCATCCCGGGGAAGTACCCGGGAGCGGGCTGCTTCACCGTGACGAGATTCAGCGTCTTGCTCCAGAAGATGGCGTAGTTCCCCGAGCCGTCCACCACGCACGACGGCATCCCCTCGTTCCCGGAGCCGCCGCTGACCTCGGCTTCCGTGCCCAGGACCGCCAACCCCGAGTTCCCGTCGGTGTCCACCCGGCGGACGCGCACCGTGAGGCTCCCGTCCCCCTCCAGCCGGGTCCACGCGACCATCGCCTCCCCCACCGCGACGCCGGCGGCGGGGCGGGCGGAGAAGTGATCGTCCGCGCCCGATCCCAGCGTGGTCACCGAGCCCACCGCCGCCAGGGTCGACCGGTTCAGCGCCACTCCCTGCACCGTCCGTGCGCCGGAGGACGGCACCTTCGTCCACGTCGCGAGGATGCGCCCCGCGTCCTGGTCGACGATCAGCCGCGCGCCCGCCACGTCCCCGCCGCCGGCGGAGGCGGCGAACGCCCCCGGACCTCCGCGCCCCACGTGCAGATCCTTCGGCGCCGTGTCGGAACCCGCCCGCGCACCGTAGGCGACGACGACCTCCGCGGCGGCCGGGTCCCAGGCGATGGAGGCGTCCCCCTCGTGGTAGGCCGACGACGCGATGCCCGTGACGCCGCCGGAGGTTCCCGCGAGGTCGCCGATGTTCCCGTTGACCGGGTTGAAGCTGCGGAGGATCACGTCGAAGTCGTCCGACGAGTAGAGGCCCGACGTGTCCCACCGCTGCGTGAACACCACCTGCCAGAGGGAACGCTTCGCGTCCCACACGGAGCGGGGACGGATGTTGTCGAAGGCCTCCAGGTACCAGCCGCTGTTGGCGGGGAACTGGGTGGCGTCGGTGATGGAGACGTTCTTGCCGACGAGCGTGAGGTCCTTGGCCGAGACGACCTGCGCCATCACCTGGAACAGGCTCACGAGCCCCGTCCCGGACGGGTGCTTCGTCGTGCTGGGGATGGTGACGGTGCGCTTCTCCGACCACGTGACGAGGTACTCGCCGCGTGCCTGGCACCACGCCACGTCCACGTCCCGCTTCTCCGTGGCGGCCGTCGCGGACGAGAGGGAGACGGCATCGTCGACGGGAGCGCCGTCCCCGTCGACCCGCTGGATCATGACGTCGTAGGCGGGACCGCTGGAGGCGGCCTCGAGCCACGCCACCGCGTACTCGCCGGCGTCGGTGTTCATGGCGACCGACGGCGGCGCGTCGAACACGCCCGACGTCTTGAGCACCTGCGCGGCCCGCGCGACGGACGCCCTCCGGAACGCCGCCGGAAGCGTCCCGCTCTGGTCGTCCGGGTTCGTCACGATCACGTCCCAGGTCCCGATGGCCGCCCCGGAGACGTCGAGGGCCGCCCGCAGTTCCCCCGCGGAGACGAACTGCGTCGAGGAGGCGGGGATGTCCGCCTGGCCGGCGCGCCGCAGCAGCACCGTCGCGCCGACGTCGAAGAGGCTGCCGGTGATGGTCGCGTCGATGGTGTCCGTCTGCAGATCGTCGGCGGGCGCGATGGCCACCGGGACCGGCGGGGGATTCCGGATCTCGAAGGCGGCCGGGAGCCTCCCCGCCTCCGCCTCGGGATTGGTGACCACGACGTCCCAGAAGCCCAGGGTCCTGCCGACCAGATCGAAGTCCACCTGCAGCAGCGATCCGCCGCCGGAGGCGATGACGCCGGGGATGGTCTCGCCGTCCCTCTCCAGCGCCACCGCGGCGGTGGCGTTGAGGAAGGTCCCCGTGAGCGTGACGCGGACGACCTCGATGTCGGAGCCGAACTTCGGGGTGACGGACACCGGGACCGCCGCGGCGTTCAGGATCTCGAGGGCCTTGGGGAGAGTCGACAGCCCGCCGTCGGGGTTCTCGGCCTCGACGTCGTAGGTGCCCCGCTGGAACGGCGCCAGCGACTGGACGAAGGAGGCCCCGCCGTCATCGACGGTGATGGCGGAACCCGCCACGCCGACCACCGTGGGCGGCTTGAGGAACCGGACCACGACCCCCTGCTGGAGGAAGTGCCCCGTGACGCGGAAGGAGGGCGTCTCGTTGAGGGCCCCCTTGACGGGGCTGATGGAGGTGAGGATGGGAAGTACGCGGATCTGCCCCTCGAGGAGGCCGCGCTTCACGGGCTTCGGGAGCTTCCACTTGGCGGTCACGGTGAAGTCGGCGGCGGCCCCGGCGCGCACGCGGAGGACGTACTCCCCCGGCTTGCCGAGGAGCGCGTTCCGGACGGTGAATCCCGTCTTCCCCGGAGCCACGTCGTCGACGAGCAGCGCCTGCCCCTGCGGATCGACGATGGAGACGAACTCGGGCACCGCCGGGGCGCCCTTCGCGGCCTTCGCGACGATGGTGGTGGTGGCGTTGCCGGGGCACGCGAAGCGGACCTCGTGCACGGCGCCCGACGGGATCGACCCGCCACCGGCGAACCCCTTCGGCAGTTTCACCTTCATCGCCAGGCTCCAGGTCCCCGTGGACCCGTCCCGCCCGCGGACCTCGAGGTAGCGGAGCCCCGTGCCGGTCACGGGGTGGTTCTTCAGGACGACGGCGTTCCCCTTCTTCGAGGTGATCAGCGCCGCGCCCACGACGCCGTCGGGAGCGAGGTCCACGCCGAGGACGGTGACCTGCGGGAGCAGGGCGCTGCCCTTCCCCGCCTTCACGGCCACCGTGAGAACGGCGCCGTCCACGAGGCGGAACGGGACGCGATCCACCTGACCCGGCGCGGAGACCTCCCCGGTCACCGTGTCGGCGCCGGGCAGGATCTCCGACACCTGCTGTCCCATGGCGAGGGCCGCGGGCAGCGCGAGGACGAGGGCGAATGCCGCGGCGTGCACGGCGCGCGTCACGCGTGAAATGGGAACCACCGGGACCCCTCCTTCCGGTTGCGGGCCCCCGATGCCCCCGGGGCGCCCGGGCCGTGGCGGTGCATCCGAAGGCCCATGTATACGGGACGGCGCGGGGGCCCGTCAACGGCGCAGTCCGGACCCGCCCGGCGCCTACGCCCCGAACGCCACCTTCGCCGCCGCCGTCGCCATGGCGACCACGGGGCCGGGGTAGATGCCCAGCGCGACCATGGCAGCCACGAGTCCCAGGAGGAGGGCGCGCGTCCCGGCGGGCACGGGGATGGGCGCATCGTCGGTCGGCTCGTGCATGTAGATGCGCTTGATGACGCACAGGTAGAAGTAGAGCCCGATCACCACGTTCAGCCCCGCGGCGATGAGCAGTCCCACGCCCACGGTCCCGTTGAACGCGACCGCCCGCAGCAGCATGAACTTGCCGAAGAACCCCGCCAGCGGCGGGACCCCGGCGAGGCTGAGGAGCGCGACGGTGAGGCACGCCGCGAGGAGCGGGCTCCGGCGCGAGAGGCCGGCGTAGTCCTCGATCTCCGACGACCCCGTGGCGTTGGAGAACACCACCATCACCAAGAACGCGGCCATGTTCGTCAGCGCGTACGCGAGCAGGTAGAAGAGGACCGCCGCGGACCCGTCGGCGGCGCGCGCCGCGATGTCCGCCGCGGAGTCCTTCACGCTCTCCGGCCCCAGCGCCGCCAGCCCCAGGAGCAGGTAGCCGCAGTGGCCGATGGAGGAGTACCCCATCAGCCGCTTCAGGTTGACCTGCGGGATGGCGGCCAGGTTCCCGTAGAAGAGCGTGCAGAAGGCGAGCGCACCGAACAGCAGCGCGTACGCGGGTTTCGTGGAGGGCGTCACGGTCACCGCCGCCAGCCGGAGCACGAGCGCGAACCCGGCGGCCTTCGACCCCACGGAGAGGAACGCGGTCACCGGCGTCGGCGCCCCCTGGTAGACGTCGGGGACCCACGCCTGCAGCGGGACCATGCCGATCTTGAACCCGAGCCCCACGAACACCAGGAGGAGGCCGAGGAGGAGTTCCCGGGAAGGCGCCCGCCCGTGGAGGGCCTGCAGGTGCGCCCCGAGATCGGCGAAGGAGAGGCTCCCCGTCGCCCCGTAGACGAACGCCGTGCCGAACAGCACGAACGCCGCGGAGAGGGAGCCGAGGACGAGCAGTTTCAGGCCCGCCTCGATGGAGCGCGGGTCGTCCCGCTTGAACGCCGCCATCAGGAAGAACGAGAGGGTGACGACCTCGAGGCAGACGAAGAGCGACATGAAGTCCGCCAGGCCGGAAACGAGGAACATCCCCGCCAGCGCGCACAGGAAGAGGAAGTGGAACTCGCCGATGCCCCGCGTGATCCGGGCCTCGTAGCGGCGGACGACGAGGAGCCCCAGGAGTCCGCCCGTGGCGAACACGCGCTCCAGGAACACCGACATCCCGTCGGAGACGAGCCCGCCGGAGAAGGTCGCGCCGGAGAGCAGCGTCGTCGGGGCCGCCTCCCCCGAGAGCCCGAACCACGCGGCGAGGAAGAGCACGAACCCCACCGCGACGGACACGGCGCCGACCCGGTCCTTCCGCGCCGCCGGGGTGGCGAGGTCGAGCAGCAGCACGGCGCAGGCGCCGGCCACGGTCAGCGCCTCCATCGCGACGGGGGCCCACGGGCCGAACATCACCGCACCCCCGCCAGCGCCTCGGCCACCGGCCGGACCCCCTGGTCGATGACGTCCAGCAGGAGGCGGGGCCAGAAGCCGAAGAGCAGCAGCACGGCCGCCAGGAAGACGAACGGCAGCCGCTGGAACGGCGTCGTCGCGTCACGCAGTCCGTCCCACCGGGGATTCCGCGGACCGAAGAACGCCGCCTTCACGGCCCGCAGCAGGTAGACGCCCGTGGGGACGATGCCGAAGACGGCGATGACGGCGAACCAGCGGGGGTCGAGCGACGAACCGACCCCGATCGTCTGCCAGTGCGTGTGGGCGTCCCACGCCCCGAACATCACCATCACCTCGGAGACGAAGTTGGCGAATCCCGGGACCCCCGCGGACGCCATGGACATGATCACGAAGCAGGTCCCGATGAACGGGATCTGGTGGCTCATGCCGCCCAGGTCGGGGAGCGTCCGGACGTGGGTCTGGTCGTAGAAGAACCCGATGAGGCCGAACGCCATGGCCGTCATGACCCCGTGGGCGAACATCAGGAACACGGCCCCGTTCATCCCGAGCATGGTCATGGACGCGATGCCGAGCATGACGTAGCCCATGTGGCTGGAGGAGGAGTAGCCCACGACGAACTTCATGTCCTTCTGCGCGATGGCGACGAGGCCCCCGTAGACGATGTTGAACATGGCGAGGACCGCCACCACGGGGAGCCACCACTTGGCGCCCTCCGGCATCGCCGGGATGGCGATGCGCAGGATCGCGTAGGAACCGAGCTTCATGAGGACGCCGGCGTGCAGCATGGACGCGGCGGACGGGGCGGCCGCGTGGCCGAGCGGTGACCACGTGTGGAGCGGCCAGAGCGGCGCGATGGCGGCGAACCCGAACAGGAGGAACGGGAAACACCACAGCTGGAACGAGTGCCCCATCCAGTCGACGGAGAACGCGCCCGCGTCCCGCGCCGCGAGCATGTCGGCCATGTCGAACGAGAGGACGCCGGTCCGCTGGTACGCCTGGAAGTACATCAGGAGCAGTCCCACCAGCGCCGCCACCGCACCCGTCGTCAGGTACAGCGTCAGCTTCATGGTCGCGTACTCCTTGCGCGTGGATCCCCAGATGCCGATGAGGAGGTACATGGGGATGACGGCGAGTTCGTAGAAGAAGTAGAACCAGAACAGGTCGCGCGTCGCGAACACGCCGAAGACGCCCGTCACGAGCAGGATCAGCGACAGGTAGAACTCCTTCGTCCGGTCCTCGACGGACCACGAGACGAGGACGCCGGCGAAGATCACGATGGAGGTGAGGAGGAGCATCGCCACGGACATGCCGTCCGCGGCGACGTTCCACGAGATGCCGAGTTCGGGGACCCACGGGACCTTCTGCGCCAGCGAGTCGAGGACGGTCACCTCGCGACCGATGTCACCGGTGGCGACCCACAGCAGCCAGACGGCGATGCCCAGGTTCGCCGTCATGCCCACGAGGGAGGACCGCCGGATGAGGTCCTTCCGGTCCGCGGGGATCAGGACGATGCCCACCGCCGTCAGCGCGGGGATGACGACCATCCACGTGAGCGGGGAGAGACCGAGGGGGAAGGGGGCCACGCGCTACCTCCCCCCGCCGGTGGCGTAGAGGAGGACGAACGCGACGACGACGACCGTCGCCCCCAGCGCGAAGCGCAGGTAGTCCGGGAGCGCACCGGTCTGGAGCGCCCGGAGGAAGTCGCCGGAGGCGCGGGTCCCCGCGGCGATGCCGTCGATGACCCCGCGGATGAGGACGTTCTGCTCGAAGAAGTTCGTGCCGTCCGCGATGCGCTGCTGCACCGAGCGGACGAGCCACAGGTAGAACTCGTCGAAGTAGTACTTGTGGACCAGGAGGCGGTGGACGGGCCCGAGCCTCGCCGCCCACTCCTCGGCGCTGACGGACCGCTTCACGTAGACCAGCCAGCCCAGCCCCAGCCCGGCGAGCCCGAACGCGGTGCCCACCGCCGCCAGGCCCCAGCCGAACTCGTGGGCCCCGTGCTCCAGCACGCCGTGGATGGCGAACTCGTCCTGGAACAGCGTGCTCGTGTACTGCCAGCCGAGGAAGCCGAGGAGCAGGCTCGGCACCGCGAGCACCCACAGCGGTCCGGTCATGACGGCCGGGGACTCGTGGGGATGGGCGTGGCCCCGGTACTCCCCCCAGAACGTCATGGCGGTGGCGCGGATCATGTAGAACGCCGTCAGTCCCGCGGTCACGAGCCCGATGGCGAGCAGCGCCATGGAGGGATGGCTCCCGTGGTACGCGGCGGCGAGGATCTCGTCCTTGGAGAAGAAGCCCGAGGTCCCCGGGAGCGCCACCAGCGCCGCCGTCCCGGCGAGCCACGTCCAGTGCGTCGCCGGCATGTGCTTCCGGAGCCCGCCCATGAACCGCATGTCCTGCTCGTGGTGGCAGCCGTGGATCACGGATCCGGCGCCGAGGAACAGGAGCGCCTTGAAGAACGCGTGCGTGGTCAGGTGGAACATCGCCGCCGTGGCGCCGGCGAGCCCCACCGCCATGACCATGTAGCCGAGCTGCGAGAGCGTCGAGTACGCCAGCACCTTCTTGATGTCCGTCTGCACCAGCGCGATGGACGCCGCCATGAGCGCCGTGATGCCGCCGATCCAGGCCACCACGTGGAGCGCGTCGGGGAAGGGCTCGAACAGGAAGAAGCACCGGCAGATCATGTAGACGCCCGCGGCGACCATGGTGGCGGCGTGCATGAGCGCGGACACCGGCGTGGGGCCCTCCATGGCGTCGGGCAGCCACACGTGGAGCGGGAACTGGGCCGACTTGCCCATGGCGCCGCAGAAGATGAGCACCGCCGCCACCGCCGCCGTCCCCGCGGGCAGGACCTGCCAGCCGGTCCCGTCGCCGGAGCGGTAGAACGCCGCCAGATCGGCGAAGTCGAGCGCGTTGCCCGTGAACGCGGGGATCCCCGCGACGGTGAAGAAGAGCAGCAGGATGCCCGTGAGGAAGCCGAAGTCCCCCACGCGGTTCACCATGAACGCCTTCTTGCCCGCCTCCACGGCCGAGTCCTTCCCGAACCAGAAGCCGATGAGGAGGTAGGAGGAGAGCCCCACCAGTTCCCAGAAGACGAAGGTCTGGAGGAAGTTCGTCGAGTAGACGATGCCCAGCATGGAGAACGCGAAGAGGGAGAGGCAGGCGAAGAACCGCCCGAACCCCTCGTCGTCGTGCATGTAGCCGATGGAGTAGACGAAGATGCAGGTGCCGACCCCGGTCACCACCAGCGACATGAGGAGCGAGAGCCGGTCCACCATCACGCCGAAGCGGGCGGTGAAATCCCCGGCGATGATCCAGTCCACCTGGTGCGTGAAGCCGGCGGCGCCGCCGTCGGGGACCGCGAGGGACTTCGCGAGCAGCACCAGCGTGCACACGAGGCCGGCGCCGATGCCCGCGACGGCGACGGCCGCGGAGAGCGCGCGGTGCCGCCGGAGGAAGAGACCGACCAGGGCCGCCGCCACGAGGGGGCCGAAGAGCGTGACGTACGCGAGCGGGGCGAGTTCCGGTCCCACGGTCAGCCCTTCAACTCGTCCGCCTCGTCGGCGTTGACGGTCCCGCGCGCCCTGAAGAGCGCGATGATGATGGAGAGCGCCACGGCGGCCTCCGCGGCGGCCACGGCGATGGAGAAGAACACCATCACCTGGCCCTGGAGGTTCCCGTGGACGCGCGAGTACGTCACGAACGCGAGGTTCGCCGCGCTGAGCATGAGTTCCAGCGACATCAGGACGATGATCACGTTGCGCCGGAACAGCACCCCGAACAGGCCGATGGCGAACAGCAGCGACGAGAGCAGGAGGTAGTGCCGGTCGGTGACCTCGGGGAGGTTCACGCCAGCCTCCGCTTGGTCAGCGCCACGGCGCCCACGATGGCCGCCAGCAGGAGGAGCGAGGTCGCCTCGAAGGGCAGCAGGTGATCGGCGAAGAGCGGGATGGCCAGCGCGGCGGCGCCGCCGTCCACGGCGGGCAGGTCCGACACGCGGACGCCGCGCCCCGGCGCGCCGAGGAGCACGAGGCCCGTCACCGCGGCGAACCCGCAGACGCCCACGATGAACATGAGGACGCCCTCGTGGAGCCCGGCCCCCCGCAACCGCTGCACGTCGTCGGGCCGCAGGTTGAGCAGCATGATGACGAACAGGAAGAGCACCAGGATGGCGCCGGCGTAGACGAGGACCTGGATGGCGGCGAGGAAGTGGGCCCCCAGACCGGCGAACAGGCCCGCGATGCCGAGGAACGACAGCACGAGCCAGAGCACGGCGCTGAGGGGGCTCCGCGCCGAGACCATGAGCAGGGCGCCCGCCAGCGCCAGAGCCCCGCACCCGTAGAAGACCGCTGCTTCCACCGCTTCCTTCCCGCCGCCGGCGCCCTCGCCCGCGGCCGCCCGTCTAGTGCCCGCCGCCCTTCTGCTCCGCCGCCTCGCGGTCGGCGTTCTTCCACTTCTTGACGCCCTCCGCCCGCACGCCCCCCATCTCGTAGAGCCGCTCCTTGTGGAAGATCATCTCCTCGCGGCTCTCGCCCACGACCTCGTACTCCTTCGACATGAAGATGGCCTCCTCCGGGCAGACCTCTTCGCAGTAGCCGCAGAAGATGCAGCGCAGCATGTCGATGTCGAAGACCTCGGGGCGCTTCTCCTCCCGGCCCTCCGCGGCGTCCCGCTCGGTGGGGACGATGGTGATGGCCCGCGGCGGACAGACGTACTCGCAGAGGGAGCACGCGACGCACTTGTCCCGCTTCTCGTCGTCGAGCACGAGGACCGGCACGCCCCGGTAGTAGTCGGGGAAGGTCCACTTCTCCTCGGGGTACTGCATCGTGACCTTCTTCCTGAAGAGGTGGGACGCGGTCACCGCCATCCCCTTGAGGATGGAGGGGAACACGAGCCGCTCCGCGAGGGTGAGTTCCGGCCGCTGGACCCTGACGTAGCCCATGCTCAGTCCCCCATTCCCAACCGCATGATCGCCGCCAGGAGGAGGTTCACCAGCGACACCGGGAGGAAGATCTTCCACCCGAGGCGCATCACCTGGTCGTACCGGAACCGCGGGAGCGTCCAGCGGATCCAGATGAAGACGAAGAGGAACACCGCCGTCTTGCCCCACCAGATGGCGGTCTGGATGAGCGTCTGCAGGAGCGTGCCCTCGGCGATGCGCTCCAGCCCGAAGAAGGACCAGCCGCCGAAGAAGAGCGTCGTCATCAGCCCGCTCATCGTGATCATCGCCGTGTACTCGCCGAGGAAGAACAGCGCGAACTTCATCGAGGAGAACTCGGTGTGGTACCCGGCCGCGAGTTCGCTCTCCGCCTCCGGCATGTCGAAGGGGAGCCGGTTCGTCTCGGCGAAGGCCGACGCGATGAAGATGAGGAACGCGACGGTCCCCACGGGGAACAGGAACACCCCCCAGGCGGGCAGGAACCCGAGGAGGCGCGTGTCCGCCTGCCAGTGGATGATCTCCTGCAGGTCCAGGGAGCCGGCGAAGAGCACCATCACCACCGCCGAGAGCCCCAGGGCGAGCTCGTAGGAGATGATCTGGGCGCTGGCGCGCACGCCGCCGAGCAGCGCGTACTTGGAGTTGCTGGCCCAGCCGCCGAGCTGGATGCCGTACACCCCCAGCGACGAGATGGCGAAGATGAGCAGGAGTCCCACCTCCATGTTCATCACCGCGAACCGCTCGGCGAAGGGCAGGAGGGAGAACGTGACGAACGCGGGGACCATGGCGAGGGCCGGCGCCAGCGTGTAGAGGACCGGGTTGACGTGGCCCGGGACGACGTCCTCCTTGAAGACGAACTTCACGAGGTCCGCCACGGACTGGAGCAGTCCGAAGGGCCCCACGCGGTTGGGCCCCTGGCGATCCTGCATCCACGCAGAGATCCGCCGCTCGCCCCAGACGAGGATGGTGACCAGCGCCGGCGGGATCTGCAGGACGAGGAAGATGCAGAGCGCCTGCCACACCTCCCACGGGAGGAAGGAGGGCAGGTCCGCCGGATCGGGCCACGAGGGCCAGGCGCTCAAACCTCGACCTCCGCGGGGGCGGACCCGGGGAGCGGCGCGCCCCCGTCGCCGAGGTCGGCGAAGGAGACCCCGGCGAAGGCGGCGCAGTCCGCCGCCATGGCGCGGAAGAGCGCACCCGCGGAGTCGCGGGGACCGGGGGCCGTACCGTCGCCGGCGCGGCGCAGCAGGTCGGCGAGCAGGGCCCCCTCCGGACGGGCGGAGCCGGGCGGCTTCACGGCGGCGCGGAGCCGCTGCACGCGGCCCGTCGCGTTCACCATGGTGCCGTCCTTCTCCGCCCAGAGCGCGCCCGGCAGGAGGACGTGGGCCCGGCGCGCCGTCTCCGTGTCGTGGGCGCCGATCACGGCGACGAAGGGGACCTTCGCCAGCGCGTCCAGGTCGGCGGGCCGGTCGTCGAGGTCCTCGCCGACGAGCACCGCCCAGCGGATCCCGCCGCGCGCCACGGCCGCGGCGAACCCGTCCAGCCCGATCCCCCCCTCGCCGGTCGCGATGCCCGCGGCGCGCGCGCCGGCGACGTTGGGGTTCCCGTCGGCGGTCCGGAGGAGGCCGTCGGCCTCGCCCACCCGGGGCTTCAGGTCGAGGCTGGCGGAGCCCGCCACGTCGCCGAGGAGCCGCCGCGCGAGCCAGCACTCCTCCGTGGTGAGCCGCGCCGAGACGAGGCCGAAGAGCCCCGCGCCCCCCGCCGCCCGGGCCTCGCCCAGCGCGAGGACGAGGGCGTCCAGCGCCTCGTCCATCCCGCAGGGCTCCTGCGGGCCGGAGCCGCGGCGGAGCCGGGCGCCCTGCAGGCGGTCCGGCGCCGCGAGATCGCCCAGGTTCAGCCGGCCGTAGTCGCACATCCACCACTGGTTGACGTCCCGGTTCTCCGCGGGGACCAGCCGGAGGACCGAGTTCCACCGCGTTCCCACGAGGACGTTGCAGCCGCGGGAGCACGAGGTGCAGATGGACCGCTTCTGCTCCATGAACCAGACCCGCGAGCGGAAGCGGAAGTCCGACGACGTGAGCGCGCCCACGGGGCACACGTCGACCACGTTCATCGAGTACGGGTTGGACAGGGTGCGACCCGGCGCCACGTCGATCTCGCTGCGGTCGCCCCGCTGGACGACGGTCAGTTCGTCGGCGCCCGCCACCTCGCTGCAGAACCGGACGCAGCGCGTGCAGACGATGCACCGCTCCGCGTCGAAGAGCACCTTGTCGGAGAACTCCACGCGCTTGCGCTTGTGGTTCTTCGGCAGGTCGAACCGGGAGTGCCCCGAGCCGACCTCGTAGGAGTACTCCTGGAGCTTGCACTCCCCGGCCTGGTCGCAGATGGGGCAATCCAGCGGATGGTTGATGAGGAGGAGTTCCATCACGTCGGCGCGGGCCTTCTTCGCGACCTCCGACTCGGTGCGGACGACCATCCCGTCGGCGCAGGGGAGATTGCAGGAGATCTGGACGCCGCGCATCTTCTCCACCTCGACGAGGCAGATGCGGCAGTTGCCCGCCACGGAGAGGCCCGGGTGCCAGCAGTAGTGCGGCACGTCCTTCTTCAGGCCGCGGGCCGCCTCGAGGACGGTGGTCCCCTTCTCGACCTCGACCTCCACGCCGTCGATGGTCAGCCGCGGCATCAGGACGCCCCCGCGCCGACGGGGCGGCGCTCCTTGAGCCGGCGGAAGACGGGCGAGCCCCCCTCCGCGACGGCGCGCTCGAAGTCGGGCCGGAACTTCTTCACGAAGGACTTCGTGGGCATGACCGCCGAGTCGGCGAGGAAGCAGATGGTCTTGCCGGCGGCGGCGCCCCCCACCGTGTCGGCCACGTTGTCCAGGAGGTCGATGTCGCCGGGCCTGCCCTCGCCCCGCCAGATGCGGCGGACCAGTTTCTCCAGCCAGCCCGTGCCCTCGCGGCAGGGGGTGCACTGGCCGCAGGATTCGTGGTGGTAGAACTCCATCAGGTTGAGCAGCGCGTCCACCATGCAGGTCGTCTCGTCCATCACGATGAGTCCCGCGGATCCCATGAGGCTGCCGGCCTTCTGGACGGAGCCGAAGTCGCAGGCCACGTCGATCTCGTCGGCGCGGAGGACGGGCACCGAGGATCCGCCGGGGATGAGCGCCTTCAACGCGCGCCCCTTCCACACGCCTCCCGCCGCCTCGAGGATCTGGCGGAGCGTGACCGACGTCTCGAACTCGAACCACCCGGGCCGCTCCACGTGGCCGGAGACGCCGTAGATGCGCGTGCCCGGCGTGTCCGCCGTTCCCAGCGCCAGCCAGGCGTCGGCGCCGTCCCGGATGACCGGCACGACGGCGGCCAGGGACTCCACGTTGTTGATGATGGTGGGCGAGCGCCAGAGCCCTTCCACCGCCGGGAACGGGGGCTTGATGCGCGGGTAGCCGCGCCCCCCCTCCAGCGAGGAGAGGAGCCCCGTCTCCTCGCCGCAGATGTAGGCGCCGGCGCCGCCGTGGACCCAGAGTTCGCAGGAGAACCCCGTCCCCAGGATGTTCGCGCCCAGGAGGTTCTCCGCCCGCGCCTCCTCGATGGCCGCCTCCAGCGCCCGGATGGAGCCCGGGTACTCGCCGCGCACGTAGAGGTAGCCCGTCCCGGCGCCGATGGCGTAGCAGGCGAGCAGGCATCCCTCCACGAGGAGATGGGGCACCTGCTCCATGATCTGCCGGTCCTTGAAGGTGCCCGGCTCCGACTCGTCGGCGTTGCACGCGAGGTAGACCTTCTTCCCCGTGTTCTTCGGGACGAACGTCCACTTCCGGCCCGTGGGGAAGCCGGCCCCGCCCCGGCCCCGGAGGTTCGAGCGGAGGACCTCCTGCGTGACCTGCTCCGGCGTCATGGCCGTGAGGGCCTTCCGCAGCGCGTCGTAGCCGCGCCGGGAGCGGTAGCCCGCGAGGGACTTCACGTCCCGGACGCCCACGCCCTCGAGCAGGACGCGCTTCTCCACGGGGATCACGGGAGTTCCTCCAGGACGCGCTTCGCCGAGATCGGATCCAGCGGTCCGAAGGTCCTCTCCCCCGTGAGCAGGCAGGGGGCCAGTTCGCAGAGGCCGAGGCACTCGAACGGGACGAGCGTGAAGCGCCCGTCGGCGGTGGTCCCGCCGGGGGGCACGCCCAGGTGCTCGGAGAGCGCGTGGATGACCTCGTCGGCGCCCCGGAGGCGGCACGACAGCGTGCGGCAGACGTAGAGCTTGTGGCGGCCCACGGGGTGGCGGTCGTACATCGAATAGAACGACACGACGCCGTGGACGTGGGCCTCGGAGACCTCGAGGTAGCCGGCCACCTCGCGGACGGTGTCGTCGGAGAGGTACCCCCGCTCCGCCTGCAGCCGCGTCAGGACCGGCAGCAGCGCCGCCGCCCGCTTCGGGTACCGGGCGACGACGGCGTCCAGTTCCCCCGCCAGGGGCGCGGGAAACGGGTTGACGGGGAGGGAGGCGGGGGCCTCGCTCACCGATCGCACTCGCCCATGACGAAGTCCAGGGAGGCGAGGATGGCCACGACGTCGCTCATCATCGCCCCCGGGAGCAGCCACGGAAGGATGGACAGGTTCACGAAGGACGGCGCCCGCATCCGCAGACGATAGGGCCGCGCCGTACCGTCCCCGACGATATAGAAACCGAGCTGCCCCTTGGGGTTCTCGTGGGCCCAGTAGATCTCGCCCACCGGGGCGCGGGGCCCCTCGGTGACGATCATGAACTGGTGGATCAGTTCCTCCATGCGCGTCATCACCGCCTGCTTGGGCGGGAGGAAGGTCTTGCCGTCCTCCACCCCGACGGGGCCGCCGGGGAGCCGCTCCAGCGCCTGCACGACGATGCGGGCGGACTCCTTGATCTCCTGCACCCGGCAGAGGTAGCGGTCGAACGCGTCCCCCGTCGTCCCGACCGGCACGTCGAACTCGTACTGCTCGTAGCCGAAGTAGGGGATCTCCTTCCGGAGGTCCCACTCGACGCCGGAGCCGCGGAGGTTCGGGCCCGTGAGCCCGTAGGAGACCGCCACTTCGCGGGGGATGACGCCGACGCCCTTCAGCCGGTCGATCCAGATGCGGTTGCGGGAGAGGAGGCCCTCGATGTCGTGCTCCACGCGTCCGGGGATCTCCCGCGCGAACCGGAGGGCGGTCTCGGTCCACCCCGCGGGCACGTCGCGGGAGACGCCGCCCACGCGCGGGTAGGACACGGTGAAGCGCGCGCCCGTGAGGGCCTCGAAGAGGTTGTAGATGACCTCCCGCTCGCGGAAGCAGTAGAGGAACACCGTCATCGCCCCGATGTCCATGGCGAACGCGCCGAGACCCAGCAGGTGGGAGGAGATGCGGGAGAGTTCCGCGCACACCACGCGGATGGCCTTCGCCCGGGGCGGGATGTCGATGCCCATCAGGACCTCGGCGGCGGTGCAGACGGCGATGTTGTTCGCCACCGGCGCCAGGTAGTCCATGCGGTCCGTGTAGGGGATGAACTTCGTGAAGCCGTAGGTCTCGGCGATCTTCTCCATCCCCCGGTGCAGGTAGCCGATGTCGGGGTCCGCGCGGATGACCGACTCGCCGTCCATCTCCAGGACGATGCGGAGCACGCCGTGCGTGGACGGGTGGGACGGACCCATGTTGAGGAACATGCGGCCTTCCTCGGTCACGGAGCGCTCCACGGTGCGGTGGAGCGGCGAGAGGCCGGCGGGGGCGGTCACCGCATCTCCCCTTCGGGCCGACGGGCCCGCTCGATGACCCAGCGCGCCCAGTCCCGGTCGCTGCGCTCCCCCTCCATGGGGAACTCCTTGCGCAGCGGGAACGCGTCGAAGGACTCGGGCATGAGGATGCGGCGGAGGTCGGGGTGCCCTTCGAAGCGCACCCCGAACATGTCGAAGCACTCCCGCTCCAGCCAGTCGGCGGTGGCGAAGAGCGGCGTCGCCGACGGCACGACGGGGTCCTCCTCGGGGCAGCGCGCCCGGAGGCGGAACCGGTCCTTCCGCCGGAACGAGGTCAGGTTCCAGGCCACGCGGAAGCGGACCTCCTCGTCGGGATGGTCCGTCGCCGTCAGGTCCTCGAGGAACTCGTACCGGAGGTCGGGGTCGTCCCGGAGGCAGCGGAGCGCTTCGAGCACCCGCTCCCGCGGGACGTCCAGCCACCACTGGCCGCGGAAGGAGCCGGCCGCGAGATCGGCGAGGCCGAGCGCGGTCCGGATCGCCCCCGCCGCCGGGTGCTCCGCGCCGTCCACCGCGCTCCCCTCCCCCACTCCCGGCCCCGGGCTACGCGCCCACCGGCGCGGCCCGCCCCGCGGCGCCGAACGCGCGGACCATGGCCTCCGCGGGCTTGTCGGCGGCGATCTTCTCCTGCAGGTGGATGATGGCGTTGAGCACCATCTCCGGGCGCGGCGGGCAGCCGGGGATGTAGAAGTCCACGGGGATGATGTGGTCGATCCCCTGCATGACGGGATACGACCGGAACATCCCGCCGGACGCGGCGCAGGCGCCCATGGCGATGACCCAGCGGGGCTCCGCCATCTGGTCGTAGAGCCTCCGGCAGCACTCCCCCATCTTGTAGGTGAGCGTCCCCGCCACGAGCATCAGGTCCGACTGCCGGGGGCTGAAGCGGGCCACCTCGGCGCCGAACCGGGCCATGTCGAAGCGGGACGCCGCCGTCGCCATGAACTCGATGGCGCAGCAGGAGAGGCCCAGCGGCAGCGGCCAGATGGAGTTCTTGCGCGCCCAGTTGATGACGGAGTCCACGGAGGTGAGGACGAAGCCGCCCTCCTCCTGGAACTCCCCCACGTGGACCGGGGTCACCCTTCGGTCTGCCACTCCAGCACCCCCTTCCGCACGACGTACCACCAGCCGAGGGTCAGCACGGCGAGGAACACCAGCAGTTCCGCCAGCAGCAGCCCCAGCCCGAGACCCCCGCGCTCCGCCGCCCCGCGGCCGTAGACGACGGCCCACGGGTAGAGGAACACGACTTCGATGTCGAACAGGATGAACAGCATGGCGACGATGTAGAACTTCACCGAGAAACGGGTCCGCGCATCGGAGAGGACCGGCATCCCGCACTCGTAGGGCGTGTCCTTCGTCGGGCTCCGGCGCCGCCCCTTCATGAGGAGCCAGGACACCACCGCCGACGCGCCGAGGCTGACGGCGGCGAAGGCGAGCGCCAGGCCGATGACCATGGCCATGGGCAGGTAGTCCTGGGCGGCGAGGACGGGCATGGGCGGTTCCGGGGGCGGTGGAGGCGGTCGCGGAACGAGGCGCGGCCATGCTACGGCCTGCGGGCGAAAGCCCGATCAGGAACCGGAGGCGGCGGCGATGTCCCGGTGCAGCGGGACCCGCTCCAGCATCGGCCCCCGGCACTCCTCGGGCGCGTGGGCGACGAGGTGGTCGAGGAGCCGCTTCGCCTCGGCGAGGTGGGCCCCGTCGCCGGAGCCCTTCCAGAGCCACCAGCGGGACTCCATGCGGGCCACGTGCCAGGGGCGGTCGCCCAGGCCGGCGTCCCGCTCCAGGCGGTCGGGGCCGGGATCCGGGCCGATCACGGGCCATCCCCCCGCCCCGACCAGTTCAGCCGGGCGACGCGGTTCCAGGGGACGAAGCGGACGCCGGACCGGGTCTGGGCGGCGTCCCCGCCATAGACCACGCAGGGGTCCACGGCATCCGCGTCGCCGGCGGCCAGCGCCTCCTCCCGGAACGAGAGGAGGGGCGCGAGGAAGGCATCGCCGGGCGTGGCTCCGGACTTCGACTCCACCGCGACGAGGCGCCGCCCGTTCTCCACCACGAGATCCACCTCCAGGCCTCGGGTACGCCGGAGGTGGTGGAGCCCCCCGACGAGACCTCTGTGGGCGAAGTGCTTGGCCGCCTCGGCGGCGACCCAGGACTCGAAGATCGCCCCGCGGAGGGGATGGTGGAGCAACTGCTCCCGGTCCCCGATGCCGAGCAGGTGGCAGACGAGGCCGCTGTCGTACCAGTGCAGTTTGGCCGCCTTCACGGCGCGCTGCCCCGCGTTGCGGTGCCAGGGCGGGACCCGCATCACGAGGAACCCCGCTTCCAGCACGGAGAGCCACGCCCGGACCGTGTTGTGCGACACGCCGCAGTCGGCGCCCAGGGAGGACAGGTTGACCTCCTGCCCGGTCCGGCCCGCCGCCAGCCGAAGGAACGTCGTGAACGCCTGGAGGTCCCCCACGCGGAGGATCTGCCGCACGTCCCGCTGCACGTAGGTGGCGACGTAGTCGGCGAGCCACCGCTCCGCCGGGATCCCGCGGTCGTGGATGCGCGGGTAGGCGCCGGCGAGCAGCGTCGCCATGAGGTCCCGCGGCGGCCGGGCGAACCGGTGGAGTTCCTCGAGATCCGGCGGGAGGAGGTGCAGGACGGCGGTCCGCCCCGCCAGCGACTGGGAGACGGAGGCGTGGAGGCCGAGGTGCTGGGAGCCCGTGAGGATGAACCGGCCCGGTGCGGGTCGCTCGTCCACCTCCGCCTGGAGGTAGGAGAGCAGCCCCGGGACGTGCTGGATCTCGTCCAGCACCGCCCCCTCGCGGAGCTCATCCAGCAGACCCCGCGGATCGCTCCGGGCGCGCTCCCGGTCGTCGAGTCGCTCGAAGGACACGTACGCGCGGTCCGGAAACGCCTTCCGACAGAGCGTCGTCTTGCCGGACTGGCGGGGACCGGTCACCGTCACCACGGGGTAGTGGCGGGCGGCCCCCTTCAGCACGGACTCCAGTCGGCGCGGGATCACGGGAACGGATTCTAGGCACCGTGCCGGAACCGCTGACGGGATTCGGCCGGCCCCGCGACACGCGGGCGGCGCTTGTGGTCGCGCGCGCCCCCGGACGGGCCTCGGCGCTCCTCGCGGCTTGCCCGCGCGCCGCTCGCATGGACCCGGTCCGTATCAACCGTTTCGAGACGCCTCGCCACGCTGCTGCACGGATTGTAAGTACGATTGACAATCGGTGCGATCGTCCGGGGCCGGAAGAGGTCCGGCGAGCGGGGGCCCGGTCACCGGACACCCGCCTCCGCACCGGCAGCCGCAACGATGTCCCGGTGCAGCGGGACCCGCTCCAGCATCGGCCCCCGGCACTCCTCGGGCGCGTGGGCGACGAGGTGGTCGAGGAGCCGCTTCGCCTCGGCGAGGTGGGCCCCGTCGCCGGAGCCCTTCCAGAGCCACCAGCGGGACTCCATCCGGGCCACGTGCCAGGGGCGGTCGCCGAGGCCGGCGAGGACCGCCGCCGCGGCCGCCGGGTCGCCGCCGGGGAGCGCGGCGGCGATGCAGGTCGCCAGGGCGATGTCGTTGGGGGAGTCCACGCGGCGGGCGATGTCCAGCGCCTCCGCGAGCCCCGGGGCGGCCTCCGCGGTGCGGCCCCCGAGGGCGCGCAGGCGTCCCAGCCCGACCAGGGCCTCCGCCTCGATGGGCGCCGCCTTCAACTCCCGGGCGAGTGCGAGGGCTTCGCCGTAGGTGGCGGCCGCGGCGGCCCCGTCCCCCGCGGCCAGGGCGAGGTCGGCCCGGGCGCGCAGCGTGTAGCCGAAGAGATGTCGGTATCCGATCTCTGCCGTCAGGGCGCCCGCCGCCTCCAACCGATCCTGCGCCGCCGCCGGATCCCCGAGCACCGTCAGCGTCTCGCCGAGGTTGTGCTGGGCCACCGCCTCGTTGTCCCGCAGTCCGAGCTCCCGGCACAGTCGCTGGGCGGCGACGTAGCGGTCCCTCGCCGCGGCGTAACTCCCGGCGGCCCGGTCGTCCTCGCCGAGGTTGCCGGTCTGGACGGCCTCGTGGCGGCGATGACCGATGCGCCGGGCGATCGCGAGCCCCTCCTCCCAGCGGGCGCGGGCTTCCGTATGGTGGCCGAGGAGGCCGAGCACGCCGCCGAGGTTGCCGACGACCGCGCCCTCCGCGGTCAGGTCCCCGGCCTCGCGCGCCAGCGGGAGGATCCGCTCCAGTCGCGCCCGGGCCTCCGCAAGGCGTCCCAGCCCCAACAGGCAGAGGCCGGCCACCCCGTCGAGCCGCCGCTCGTGGGCGCCCCCCCCGCCCTCCCGGGCCAGCGGAAGGGCCGCCTCCACCATCTCCAGGGCGGCGGCGGACCTGCCGATATGTTGGGAGTGCTCCGCCAGCGCGCTGCGGGCCCGCGCCCGGGGGAGCGGCTCCCCGGTCCCGTCGGCCAGCGCCACCGCCTCCTCCAGCGCGGTGGTTCCCTGCGCGGGCTTCCCGGCATCCCGCAGCAGGGGCCCCGCCCGCAGCAGCGCCTCCATGCGGTGCCTCCCAGCCAGCAGCCCCGCCACTCCCAGCGCGCGCATCACGAGGTCCAGCGCCTCCTCGTCCCGGCACGCCTTCCGGAGGTGGTCCACGGCGGGGAGCAGGAACGCCACTCCCTCCCGCGGTCGGCTGCCGCGGAGGTGATGGCGGGCGAGGAAGACGACGGCCGGGCCGGGGAGGTCCTTCGGGTCCGTTCCCGCGACCCCCTCCCGCTCGGCGAAGGCGTCCGCCAGCATGGCGTGGTACTCGGACCTCAGGTCCGCCAGCAGGGAGCGATAGAGCACCTCCTGGATCTGGTTCTGGTCGAACTGGCAGCCGCCCGAGCCGCCGCGGACCACGCCGGTCCTGCGCTCCATCTCGGCCAGATCGCGCAGCACGCGGACCTTCTTCTCCTCCAGCACCGCCGCGACGAGACCGGGATCGAACTCCACGCCCTGGACCGCCCCCGCATCCAGGATGGCGCGCTGCGATTCCGACAGGCCCCGCAGCCGTGCTTCGATGAGATCCCGGATGGAGGCCGGCACCTCGATGTCGCTCACCACCTGGGTTTCGAAGTAGGTTCCGTCCGGTCGCTGGCGGATGAGATCCCCTTCCCGCAACGCCCGGATGATCTCGAACACGTAGTAGGGGACGCCGTCGGAGCGGATGGCGATCTTCCCCCCCAACCGCTCCGCCAGGGCGGTGCTCCTGAGAGCGTCCCTGAGCAGTTCCATCACCTCCCGGGGCGAGAGCCTCCCCAGCGCCGCCCGCTGGAAGGTCCCCAGCCGGCTGAAGTTCGCCATCTCCTCCTCCGGCAACCCGGGACGCGCCGTCGTCACCACCAGCACCCGGTGCCCCTCCACCGCCCGCGCCAGCGCCAGCACCACCTTCCGGCTCTCCGGCGGCGCGAACTGCAGGTCGTCCACGATCCACAGCAGCGGCTTCTCCGCCGCCAGCGCCCTCATCAGGTGCACGAACACCGCGTGGATGGCATCCACCGTCAGGGGCTCCGCCCCCTCCGGCGGCGCCTGGTGCTGCACCATCGCCGCGAACCCCGGCACCAGCCGCGGCGTCACCGTCAGGTACGGCGTCAGCGCCTCCTCCATCCCCGCCCCGCCGAACTTCCCCGTCAGCGCGTCCGTCAGACCCCCGAGGCCCCCCGACGGCGGGTACGCCCCGTACAGCACGTGCGCCTCCTGGCCCTTGAGCCCCTGCAGGAACGCGTCCACCACGCGCGTCTTCCCGATGCCCGCCTCCCCCTCCAGCAGCACCGTCGAGCCCTTCCCGCCCCGCGCCTTCTCCCACAGGTCCCGCAGCAGCGCGAGCGAGCCGGCCCGTCCGTGCAGCGTCGTCTCCCGCCGCACCGGGATCTTCGGGAGGTGCCCCTCCGTCTTCAGCAGGTGCCGCTCCCGCTCCCCCCACCACGCCGACGTCTCCCCCTCCTCCAGCAGCGTCAGCAGCGCCGTGGACGACTCCACCCGCTCTGCCGGGTCCTTCCGCAGCAGCGTCCCCACCACCTCGGAGAAGAACGGCGACACCTCCGAATTGCGGTCCGACAGCCGCCGGGGCACGTCCTTCAGGTGGGCCGTGATCACCGCCGGCGCCCCTTCCCGCTGGAACGGGTTCTCCCCCGCCGCCAGTTCGTAGAGCATCACCCCCACGGAGTAGAGGTCCGCCGCCGCCCCCACCTCCCGCCCTCCGAACTGCTCCGGCGCCGCGTAGAGGAGACTCCCCGCGAACTGGCCCTCCCGGGTGAGCGCCACCGACTCCTCCATCAGCCGCGCCACCCCGAGGTCCATCACCTTCACCTCGTGGTCCGCGGTGATGAGCACGTTCTCCGGCTTCAGGTCCCGGTGGACGATCCCCGCCCCGTGGATGGCCGCCAACCCCGCCGCCACCTGCCGTGCCACCTCCCGCAGCAGCGTCTCCGGCACCGTCTTGAGATCCTCCAGCAGACCCCGGAGCGTGCGGCCCTCCACGTACTCCATCACCATGAAGTTGATGAGCCTGCCGTCCACGGACAGCGCATCCACGTCCAGCGTCCGGACGACGTTCCCGTGCCGCACCGACCGGCCGATCTCCGCCTCCCGCTGGAACCGCTTGAAGAACCCGCCCCGCTCCAGCAGGTGGGGATGCACCACCTTCACCGCCACGCGGGAACCGGTCGTCACCCCCGGAGCGTCCTCGACGACGGAGGCCAGGTACACCGAACCCATGCCGCCGGCGCCCAGTTCCCGCTCCAGGCGGTAGGGGCCGAGACGGGTCCCGATCACGGGCGCGCCCCCCGCCCGCGGAGCGGTTCGCGGCCCCCTCGCCGGACTCCGTCGCGCTGCACCATGGTGCCCTGACCCTCCCGCTCCGCGGGGAGGCCGGATCGTAGCCGCCCCGTGGCGGACCGCCGCGAACGCTCCGGAACGATCCGTCCGACGGGCGCCCGCCCGTGCGAGGATCCCGCGATGCCGCCGGCCGCCGACCCGCCCGCCCTGTTCCTCCGCGGGGGCCTCGTCTGCGACGGATCCGCTCCCCCCCGCGCGGCGACCGTCGTCGTGGGGCCGCCGCGGATCACGGCGGTCCTGCCGCCCGATGCGCCCGCCTCCGCGATCCCGCCCGGGGCCATCCCGCTCGACGCCACGGGCCACCTCCTCACGCCGGGCCTCATCGACGCGCACACCCACCTGCTGAGCACCCCCGGCGACGATCCCGACGGGGAGTACGACAACACCCTGCTGCGCGTCTCCCTCCCCCTGCGCACGCTGCGGGGCGCGGCCAACGCGCGGGGCGTGCTCGACGCCTTCCCCCTCCGCGGCGCCCCGGACGACGTCCGCGCCGCGCTCCTGGCGGGCCCTCCCGCGATGGTGCTGCGCGGCGGGCGCATCGTCCGCGGCGGCCTGGTCGGGCCGCCGCCGGCCTGATCCGGCGGGCCGGCCCGGAGCCGCGGCCGCGCCGGTTCCCTGCCGGGACGCCCGCACCGATCCGGCGACCGTCGGGTATCCTTCCGCCCCGTGACCGAGCCGACGCTCCGTCCTGCAGAAGATCCGCCGCAGCCGCGCGTGGTGGTCCTGGACGACGACCCCGGGTCCCAGCGCCTGCTGCGGGTCATCCTCGAGCGCGACGGCGCCCGGGTGGACACCTACGGCGACGCGGAGCCGGCGCTCGCAGCCATGGAGGAGTCCCCTCCCGACGTCCTCGTGCTGGACTGGTTCATGTCGGGGCTCGACGGCCCCGATGTGCTCCGGCGGCTCCGCTCGTCCCCGGTGCTCCAGACGCTCTACTGCATCCTCGTCACGGCGCAGCCCGACGAGACGCGGAAGGTGACGGGGCTCCTCCTCGGCGCCGACGACTTCCTCGTGAAGCCCGTGGCGCCGGAGGAACTGCAGGCCAGGGTCCGGGTCGGGCTCCGCATCCGCCACATGGAGCGGAACTTCAACCTGCTCACGCTGGCCGCCACGCTCGGCCACGAGATCAACAACCCGCTCACCGGCGTCCTCGGCTACCTGGAGGTCCTCGAGGACGCCCTGCAGCGGGGAGACGGCGCGCGGGCGCGGACGGCGGCGGGCCGCGTGCGCTCCTCCGCGGAGAAGATCCGGGACGTCGTCCGGCGGCTGGCGGAACTCAAGAGCGCACCCCTCCGGAGGTACTCCACGGGCCGGTTCATGATCGATCTGGAGAAGCGTCCCTCGCATCCGCCGGAGAGGCCGTGAACGGGACGGACGCGACTCCCGGCGAGGACACCGCTCCCATCGCGGAGTCCCCGAGCGTTTCCGTCGTCGTCGTGGACGACGACGCGTTCGCCGCGGAGATGCTGGAGCGGATGCTGGTCGACGCGGGCCACCGGGTCCGCCGGTTCGCCGCCGCGGAGCCGGCGCTGCAGGACATGCGCCGCGAGCCGCCCGATGTCCTCCTCACCGACTGGGTGATGCCCGGCATGGACGGACCGGCGCTCATCGACGAGATGCGCGCCACGCCGTCGCTGGTGGGGACCTACTGCATCCTGCTGACGGCCTACGACGCCGCGGGCCGTAAGGTGGAGGGGCTGAGCCACGGCGCCGACGACTACGTCCCCAAGGGCGCGGTGGCCGACGAACTGCTGGTCCGCGTCCGCGTCGGCGCCCGGGTGCGGAGCCTGGAGCGCACCGCCTCCCTGCTCACCATGGCGACGACCCTGGGCCACGAGATCAACAACCCGCTCACCGCCGTGCTCGTGAACCTCGATCTCGTGGAGCAGCACTGCGGCCCCGCGGCCCCGGAGGAGGGGCGACTCGCCATCGATCGCGCCCGCGCCGCCGCGGCACGCATCTCCGACGTCGTCCGCCGCCTCGTCAACCTGAGCGACGCGCGGCTGAAGTCCTACCGGCACGGGTCGGTGATGCTGGACCTCACCGAGGACGCCTAGCCGCTCACGTCACCCCCACCTCCACCTGCCACTCCACGTCGGGCAGGAAGGAGAGGGGCACCACCAGCGTCAGGCCCCACTTCACCGAGCACGTTCCCGCCTGGAACGTGGGGGGGGCCCCGGCGGGGACGGGGATCATGCCCGCGAACTCCGCCGGCCTTCCGCGCGCGAGGGCGGTGGGGCCCTCGAGCACCGCCTCGCTCTTGACCACCTCCTCCGTGAGGGTCTTCCGGCTGTCCCCCGACGGGATGGACGCGGTCTCCGTCGCCACGAGCCGGACGCGCAGCGGGCCGACGGTCAGATCCCGCCGGGGCTGCAGGACCACGCGGCAGGCCAGTTCCGCCCCCCGCGGGACCGGCGAGGGCCCCACCTCGAGGATCGCGTGACCCAGCCGCCGCGACGCGATGGCGCGGGGCACCGCCCAGAGGGCCGCCAGCCCGGAGGCGATGCCCACGGCCCACGCGCCGAACCGCACGAAGCCGCGGGCTCCGCCCGCCAGCATGAGCGGGAGGCCCACCGCCGGCACGAGCGCGAGAACCGTCGCGCAACCCGTCTCGAGGCAGCCCGTCTCCTCCCGCTGGAGGAGCGCGCCCTCCCCCTGCGGCGGGCGAAGCACGACGCGGAGCGGGACCTCCGCGGAGGGGTCGGCGGCCCCGCGGAGCGTCGCCTCCGCGCGGACGAACCACCGGACCGAGAAGAGCGTGCCCTCGTACCCGGGCGGCCCCGCCGGGATCACCAGGGACAGGGGGAAGGCGAGCCGATCCCCGCCCTTCCACGCGCCCGCGGGGAGTACCTGCGCCGGACCCGCCTCCCCGGACCCGGTCCCGCGCCCGCCGGTCTCCCATCCCGGCGCCACGGTCAGGCGGCGGCACTCGCAGTCCTCGTCCAGCTCGACGTGGAGCGCGCCCGTGACGACGTCCCCGGGCGCGCGGGGCGTTTCCGGTCGGTCCAGTTCCAGCCGCAGTCGCACGCGTTCCACGGGTCGACGGGAATACAGGAGGCGGACTCCGCCCGCAAGCGGCGTCGGCGGCGGCCGTACAATCCCGCCCATGCGCGCCATCATCCTGGGGGCGGGGCGGCAGGGCCTCGCCATCGCCTACGACCTCCTCCGCCACGGAGGTGCCACGCGGCTCACCCTCGTGGACGCCGAAGGCGCCGCGGTGCGGGCCGGGGCGCGTCGCCTCCGGGCGCTGGCGCCGGGGGCGCCGGTCCGCGCGGTGGCCGAGGGCGTGGACGGGGAGCACCACGCCCGCCGCCTCGTGGCGGGGCACGCGGTCTGCGTCTCGGCGCTCCCCTACCGGCTGAACCCCATGCTCGCGCGCGCGGCGGTGGCGGAGCGGGTGCCGTTCTGCGACCTCGGCGGGAACACGGATCTCGTCCGGGAGGCGCTCCGGCTGGACGGCGCCGCCCGGCGCGCGGGAGTGGGCGTGGTCCCCGACTGCGGCCTCGCTCCCGGCCTGGGGAACGTGCTGGCGGCCATGACCGTGGCGGAGGTCCCCGGCATCCGGCACGTGCGGATCCGCTGCGGGGGGCTTCCGGCCACGCCCCGCGGCCCCCTCGGCTACTCGCTCCTCTTCTCCATCGAAGGGCTCACCAACGAGTACACCGGCGAGGCCGTGGTCCTGCGCGGGGGGCGGCTCCGGCGCTTCGAGGCCTTCACGGAGCGGGAGGAGTGCCGGGGCCCGCCCGCTCTGGGCCCGCTGGAGGCCTTCTTCACCTCCGGCGGGACGAGCACGGCGCCGTGGACGTTCCGGGGCCGCCTGGGGACCTACGAGTACAAGACCGTCCGCCGCCCCGGCCACTTCGACCGCGTGCGGGCGCTCATCGAACTGGGGCTGCTCTCCCCGGACCCGATCTCCGTGGGCCCCGTCGAGGTGACGCCCCGGGCGGTGTTCCACGCCGTGGCGGGGCCCCGCCTCGACCACGGGACGGTCCGGGATCTCGCCTTCCTGCGCGTGGACGGCGTCGACGACCGCGGGAGCGGGGTGCGGTACGAACTCCTCCAGCGGTACCACCGGGGCACGGGCTTCACCGCCATGGAGCAGACCACCGGCTACCCCGCCGCGGTCACCGCGTCCGACCTGGCGTTCCGCCGCCTCCCCCCGGGGGCGACGACCCCGGAGCGCCTCGGCTACGGCCCCGCGCACCTGCGGGACCTGAGGCGGCGGGGACTGCGCATCCGGCGGCTCGCCCTGCCGCGCCCCGCGGTGGAGACTCGTCCGACGGGCCGATGAACCCGATGAAGATGTTGTCGGCCCGGGATTCCTGACACTACGCTCAGGTTCGCCGGGACGGCTCCGCGGGAGGTATCCCCGCGTTTCCGCGGCCGGTCGCAGGAGGGCGCCCATGCGCGTGCTGTTCATCTACCCCAACATCGACTGCCCTCCCGGGGTGAACCACGGGCTCATCGCCCTCTCCGGGGTCCTCAAGGCGAACGGGCACGACACGGCCATGATCTACGCGTGCGACGCCATCGAGCCGGTGCCGACGCCGGAGGAGGTCGCCGCCCGCGTCCGCGAGTACGGCCCGGGACTCCTCGCGTTCTCCGTCATGACCCAGCAGTACCCCTGGGCCGTGGAGATCTCCCGCCACCTGCGGAAGGAGTTCCCCTCCATCCCCCAGGTCGTGGGCGGCGTCCACATCACGATGATCCCCGACGAGGTCTCCGACGACGGCGTGTTCGACTACTACTGCGCCGGCGAGGGGGACTACGCGCTGCTGGAACTGGTGCGCCGCCTCGAGGCCGGAGAGGACACCACCACCTGCCCCAACATGCGCCTCTGGCGGGACGGGAAGAAGCACGTGAACGCGGTCCTCCCCTTCCCCGACCTCCAGACCCTGCCCCCCCTCGACTACGACCTCTTCGAGATGGACAAGGTCCTGGACGCGAAGAAGGGGTGGCTCTCCCTCCTCCTGAGCCGCGGCTGTCCCTACAAGTGCACCTACTGCTTCAACAAGGAGATCGTGGATCTCTACCGCGCCGAGGGCGCCGTCAAGAGCCCGCGGGAGTTCCTGCGCAAGTACCCCATGGAGCGCATCCTGGGCGAGATCCGCACGCTCAAGGCGCGCCACCCGCAGATCAACACGGTCATCTTCGACGACGACCTCTTCACGCTGGACAAGCCCTTCGTGCTCCGGTTCTGCGAGGAGTACAAGGCATCGGGGATCGACCTCCCCTTCGTCGTGAACGCGCATGTGCAGGTGTTCGACGACGAGATGGCGTACGCGCTCCGCGAGGCCGGCTGCATGATCGTCAAGTACGGCCTCGAGTCGGGCTGCGACCGCGTGCGCCGCGCCGTGCTCTGGCGCTACATGACCAACGCCCAGATCCGGGACTCCTTCGAGGCCGCCCACCGGCAGGACCTCCACACGAGCGCGTTCGTCATGATCGGACTCCCCACGGAGACCCGCGCCGAGATCGAGGAGACGCTCCAACTCTGCGCCGACGTGAAGATGGGCCGGTTCCGCTGGGCCGTGTTCTTCCCCTTCGTGGGGACGGCGGCGCACAAGATCTCCACCGATCTCGACCTCATCGATCACGAGAAGATGAAGACCATGGGCAACTACTTCGACGGCTCCTGCCTGCGGTTCGGCGCCGAACACGACCTCTACCTGACGAAGCTCTCCAAGTTCTGCCACTGGTACGTGAACGAGCGCACCGACTGGCCCACGGCCCCCGCCTACCGGAAACTGGTGGCGGAGATCGAGGCCATGGACCGCGCCACGTTCGAGCGGGAGTACCCGCGGCTCCGCAAGCTCGACCGCGAGATGAGCGACGAGTACATCGAGAAGGACCTCACCCACTACACCCAGCGGTACAGCCACGTGATGGGCGTCCGCAGCGACTTCGTCCGCTGGGAACGCGAGCGCCTGCGCAAGTTCGCCGGCGCCGGGAAGATCGCCTACACGCTCGACTGAGGGGGCGCGGAGTGGCCCGCGGGGGGAACCCGGCTTGAACCCGATCCGCCCGTCGTTGCCCATCGCCTCGCCGCGCCGGACCCGGTCGACGCCGCCCGCGACGCCGACCCCGGACTCGGTGATGATCCGCCGGGGCGCGACTGTGCGGGAGCGGGGACTGCGGCCGGCCCGAAGGGGAACGGGCCCCTGGAGCCTCGTGTTCCTCTTCATGGCGGGGCTGCTCCCCGGATCCGTCGCCGGGGCCGACGAGTCGACCCTCCCCGGCGGCCCGCCGCCGGACCCGGCGGCGGAAGGGCCGGCCTCGACCGCTGACCGACCGGCGGACCCTTCCGCGGGCGAGGCCGAGGAGCCCGCCTCCGAGGAGCCCGCCCCGCCCTTCGCCGACACCCTCCTCGGCGATCCCTTCGGCCTCCGCGGCGCCGCCGCGGACGCCGGGGTCCGCATCGAGGCGACATGGATCGGGGACTACCTGCGCGTGCAGCGCGGCGGCATGCGGCCCCATCGCTCCCAGCGGCACACGTACCTCGCCCTCCGCGCCCTCCTGGACGGCGAGGCGCTGGCGGGAGTGCCCGGACTGGCCGCCACCGTGGAGGCGCAGTTCCTCGGGGGGAACTCCCGGGCGAACCACGCCGGGAGCGTGCAGCGCCCCTCCGCCTACGCCGCCGCCGACCGGGAGCAGTGGGGGCTCGTGTACCTGGAGTGGACGGCCGCGGAGGAGCCGCTGCGCATCCAGGCGGGGAAGCTGGATCCGTCCTGGGAGTTCGCGGTCACCGACAACGGCTGGGACTTCCTCGCGGCGGACCCCGTGTACTCCCCCAACTTCATCGGCGTCCCGGTGTTCCCCGACTCCGCCCTCGGCCTCGCCGCGCACTGGGAGCCGGAGAAGGGGCACTACGTGCGCGCGACGGTGCTGGACGGCGCCGTGAACGAGGGGGAGCGGACGGGGCGGCAGACCGGCGACACGCTCTTCGGCCGGCCCGCCGATCTCGCCGCCGTCGCGGAGACCGGCGTGCGCTGGCATCTCGAGGGATGGGGTCCCGGCCGGCTGGGCGTCGGCGGGTGGAGACATCGGGGCACGGCGACGCGGCGGGACGGCTCCCCCCGGAACCACGGGGCGGGGGGCTGGTACGCCACGCTGGACGCCGGGATCTGGCGCCCCGCCGACGCCGGTGAGGACGACCCGCGCGGGCTCGCCGCCTTCGCCCGGTGGAGCATCGCCACGACGAGCGTCGCCACGGAGCCCTCGCACGCGGGCGGCGGCCTCGTGTGGACGGGGCCCCTCCCCGGCCGGCCGGAGGATCACCTGGGACTGGCGGTGTTCCGCACCCGCACCGCGTCGGACCCGCCGACGGGGACGTCGAGCGGCGCCGAGCGGCTGGTGGAACTCCACTACCTCGTGCGCATCACCCCGTGGCTCTCCATCACCCCCGCCGTCCAGTGGTACGCGCAGCCGGGGGGGGACCGCTCGCGCAACGACGCCGTGGTGTTCGGGCTCCGCGTGGTGGTGGACTTCTGAGCGGGACGACGCCCTACTCCCACCGCCCCCGGATCGTCCCCCGCGGTTCGCCGAAGGCGCGGAGACCCAGGAGCCGCACGGAGTCGGTGCCCCGCACCGTGACGAACGGGACGAGCCCCCGATCCAGCAGCGCCATGGCGGCGCGCTCCGTGAGGAGCGCCTCCCCGCAGGGCTTCACCACCTGCTCCCCGTCGTCGTCGTGGACGAACACCGGGAGGCGGGAGATCTCCACGCGCATGCCGTCCATGTCCCAGCCGGAACGCGCGAACGTGTCCCCGAGGAGGTACGCCAGCGCGAAGGCCGCGTTGCCCCAGAGGAATCTCCGGTGCTCCGCCACGGGGCCCATCTCCGCGAAGTCGAACTCCTCCACGCGCACGCTCTCCTTCCCGTAGGGAGCCCGCAGGAGGACCCGCGGCAGGAGGAGCGCGATCCACCGGGCCTCGGGAAGCGCGCGGAGCGCCTCCCACGCGGCGAGACCGTCGCCGTCCGGCGGCGCGCCGCCCCAGTCGTCCGGGTCCGGCGTCTCCGCGAGGGAGCGGCACTCCACGGCGGCCGGTGACGCGGCGGCGAGCAGCGGCGCCCCCGCCCCCGCCGCCACGCGACCGAGCCGGAGGAGCGCAAGCACGTCGGCGGGCGCCGGCGCGAAGGCCCGGTCCGCCACGATGGCCGACCAGGGGTCGGCTCCGGGCGTGCGGACGCTCCCCTCGACGACGATCTTCCAGAGGGCGCTGCGCTCCACGGGCTCGCCCCGGGGCAGGTCCGCGAACGCGTCCCCCGGCGCGACGTCGAGCAGGTGGACCTGGAGCGACGCGTCCGTCTCCAGGCGGTCCACCAGGAACTGCACCGAGCGCCACGACGCCTCCAGCGCCTGGAACCGCGGCGCGTGGAGGACCTCGCGGAGGCGGCCGCCGGCGAACTCGTCGAACCGGGCGAGGACCTCGTCCTGCCGCGGGTCCTTCCCCGGGAGCACCAGGGGGGCGAGCGCGGGGCCCACGATGGAATCCACCAGGGCGTCCCACTGCTCCGCCGTCTCCGGCAGGCCGGTGCGGCCCACGCCGCGCCGCTCCGACTCGCCGAGGGCGTCGCCGAGGAGATCGCCACCGGCGGACGCCACGCGCGGCGCCGCCGAGGGAACCGGCGCCGGCGGCGGCCCCCCCGCCGGGAGGGCGCCCGCGCCGGCGATGCGCCGGAACTCCGCCGCCGCCGCCGCGAACGTCTCCCGTCCCGCCAGCCGCGCGCGCAGGCGGCGCAGGCGCTGGAACAGCCCGTGGGAGGCCCAGAGGCGATCCGGGTGGAAGTCCTCCATGGCGGCGAACGCGAAGGGCACGCGCGCCGCGGCGCCGCCGCCCAGATCGAGGTGGATCTCCGGCTTCATCCGGGCCATCACGGCGTCCAGGGAGTCCCGATCCACGGGCACGACGCGGCGCCCCGCGGGGCCCGCCGCCGGCTCCCCGCGATGGGTCCGGCCCGAGAAGTCCCCCAGCACGAGGATCCGGAAGGGCGTCCCCGGCTCCGGTCGTCCGTCCGCTGCCGCCATGGCTGGTCCCTCCCGCGGTGTCCCGTCGGATGCTAGCAGTCCGTCGCGGAAAGCCCCGGTTCGGATGGAGCCCGCGCCGCCACGGACCGTCGCCGCGGACGGGTAGACTCCCCGTCATGGCCGGCGGCAGGGAGTCGAACTGGGGCACGCTGGTGCCGCGATTCCTGCTGGGCGTGGTCTTCATCCACCACGGCGGACAGAAGCTCTTCGGCCTCTTCGGCGCGGCCCCCGACGAGATGACCCGGCTGGCGGCGACCATCGCGTCCTGGGACTGGCCCCGCCCGGAACTCCTCGCCCGGGCCGCCGCCGCCACGGAGTTCTTCGGCGGCGCCTGCGTGCTCCTCGGCCTGCTGACCCGCTTCTGGGCCGCCGGCCTGGCCGTGGTGATGGGCGTCGCCGCGTGGAAGGCCCACGGCGCCCACGGGTTCAGCCTGGCGAAGGGCGGGTGGGAGTACGCGTTCGTCCTGGGCGTGCTCGCGCTCTCCCTGGTCGTCCAGGGGGGCGGCGCGTTCGCGCTGGACGCCCTGTTCCCGCGGGGGAAGGGCGGGGCGAAGGGACCTCCCGGGAAGGACTGACCGCGCTCCCGCGACGGCGCCGTCGAGGCGCCGCTTGACTTCCTCCCCCGCGCCCCCTCTGATGGGGGCGGTCAGAGGAGCCCTTCCATGGACACGCCGTCGCCCGCCGCGCCGCCGAAGTCGGCCCCGCAGCACCGCGACGCCGTGGTCATCCGGTTCGCCGGCGACTCCGGGGACGGCATGCAGATCACGGGGAGCCAGTTCACGACGACGTCGGCGCTCCTCGGCAACGACATCGCGACCCTTCCCGACTACCCCGCGGAGATCCGCGCCCCCGCGGGGACGCTGCCCGGGGTCAGCGGGTTCCAGATCCACTTCTCGTCCACGGACATCTTCACGCCCGGCGACGAGCCCGACGTGCTGGTCGCCATGAACGCCGCGGCCCTGAAGGTGAACCTGGCCACCCTTCCGAAGGGGCGGACGGTCATCGTCAACACCGACGGCTTCGACGCGGCCAACCTCTCCAAGGCGGGCTACGCCTCGAACCCTCTCGAGGACGGCACGCTGGACGGCTACCAGGCGGTGCAGGTCGCCATCACGACCCTCACGCTGAAGGCGCTGGAGTCCTCCGCCCTCGCCGGCCGGGCCCGGCCGCGGTGCAAGAACTTCTACGCGCTGGGGATCATGTACTGGCTCTTCTCCCGCCCCATGGAGAAGACGGAGGCCTGGATCCGCAAGCACTTCGCGCGGGACGTGGCGGTGGTCGAGGCCAACATCACCGCGCTCCGCGCCGGCCACGCGTACGCCGACGCCAGCGAACTGTTCCAGGTGCGGTACGAGGTTCCCCCCGCGCCGCAGGAGCCGGGCCTGTACCGCAACATCACCGGGAACAAGGCCACGGCGCTCGGCCTCTACGCGGCCAGCGTCCGGTCCGGCCTCCCGCTGTTCCTCGGCTCCTACCCCATCACGCCGGCCTCGGACATCCTGGTGGAACTGGCGCGGCTCAAGCCGCAGGGCGTGATGACCTTCCAGGCGGAGGACGAGATCGCGGCGGTCTGCTCCGCCATCGGCGCCGCCTACGGCGGCTGCATCGGGCTCACCACGACCAGCGGCCCCGGCATCGCGCTGAAGGGGGAGGCCATCGGCCTGGCGGTCATGACGGAACTCCCGCTCGTCGTGGTGAACGTGCAGCGGGGCGGTCCGAGCACGGGGCTGCCCACGAAGACGGAGCAGTCCGACCTCCTGCAGGCGATGTTCGGCCGCAACGGCGAGTGCCCCATGGTCCTCGTCGCCGCGTCCTCTCCCGGGGACTGCTTCCACGCGGCACTGGAGGCGGTGCGCATCGCGGTCACGCACATGACCCCCGTCATGCTCCTCAGCGACGGCTACCTCGCCAACGGGAGCGAGCCGTGGCGCGTGCCGGAGGTGGCCGACCTGCCGTCGTTCCCCGTCCGCCACCGCACCGACCCCGCCGGGTTCCAGCCCTTCTCGCGGGACCCGGAGACGCTGGCGCGGCCCTGGGTGCGACCGGGGACACCGGGGCTGGAGCACCGCATCGGCGGGCTCGAGCACCAGGACGGCAGCGGCAACGTCTCCTACGACGCGGCGAACCACGAGCGCATGACCCTCCTCCGCGAGGAGAAGGTGGCCCGCGTGGCCCGGGACATCCCGCCGGCGACCCCCTTCGGACCCGCCGAGGGCGACCTTCTCATCGTCGGATGGGGAGGGACCGCGGGGGCGCTCCACGCCGCCGCGCTCTCCATGCAGCGGGCCGGCCGATCGGTGGCGCACCTCCACCTGCGGCACCTCAACCCGTTCCCGTCGAACCTGGGCGAGGTCCTCCGCCGCTACGAGCGCGTCCTGGTGGCGGAACTGAACCGCGGGCAGCTCGACCTGCTCCTCCGCGCGCGGTTCCTGGTGGACACGGTGCGGCTCAACAAGGTGCAGGGACAGCCGTTCACGGTCAGCGACGTGGTCGACGCCGCGGAGGCCGCCCTGCGCGGGCCCGCCCGCCGGAACGGAGGACGCCCATGAGTCCCGACGGCGCCGCCCCCGCCGGGGTCGACGCGACCCCCGCGACCCCGACCTACACGAAGAAGGACTTCGTCTCCACCCAGACCGTGCGCTGGTGCCCCGGCTGCG
>CAZSIX010000005.1:0-34469 GCA_964607145.1 uncultured Planctomycetota bacterium | reverse complement strand
ACGCGGTGCTGGACGCCGTGCAGAAGTCGTTCGCAACGCTGGGGATCCACCGGGTGAACTTCGTCGTGGTCTCCGGCATCGGCTGCTCGAGCCGGTTCCCGTACTACATGAACACCTACGGGTTCCACTCCATCCACGGGCGCGCGCCGGCCATCGCCACGGGCCTCAAGGTCTCGCGGCCGGAACTGTCGGTCTGGGTGGTGACCGGGGACGGCGACGCCCTGTCCATCGGCGGCAACCACATCCTGCACGCCATGCGGCGGAACGTGGACATCAAGGTCCTGCTCTTCAACAACCGCATCTACGGGCTCACCAAGGGGCAGTACTCCCCCACCTCCGAGGTGGGGAAGAAGACCAAGACGACGCCCTTCGGCTCCATCGATCGCCCGCTGCAGCCGGTGTCCGTGGCGCTGGCCGCGGAGGCGACCTTCGTCGCGCGCAGCGCCGACATCTTCGGCCAGCACCTCCGCGACACCATCGCGCGCGCGGCGGCGCACCGGGGGTCGGCGTTCATCGAGATCATGCAGAACTGCCTGATCTTCAATGACGGCACGTGGGACGGTGTGACCGGCCGCGCCGTGCGGGACGACAACGCCGTGGAACTCCGCCACGGGAAGCCGCTGGTGTTCGGCGCGAACCACGACAAGGGCATCCGCCTCCGCGGCGTCCAGCCGGAGGTCGTGAAGACCGGGCCCGGCGGCGTGCCGGAGGAGGAACTCCTCCACCACGACGAGGGGGCGCGGGAGCCGGCCCTCGCCTACCTCCTCAGCCGCATGACGCGCCCCGACTTCCCCACGCCCATCGGGGTGTTCCGGAGCCTGGAAGAGCGGACGTACGACGCGGCGGTGCACGAGCAGATCGCCGCGGCGCGGAAGCGCGGGGTCCCCGACCTGGAGGCGCTGCTGCGGGAGGGTGACGTCTGGAGCGTGGGCGCGGAGGGGACGCCGTAGTCGATCGGGAGGGAGGTCCGCCATGAGCGAGCCGTACGAGGAAGACCTGGACATGTACGAGGAGGCCGCCGGCTCCGCGCCGAAGCGGCTGGACAACCGCGTGCTCCTCCGGCCCATCTCCACGCTGAAGTACCCGGAGCACCCCGTGTCGGTGTCGCCGGGCACCGCCGTGGGCGCCGTGCTGGAGGGGATGGTCTCCATCCGCATCGGGGCCGTGCTCGTGGTGGACGGCGGACGCGTGGTCGGCATCTTCTCCGAGCGGGACGCGCTGCTGAAGGGCGTGTACCGCGCGGAGGCGATGAAGCGTCCGGTCCGGGAGTTCATGACCCCCGACCCGCAGTGCCTCACGCCGCACGACTCCATCGCCATGGCGCTGAACCGGATGGCCGAGGGCGGATACCGCCACGTGCCGCTCGTGGACGCCGGAGGCGCCCCCGTCGGGATGCTCGTGATGAGGGACGTGGTCCGCTACGTGGTGTCGTTCTTCCCCGCGGAGGTGCTCAACGTGCCTCCCCACAGCGAGCACGCGCCTCCGGACAGGGATCTCCACGGCGGGTAGGAACGCCCCCATGGGCACCCCCCCCCTCCCGGCGCCGCGGATCGCGTTCGGCGCGCTGGTCCTCCTCGCCTCGTCGGCGGCGGCCGATTCCGGGGAGGAGCCCTCCGACGCCCCGCCGCCCCGCGTGAGCGCCCACGCCCTCGATCTCGTCCTCGACCCCGTCACGGGCGGGTTGCGCGGATCCGATCGCATGACCGTGCGGCGGGAACGGGGGGGCGGCGATCTCGCTCTGGACCTCCGCGACGGGCTCCGGATCACCCTGGCGGAGGTGGATGGACGGCCGCTGGACGCGGTGGCCCGCCGACCGGAGCCGGCGGCGCCGGGCGTCGCCCGCTACCTCGTCCCCCTCCCCGGCGGGGCCGGCGAGGGTTCCGTCACCATCGCGTGGGAGGGCACGCTCCGCGAGGAGGTGCGCGCCGAGGGGGGGCTCGCCTTCGTCGCCGGGGACCGCGTCACGGCGACGATCTCCCCCGCGGGGGTCTACCTCGCGTCCGGGGGCGCCTGGCACCCGTCCACGGGGGACATGGCCGCGTACTCCGTGCGGGCGCGCGTCCCCGCGGGCTGGAGCGTGGCCACGCAGGGGGGGGTGCCGACGACGGACGCGGACGCCGAGGGCGCCACCTTCGTCTTCCCCGCCGCGGTGCCGTCGGACGGTCTCTGGCTGCAGGCGGGCCGGTGGATCGTGGAGCGGCGCGAGGGCCCCGGCGGCGTGTCCATCGGCACCTACCTCTCCGAGCGCAACGCGGCCCACGGGCAGGTCCTCGCGGACGCCGTGGCCGCGTACCTCCCGCTCTACGCGTCCCTCCTCGGCCCCTTCCCCCACGGGAAGTTCGACGTGGTGGAGAACTTCTTCACCACGGGCTACGGGATGCCCACCGCGACCCTCCTGGGGGGCGACGTCATCGCGCGCATCGGCATGGTGGCCGGCTCCTCCGGGGGCAAGGTGCCGCCGGGCTACCTGGACCACGAACTGGTCCACTGCTGGTGGGGCAACGGCGTGTTCGTGGATCACGCGTCGGGCAACTGGTGCGAGGCGCTGACCACCTACTGCTCCAACTACCTGCGCCGCGAGTGGGACTCCCCCGCCGAGGCGGCGGATCACCGGCGCACGACCCGGGCCCGGTTCGCCTCCCGCGTCAACGCCGCGAAGGACTACCCGCTCCGCCGCTTCACGGGGAAGACGGAGGACTTCGAGAACGACATCGGCTACGGCAAGGGGTCCATGCTGTTCCACGCGGTCCGCCGCGCCGTCGGCGACGAGCCGTTCTTCGCGGCGCTCCGCGACGTGGTGAAGGAGTTCACCGGCCGGCGGGCCGGCTGGGACGACCTGCGCGCCGCCTTCGAGGCGCGCGGGAAGCGGAGGCTCGACGCGCTCTTCGACGCGTTCCTCGACCGCCCCGGCGCTCCCGTGCCCCGGCTCGCCGATCTCCTGGTCGTGCGCGACGAGGGAGGCTGGACCGTGTCCGGGAGCGTCGTCCAGGACGGCGACCCGTGGCCCCTCTCGGTGCCCCTCGTCATCGAGACCGGAGGGGGCGAAGCGCCCCTCACCGTGGAGGCGGGGGGCGCGCGCTCCGGGTTCTCCGTGCACCTCGCCCACCCCCCGCTGCGCGTCCTCCTCGACCCCGACTCCCACTGCTGGCGCGGGTTCGCGCCGGGGGAACTCCCCGCGAGCATGGACGCGACCCTGAACGATCCGGCGGGCGTGGACGTGCATGTCCGCGCCGCCGCCGCGGGGGGCGTCTTCGCTTCCGTGGTCGAGGCCCTCCGCGAGCGCGGGGCCACCGTCTGCACCGTGGCCGACGACGGGTCCTCCGTGACTCCCCCTCCCGCGGCGCCGGGGGCGAAGTCCGTGGTGATCCTCGACTCGCTGCGACCCCCGGAGGCCGGCGCCCGCGACGCCGTCGCGGACCTCCTGGGGCTGCTGCCCGGGGGCGTCCGCGTCGACGGCGCGCGACTCACCGTCGGGGACCGGCGCTTCGAGGGGGACGACGTCGCCCTGCTCGCCACGCTGCGCCACCCCGCCACGCCGGAACGCGCGCTCACGCTCTACGCCGGCATGTCCGACGGGGCCCTCGCCGCGGCGCGGCGCGTCTTCTACTACGGCGCCGACGGGCTCGTCGTCTTCAAGGCCGGCCGCCCCGTGCTCCGCCTCCCCGCCGAGGGGGACGGATCCTCCCGGGTGCCGCTCCTTCCGGGACTCCTCCCGGAGCCCTCCGCCGAGCGCGTCGAACTCCTGCTCGCCGCCCTGGCCGCCATGGACGGCCGCCTCGCCGGATCCCCGGCGGGGAAGGAGTCCCAGGACTTCCTCGCCTCGCTTCTCGAGGACGACGACGGGCACCGCGTCGTCCGCCAGCGCGTGGAGTTCGAGGTGTCCGACTGGGACGGATCCGCGTGCACGTCCGCCGGCGAAGCCCCCATGGCGGGCGGCGTGCCGTTCTGCTTCTCCCCCGCCGTCGCGGAGTGGCAGGCGGTGGTCCCGGAACCCCCGTTCCGCGTGGACGGGTCCACCACGCCGGAGCGGTTCCTCACGGAGGTGCAGCGCCGCCTCGAGAGCCGGCCCGGGCCCGTCCTCGTGATCGGCCCTCCTGCGCCGCCGCCGACGCTGGCGGACTACCTCCTGTTCCCCTCCGCCGCGCCGGAGCGGGAGGGGCCCGGTCCCCACCCCGATCCCGCCATCGCCGTGGAGGGCAGGCGGGCGCGGCTGCTGCTCCCGGACTTCCCCGTCACCGCTCCCGTCGTGTACTTCGGGACGGAACCGGAGCGGAGCGCGCTGCCGGCGCGCGTCCGGGCGCCGCTGATCCTCCGGCGCGTCGCCACGGAGAACCTGTTCGCGGTGCTGGATGGCTCCGAGCCGGCGCTGCGCGGGGAGGCGATCCTCCTGGGCGCCCACCACGACGCCCTCGGGCCCGGGTTCCCCGGCATCGACGACGACGCCTCCGGCGTGGCGGCGGTCCGGGAGGCGGGACGCGCCCTGGCGGCGCGGCCCGGCGCCCTCGGCCGCTCCGTCGTCCTCGCGCTCTTCGGGGCCGAGGAGTGGGGACTGCGGGGCTCCCGCGCCTTCGCCGCCGCCCCGCCACCGGATCTCCCGCGCATCGTCGCCGCCCTGACGCTCGACACCGTCGGGGATCGGGCGAAGGGCGGGGTCGACGTCGTCGGCCGCACCGTGCATCCGGGACTCGCCGCCGTGGCGGACCGCTGCCTCGCCGCCGAGGGCTTCCGGACGGGACGGGATATCGATCGCCACGCCTTCGCCTGGGGGAGCGATCATTACGCGCTGCACGTCGCGGGGATCCCCGCGGTGGATCTGTTCTCCGGCGACTACGCGCGGATGCACGCCCCCGGCGAGACGGGGGACCACGTGGACGCCGCGAAGGTGGTGCGCATCGCGCGCGCCGCGGCGGCGTTCGCCATGACGCTCTCTCGCGGGGAGGTGAAGCGGTGACCACGCAGCCGAACAGGGATCGCCGGAACCCCGCCGAGACGCGCCGCCTGTTCACGGAGGCGGTGCTCCTGACCCTCCGCTCCCGGGAACTCGTCGGCACCGTCGTGGAACTCCCCGAGGGGGAGGAGATCGAGGTCCCGTGCGCGCCCCTCATCGCCGTCCCCGGGGCGCGGTTCTTCCTGCGCGTGGAGACCGACCCGCCCCGCCCCGGCGCCGACGGCGGACCTCGGGTCCCGGTGGCGGCCGCCCACCTCGCGTCGTGGCGGTCGGTGCCGGAGCCGGTGGCCGTCGTCGCGCTGGATCCCGTCACCGGCGTCGGTCGCGTCGGCGCCATCCATCCCTTCCTCGCCGAACTGGACCGGCGCTACCCCGGCTGGGAGGACACGGCGCCCTCCGTCCTCGTGCCCGTGCCGGAGGACCTCGACGGGCCCGTCCTCCGACGCCTCGCCCGCGAGGCCGCCGACGAGCACGTGCTGTTCCGCCGGGTGCTGGAGTCCGTCCGGGCCCTGGACGGGGAGCCGCCGCCGGCGAACCTCCAGGAGGCGCTGGCGCGCCTGAGGCAGACCGACTTCGCGTTCACCGTCGCCTGCGTGGACCTGCTCCGCGAGACGGGGATGCTGGTGGAGGACGCGAAGCGTGCCCTGGCCCCGGCGCCGGAGGTCGCGAAGGCATTCGCGCGGGCCGCCGTCCATCACGGGGTCGGCGCCCGGGGCCACCTCGATCCCGCCGTCGCGAAGGAGGCCGGTCAGGCGGCGGTGGTGCGCGTCGTGCTTTCGCGGCTGCCCGGCGTGGCGGAGGACACGGCGACCCGCTGCGCCGTCGTGCTCTCGCGGTTCCTTCCCGTGGAGGACACCGAGGCGATCCTGTTCTTCACCGGGGATCTCGACTCCCTGGCCCGCGTCCTCGCCGGCGAGAAGGGGGACGCCGGTGAGGGGGAGGGCGGGAGCGCCGACGCGCCGGCGCGTTGAACGGATGTGAAGGACCCGCTGCGCGGCTCCTCCGCGGCCCTCGACTACTTCCCGTCCAGCGCCCGCATCGCGTCCGCGAGGCGACCGTCGGACGGGAAGAACCGGATCCCCCGCTCGTAGGCGCGGCGGGCGCCGTCGGGGTCCCCCTCGGCGACCAGGACGCGCCCCCACTGCACGTAAGTGTCCGCGAACCTGGGCTCCGGGGCCCGGGTCTCCTGCAGATCGGCCAGGGCGCGGAACAGCCCCACGGCCTCCCCGCGCCGGCCCATCATGGCGGGCGCCTGCCCGAGGTTGAAGGCCTTCAGGTACCGCGCCTCCCAGTGATCGGGATCGAGGGCCAGGGCGGCGTCGAAGGCGTCCACCGCCTCCTGGATGCGGAGGGCCCGGGCCGCCGTGTCCGGGGCCCGATCGACCCGCTGGAGCCGCGCCGTGCCCACGAGGACGCGGGCGGCGGCGCTGTCCGGCTTGCGCGCGGCGAACGTCTCCACCGCCTTCACCGCGTCGTCCAGCGCGCCGAGACCGGCGGCGATGCCCGTCTTCTCCCACACCTCGCGCGTGTCGAAGGTCCCCGCCTCGAGACCCGCCAGGAGTTCGCGCAGGTACCGCGCCCGCCCCTCCGCGTCCGCGGGAACGTCGTCGGGCCCCTCCACGATGGGTCCCCCGGGGGCGGCGCCGCCGCGGGCGAGGTCCAGCGCCCGCCCCGCGAGTCCGCGCGCGTCCCCCGCGGCCCGCTCCGTGTCCGCCACCCGCTTCGCCATGGCGTCCACCGTCGACTGGAGCCGCTCCATGCGCGTCTCCATGTCGTCCAGGCGGTTCTCCATGGAGTCGCGATCGAAGAGGTCGGAGTCGTCGACCACCTCGGCGCCGCCGCTGCCGGCCGCGGGACGGCCGCGCAGCGCGAGCGTGAGCGCCGCCGCCCCGACGAGGAGCGCCGCGAAGGCGAGCGCCGTGGCCGCTCCCCCGCCGCCGCCCGCGGCCGGGGCGGGGAGTCCCGCCCCCTTGCCGGACGACGCCGCCATCAGGCCCCCGCGGCGGCGGGTGTCGCCGCCGGCTCGCCGCCGAGGACCGCCACGCTCACGCGGCCCGCCAGCGCGCGCGCCGTGGAGCGGAACGCCTCCGCTGCGGCGGACTCGGGGTGGGAGAGGACCACGGGCACGCCGGAGTCGCCGCCGGCGCGCACCCGCGGGTCGATGGGGATGTCCCCGAGGTACGGCAGGCCCCACTCCTTCGCCGCCCGCTCGCCGCCGCCGTGGTCGAAGATGTCCGATCGCGTCCCGCAGCAGGGGCACACGAAGGACGACATGTTCTCGATGAGTCCCAGCACGGGCACGCGGAGCCGCCGGAACATGTCCACGCCCTTCTGCACGTCGATGAGCGCCACCTTCTGCGGCGTGGTGACCATGACCGCGCCGGTCATGGGCACGAGCTGGCAGAGCGACAGCTGCGCGTCGCCGGTGCCCGGCGGAAGGTCCACGACCAGGTAGTCCAGCGCACCCCACGCGACGTCCTCGAAGAACTGGGCCAGCGCCTTGTGGATGAGCGGACCGCGCCAGACGACGGAGCGGCCCTCCTCCACGAGGAACCCGATGGACATGATCCGGATGCCGTGGGCCTCCAGGGGGTGGATCTTCCCGTCCGTCACCGCGGGCTGGCGGCCCGAGAGGCCGAACATGAGCGGCTGGCTCGGACCGTACACGTCCGCATCCATGAGGCCCACGGAGGCGCCCTCGTCCCGCAGCGCGAGCGCCAGGTTCGCGGCCACCGTGGACTTGCCCACTCCACCCTTGCCGCTCGCCACGGCCACCACGTTGCGGATGGCGCCGAGGCGCGCCGCGTTGGGGAGCGGCAGCCCGTCGCCGCCCGTGCGGGAGGCCACCACCGCCGAGAACTTCACCGCCACCGCGGTGACACCCTCCACCGCCATGGCGGCGCCGCGGACGTCCCGCTCGATGGTCTCCCGGAGCGGGCAGGCGGGCGTGGTCAGCTCCACGGCCACGGTCACGGCGCCGGACCCGTCCGCCTCGACCCCCTTGAGCATGCCCAGGGAGACGATGTCCCGGTGGAGTTCCGGGTCGTTGACCGCGCGCATCGCCTCGCGCACGCGGTCGGCGAGCGGCGCGTCGGTCACTTCGCCGCCCCCGCCTGGATGCGCGTGAAGTTCAGCAGCCCGCCCACGCGGAGGATGTCGATCTGCCGCGGGTTCATCGGGTGGGCGACCTCCATCTCGGTGCCGCGCGTGACGTTGCGGAGGCGGAGCGCCTTCCCCGGGACCAGAGATGCGCGCACGTCGGGGAGTTCGAGCCGGTCGCCCTGGGCGACGCCGTCGTAGTCCGCGGGATTGACGAACGTGAGGGGCAGGATGCCGAAGTTGATGAGGTTGGCGAGATGGATGCGGGCGAACGCCTTCACCAGCACCGCCGTCACGCCGAGGTACATGGGCGCCAGCGCCGCGTGCTCCCGGCTCGATCCCTGCCCGTAGTTGTCGCCGCCCACGACGATGCCGCCGCCCTTCTCCTTCGCGCGGGCGACGAACGCCTTGTCCACGCGCTCGAAGACGAACTCGCTGATGGCGGGGATGTTGGAGCGGAGCGGCAGCACCTTCGCGCCCGCGGGCATGATGTGATCGGTGGTGATGTTGTCCCCCACCTTGAGCAGCACCTCGCCGGCGATGGTCGCGGGCATCTCCTTCGCGATGGGGAGCGGCTTGATGTTCGGACCGCGGACGATCTCCACGGAGGCGGCGTCCGCGGGCGGGCGGAGCAGCATGTTGTCGTTCAGCACGTAGGCGTCCGGTTCGTGGACGTCCGCGTGCTCCATCCCCAGGTCGCGGGGATCGGTGATCTCCCCCCGCAGCGCCGTGGCCACGCAGGTCTCCGGCGACGCGAGGAACACCTTCGCGTCGAGGGTGCCGGATCGTCCCTCGAAGTTGCGGTTGAACGACCGCACCGACACGCCGCCGCTGGGCGGCGCCTGCCCCATCCCGATGCACGGGCCGCACCCGGACTCCAGGATGCGGGCGCCCGCCGAGATGATGGACGCCAGCGCGCCGGCCCGCGCGATGGTCTCGAACACCTGCTTCGAGCCGGGCGTGACGGTCATGGAGAGCCCGTCGGCGACGGCCCGCCCCTCCAGCATGGCCGCGGCGATGCCGAGGTCGTGGAACGACGAGTTCGTGCACGAGCCGATGCAGACCTGCTGCGCCTTCGTCCCCGCGAGGTCGCGCACGCGGACCACCTTGTCGGGGCTGTGCGGCTGCGCGATGAGGGGCTCCAGCGTGTCCAGGTCGATGACGACGTCCTCGTCGTAGGTGGCGTCCGCGTCGGGGCCGATGGCGACCCAGTCCCTGTCCCGCTTCTGCGCCGCCATGTAGCGCCGCGTCTGATCGTCGCTGGGGAACACGGAGGTCGTGGCCCCCAGTTCCGCGCCCATGTTGGTGATGGTGAAGCGATCCGCCACGGGCAGCGACGCGACGCCGGGCCCGCAGTACTCCAGCACGCGCCCCACGCCCCCCTTCACCGTGAGCCGGCGGAGGACCTCGAGGATCACGTCCTTCCCCGTCACCCAGGGCTGGAGCGTCCCTGTGAGGCGGATGCCCACGACCTTCGGCATGGCCGTGTGGAAGGGCCCTCCCGCCATGGCGACCGCCACGTCGAGGCCGCCGGCGCCGATGGCGAGCATGCCCAGGCCGCCGCCCGTGGGCGTGTGGGAGTCGGAGCCCAGCAGCGTCTTCCCGGGGATTCCGAACCGCTCCCGGTGGACCTGGTGGCAGATGCCGTTCCCCGGCCGCGAGAACCAGATGCCGTACCGCGCGGCGACGGACTGCAGGTACCGGTGGTCGTCGGCGTTCTTGAAGTCGTCCTGCAGCATGTTGTGGTCGACGTAGGAGACCGACACCTCGGTGCGCACGCGCTCCATGCCCATGGCCTCGAACTGGAGGTAGGCCATGGTGCCCGTGGCGTCCTGCGTCAGGGTCTGGTCGATGCGGATGGAGATCTCCCGGCCCGCGACCAGTTCGCCGGACACGAGGTGCGCGCGGAGGATCTTGCGGGTCAGGTTTTCGCCCATGGGGAGGCTCCTTTCGCGACACGGCGCCGACGGCCGATCCTATCCGCCGCGCCGGGGGCGGGGAAGAAGGGGGGCGAGGGCGGGTGCGGCGCGCGCGGGACGCCCGCGGTGGTGCGGGATGTTTCCGGGGCCGGCGGCCTGTGGCACGATCCTCTCCCGCCCCGCACACGCACGCCCGCTTCCGCGGACCGCAGGAGGTCCCGGGGGGGCGATCAGGAGGAGCGGTCCGCCATGAACCAGAGGGAAATGCAGCAGGCGCTCACGGTGCTGCAGGAGGTCTACGGCGGCATGCTCGAGCGGCTGACGGAGTCCGTCCGCCAGAACGAGGACGGGCTGCGGGGTTCCCCGTACTCCTTCGCCTACCAGGAGGTCGAGGACCGGTTCGCGCCCCGCGTCGTCAGCCTCTCCCACCTCATCGGCGCGCTGCAGAGCGCCTGCGCCCGGCCCACCGTGGACGAGTACCGCGTCGAGACGGTCATCTCCACCGCCGACGATCTCTCGCGCGAGGTGAACGAGAAGTTGAAGGCGCTCCGCGGCGCGCGGCTGAAGGACGTCTCCCTCCAGAAACTCGATGACGGGCGCTTCCTCGTGATGCTCACCCTCGCGCGCACCGTCGCCTCGCGTGCACCGCAGCGCGAGTAGCGCCCACCGCGGCCGCGCGGTCTCACCCCGCGGAACCCCTCACCGCGTCCACGCGATCGGTCCTCCCGTGGACGACCAGCGTGCAGCCCGGGGCGACGGACGCATCGGCGGACGGGAGATCCGCCGGCTCGCCCTTCCCGAGGACGGCCAGCACCCTGACGCCGAACCGCGCCTCCACCTCCGCCACCGTGAGGGCGCCGGACGCCGGGGCGGCGACCTCCGCCGTGACCCACGTGGCTCCGCCGCTCTCGTAGGACGCGAGCACGTGCCCCCCCAGAGCCATGGAGGCGATGGTGGGCGCCGCCAGCGCCGACGCGGAGAACGCCTCGTCGGCCATGCCCGCCGCGCGCACCTTCTCCGCGATTCCCTGGTCGAAGAGCCGGAGGACCACGCGGATGCGCGGGTTGAGGCGGCGCGCGTCCAGCGCGACCTCCAGGTTCGCCACGTCGTCGTCGGTGGCGACGATCACGACGCGGGCGCCGGGCACGCCCGCCTCCCGCAGCGCCTCGTCGTCGCGCGCGTCGCGGGTGAGGATGGGGGAACCGGTCGCGCGGGCCAGCGCGAGGAACTTCCCGTCGGGGTCGCTCTCGATGGCGACCACCTGCTCCCCCCGGGCGAGAAGGCTCTGCAGGACGCGGAACCCGACGTGTCCGAGGCCGCACAGCACGACGTGGTCGCGGTACGTGGAGGCCTTCACCTTCATCCACTCCTTCTCGCCGTGACGGCGGGACGCCAGGAGATTCGCGAGCCGGACGACGCCCTCCCCGACGACGACGATGCCGAGGAGCGGGTAGAAACCGTCGACGAGCGTGAGGTACCACCGCTCCGGCGGGCCGAAGGCGGCCTCGCCGAAGAGCGCGATCCACGCCGCGTAGAGCGCCGAGAGCGGGTCCGGCCGGCGCCCGTGGAGGGACTCGTGGGGCGTGACCGCGAAGAGCGCACCGCCGAACGCGACCGCGACGGCGAGGATCCAGAGCGTGCCGCGGAACTCCCGCAGGAGCGCGACCACGTAGAGCGCGTAGGTGCGGAGATCGTGGCGGTGTCCGTGCAGCCGCCGGACCGTCATGTCATCCAGGCCCCGAGGGCGAGGGTCGCCGCGGTGGAGATCGCGCCGAACCGCAGGTACTCGAGGAACCCCAGCGCGTGGTGCTCCTTCGCCCCCTCCGCGACGATGATGTTCGCCACGGATCCGAGCAGCGTGAGGTTCCCGGCGAACGTGGTCGCCATGGCCGCAAGGTACCACCCCGTCCCGTCGGCCCCGCCCACCTCGGCGAGGCGCGGCGCGACCACCAGCACCACGGGGACGTTGCTCACGACGTTGCTCCCCGCGGCCAGCGCCGCGGAGAGGCCGAGACGGCCCCCGAAGGTCTCCATCTCCGGCGGCGCCATGCGGGCCCACGCGGCGTCGGGGATGCCCGTGGCGGCGAATCCGCGGACCACGACGAACAGGCCGGCGAAGAACAGGAGGACCCCGCCGTCGATCCGCCGGAGCACGGGCGCCGGGTCCTCGCGGCCGAGGATCATGCGCAGCGCCAGTCCTCCCAGCGCGCACCAGCCGAGGGGGAGTCCGGCGACGAACCCGCACGCCACGAGGGCGGTCACGGCGAGGGAGAGGGCCGCCGAAGGGGGCCTTCCCGGCGGCGGCGCGGGGGCGTCCGCGGCGACATGCGCCGGGACCGGGGCGCGGAGCCGCCGTCCGAACACCAGCGCCAGGAGCGCGAGGTTCACCGCGAGCCCCGCCGCGGCCACGGGGGCCATCCGCGCCGCGTACTCCCGGAACTCGAGGCCCCCGAGCCCCGCGAGGATCATGCACTGCGGATTCCCCACGGGCGTCGCGAGACTCCCCACGTTGGCGCACGTCGCCACCGCCAGCAGGAACGGCGGGAGGGGAAGCCCGAGCCGGAGGCACAGGGTGACGACCACCGGTGTGAGGAAGAGACAGACGGCATCGTTCACGAGCACCGCCGACGCCACTCCGGAGAGGAGCCCCGTCCCCAGCAGGAGTCCCAGCGGTGAAGCGCATCGGCGCTCCAGGGCGCGGCCCACGGCGTCGAAGAAGCCGTCCCGCGCCAGGAAGGCGGTCAGCCCCATCATCCCGAGGAGCAGGGCGAGCGTGTCGTGATCGAGGGAGCGCCACGCCTCCTCCGGCGGAAGGCCGGCGACGAGCACCATGGCCGCCGCGCCCGCCAGCGCCGCCGCGGGCCGGCCCAGGGGGAGCCACGCGAGACGGCGCGCCGACACGAGGACGTACGTCAGCGCGAAGATGACGACCGCCGACGGGGCGTGGACCACGGAAGCGTCTCCCGCGCCCGGGGAGCGCTATCCCATGCCGCGGGGCCCGTCGCCCGCGTCGTCCCCGACGAAGGGGTTCTCCCGCTTCTCGGCGCCGAGTCGCGTCGCGGGACCGTGGCCGGGGAACACGGTGGTGTCCGCCGGGAGCGCGAACAGTCCCTCGCGGATGGATCGCCGGATGGTGGGGAAGTCCCCGCCGGGGAAGTCGGTGCGCCCGATGGACCCGTGGAACAGCGTGTCGCCGGTCCAGAGGCTCCCGGCGCCGTCGTGGAAGGAGACGCTGCCCGGCGTGTGGCCCGGCGTGTGGAGGACCTGCAGGGAGACCCTCCCGAACCGGACGACGTCGCCGCCGGCGAGGGGTTCGTCGACGGAGGGCGTCGCGGGCGGCGGCTCCAGCCCGAACATCTCCGCCTGCCGGTCGAGCGCCTCGAGCCAGTAGAGGTCCCCCGGGTGCATGCGGAACGGCGCCCCCGTGGCCTCGCACACGGGCACCGCCCCCCACACGTGGTCGATGTGCCCGTGCGTCGCCAGGACCGCCTTCACGCTGACGCCTGCGTCCTCCGCCATGGCGAGGATCCGCTCCGGCTCCCAGCCCGGATCCACCAGCACCCCCTCCATCGTCTCGCCGCACCACAGCAGGTAAACGTTCTGCACGAAGGGTCCGACGACGACGTGGCGGGAGTGGACGGCGGGCATCCGGCGAAGCCTAGCCTTCCGCCCGCTCCGCCGTGACGATCCCCGCGGGGGCCGCGTCGCGTACAGTCCCCGCCATGACGACGCCACCGGGCCTCCGGGAACTGGACGACGTGATCGAGGTGGTGCGCGCCGCCGGCCGCGCCATCGAGGCGGTGCGCGCGGAGGGATTCGAGGTCGCGCGGAAGGGGGACGACAGCCCCGTCACGCGGGCGGACCGCGCGGCGGACGCGCTGCTCCGGGACGCGCTGCCCCGGGTGGTGCGGGCGGCGTGGCTCTCCGAGGAGACCGTCGACGACGGGGCCCGCCTCGGCGACCGGCGGGCGTGGATCGTCGACCCGCTGGACGGCACGAAGGAGTTCGTGGAGGGCGTGCCCCAGTACTCCGTCTCCGTGGGCCTCGTGGACGAGGACGGCCCCCTCCTGGGCGTCGTCCTCAATCCCCCCACCGGGGACGTCGTCGCCGGGGTGCGCGGCCTCGGCTGCTCGCGGAACGGCGCGCCGGTCCGCGTGCGCGAGGGGCGCGCGCTGGGCGCGAGCCGCTCGGAGATGAAGCGCGGGGAGTTCGAGCCCTTCGCGGCGGACTGGGACCTCCGCCCCATCGGGAGCATCGCCTGGAAGCTCGCGCTGGTCGCCGCCGGCGAGGTCGCCGCCACCATCTCCCGCGGTCCCAAGCACGAGTGGGACGTCTGCGGCGGCGCGCTGCTCGTGGCCGAGGCCGGCGGCCGCGTGGCGGACGCCTCCGGCGAGCCCCTTCCGTTCAACCGCCCGCGCCCGAAGGTGCGCGGCATCCTCGCCGGCGCCCCCGCCGCGTTCGCGCGCCTGCTGGACGGGGCCCGCGCCGCGGGGCCTTCGGACCGCATGGCGGAACTGGGATAGACGGGGCGGCTGTTCCCGCCCGCCCACGCGCGGACCGTAGAATCCCGCCCGTGACTCCCCCTCCGCCCTTCCCCCGGCCGTTCCGTCCCGGGCGCCGCCCGTCGCGGGCGGTGCGCATCGGCGGGGTCGTCGTGGGCGGCGGCGCCCCCATCGTCGTGCAGTCGATGACGACGCCCGACCCCGCCGACGTGGACGCGAACGTCGCGCAGGCCCTCCGCCTCGTGGAGGCCGGCTGCGCCATCGTGCGCGTGACCACTCCCACGGTGAAGGACGCCGACGCGCTCGGTCGCATCCGGGACGCGCTCCGGGCCCGCCGGTGCGACGTGCCGCTGGTGGCGGACATCCACTTCAATCCCGAGGCTGCGCTGCGCGCCGCCGACTTCGCCGACAAGGTGCGCGTCAACCCGGGCAACTACGCCGACAGCCGGAAGTTCGCCGTGCGGGAGTACTCCGACGGCGAGTACGACGCGGAACTCCGCCGCATCGAGGAGCGGTTCCTCCCGCTGGTGGAGAAGTGCGCCCGCCTCGGCCGCGCCCTCCGCATCGGCACGAACCACGGCTCCCTCTCCGACCGGATCATGAACCGCTTCGGCGACAACCCCGCGGGCATGGTCGAGAGCGCGCTGGAGTTCGTCCGCATCGCGGTGCGGCGGGGCTTCCACGATCTCGTGCTCTCCATGAAGGCGAGCAACGTGCGCGTCATGGTGGCGGCCTACCGGCTCCTCGCCGCGCGCATGGCGGAGGAGGGGTTCGATCACCCCTTCCACCTGGGCGTCACGGAGGCCGGCGGCGGGCTCGACGGGCGCGTGAAGAGCGCGGCGGGCATCGGCGCGCTGCTGCTGGACGGCATCGGCGACACGGTGCGCGTCTCCCTCACCGAGGACCCGGTGAAGGAGATCCCCGTGGCGCTGGCCCTGGTGGCGCCGTTCAACGAGGGGAGGGCGCCGGGCCGAGCCCCCGCTCCGGCGCCGGATCGTCCGCTCGCCGAGGCGCGTTCCCCGTTCGATCCGCGGCGACGCGCCACGGACCGCAGGGCGTGGCGGGGCACGGCGCTGGGCGGGGACGAACCGGTCCGCGTGGGGCTCCGGGGCGGGGCGGCGGCCGACCCGGCGGCGGACCTCCGGCGGGAGCCGCCGGCGGAGTTCCCCGGCGGCGACGACGCCGACGGCCCGGTCGAAGCGGGCGCTCCGATCCTCCTCCGCGCCGACCTCCGCGACGGGGAGTCCGTCGAGACCGCCGCCCGCCGCGTCGCCGCCGACGCGGCACGACGGACCGCGGCCGGAACCCCGGTGGTCGTCGCGGCGCCCGTCTCCGCGGACGGCCCCTTCCTCGCGCGCGCCGTGGCGGCGGCGCTGGACGAGGTTTCCGTCCCCGCCCCGCTCCTCCTCTCGGCCCGGTACGCCGGCGATCCGGTGACGCCGGCGCGGGACCTCGGCGCGCTCCTCGTGGACGGCATCGGCGACGCCGTGGAGGTCGACGCGCCCGCGGGCCTCGGGCGGGCGGCCCTGGACCTCGCCTACGCCGTCCTCCAGGGGACCCGCGTGCGCATGACGCGCACCGACTACATCGCCTGCCCCGGATGCGGCCGCACGCTCTTCGACCTGGAGGAGACCACCGATCGCATCCGCGCCCGCACGGGCCACCTGAAGGGCCTCAAGATCGCCGTCATGGGCTGCATCGTCAACGGGCCGGGCGAGATGGCGGACGCCGACTTCGGCTACGTCGGCAGCGCCGTCGGCCGCGTGAACCTCTACGTCGGGCGGGACTGCGTCGAACGGAACGTGGCCGCCGCCGAGGCCGACGACCGCCTGGTGGCGCTGATCCGGGAGAGGGGGAGGTGGGTGGAGCCTTAGGGCCCTGGCCGAAATTACTGCGTCACACTGAGGCCGAGCGAGGAAGCCCAGGGCAAGGCGCACCAGGGCTCCCGGGGACTCGTCGGACCGCCTGCGGCGGTCCGACCCCGGGAAAGGTGACCCGAATGAGGGTCACAGAGGAGGTGCAACGCGGCCATGGGCTTCCGGAGCCGGCCGGATGTAGCGGTAGTTTTGGTCAGGGTCCCTAGCCTGCAATCGTGCAGTCCGAACGCATGATTGCGTCGCACGGCGTCTCCTGCGCGACCGCTTCGGGGACTCCTGCGGCCAGGACGCCCCCGACCGGCGCGCGCTGGCCGCGGCCGATCCGCGGGGGTTCCTCGATGGCCACCCGCCGCCGGTGATCCTGGACGAAGTCCGGCAGGTGCCCGCGCTCCTTTCCTGCCTCCGGGAGCGCATCGACGCGCGCCGCCCGGTGCCGGGCCCGTACCTCCTGACCGGGTCCCGGGACCCCGGCCTGCCGCGGTCCGTCAGCGTGCGAGCCGGCCGTCCGGGTCGCACGCTGCGGGATGACGGCGGCGGCCGCGGGGAGGCGCGGGGCGCCCGAGGAAAGGCGCCCTCCGCCCCGCCCCGCCGATACGCTGGCGCCATGGCTCCGGACGGGTCCCGGCGGGAGGCGGTGGAGGCGGCGCTGGCGCGCGCCGTGGACGGGGGGAGACTGTCCGACGGGGACGCGCTCCTGCTCTTCCGCGCGGCCGACCTGGTGTCCCTGGGCCGCGCCGCGAAGGCGGTGACGGACCGGCTGCACCCGGGCCCGGTCCGCACGTACGTCGTGGACCGCAACATCAACTACTCCAACGTCTGCGACTCCTACTGCAAGTTCTGCGGCTTCTACCGGGTGAAGGGGGAGGCCGACGCCTACGTCCTCCCGAAGGACTCCATCCGGCGGAAGGTGGAGGAACTGAAGGCCGTGGGCGGCACGCAGGTGCTGCTGCAGGGGGGCACCCACCCCGATCTCCCGCTGGAGTGGTACGAGGACCTCGTCCGGTTCTTCAAGTCCCTCGACGTCCACCTCCACGGCTTCTCGCCCTCGGAGATCGAGAAGATGGCGGAGGTGTCGGGACTCTCCTTCCGCGACGTGCTCCGCCGCCTCGTGGACGCCGGGCTCGACTCCATCCCCGGCGGCGGCGCGGAGATCCTGGTGGACCGGGTGCGCCGCGCCATCTCGCCCTACAAGATCATGACCGGGCCCTGGCTCGAGGTGATGCGCCAGGCCCACGGCCTCGGCCTCCGGACCTCCTGCACGATGATGTACGGGCACGTGGAGACGCTGGAGGAGCGCGTCGAGCACCTGCGGCGGCTGCGCGACCTGCAGGACGAGACGGGCGGGTTCACGGCGTTCATCTGCTGGTCCAACCAGCCCACCCACGCCATGGTCCGGATGGAGGCGTCGGGCACGCAGGACTACCTCCGCACGCTGGCCGTCTCCCGCCTCTACCTCCAGAACGTCCCCCACATCCAGTCGTCGTGGGTGACCATGGGGCCCAAGGTCGGCCAGCTGGCCCTCCTCTGGGGGGCCGACGACATGGGCAGCGTGATGCTGGAGGAGAACGTCGTCTCCACGGCGGGCGTGAAGTTCCGCATGGGCGTCGCCGAACTCCGCCGCGTCATCGAGAGCGCCGGGTACGTCCCCGCGCAGCGGGACTTCTTCTACCGCCCCCTCGCCGCCTCCCCCGCCGGGGGCGCGCCGGTCCTGGCCGGCGCCCCGTCGTGACCGCGGCGGCCGCCTCCCGGGAGGCCATCGCGGAGCGCGCCGCCCGCGGGATCCTGCCGTCGCCGGAGGAGGCGCTGGCGCTGGCCGGCGCCGACCTGTTCCTCCTCGGCGGCGCCGCGGACGGGGCCCGCGCGCGCATCCGGGGGGACGGGTGCGCCCTCGTGCTGGTGCGGCGCTTCCGCTGGGACGGCGCCCCCGTCGCGCCCCTCCCCGTGGGCGCGCCCGGCTCCGCGGAGGAGCGCCCCGACGAGCTGCGCTTCGACGACCCGCTCCCCGACGGGGCCGGCGCACGGGACGTCATCCCGGCGCTCCTCCGCGCCCGCGAACTCCATCCCGACGCCCCCGTGCGCGCCGTGCGTCCCGCGGAACTGGCGCGCTTCGCCGCCCGATCCTCCATGTCCGTCACCGCCGTCCTCGGCGCCCTGGCGGGGGCCGGCGTGGCCGCCCTCGCCCACCCGCTCCCCTCGGACGACCCGGCGGAGACCCTCTCGGGGCTGACGGCGCTGGCGGGGGGCCCCGTCGCCGCCGACGCCCCCTACCAGTTCGACCGGGACGCGGGGCCGCAGGATCTCGTCGTCCCCCTGCTCGCCTTCCGCGCCATGGTGGGCGCCGCCATCCCCCTCCGCTCCGTGGTGCCCCTGCCGGCGGCGCCGCCCGACGCGTCGCCGCTGGAGGGGACCACGGGCACCGACGACCTCCGCGCCTTCGCGTTGGCCCGGCTGCTCTCGCCGGACCGGCTCCGCGTCGTCGTGGAGGCCGCCGCCGTGGGACCGAAACTGGGCGCCGTGGCGCTCTCCTTCGGCGCCGACACCCTGGCCGGCGCCGCGGCGGAGCCGACCCCCCGCCTCACCGCCGCCGACGGGGAGAAGCCCCGCCCCTTCAACGCGCCCCGCGCGCGCCGCCTCATCGAGGAGGCGGGCCGCACCGTCGCGGCGGCGCCGCCCTACGCCGTGGCGCGCATCCCGGGAGCCTGAGGTGCTCGTCTACGTCCACCTGTTCGGCGCCGCCCGCGAACGCGCGGGCCGCAACGTGCTGGAGGTCCGGCTGCGGGAGCCCGCCACGGTGGGCGACCTGGCGGCCCAGATCCTCCTCCACCACACGACGCTGGGTTCCCTGCTGGAGACCGCGGCCATCGCCGTGGACCACGAGTTCGCCACCATGGACACGCCCGTGACCGCGTCCAGCGAGGTGGCGCTGCTGCCTCCCGTGTCGGGGGGCTAGCCGGGGATGGGCATGCTGGTGGACGGGCCCGTGGACGTCGCCGCCGTGGAGGCGGAGGTCCGCACTCCCGCCGCCGGCGCCGTCGTGGTCTTCGTCGGCACGGCCCGCGAGGAGACGCGGGGGCGCCGGGTCGTGCGGCTCTTCTACGAGGCCTACCACGCCATGGCGGAGAAGCGCCTCGCCGCCATCTGCGAGGAGGCGCGCGTCGCCCACGGCGCGCTCCGCGTCTCCCTCCGCCACCGCGTCGGCGACTGCCCCGTGGGCGAGGCCTCCGTCGCCATCGCCGCCTCCGCCGCCCACCGCGCGCAGGCCTTCGACGCCTGCCGCGCCGTCATCGAGGAGATCAAGCGCTCCGCCCCCCTCTGGAAGCGGGAGCACTACGAGGACGGCAGCGAGTGGGTGGGGCAGGGGTCGTAGCGCGCCGTCCGACGACGGGTGGCCGACGGCTGCGCCCCTACTCGAACAGCACTCCCATCTTCTTGGCCAGTTCGAAGACCTCGGGGAGGACCTGGCGGCGGCGGCCGGCGACCTCGTCCAGCGGGACGGGGACGCACTTGGCGCCCCGGTAGGCGATCATGCGACCGTACACGCCGCCGGCGGCGCACTCCACGGCGGCCTCGCCCAGGCGGGCGCCGAGGAGGCGGTCGAAGAACGAGGGCGTCCCTCCCCGCTGGATGTAGCCCAGGACGGAGACGCGGGGCTCGGTGACGAAGAAGTCCTTGATGCGATCGGCGACGGCCCGCGCCGACATGGCGCCCTCTGCGCACAGGACGACGTGGAAGCGGTGGCCCGACTGCATGCGGGCGCGGAGGGTCTCGAAGGGGAAGGCCCGCTCCGGCAGGACCGCGGCGTGGGCCCCGCAGCCGATGGCGGCCATGAGGGTCAGGTAACCGGAGAGGCGGCCCATGACCTCCACCACGATGGGCCGGTCCATGGACGAGGCGGTGTCCCGGATGGAGTCCATGAGCGTGAGGATGGTGTTCAGGCAGGTGTCCACTCCCAGCGTGATGTCGGTGCCGAAGAGGTCGTTGTCGATGGTGCTCGGGATGTGGACCACGCGGCCGCCGGCCCTGCTGAGCGCCAGCGAGCCCTGCACGGAGCCCTCGCCCCCGATGACGACGAGTCCCGTCGCGCCGGCCTCGCGGAGGCGCTCCACGCAGCGCTGCGGCACGCCGGGCTGCTTCATCTCGGGGAACCGGGCGGACCGGAGGACCGTTCCGCCGCGATCGGTGATGTGCTCCACGTCGGCCAGGGTGAGCGGGGTCATCTCGCCCGCGGCGAGGCCGCGGTAGCCCCCGCGGACACCGAGGACCTCGATGCCCGCCCCCGCCGCCGCCGTCACGATGGCCCGGATGGCCGGGTTCATCCCCGGGGCGTCCCCTCCGCTCGTCACCAGCGCCAGCCGCTCCATGGACGTCCTCCCGTGTGCGCCCCCACTCTACCAATCCCGCCGCCCGCCGGCCCACCCCTCCCGCCAACCCGCCGCCGACATTCCCGGAATGATGCGTGCGAGTTCGCGGGAGGGAAGCGGCGCGGGGGGCACGGTCGGGGGCGGAAGGCGGCGAACTCGGCGGCGACATTCCGGGAATGATGTCGTCGAGTTCGGGGGCGGGTTCCCGTTCGGCGGGTCGGGGCGGTTCTGGTATCCATCAGCGGGGGTCGGCGGGGTCCGCCGACGGCGGCGGCGGACGGTCCGGGGAGGCGCACCCATGGCCACGTTCATGCAGAAGGCGTCGGTGCTGCTGACGCCGGCGGCGGCCATCGGGCTGGCGTGGTTCCTGGCGGAGGACGTGTCGAAGGCGGCCCGTCAGCCCCACCGCACGTGGCGGGCGGTCATGCACCCGGTGACGCTGCCGGGACACGGGAAGGGGAAGCGCGCGGAGCCCGGCGCGCCGGCCCCCGCGGACGGCGCCGCCCCGGCCCCCGCCGTCCCGGCGCCCGGCGCAGCCCCCCCTCCCGCCACCGGGAAGGCGGGACCGGGCAAGCCGGCGCCCGCGGGCCCCGACACCGCGCCGCCGCCGAAGGACGCGCCGAAGCCGACCGCCGGGAAGTCCCCCGCCCCGGCGCCCGCTCCCGCGCCCGCCGCGGCCGCCGAGGTGGAGTTCCCCGTCTCCGGCTCCATGCGCCTCGCCCCCCACGGATCCGCCTCCCCCCTCCGGGACCCCACGGCGGACCGGGAGGACCTCATCGTCGGGCCCGACGGGACGCTCACGCTGAAGGGGAAGTGGACGGCGCCGGAGACGCTGCGCGACATCCTGGCGGAGTCGTCCCGGCGGGAACGCGGCGTGCTCTACCTGGTGGCGGACCAGCGCGCCCCCTGGGACCGCGTGCGCGAGGCCGCCGCCGCCGGCATGGCGGCGGGGTTCACGCGGGTCGCCCTCGCGGTGTGCTCGCCGGACTCCCCGGGGAAGGGCCGGGCGCTGCCGCTCCGCCCCTGCCCGGCGACCCCGCCGGAGGAGGGCACCGTCATCCGCGTCAGCGAGGGGGGAGGGGGGCCCGCCTTCGACGTGGGGGGCGAGCCCTTCGACGGGGCGGGGGAGGAGATGCGCAAACGGATCCGCTCCATCCACGAGGACTACGAGGCGTTCTCCCCGGGCTACGCCGGGAGCATCGACACGACCGCGTGGACCGTGGACGGATCCGGGGCCTCGACGCTGGGCGTGGTGCAGGCGCTGGACGCGCTGGGCGCGTCGGGAGTGGCGACCGCGAGGCTGGCGGGGCTGGAGAAGCCGTAGCGACCCGCGGAGGCGGCGCCCCCGCGGGCGGCGGGCCTAGCGCATCGTCTTGCTGCGCCCCCGCGTGGGCTTCCGCCCGTGGTTCGCCTTCTTGGACCGCCACTTCAGCTTGTAGTTCCGTCGGATTCTGGCCATCCCCGGAGGCTACCCGCCCCCCCGCCGACGAGCGGAGGAATCCGCGCCGGCGGCGGCCCGGCGGGCCGCGAGGCAACGCCCGGCCCCCGTGGGGCGCGCAAGCGCGTGCCCCTACACCTCCCCGCCATCGATCCGGTCGCCCGTCGGCCGCCTCTCCGCCGCCGGTAGGTTCCCGCGCGTCGGCCGTCCAAGTAGACTGTCGGTGTCGCGTCCCAAGGAGGATCACGCGAATGTACGGAAATCCGTCGGCCGCCTACGGGCGGACCCCGGCGCGGCAGATGGGCGCGCTGGAGGCGTTCTCCATCCCCATCCCCGCCGAACTGGCCACGTTCGTCAAGCGGACGTACGGCCTGCTGGCGTTCAGCGTGCTCCTCGGCGCCGCCGCGTGCTGGGCGATGATCCACCTGATGCCCACGCGGACGATCCTCACGACGCGGGGAGCCGTCGAGGTCTCCGCGTTCCCGCAGTGGGGCCTCTGGCTCCTGTGGGGCGGGACCTTCGCCTTCTCCCTCATGGGCAACGCCGTCCGCTCCGGCGCCCGCTCCGGCGAGGCCTCCCCGCTGGGCCTCGTGGCGCTGGCGGGTCTCGTCATCTGCAGCGGCGCCATGCTGGGCCCCACCATCGGCCTCCTCGCGGGGCTCGGCATGATGGACGTCGTCGTGGCGGCAGCGGCGACGACGGCGGTGACGTTCACCGTCCTCACGGCCTTCGTCCTCTTCACCGGGAAGAACTTCGCCTCCATGGGGAAGTTCCTCGCCGTCGCCGGCATCGCCTTCATCGTCGCGGGGATGATCGGCGCGTTCTTCGTCCAGAGCGCCGGCTTCCAGTGGTGGCTGGCGGCCATCGGCGCCGTGCTGTTCTGCGGGTTCATCCTGTTCCACACGTCCAGCGTGGTTCATTTCTACGGGCCGCAGAACATGGTCGTCCCCGCCGTCATCGCCCTCTACATGGCCATCTACAACCTCTTCGTCATGCTGCTCTACCTCTTCGCCTCCCGACGGGGCGATTGAGCCCGTGCGGTTCCCCGCCGCCGCCCTCCTCGCCGCCGCGCTGGCCGCCGGGGGGGCGGCCGGCGCCCGGGCCCAGGACCTCCCCCCGGAGGACGAGCGCATGCGCGCCCCCGAACTGGACGGCGCCGTGGGCTGGGTCGGCGTGGACCGCGCCGTGCGCCTGGCCGACCTCCGCGGCAAGGCGGTCCTGCTCGACTTCTGGACCTACGGCTGAATCAACTGCATGCACGTCTTCCCCGACCTCAAGCGGCTGGAGGGGAAGTACGCGCGCGAGCTGACGGTCGTCGGCATCCACTCGGGCAAGTTCCCCGGCGAGAAGTCCACGGACGGCATCCGCGAGGCCGCCGCCCGCTACGGGATCGAGCACCCCGTCGCCAACGACGCCGACTTCGTCATCTGGCGCTCCTACGGCGTCCGCGCGTGGCCGACGCTGGTGCTGCTGGACACGGAGGGGTTCGTGGTGGGCCAGGTGTCCGGCGAGGGCCACCATGCCGTGCTGGACGCGGCCATCGGCAAGGTCGTCGCCGCCGCCGAGGCCGCGGGCACGCTGGACCGCCGTCCGCTCCCGTTCCTCCGGCCCCCCCGCGCGCCGAAGGACCCCGCGGGGCTGTCCTTCCCCGGGAAGATCGCGGCCGGGGGCGATCCCGCCCGCCTCTACGTCGCCGACAGCAACCACCACCGCATCGTCGTCGCGGACCCGTCGGGGACGGTGACCGACGTCATCGGCTCCGGCGAGCCGGAGGTGCGCGACGGGACGTTCACGGCGGCGGCCTTCCGCTGGCCCCAGGGGCTGGCCCTGGACGGGGCCGCGCTCTGGGTGGCGGACACCGAGGGGCACTCGCTGCGCCGCGTGGACCTCCGCGCCCGCACCGTCGCCACCGTGGCGGGCACGGGGAGGCAGGAGTTCCGCCGCGGCTGGTTCCGCGGGCCCGGGAGGGAGACTCCCCTCAACAGCCCCTGGGACGTGGCCGTGGACGGGCCCGTGATCCACGTCGCCATGGCCGGCGATCACCGCCTCTGGACCTTCGACACGCGGGACGGCTCCGTGGGCCCCCTCGCGGGCACCGGTCGCGAGAACATCGACGACGGTCCGCTCCGCGAGGCCACGTTCTCCCAGCCCAGCGGCCTCGCGCTCTGGCACCGGCGCCTCTACGTGGCCGACTGCGAGGACAGCGCCGTGCGCGTGGTCGACCTGGAGCGCGGGCTCGTCTCCACGGTCGTCGGCACGGGGCTGTTCGACTTCGGCGACCGGGACGGACGGGGGGACGCGGTCCGCCTCCAGCACCCGCTGGCGGTGGTTCGGCACGGGTCCCGACTGCTGCTCGCGGACACGTACAACCACCGGCTGAAGACGCTGGACCCGGCCACCCGCGAGGTGCGCGCCTTCGCCGGCGGCGGCGGCCGGGGCGCGGAGGACGGGCCCGCGGAGCGGGCGTCCTTCCACGAGCCTTCCGGCCTCGCGCTCCTCGGCGACCGGCTCTACGTGGCGGACACCAACAACCACGCGGTGCGCGTGGTGGACGTCGCCACGGGGGCGGTCTCCACGCTGGTCCTCCGTTTCCCCGGGGTCCCCCCCGCGCCGCCCGGCGGCGAGGGCGGTCACAGCACGCCGCCACCGGGTCCCCCCAGGAAGTAGGCCGGTCCCGCGGACCGCGCCTATCCTCCGCGCGTTCCCCCCCTCCCGGAGCCCCCATGCCCCAGGCCGCGCGCCTCCTCCCCGCGATCCTCCTCGCCGCCTGCGGATCCGGCGACCGGGTCGTCCCCCGCGCGGACCCCGGCGTGCAACTGCCCCCGGCGACGGCCCACGGCGCCGCGACGCCCCCCGCCGCGGATGCGCCCGCGGGCCCCGCCTTCGCGGGCACCGGCGCCCGCCCGCGCATCCCCGATCCCCGCGAGCGCCGCTTCGCGAACCTCCGCCAGCTGACCTTCGAGGGGGAGAACGCGGAGGCGTACTGGTCCTTCGACGGCACCCGCCTCTGCTTCCAGCACCGGGGCGAGGGCGTGGAGGCGGACCAGATCTACGTGATGGGCGCCGACGGGCGCGGCCTCCGGCGGGTCTCCACGGGCGCGGGCCGCACGACCTGCTCCTTCTTCCTCCCCGGGGACGGCTCGGTCCTCTTCGCGTCCACCCACGCCGCCGACGCCGAGCCCCCGCAGCCGCCGGACCGGAGCCGGGGATACGTGTGGCCCGTGTACCCGACCTACGACCTCTTCGCCGCGGACCTCGACGGCGGGAACCTCCGCCGCCTGACGGACGCGCCGGGTTACGACGCCGAGGCGGTGCTGTCCCCCGACGGGAGCCGCGTCGTCTTCACGAGCACGCGCGACGGGGACCTCGACCTCTACACCATGAACCCCGACGGCACCGACGTGCGGCGCGTGACGCGGGAGGAGGGATACGACGGCGGCGCGTTCTTCAGCCCCGACGGGAAGCGGCTGGTCTACCGGGCCCACCACCCGAAGGACCCGGCGGCGCTGGAGGAGTACCGCGACCTGCTGCGCCGCTCCCTCGTCCGCCCCACCACGATGGAGATCTTCGTGTGCGACGCCGACGGCGGGAACCGGCGGCAACTGACGTCCAACGGGCGCGCCAACTTCGCCCCGTACTTCCACCCCGACGGGCGGCGCGTGCTGTTCGCCAGCAACGTCGCCGATCCGCGCGGCCGGGAGTTCGACCTCTACCTCGTGGGCGACGACGGCGGCGAGCCGGAGCGGGTGACCTTCGCCGAGGGCTTCGACGGGTTCCCCATGTTCTCGCCCGACGGGAGGACGCTGGCGTTCTGCAGCAACCGCCACGGCGAGCGCCCCGGGGACACCAATGTCTTCCTCGCCGACTGGATCGACTGAGGCGGCGGACGCACCGACGGCGCCCCCGGCGGATCCCCCCGCCGCGCCCCCGCCGCCGGACACGCTCCCCGGCGGCGTAGCGGGGTTCGTCCTCCTCCTGGCGCTGGCCCTGCTGCTGCTGACCGCGTTCCCCGGCTCCCGGCCCATCCGCAACCCGGACGAGACGCGGGACGCGGAGATCGCGCGCGAGTTCGCCGCAGGGGACTGGACCCTCCTCCCGCTCCTCAACGGCCGGCCGTACCACGCCAAGCCGCCCCTCTTCTTCCAGGCCACGGGCCTGGTGTTCCGCGTGGGCGGCGCCACCGACGCGACGGCGCGGGTGGCGGCGGCGCTGTTCGGCGCGCTGGCGGTGGCGGCCACGTGGCTGCTGGGCGAGCGGCTCCTCGGGCGGGGTGGCGGCCTCCTCGCGGGGGCCGTCCTCCTGGGCACGCCGTGGTTCTTCCTGCGCATGCGGAACTGCACGACCGACGCCGCGCTGACGGCGTGGGTCGCGGTGGCGGCGGCGCTCCTGGTCGAGGCCCACGGCCGCCGATCCGCGGCGCTGGCCCTGGCGGGAGGCGTGGCGGCGGGGCTCGCGGCGCTCTCGAAGCAGGTCCACGGGCTCCTGTTCCCCTTCCTCGTGGTGGGCGCGTGGCTCCTGCTGCGGCGGGACCGGGAGGGGGCGCGGTCCATGCGCTTCGGCCTCGCGCTGGCGGCGGGCGTCGCCGTGGCGGGCTCGTGGATCCTCGTGCTGGCGGGCGCGCCGGGCGCGGAACCGGGCATGAGCGCGCTCCAGTCGTTCCTCGCGGAGACCATGGATCGCCGCTTCGGTCCTCAGGCCCACCACGCGGAGCCGCCCTGGTACTACCTCATCCTCATCCCCCGCGCGGCGCCGTGGGTCCTCGCGGCGCTTCCGCTGGCGGCGTGGGCCGCGCTCCGCGGAGGCGAGGAGCGGCGGACCCTCCTCCTGCCGACGCTCTGGCTGCTCCTCCTCCTGGGCGCCCTCAGTCTCGCGTCGGGGAAGCGGGACACCTACCTGCTGCCGCTCCTCCCCGCGGTGGCGCTCCTCGTCGCGGGGGCGGCGGGCGGGGAGGGGTGGGGTTCGCTCCCCGCCCGCGTGACGCGGCGGCTCCTGGGATCCGTTCCGGGCCTGCGGGGGGCACCGCGGAGGGGCGGACTCGCCGCCTCCCTGGCGCTGGCCGCGGCGACGCTGGCGTGGGACGTCCTCGTCGAGGGACCCGCGGAGGCCGCCGAGTCGGGCCGCCCCCTCGCCCTGCGCGCGGCGACGGTGGCGGGCCGGCAACCGCTGGTCCTGTTCCGCACGGGCAAGGGGGACGTGGGCCAGTTCCTCTTCCCCCTGGAGCGGACGCTGCCCGTGGCGTGGAACACGGCGCAGTTGCGGGAGATCCTCGGCGACGGACCCGCGGTGCTGCTTGCGGAGACGGGCGACGTCGAGAAGGCGCTGTCGGAGGGACGCCTCGCCGCCGCCGACGTCGCGCGCTGGCGGGCCGTCGAAGACGGCCGCGCCGCCAACACCGCCTACACGCTCTGGGCCATCCCGCCGCGCTGAGCCGCGCGGGCTAACTCGCGCGCGCGTCCAGCAGGTCGCGGACGCGCCGCGTGAGGACGCCCGGCGAGAAGGGCTTCTGCAGGAACGCGGCACCGGGAAGGGCGACCCCGCGCGACTCCGCGTCCCGCTCCGCGTACCCCGAGACGAAGAGCACGACGAGGGCCGGGAACCGCTCCCGGAGCCGGTTCGCCAGCTCCACGCCCCCGAACCCCGGCAGGACGAGGTCGGTGACGAGGAGATCCAGGGGAGCGCCGCGGGCCTCCGCCGCCTCCAGCGCCGCCTCCCCGGTCTGCGCCACAAGCACGTCGTACCCGTGGAGCCGCAGCACGTCGGAGACGAGCGTGCGGACGACCTCCTCGTCCTCCACGAGGAGGACCGTCTCGCGGCCCCGCGCAGCGCCGCGGCCGGAGGGGCGCTCCTCCGCGGGCTCCGCCTGCGGGGCCGCGGCGGCGGCCCGGGGGAGGAAGATCCGGAACGTGGTGCCTTTCCCCCGCTCGCTCTCCACGACGATGGCGCCGCCGGTCTGCTTGACGATGCCGTACACGGTGGCAAGACCGAGGCCCGTGCCCTTCCCCTTCTCCTTCGTCGTGAAGAACGGCTCGAAGATGCGGGCGAGCGTGGCGGAGTCCATGCCGGTCCCGGTGTCCTCGACGCAGAGCGAGGCCTGCGGCCCCGGGCGCGAGCCCGCATGCATCAGGCAGAACTCCTCCGACAGGTCGACGCAGTCGGTCCGCACCGTGACGCGGCCCCCTCCGCGCATGGCGTCCCGCGCGTTGACGACGAGGTTCATGAGGACCTGCTCCACCTTCCCCGGGTCGGCGAAGGTGCGCACCGGCTCCCGCGCGAGCACCGTGGCGAGCTCCACGTTCTCGCCGATGAGTCGGCGGAGCATGGACGAGATGCCCTCGACGACCTCGTTGAGGTCGATGACGCGGGGCTCGAGCACCTGCCTCCGGCTGAAGGCGAGGAGCTGCTGCGTCAGCCGCGCGCCCCGCTCGGCGGCCTTCACGATCTCGGTGACCTCGTGGCGGAGCGGGTCCCCTTCCTTGAGGCTGTCCAGCATGAGATCCGCGTAGCCCAGCACCGCCGTGAGGATGTTGTTGAAGTCGTGCGCCACGCCGCCGGCGAGGCCGCCGATGGCCTCCATCTTCTGCGCCTGCCGCAGTTGCGCCTCCAGGCGCGCCTGGGCCTGCTCCGCCCGGCGCTGATCGCTCACGTCGTGCATGACGATCACGGCGCCGTAGACCTCGCCCGAGTGGGACGTCATCCGCTGCCCCCCCACGCGCAGGAGACGGAGCCCGCCGGTCCCGTCGCTGACGCACATCTCCCTGTCCCGCACGCTGCCCTCCAGCAGCGCGAGGTGCAGGGGATGCTGGTCCCAGGGCAGCGGCGTCTCCCCGTCCGCCGCCAGCAGGCCGAACTCCGCCGGCCAGTCCCGCGGCCCCACGGGGGAGGCGGACCTGCCGAGGAGGCGCCGGGCGGTGCTGTTCAGGTAGGCCAGCGTACCGGCCCCGTCGCACGCCGCCACCCCGGCCAGCATGTTGTCGAGGAGCGCCTCCAGCACGGTGTGCTCCCGCTCCAGGCGCTCCCGCGCCTTGGACGCGGTCTCGAGGAGACGCATCTCGTCGGAGAGGTCATCGAGCAGGAGGAGCAGGCGGCGCGGACCGGGACCCTCGGGCGCCGGGGCCAGCGTCGCGCGCAGGACGCGCCCGCCGTCGCCTCCCGCGTGATCCAGGAGGAACGCGCGCGGGCCGCCTCCCCCCTGGAGCGCCTCGTCGATGCGCCGCCGGATGGCCAGCGAAGGAACGACCTCCTCCAGGTGCCACCCGGAGAGATCGGCGTCTCCGAGGTCGAAGGCCTTGCGGAAGGCGCGGTTCGCAAAGAGGAGCCGTCCCTCGCGGTCGAGCACCACGAGCCCCGTCGGCACCGAGTCCACCAGCAGGGCGGCGAAATCGGGCGCATCGGATCGGGCCGGGAACGGCGTGCGCGACATGCTCTGGCCTCCTCCGTGGGGGCGTCGGGACGGACCCCGGATCGGCGGGGCGCGGCCGGTGCGCCCCGCCCGCGGATTGTACGCATCGCGGCGCCTCCACCGGCGCGGTTAGATTCCCCTCCGTGACCGGATCCGCCGTTCCCCGCCCCGTCTCCCCCTCTGATCGGGAGACGGTGCGCCTCCAGATGGGGCGGCGGCCCCGGGGTCTGCGGGCCGTGGAGGCGCGCTGCGCCTGGGGCCACCCCACCGTGATCTCCGTGGACCCGGTCCTCCCGGGACCCCGCGGTCCGGAGCCGTTCCCCACGCTATTCTGGCTCACCTGCCCCGTCCTTCGGGAGCAGATCGCGCGCGCCGAGGCCGGCGGCGGGGTCCGCGAGATGGAGGCCCTCGTGGAGGGCGACGCCTCGCTCGCGGGCGCCGTGGCGGCGGACCACGACCGCTGCGCCTCGGAGCGGGCGGGCCTCCTGCGCGGACCGGCGCGCGAGGGGGCGAGGACACGGGGGTTCCTCCCGGTGCTGGACGGGAGCGGCGTCGCGGGGTCCCGGGACCGGCGCCACGTGAAGTGCCTCCACGCCCACTACGCCTTCCACCTGGCGCGCGGCGGGGCGCTGGGGCCCATCCTGGCCTCCCGCTACGGCCTAGCCGAGTGCCCCGAGGGCGACGTCCGCTGCAATCGCCCGGGCGCGGCGGGCGGCGGGGACCGCTGATTCCTCCGTGCCGCCGCCGGACGCTCCCCGCCCCGCGGCGGCGGCGCCCGGTGCGGTGTCGCGGCAGGGGGTTTGCGGGCGGGTATCCTCCGCTGTCCGGTCCGAGCACCGAGGAGGCACGCCATGCGCCGATTCCTGGAGACGCGGAAGATCGTCGTACCGGTGGACTTCTCCGACGCGTCGAAGCCCGTCCTCGAGTACGCCGTGGACGTGGCGCGGGACCGGGGCGCCACGCTCACGCTGCTCCACGTCATCGGCGTGCCCCTGGCGCCCTTCGATCCCGCGTACGGTGTCACCGCGGACCCGAAGCTCCTGCTCACCATCCAGGGGGAGGTCGAGAAGCGGCTCGGCGAGATGGCGGAACGCATCGTCGGCGTCGCCGCGGAACCGCGCGTCGAGGTCGGCGCGCCGAGCCGCGAGATCGTCCGGTTCGCGCGCGACTCCGGCGCCGACCTCATCGTCATCGGCACGCACGGCCGCACGGGGCTGCGTCACGTGTTCCTGGGCTCCGTCGCGGAGACCGTCGTCCGGCAGGCCACGTGCCCGGTGCTCGTCGTGCGACTGGCGGGGTTCGAGCTGGAGTCGGCGTAGGCGGCGCTACTCCCCGGCGCCGTCGTCGGCGGCCAGTTCCTTCAGCCCGAACTTCTCGACGCGGTAGCGGACCTGCTCCCGGTTCATGCCCAGGAGGCGCCCGGCGCGGGTCCGGTTGCCGCGCGTGCGCCGGAGCGCCTGCTCCACGAGGGAGCGCTCCAGTTCCTCCAGCACGATGCCGCCCGGCGGGAGCGCGAACACGACGCCGTCCCCGCCGCCGCCCGCCGGTACCGCGCCCGCGCCCAGGATCTCGGCGGGGATGTCCTCCCGTTCGAGCACCGACCCACGCGCGAGGAGGGTCATCCGCTCCACCACGTTGCGGAGTTCCCGCACGTTGCCCGGCCACGCGTGCGCCTCGAGCACCTCCAGCGCCTCGCGGGAGAAGGACCGGGCGGGGGAGCCGAACTCCCCGGCATAGCGCTCGAGGAACGCCTGGGCGATGAGCGGGACGTCCCCTTCCCGATCGCGGAGCGGGGGCATGCGCACCGGGATGATGGAGAGGCGGTAGTAGAGATCCCGCCGGAAGGAGCCCGCCGCGACGGCGGCCTCCAGGTCCCGGTGGGTGGCGACGAGGATGCGGACGTCGGCGCGCAGGTCCTGCGTGCCGCCCACGCGCCGGAACGTCTTCTCCTCGAGGATCTGGAGCAGCTTCGCCTGGAAGCCCGGGGAGACGTCGCCGATCTCGTCCAGGAACAGCGTCCCGCCGTCGGCCAGTTCGAACAGGCCCCGCTTGCGCTCGCGGGCATCCGTGAACGCGCCCCGCTCGTGACCCATCAGTTCGCTCTCCAGGAGCGTCTCCTGGAGAGCGGTGCACGTGACCGTCATGAACGGGAACGCGGCCCGCGGCGAGGCCTCGTGGATGGCCCGCGCCAGGACGCCCTTCCCGGTGCCCGTCTCTCCCAGCAGGAGCACGGTGGCGTCCGTGGGCGCGACGCGCTCCACGACCCGGAGCACCTCCGCCATGGCGCGGCTCCGGTGCAGAAGACGCCGCGTCGCGGATCCCGTCTCCAGCGTGCGGCGGAGCGCGCCCACCTCCCGGCGAAGGCGCGTCGTCTCCAGGCCCCGCTGCACGGCGAGCGTCAGTTCATCCAGGTCCACGGGCTTCCCGAGGAAGTCGTAGGCCCCCAGTTTCATCGCCTGCACCGCCGTCTCCACGGTTCCGTGGGCGGTCACCATCACGCACGGGAGGGTCGGGTCGGCGGCGCGCGCGGTCTCGAGGAGGCGGATCCCGTCCGTGTCCGGGAGCCGCAGGTCCAGCAGGGCGAGGTCCAGCCCCCCCGCCTCGAGCAGCGGCACGGCCTCCGCACCGCAGGCCGCCTCCAGCACCTCGTACCCCTCCTCGCGGAGGCGATCCCGGACCGACCAGCGCAGGAGCTTCTCGTCCTCCACCACGAGGATGCGGGGGGTCGCCATGGCCGAAGAGGATAGCCGCGCTCGCGGCTGCCGCCGCGGACGCCCCCGGGGTAGTCTCATGTCGTGACGACGCGGACCCGCTCCCTGCCCGACCTCGCCGCCCTGCTCTCCCTGGACGCGGGGCGCGGCCGGATCTCGGTGGGACGCGAGCGGTTCATCCTCGTCTCCGCGGCGGCCATGGGCGCGCTGCGGAAGGAACTCGTCGAGACGGTGGGGCCGGCCCTCGCCGCCGAGGTCCTGTTCCGCTTCGGCCGCCGCTGCGGACGGGAGGACGCGGTCCGCGTGCGGGAGGAGTGGGGCGTGGCCGACCCCGCGCGCGCGCTGGGCATGGGCCCCCTGCTCCACGCCTTCACGGGCGTCGCCCGCGTGATTCCGTCGGACACGCGGGGGGGAGCGGCGGCGCCCGCCCACCTCGCCGGCACGTGGGAGGACTCCTACGAGGCGGACGAGCACCTCCGGCTGATCGGCGCCGCCGCGGCCCCCGCCTGCTGGACGCTGGCGGGATACGCCTCGGGATACGCGTCGGAGATCCTCCATCGCGAACTCGTCTGCCGCGAGACGGCGTGCCGAGCCGCCGGCGAACGGGAGTGCCGCTGGGTCCTCACGCCGGCCGATCCCGGCTCCCCGGAGGACCTGCCGGACTACCTGCGCACCGCCTACGCGGCGCTGGAGGTCCGGCTGCGGCGGCAGGGGGAACTGCTGGACGCGCTGGCGGACTCCAGCGACGACGCGGTCTACACGGTGGACGCCTACGGCACCGTGACCTCGTGGAACGGAGCCGCCGCGCGGATCTTCGGCCACTCCCCCGCGGGGATCCTCGGACGCCACGAGCGCATCCTCCTCCCGGCGTACCTCGTGGACGCGGGCGAGGACCGGAGGCTGGGGCTCGTGGCGGCGGGGGGAGGATCCGGTCCGCTGCGCACCGCGCGGACGTGGCGCGTCGACGCCTCGGGGCGCAACCTGCCCGCCAGCGAGGTCCGCTCCGCCATCCTCGACGCGCGCGGCGAAGGCGTCGGCGCCACCGTGGTGCTCCACCCCCTCCCCGCAACGCCCCCCGAGGACGCCGAGCGCACCCTGCGGACGCTGCTCGACGGCATCCCCGACGGCATCGCCCTCACCACCGTGGACCAGCGCATCGTGGAGTGCAACCGCGCGTTCCAGGATCTGGCGGCCGCCGGGGAGGAGACGTCCCTGGAGGGGCGGACGTGCCACTCGCTCCTCGCCCGGAGCGAGACCCCCTGCGCCGAGTGCCCCACGGGGGAACTGTTCCAGGCGGGCCACCCCGTGAGCTGCCAGCGGTCGCTGCTGGACCGCGAGGGCAACGCGCGGCACCTGGATCTCCGCTCCTTCCCGCTCCGCGACGCGGCGGGGCGCGTGACCCACGAGCTCAAGGTCGTACGGGACGTCACCGGGGAGCGGGAGCGGGAGAGGGAACTGGAGGAGAAGCGCCGGCTCGCCTCCCTCGGGGAGATGTCCGCGCGCCTCGCGCACGAGGTGAAGAACCCGCTGGCGGGGATCCGCGGCGCCCTGCAGGTGCTCGGCCGGCGCCGCCCCGCCGGCGATCCGGAGCGGGAGATCTTCGACGATCTCATCGCGCACATCGACCGGCTGGACACCACGGTCCGGGACCTGCTTGCGTTCGCGCGCCCCCCCCAGGCCCGCCTCGAGGAGACCCGCCCCGCCGACGTGATGGAGGCCGCGCTCTCGCTCCTCCGCGACGGCAGCGACATGGAAGGCATCACCCTGCGGGCGGAGGACCACGGCGCCCCCGCCATCCCTCTCGATCGGCAGCAGTGGGTGCAGGTCCTGACCAACCTCGTGCTCAATGCCGCCCAGGCGCTGCGAGCCGGGGACCCCCGCGAGATCACCCTGGCCGCCTCCCCTTCGGGCGACGGCGTCTCGTTCGAGGTGAGGGATCGCGGCCCAGGCGTCGCCGCCGCGGATCGCCCCCGACTCTTCGCACCGTTCTTCACGACGAAGCCGCGCGGGACCGGCCTCGGTCTCTCCATCTGCCGGAAGATCGCCGAGGCGCACGGGGGCACCCTGGAGTACGAGGCCCCGGCGGACGGGGGCAGCGTGTTCCGCGCGCGGATCCCGCGCCGTGCGATCGCGCCCCGGCGGTAGTCGGTCGTCGTTCAGCAACAAGTGGAACGCACCGAGGCCCAGCGAGAAGCCCGCGGGCAAGGCGCGAGGA
>CAZSIX010000004.1:0-160876 GCA_964607145.1 uncultured Planctomycetota bacterium | reverse complement strand
GGACCTGGGTCGGCGCGGCGGCCGCCACGGGCACGGGGACCGGGGCCACCGCGACGGGCGAGGCCGCCGCCGCCGCGCCACCGGCGACGAGGGGCACGATCCCCGGCGGCGGGCCGCCGGCCTCGAACCGGAAACTCGCTCCGCCGAACCGGACGACGTCCCCCTCGCGGAGGATGTGCTGGTTCGCGAGCGCGCCGTTCACGAGGGTGCCGGCGGCGGACTCCAGGTCCACCAGTTTCCAGCCCTGGGGGGTGGGGCGGATCTCCAGGTGCTCGCGGCTGACGTCGGGGTCCATCACGAGAACCCCGTTGCCGGGTCCCGAGCCGGCGCGCAACCCCTCGGCGGGCACGACGACGACGCTCTCGCGCCCTCCGTGGCTGAGGTGGAGGCGCGGCACCGGCGCTACCTCCCGTCCCGGGGATCGTTGCCGTCCCCTCCGGTTCCCCGCCCGCCGGCGTCGTCCCAGCGGCTGCCGCCGCCGTCGTCGATCCCCCTGCCCGGTCCGAGGAACGCGAGCGGGATGCCGAAGTTCTGCGTCCAGTAGCGGCCCACCTGCCCGGTCCCCATCTCGATCCAGGAGGACGTGAGGATGTTGCGGTGGTGGCCGGAGGAGTGGATCCAGCCCTTGTGCGCTCCCTCGGGGTCGCCGCTCCCGGCATGGATGTTCTCGCTGCAGCCGGCCATCTCGTACTCCTGCTGCCGGATGCGGGCGTCGGGCCCGTGGCTGCAGCCGGGGAGCATGCGGTCGGAGGAGCAGCCGCAGGCCTGCACCCCGACCTTCTTCGTGGGGTCGCGGAGGGCCTCGTTGAAGTGGCTGAAGAACCCCCCGCGGGACATGTCGTCCCCGTGGGCGCGGGCGGCGAGCACGAGCTTGTCGGCGATGCGGAGGGCCCGTCGCCCGAACATGATCCGGTACTCGTTGGTGACCTCGACCTGCCGGCGCTCCGGCTCCGACGCGACGGTCTTCCCCTCCCGGTTCGCCTTCATCGTCTCCGCGTCCCGGGCCATCTCCTCCTCCTCCTTCGCGGAGACGGAGAAGGTGCGGACGGTGAGTTCCCGGTCGAAGTACCGCTTGAGCGACTGGAACTCCGCCTCCGCGACGCCGGGCTCCGCGCCCATCCCGCGGAGGCGGGCCTCGCCGGCCTCGATGTCCCGGATGATGGAGGCGGCGGCGCCGTCGGCCCGCGCGGTGAACCCGACCTTCCCGTTCCAGATCTCCTCCACCGCGGCCACGCGGCGGTCGACCTCCGCCTGCACCGGCGTGTACTCCTTCATGCGATCGCGGTAGGGATAGAAGTAGGCCGCCTCGTCGAAGATGAGCTCCAGGGCGTGGGCGCGGCGCTTGTCCAGTTCCGCGCGGAGCGACGCGACCTTCTCGATGCCCCGGACGAGCGTGGATTCCCGGAACCGCTTGAGGAGGCGCTCCTGCTGCTCGCGCCCCTTCGCGATGGCCTCCCGGTTCCGCCGGCGGTTCCACTCGTCCCGGCTGATGACCTCGCCCTTCTCCCCGACCCAGCCCCCCGCGGGCACGGCGATGCCCTCCCGCCGCGAGTAGAGGGCGCCGGCGGCCTCGCGGGTCCCCTCGTCCTGGAGCGCGACCGCGACGAGCCGGACGGCGTCCACGCGGAGCCCCTGGTCGTAGGCGAACGCCGCCAGCGCCAGCCGGTGCGCGGACGTCTTCACCGCGCGCGTCTCCATCAGGCGGAGCAGGTCCGCGGGCGCGAGCCCGTCCCAGGACTCGGGGAGCGGTTTCGCGGCGGAACCCGGGCCGGCGGCGCGCAGCGCGTCCAGCAGGGCGACGACCCCCTCCACGTCCGCGAGCCGGGCGGAGAGATCCCCGTGGACATCGGCCATGTCCCGGGACTGCTCCACGACGGGACGGAGGCGGGCGGCGGCGTCCCCGTAGGCGCGCAGCGCCACCAGCTGCTCCGCCTCGGCGGCGCGCAGCAGGAGGGCGCGGGCCTTCTCGTATCCGGCGCCGCCGGGCGCATCCCCCGCGGCCCCGCGGGCCCCCGATCCCGGGCCTCCCGCGGCATCGACGGGCCCGACGCCGACGTCGAGACGGGCGCGGAGCCGGCGCGCGGAGGCGGTCCCCTCGACCGCCGCCAGCCCGTCCTGGAGCGCCGCCGTCGCCGCGTCGACCTTCCCCTCCCGCCGGAGGAGCCCGGCCTCGCGCAGCGCCCGGTCGGCCCGCTCCGCCGCGGCGTCCTCCGCCCGCGCGACTTCGCGGCGGACGGCGAGGCCCCCGCCGTACTCCCCCTCGTGCGCCGTCCAGAGCGAAACGGCCCGGCCGAACTCGCCCCGCGCCAGCGCCCCGTCCGCCTCCTCGCGGCGCCGCTGGAACGACGCACCGCGCTCGTCGTCGGGGCCCGGTGCTCCGGGCCCGCCCTCCGCGGGGGCCCTGGCGAGGAGCACCCTCCGGATCTCCGCCATGGCGCCGGCGTCGTCGCGCCACCGGTGGAGGACGCGGGCGAGACGCCAGCGGTACTCCTCCGGATCCAGCGTCGGGCGCAGCGCGCGGAGCGCCTCCACGTCGGCGGCGGCCTCGACGCGCGAAGCCCTGCCGCCGCGCAGTCCGTCCAGCGCGGCGCGGGCCGCGGGCCCGTCGGCGGCGGCCGGGTGATCCCGGAGGAACGCCTCCAGCGCCCGCTCCGCGGCGTCCGGGTCGCCGGCCGCGGAGGCCTGCAGGAACTCCGCGTGGCGCGCGCGCACCACCGCCGCGTCGACCTCCGCGGCCCGCTGTTCGGCCGCCGCCACCACCAGGTGGTCCGTCACCGCGGCGACGCCGAGGAACGCCACGGCGGCCCCGATCCACGGACCGGTGCCGGCGCCGGACCGACGGACGGGACGCGGTGCGCGGGGCGTGGCCGGCGCGGAGCCATCCTCGAAGCGGATGCGGGCGCCGCCCACCTCGATCTCGTCCCCCGGGGAGAGGAGCACCCGGGAGACCGCGATGCCGTTCACGGCGGTCCCGTTGCTGGACTCCAGGTCGGCCAGCACCCAGCCCCGCTCCGTGGGCTCCACGGCGAAGTGGCGGCGGGAGGCGCGGATCTCGTCGATGGCGAGGTCGCACTCGGCGGCACGCCCGACCACGGCGGAGCGGTCCGCCAGTTCCACCCGGCGTTCCGGCCCGCCCGCCACGACCACGAGGGACGGCATGGGGGGACTCCTCCCGGGACCACCGCTCATGGTAGCCCGGGGCGGGCCTACCGCGCGATGACGAGCCGCGCGGAGACGGTCCGACCGGACACGACGTTCACCGACAGTTCGGCGGTGCCCCGCCCGGGGAGTTCGCCGAACACGCGCACGACCCCCGCCGCGACGCCGGTGCAGTGGAGCGTCCCGTCGTCGCCGGTCTCGTAGGGCGGGGCGGCGGGGCTCCCCTTCTCCCAGTACAGGAGCGGCCCCGTCTGGGACGAGAGCACGACGCGCACTCCCCGCACGGGCTCCCCCGCCTCGTCCACGGCGATCACCGCGATCTCCCCTCCCTCGGGGACGGGCAGGTCGACCTCCACCTCCCCGCCCTCGGGGACGTGGACGTCCCCCTCCACCAGCGGGCAGTCCCGCGGCCGCACGGAGACCAGCACGGGGCCCGCTTCGAGCCCCCCCACCGAGTACTGTCCGGAGGCCCCCGCGACGGCGGTCCCGAGGAGGATGCGCCTCCCCTCGTCGCCGGTCCCGTAGACCTCGACGCGGATCCCGCCGGCGGGGGAACCGGCGACGGTGACCACGCCGCGCACCCTCCCCCCGGGCCGCAGCGCCAGTTCGCCGAGCTCCGTGGAGTCCCGCTCCACGACCTCGACGCGGGGGATGTCCAGGCGCCACTCCCCGGCGACGATGGAGACGGAGTGCGGAACCGGCGCCAGCGGTCCCACGGTGAACCGGCCGTCCCCCTCCGTGATCTCGAACTCCCGCGTCACCGGCAGGGGTCGCGGGTCCTCCAGGGCCCTGATGCGGACCCGGGGGCGGACACCCATGGGGAGCCCCTCCGGCACCAGGACGCGCCCCGCCAGGCCGCCCTTCCGACGCAGCGGCACCGTCAGATCCTCCCCCCCCGCGGGCACGGATCGGATCACGCGCTGCAGGAACTCGTCGGGGCCGAGCACGGAGAAGTCGTAGGCGCCGGGCTCGAACCCCGCCGCCTCGAAGGAGCCGTCCCGGTGGATGGACGCGTCGGCGCTCCGCCGCGGATCCGACGGCGGGGACGGCTCGAACCGGATCTCGCCGCTCGTCACCGGCGACCCGGCGGAGTCCACCACGCGGCCGCGGATGGACAGCCCCCGCCGGACCTCGATGACCGCGTCCGGCGGGCCGTCGTCGACGGGGCGATCCGCGCTCCACGCGGGGGAGAGGGCCTCCCCCTGGACGGTCGCGAAGAGGCTGCTCTCGGCGATGTACCCGAGGGGCGTCCGCTCGGGAACCCATGCGGTGAAGACACCGTCCCGGGCGAGGAGCTGGATGGACAGGGGGATGGCGCCCTTGTACGCCTGCAGCGCCGGATCGAAGGCCCAGGTCAGGGTCACGGACCCGCGGGCCGGACGGCCGTGCTCGTCCCTGAGGAGTCCCTGCCAGCGCACGAGCCGCCGCATCACGACGCGCGCGCCGTCCCGCACCGCACCGGGCTCCCCCGTGAACGGGCCCGAGTAGCCCTCCGCGAACATGTCCTGCCGGCCGAAGATGCGCAGTTCCAGCGGCTCCCGCGTGACGGGGAGGCCGACGAAGGTGAACGCGCCGTCGGCGTCGGAGCGGGGACCGGTCAGGTCCATCCAGCCCCCCCGCTCCGCCTTCAGGTGGCACCACAGCCGGACGCCCCGGAGGGGGCGGTCGTCCAGGTCCACCACGACGCCGCGCACGACGACGCCGGGGTCGAGCCGGACGTCGAGATCCCGCCGCACCCCCGTCGCGTCCGGGAGGGGAACGACGGCCATCGCCTCCGCGTACCCGGGGGCGCGGACCTGGATGACCGTGTACCAGTACCGCGGCAGTCGGAACCTCCCGTCGCCGTCGGACACCGTCACCTGGGACTCGCCGTAGTAGCCGCGGATGGCGGCGCCCTCGACGGGGCGGCCCGAGGCGGCGTCCAGCACGCGGCCCGTCACGTCGCTCCCCTCCAGCACCTCCAGGTCGACGGAGTTCTCCTCCGTCGCGCTCACGTGGATCCGCTGGACCACTCCCGGGTGCTCCGCCGCCACGACGCTCACGGTGAGACCGCCCTCGGGGGCGACGAGCGAGAAGTTCCCCTCGGCGTCACCGCGCACGACCTCCTGGAAGCAGAGGGCGCCGATGGACCAGACCGTGACGGGCGCGTCGGGCGGAGCGCCCGAGCGGGTCCGCACCCGCCCCCGCACGACATGCCCGCGCCGGAGGACCACCTCCACGTCCTGCCCTGGATCCGCCGACCAGCCCCGCGTCGTCGATCGGCGGCTCACGAGCGCCGTGTTGGCGTAGCCGGCGAGGGAGGCCACCAGCATGCCGCGGTCCGGCCACGGCTCGGGACCGGGACCGGCGTCGAACCGGCCGTCGGGACCGGAAGTCGTGGTGCAGTGGGTCCGCGGGACGAATCCCGGGAGGCTGCTCATGGGCAACGCCTGCAGCGTCACGGTCACGCCCGGCAGGGGCCGCCCCTCCTCGTCCACCACGCGCCCCCGGATGCGGGTGCGGCCGGTGCCCGGTGGAGGGACGATCTCGTCGGGGCGGACGCGGAGGTCGTAGGGATCCCACTCCACGTCCGCGGCGACGACGGCGGAGGGTGCGGGGGCGGGAGGGGCCGGCGGGGCCGGGTCGCGCGGCGGCTCCGAGGGCGCAGGGGAGGCGACCGGCGCCACGGGGGCCGGCGGCGCGGCGGGTTCGCCACCGCAGCCCGCCGCCGCCAGGGCCGCCGCGAGCGCGAGGAGCGGCACGATCGGGCCATGCCAGGGATGAGCGAGGCGTCCGCCCAAGGCGTCCTCCGGGTTGGCGTGCGCCCTGCCCCGCCGCGAGGCGCGCTCCCCATTTGACGTCCCGGGAGGGTCGGGCGCAACGATTGGCGCGGGAGGTCGGCTCGAAGAGGGTTGACAGCGGCGGCGCGCCGGGCATACTCGGGGCGGAAAGCGTGGTCGAGGGGAGTCCTCCCGGCGCGGGACTGGGTGCCGGGCGTGGGTACCGCGGACTCTGCGGAGCCCGGGAAGAGCCCCGTGAACCATCGGCGCGTCCGGCGCACGCTCCGGTCCCCCGTCCTGCCCACCGCGGCCGCGCTCTGCGCGCTCCTTGGGGGATGCGGGGACTCCCTCCCGGCCTCCCCGGCCCCCGCCGCCGAGCCTCCCGCGGCCCCCCCTCCGGCGGAGGCCGCCGCGGCGGAGCCCGCCGCACCCCTCCCCCGCGGCCTCGTCCCCGCCGACGGTCAGGCCCGCGTGGCCGCACGGCTGCGGGAACTCCGCGGCGCCGCCGGCGCGCCGGCGCCGGCCACGGATCCGGGCCCCGCCGCCGCCGCTCCCGCGGGCTCGCTGTTCGTGGACGTGGCCCCGCTCCTCGGAATCGGGGTCGGCGGGCGGGAGGGCTCCGTCCTCGCCGAGGACCTCGACGGCGACGACGACATCGACGTCCTCCTCGGGTCCGCGGACCTGGGCGATTCCCTGCGCCTCCACCTCAACGACGGCGTGGGGACGTTCACCGACGCCACCTCCGCGTCGGGGATCGCAGGACTTCCCGGCGGCAACGACCTCGTGCAGGGGGACTACGACGGCGACGGCCGCACCGACGTGCTCGTCCTCCGCGGCGCCGGAGCCGGCGGGGATGGGGCGCGCCCCGACTCGCTGCTCCGGAACCTGGGCGGCGGGCGGTTCGTGGACCTCCTGTTCGAGTCGGGCCTCGGGGAACGCCACCGCTCCTCCCGGTGCGCCGCCTTCCTCGACTACGACGGCGACGGGCGCCTCGACCTGGCCGTGGGACATGACGGCGCGCCCTGCGCGCTGTACCGCAACCGGGGCGACGGCACCTTCGCCGACGTCTCCGCGGAGGCGGGCCTCGCGGACAGCGCCTCCGCGCGCGCGATCCTCGCAGGGGACTTCGACGGCGACGGGCTCGTCGACCTGTTCGTGACGCGGGCGGAGGCGGCGAACCGCCTCTTCCGCAACCGCGGGAACGGCACCTTCGAGGACGTGGCGACCGCGGTGGGCGTGGACGCCCCGACGGATGCGGGCGCCGCCTGCTTCTCCGACGTCGGCGACGACGGCGTGCTCGACCTTCTCGTCTTCTCCGCCGCCGGCGACGTCCCGGCCCGCGTGTTCCGTTCGCTCCCCACGCGGGGCTACCGGGACGGGGCCGCCGAGGCCGGCCTCTCGTCCCCCTTCGCCGCCGGGGCGGCGCGCATGGTGGATCTGGATGGCGATGGCACCGGGGATCTCCTCCTGGGGAGCGCGACGCGACCGTCCGGGGGCGGGCCGGCGGTGCTCTGGCGCGGGCTCCCCGGCGGCCGGTTCGAGGCCACGGGCGACCTCGCGTTCGCCGGGTCGACGGGGGCGCTCGCCGCCGCGGATCTGGACGGGGACGGCGACCTCGATCTCCTGGCGCGGCCCGGCGGCGCGGGACGGGACCTCGTCCTCGAGAACACGGGCCCGGGCGGCCACTCCGCGACGATCCTCCTCGAGGGGCGCCGATCCAATCGATCCGCGTTCGGCGCCCGGATCCGCGTCGAGTTCGACGACGGTGGCCTCCGCAGGCAGGTCTACGCCCGCGTCGGAGGCGAGGGCCCGTGCGGCGCCGGACCCCTCCGGCGGCACGTCGGCGTGGGCGGGGCGACCACGATCCGCATGCTCGAGGTGGTCTGGCCCGCGACGCAGGCCCGCCAGCGCTTCACCGACCTTCCCGTCGGCGGACTCATCGTGATCGTGGAGGGCGAGTCCACGCCGCGCTTCCGGGAGCGGCGCCCGGCCCCCCTCGGCGGCGGGGCGCGATGAACGCCGTCCGGCGGCCGGTCTACTCCGGCCGGCCGAGCCCGTAGAGGGCGATCTTCGCGTCGAGAGTGGGCCGCGAGATGCCGAGGAGGCGGGCGGTCTCGCTCTTCTTCCATCCGGTGCGGCGCAGGATCTCGCCGATGGCCCGCCGCTCGACCACCTCGACGGTCTCCCGCACCATGTCCTTCAGGGGACGGTCGTCCAGGTGGGCGGGGAGGAGGCGGGGCACGGTCCGGGCGCGGAGTTCCGGCGAGAGGACCTCGGGGACGATGACCGCCTCGGCGAGGGCGCAGGCGCGGAGCACCTCGTTGCGCAGTTCGCGCACGTTGCCCGGCCAGTCATGGTCCATCAGCAGCGCCATCGCGTCGTCGCTCACGCGCTTGCGCTCGCCCTCGGAGTCCGCCGCGGCCACGGTGAGGAACCGATCGACGAGCAGGGGGATGTCCTCCCGCCGGTCCCGCAGCGGGGGCACCTCCAGCGTGATGACCGCGAGGCGGTAGAAGAGGTCCTCGCGGAAGGTCTCCTCGCGCACCATCTTCCGGAGATCCCGGTGGGACGCGGCCAGCACGCGCACGTCCACGGGGACGACCTTCTTCCCCCCCACGGGGCGGACCTCGCCCACCTCGAGCACGCGGAGCAGTTTCACCTGCATCTCCGCCGGCATGTCCCCGATCTCGTCGAGGAACAGCGTGCCGCCGCTGGCCTGCTCGATGAGCCCCGTCCGGTCCTTGTCCGCGCCCGTGAACGCGCCCCGCACGTGGCCGAACAGCTCGCTCTCCAGCAGGTTCTCGGGGATGGCGGAGCAGTTCTCGGTGACGAACGGCCCGGCCCGGCGCGTCCCCTGGAAGTGGATGGCGCGGGCCACGAGTTCCTTGCCCGTGCCGCTCTCCCCCTGGATGAGCACCGGAACCTCGGAGTCGACCACGCGATCGAGCAGGCGGAGGAGGTCCAGCATGCGCCGGCTCTTCCACACCATCTCCGGGTACTCGTACTTGAGCGGCGTGTCGCCGTGTCGCTCCCGCAGGACCTGGCGCACCTGGGAGAGTTCGTCCCCCTGGCGCTTCACCTGCTCCCGCAGGACGCGGTTGAGTTCCTCGACCTTCTCCTTCGCGTCCTCGGCCTCGCGCTGCCGGCGCCGGTTCTCGTCGAAGAGCCGTGCGTTCTCGAGGGCGATGGCCGCCTGCGCCGCGAAGGCCTCCAGGAGGGAGAGGTCGGTGGACTGGAAGACGCCCTCCTCGAAACGGTTGTCGAGGTAGAGGACGGCGATGGCCCGTCCCCGGACGGAGAGGGGGAGCGCCACCACGGCGCGGAGCCGCATGTGGGCCACCGAGTCGGACCCCTCGAAGCGCGGGTCCATGGTGGCGTTCGTCGTGAGGATGGGGTGCCCCTCCTTCTCGGCCTGGAGCACGATGGACTTGGAGATCTTCGCCGCGGCGCGGCGCACCCCTTCGCGGTCGATGGTGCGGGACGCGGCGACCTCGAGGCGGTCGTCCTTGGTGCGCAGGATGACGAACGCCCGCTCGGCCCGCGTGAGCTCGACCACGCGATCGAGGATCTGATCGAGGAGCCGGTGGAGATCGGGCTCGAGATTGAGCACGCGCGCGATCTCCGTCAGACGGCGCAGATCCTCCCCCGCGCCGCGCTTGACGGTGAACGGGGGGCGGTAGGGGCGCGATTCCGGGGACTCGGTGTCCCCGTCCTTGGGGGGTGTCCGCCCCTCCGGCGCGGCGTCCTGGTCGCCCATCACCCGCGCCGCGTCCCGAGCGGTTCAAGGCGCGCGAACGCGAGGTCCAGCGTCTTCGTGCCCATGCGGAACTCCACGGTGATTCTCACCGAGGACCCCCGCCGTTCCACGAGCCGTACCTTCCCGTCGCCAAATTTCGCGTGCCGCACGCGATCCCCCGCGCGAAATCCGACCGCGTCGCCGGGGCCGGCGGCGGCGGGCACGTCCACCACGTCGGGGACGAAGGGGTCGTCCGCGCCCGGGTCCGCGCCCGCGCGACTCCCGAAGGGGGCCCCCCGTGCGGCGGGCGGGAAGCCCGGGGGCCGCCCCCAGCGCGAGGGGTCATCGTCCATGCCGGGGCCCGGGTGGCCGAACCCGCCGCCGGTCCGCAGGTCCTCCCGCTCCACGCCACGGCCCATCTCGTCCAGGAAGCGCGACGGGCCTCCGCCGCCTCCGCCGGTCCAGCCGGAGGGACGGAAGCCGCAGGAGAGCGCGAGCCGCTCGCGCGCCCGCGTCATGCCGACGAAGAGCAGCCGCCGCTCCTCCTCCAGGGACGCGGGATCGTCCAGGGAGCGGGCGTGGGGAAGGACGCCCTCCTCCACTCCCACGATCCACACCGCCGCGAACTCCAGGCCCTTGGCGGCGTGGAGCGACATGAGGGTCACGCGGGCCTCGTCCTCGTCGAAACGGTCCTGGTCCGACACCAGCGCCACCTGCTCCAGGAACCCCTGGACGCCTCCCGCTCCGCCGCCCCCGGCCTCGTCGCCGGAGTCCCACGCGCGGGCCGCGGCCAGCAGTTCGTCCACGTTCTCCAGCCGCTCCGGCGCGTCCTCGGGCCAGTGCCGCTCCACCCAGGCCCGGTAGTCCGTCGCCGCCAGCACCTCGTCCAGCGCCCCCGCCGTGGAGGTGGCCGGGAACTCCAGGAGCCGGCGCAGATCCGCCGCGGTCCGCTCCAGCGCGGCGCCCGCGCGCCCCTTCAGCCCGAGGGGCCCGGCTCCGCGGAGGAGGATCTCGCGCACCGGCAGCCCCGCTCCCGCCGCGGCCTCGAGGATGCGGGCCACGGAGGCGTCCCCCACTCCGCGCGCGGGGGCCTGCAGCACGCGGGCGGCGGCCTCGCCGTCCCCGGCGTTGGCGAGCAGCCGGAGCCATGCAACGAGGTCCTTCACCTCCGCCCGCTGGAAGAACTCCACCCCGCGCACCACCTGGTAGGGCACGCCCCGCCCGCGCAGCGCGACCTCCACGGCGCGGGAGCGGGCGTTCACGCGGTAGAGCACCGCCGCCTCGCGCGGGCTCCTCCCCTCCGCCAGGAAGGCGGCGATCTCCGCGCCCACGGCCCTCCCCTCGCGGTCCACGTCGTCGTGGATGGCGACGCGCACCGGCGGGCCCGCCTCGGCCTCCGTGAGGAGGTCCTTCTCGTGGCGATCCCGGTTCCGGCGGATGAGCGCGCCGGCGGCGTCGAGGACGTTGCGGACGCTGCGGTAGTTCCGCTCCAGCCGCAGGATGCGGGCCGCCGGGTAGTGCTCGCGGAAATCGAGGATGTTCCGGATGTCCGCTCCGCGCCACGCGTAGATGGACTGGTCCGGGTCGCCCGTGGCGTGCAGGTTCCCCGTGCCCGACGAGAGGGCACGCGCGATGCGGAACTGGATGGGGTTCGTGTCCTGGTACTCGTCCACGAGCACGTGCCGGAGGCGACGCCGGTAGGACTCCAGCACGGCGGGGTGGTCCGCGAGCAGGCGGGCCGCGAGCGAGAGGAGGTCGTCGAAGTCCGTGGCCGCCTGCGCGCGGAGGAGCGCCTCGTAGCGGGCGTAGACCTCCGCCGCCATCCGCTCCGCCGGCGCCCACACCGCCCCGCGCGCCGCCGCCGGCGTCACGCCGGCCCCCTTCCAGGAGCGGATGCGCTTGCCCGCTTCCCCGCGGGTGAGCACGTCCCGGGCTCCGGGCAGTTCCCGCAGGACGCGGCCCACGAGCCGCCCGCGATCCTCCTCGTCGTAGATGGTGAACGACCGGGGGACGCCGACGGCCTCGCCGTGCTCCCGGAGGATGCGGGCGCAGGCGCCGTGGAACGTCGCCACCCACAGTCCCCCCGCGGGAACGAGGCGCTCCACGCGCTCCCGCAGTTCCGCGGCGGCGCGGTTGGTGAACGTGACGGCCAGCACCTGGTGGGGAAGCACGCCCCGGCGGAGCAGCGCCGCCAGTCGCCGCGACACCACGCGCGTCTTGCCGGAGCCCGGGCCCGCGACCACCAGCAGCGGCCCCTCCGCGTGGAGGACCGCCTCGCGCTGGGCGTCGTTGAGGTCGTGGACAAGGTCGTCGAAGGGCGTGGGCACGGGAGCGGGAACCGGGGGGAGGGCGGGGACGGGAACGGGCCGCGCGGAACTCGCACCCCGCGGCCACCGCCGCGACGGTAGCACACGGGACCCCCGGGGGCGGAAGGGGGGGATGGGGGGCGGCGCTGCACCGGCGTCCCTCGGCGCGACGGGCACCGCGCCCGCGCCCCGCGGGCCGAATCCCGCGTCCCTTCGCGGACCCCGGCTTAGTCTCCGGCACGTGGATCGCCATGCCCCGCTGCGCCGCGAAGTGAAGCGCCTCGGCGCGCTGCTGGGGCGCGTCATCGCGGAGCGGGAGGGGCCGGAGGCCCTGGCGCTGGTGGAGGCCATCCGGACCGCCGCGGCGGAGCGGCGGAGGGGCGGTCGCCCCGGGGCGGCGGCGGGACGGCGCCTGCGGAGCCTGGTGGCGGGCCTCGACGGCGGGGATCTGGAGCGGGTCGCCCGGGCCTTCTGCCTCTGGTTCCGCCTCGTGAACCTGGCGGAGGAGCGCCACCGCCTGCGCCGTCGACGGGAGCGCGCGCTGGACCCCTCGGAGCCGCCGCCCCCGGGGGGACTGGAGGCGCTGGTGGCGGACGCCGGCCGCGGCGCCATGCCGCTCGCGGATCGGCTCGCGGCGGGCTCCGCCCACCCCGCCACGCTCGTCCTCACCGCCCATCCCACGAGGGCCACGGAGCGGGACGTGCTCCGCCACGTGCGGGCCCTGGGACAGGTCCTGGACGGGGAGGACGGCCGCCCCGCCACCCGCGCCGCGCGGGCCCGCGCGGACACCCACCTGCTGGCCCACCTGGAGGCGCTCTGGCAGACCCGGCCGGTCCCCCTCCAGCGCCCCACCGTCGAGGAGGAGGTGCGGGACGCGATCTTCCTGCTGGAGAGCCGCATCCTCCCCGCCGCGGAGAGCGTGCTGGAGCGGGCCGAGGCGCTGGGACTCCCCGCCCACGCGCCTCCGCCGCTGCGGTTCGGGACCTGGGTGGGCGGGGACATGGACGGCAACCCCCACGCGGGCGCGGAGACGGTGCGCGCGGCCGCAACCCTCCAGCGCGCCGCCGCGCACCGGAGACTCCTCGAGGGGATCGACCTGGCCATGGCCCACCTCTCCTCCGCCATGGAACTCGTTCCCGCGCCGGCCCGCGAGGGGCTGCTCGAGTTCCCCGGGGGGGCCGGGTTCGATCGGCCCTGGCGGGCGCTGCTCGCGCTGGTCCGCGAGGTGCTCGTCAACCTGGGCCGGCTGCGGGACGACGGGCGGCCCGCGCTTCCCGGAGGCGACGGGCGGCATCTCGTTCTCGCCCTGCGCGAGGCGGAGGACGCGGTGACCGCGCTGGGTGGACCGCGCATGGCGGCGGAGTGGATCGCCCCGCTCCGGCGCCGCGCCGCGCTGGCGGGGCTCCACCTGGCGGCGCTCGATCTCCGCGTCCACGCGCGGGAGGCGCGGGAGACCGCGGCGCTGGTCCTCGGGCGGGTCGACATCCTCACGGGGCCCGCCCAGGAGATCCCGGGGCGCCTGGACGAGGCCCTGGGGGCGGTCGACGAGCCGGCCTCGGTCCGACGGTCGATCCGGTTCGCCCGCGAGAGCCGGCTGTTCGCCTCCCTCCGCGCGCTGGCGGAGGGGTGCGAGCGCTGCGGTCCGGATCTCGCCGGGTCGCTCGTCCTCTCCCACGCCTCCGGGCCCGTCGACGTCCTCGCGGCGGCGGTGGTGGCGCGCGCCGCGGGTCTCCCGGCGCTCTCCGTGGTGCCGCTCCTGGAGAGCACGGACACGCTGGCGCGGGCGCCGGAGATCCTCGAAGCGCTCGTCCGCTCCCCCGCGTACCGGGAGCGGCTCCGCGCGACGGGGGACGTGCAGGAGGTGATGCTCGGCTACTCCGACGGGGCCAAGGACGGCGGCTACCTCCGCGCCCAGTGGCTCCTCCACCGCGCGCAGGAGGCGCTCCTGGAGCGCGCGGCGGCGCTGGGCGTGGGCGTGCGATTCTCCCACGGCCGCGGCGGCACGGTGTCGCGCGGGGGCGGACCCCTGCGGGAGGCCCTCCTCGCCCTCCCCGCGGGCTCCGACGCCCGGGGCGTGCGCGTCACGGAGCAGGGGGAAGTGCTGGAGCACCGCTACGGGGACCGGGAACTGGCGGTCGTCCACCTGGAGCGGGTCCTGGTGACCCGCGCGGAGCGCGCCCTCGGCGCGGCGGGGCCGGCGGCGCCGGAACCGGCCTGGCGGGACGCGGTGGAGGCGGCCTCCCTGCGCGCCGAGCGGGCGTGGCGGGACCTGCTGGCGGCGCCCGGCTTCCTCCGCTTCTTCGAGGAGGCGACGCCGCTGGACGCGGTGGAGTCGCTCCCCCTCGGCTCCCGCCCGGCGCGGCGCGCCGGCGAGCGCTCGTTGGGTCGCCTCCGCGCCATCCCGTGGGTATTCGCGTGGACGCAGGCCCGCTTCCTGCTGCCCGCGTGGTACGGGCTCGGGACGGGACTCGCGCTCCTGCGGCGCGGGCGCGGCGGCACGGCGCTGCTGCGCGGCATGTACGCCGGCTGGCCCTTCTTCCGCGCGCTGGTGGACAACGCGGAGATGGCCCTGGCGAAGAGCGACCTGGACATCGCGCGGGGCTACGCGGCGCTGTCCCGCTCCCCGGCGTCCCGGGGACTCCTCCGTCGCATCGCGGCGGAGCACCGACGGGCCGTGGCGGGCGTCCTGGCGGCGCAGGGGACGCGGCGCCTCCTCGACCGCCACCGCGTCCTCCAGCGGTCCATCGAACTGCGGAATCCCTACGTCGATCCCCTCTCCTTCGTCCAGATGGAACTGCTGCGGCGCGTGCGGTCCGGGGGGGGCGGCGCGGCGGAGCGCCGCGCGCTGGATCTCACCCTGGCGGGCGTGGCGGCGGGGTTGCGGAACTCGGGGTAGCGGCTACCAGCCCACGCCGGGATCACCGATGTCGATGTTCCACCAGGAGGGCAGGGGCTCCTCCACCTCCCCCCCGATGCCGCTCCCGCCGAGGCCCGCCAGCCCGGACCCGGAGGTTCCCGGGGGGGGCTGGGACTCGTTGTAGAGCCCTGCGTACTCCGTACCGGGGCCGGCGGCGATCCACGTCCGGCCGTTGGCCGCCGTCGAGAACGCGGCGTCGCCCGCGTAGAGCTCGGGCCCCGCGAGGAACTGCACCGGGAACGTCCCTCCGGAAGCGGCGGCGAGCATGGACAGGTCGACTCCCTTGGCCGCCAGATCGAAGCGACCCGTCCCGGGGCTGAAGTGCATGACCACGCGCGTGCCCTTCCCCCAGGGGTTCCGGGCGCGGAGAGTCCAGTCCCCCCACTCGTCCTCGCGGCCGACGACGCCGTCGATCTGGCCTCGCCGGAGGATGCCGCAGGGGCCGAGCATCACGCAGAGGGAGTCCTCCCGGGCGTCGAAGGCACGGCCGGACGAGAGGTAGTCGGCCTCCATGGAGATCTTCCCGCGGAGCACGCCGTCCCGGGCGCGGGCGGGAAGGCGAATGCGACTGGAGAGCACCACGAGGGGCCGCTCCGCCGCGGCGGAGGTGGGGACGGCGGCGGCGGCGAGGCCGGCGACGGCGGCGGCAAGCACGACGGCGTGGCGGACCATGCGGTGTTCCCCCGTTCGGGTCGCGGGGCCCCGTCGCCCCGCTGACCCTCTCCGCAAGCGCAAGCCCCGTGCCCGCCCCCGGCGATGCCGGCGCGCCGGGGGGTCCGCGCCGCACGGCGGCGGGACCGTTTCCCCGCGGTGACACCGGTCACGGCTCCCCCACGGAGCGGGGCGGGAGGCGCCGCCCGCCCCGGACGTCGCGGGGCGCCCCCGGGGTGCCGCGCTTGCCGATGGGTCGGGGGGCGGCTATGCTCCGTTCGTGGTCCCGCGGCGGGGCCGCCAGGAGACCCCCCCACATGGCCACCAAGGCGATCGGCGTGGATGCCGTGGAGGTGGCGCGCATCCGCGCGCTCCTCGCGGAGCGCGGCCGGGCGTTCAAGAAGAAGGTGTTCACGCGCGACGAGCTGAGCATCTTCGAGGGCGCCCCCGACGCGCACATCCACATCGCCGGCCGGTTCGCCGCCAAGGAGGCCGTCCTCAAGGTCCTCGGCACGGGCCTCGGGCAGGGCGTCCACTGGCGCGACGTCGAGGTCCTGGCCGACGGCGACGGCGTGCCCGTCGTCCACCTCCACGGGAAGGCGGGGGATCGGGCCCGCCTCCTGGGCATCGATCGCATCCTCCTCTCCATCACGCACACGGCCGATCTGGCCATGGCGACCGCGCTGGGCGAGTAGGGCGCCGCCGCCGCCGTGGGACCGGCCCCGTGAGCGGACTCCCCGGGGCCGGCGCGTCGGTCCCTTCCCGCCTCCCCCCCTTCGCACGCGCGCTGGACGCCCTCCACCTCACCACCGGCTGCGGGTTCCTCGTCCTCGCCCTGGCGGCGTTCGCGCGGGGAGCGCCGCGGAGCGGCACGGCGGTGGCGTGGTTCGCCGCGCTCCTCGCGGCCACCGCGGCGGTGGCGGGGACCGTCCACCGCGGCGGCGCGCCGCGGAGTGCCGTCCTCCCGGCGCTGCACACCGCATGGACCCTGGTGCTCCTGCCCCTGGTCTTCACCGGCCTTCGCTTCCTCGTTCCGGCGCTCCCCGCGGGCCCCGCGCAGGAGGCCGTGGGCGACCTCGCCGTCCGCCGCTGGGACGGCCCGCTGGCGGCGCTGGACAGGGACTGGCTCGGCGTCGATGTCGCCCGCTGGAGCGAGACCGTCCTCACTCCCGGCCTCGCCGACGGGATGATGGTGTTCTACGCGGCGTACTTCCTCATGCCCGTGGTGCTGCTGGCGGCCCTGTGGCGGAGCGGAGGGCGGCTCGGCGTCTACCGCCCGGCGTTCGCCGTCGCCGGGGGCCTCTACGCGTGCTACGGGCTCTACCTCCTCTTCCCCACCTGCGGCCCCCGTCACGCCTACGTGCTGCTCTCGGAGCCGCTGCCGCGGGGCCACCTCGCGGGAGCGGTGCACGACCTCATCCGCGACCTGGAGCCGCAGCCCTACGACGCGTTCCCCAGCGCGCACGTCGTCCTCGGCGTGCTCTGCGCCCGGTTCGCGTGGCCCCTCGGGGGCGGGATCCGATGGGGCATGGCGGTGGCGGCGGCGGGGACCATCGCGTCCACCGTGGTCCTCCGCTACCACTACGTGGTGGACGACCTCGCCGGACTGGCCGTGGCCGCCGCCGCTCTCGCCGCGACGGGGCTCCTCGGACGGCGCGCCGCGCGGAAGGCGGACGCGGGACCGGACGTCGGCCACGGCGACCGCATGGAGACCCTGCTCGGCGGCCCTTGAACGACGACGCAGCGGCGCGCGACGTCAGTCGGGGGGGCGCTCCCGCCACGGCACCGGCTTCGACCGCTGCTCCCGCACCCGGGAGAGCACCTCCGGAGTCGTCTTCCACCGCCGGTGGAACCAGACCCACAGGTCGGGCCGCGCCGCGATCTCCTCCTCGAACACGGCGCTCCACGCCGCCGTGAGCCGGCGCACCTCCGCGTCCCGGTCCGGGGCGGCGGGGTCCGCGAAGATCGGAGGGTGGAACACGAGCCGGTGGCGCGAGCGACCCTCCCTCCGCAGGAACAGGGGCAGGAGCGGCGCGCCCGTGGCGATGGCCAGCGTGGCGGGCCCCGTGGGCGTGTAGGCGTCCCTCCCGAAGAAGGGCACGAAGATCCCCGCCTGCCGATCGATGTCCTGATCGGGGAGGATCCCCACCATGGCGCCGCCGCGCAGCGCACGGAGGATCCCGCGGACGTTGTTCTGCTCGATGGTCTCCAGGCCGAACCCCGCGCGGATGTCCTGCACCAGTTCCGTCGCGTCGCCCGGCCGGGACGTCTTCCCCACCACGCGCAGGTCGCAGCGGAGCCCGAGCGACGCCGCGAGCATCTCCCAGTTGCCGAAGTGCGCCGTCAGGCCGACGATGCCGCGCCCCGCCGCGAGCGCGCCGGTGAAGTGCTCGTCCCCGTCGACGGCCACGATGCGGGGTTGGAACGCGGCGGCGCCGGTCCGCCGCGCCACGAGGATCTCGGCGGCGGATCTCCCGGCGTTGACGAACACGCGCCGGACGGTGCGGCGCCGCGCGGCCCCGTCGAGCCGGTGACCGAGGGCGCGGTCCAGGTGATCCGCGGCGCGCCGCCGCGCCGACCGGAGTACGGCCCACGCGAGGAGCCCGAGGCACTCCCCCGCCACCAGCGCCACGGGGAACGGAAGCGGGCGGAACACCGCGAGCAGCGTGCGCACCACTCCGCGCGCGAGGCGTCGGCCGCGCTCGCGGCGCGCGCTGCGGCCGCGGACGCCGGCCCACTCCTCGCGCGAGAGCCGCGGCGGCTCGGGCTCCCCGGTCACCGCAGGCGGATGCGCACGATGCGATCGCCGACGTCCAGCGCGTCGAGGACCGGGAAGCCGTCCTCCACCCGGCCCATCACCGTGTAGCGCTGGTCGAGGTGGGGCGAGGATCCGTGGCAGAAGAACAGCTGGCAGCCGCCCGAGTCGGGCGGGGTGCTGCGCGGCACGCCCAGCGTCCCGCGGAGGTAGGGAAGGGGCGAGAACTCCTGCCGCGTGGGTGCGCCGCCGTTGCCGGAGCCGTCGCCCCGCGGATCGCCCCCCTGCACCACGAAGTTGGGGACGATGCGGTGCCAGACGGTGCCGTCGTACCCGCCCTCGCGGACCCGCGCGAGGAAGCGCGCCACGTGGACCGGCGCGGCGGAGGGCGCGAGGCGGACCGTGAAGGTCCCGCGGTTCGTCTCCACCTCCACCAGGGGCGCGGCGCCGTCGGAGACCGGCAGCGCGGTCCGATCCGGGAAGGGGAGCAGCCGCGGCGGTGGCGGCGGGTCCGGCGGTGCCGCGTCGCCCAGGATCCCGGCGGCGGCGGCCCGGACCGCCGGGTCCGGATCGAGGAGGTGGGCGCGCGCGAGGTCCGTCGTGGATCCCGTTCCCGGCGCCAGCCGGCCCAGGGCCTCCAGGGAGGCGGCGCGGAGGTCGGCCCCGTCGTCGGGGGCGGCGACGGGCGCGGCCGCCCGGCGAAGCGACGAGCGGAGCGGCTCCACGGTCTCCGTGGCGCCCATCTCCCCCAGCGCCGTCGCCGCGATGGCGGCCACGACGGGGTCGGAGTCGCCCAGCGCCTCGAGGCAGACGGCCAGCCCCTGGCGGCCCCGCGCACCGGCCTCGGCGACGGCGCTCTCGCGGACGCGGATCTCCCCGTCCCGCGCCAGCACGGCGAGCGCCTCCACGGACAGCAGCGGCCCCGGCGCGGCGGCGCGGATCCACGGGTCCGGCGAGGCCGCCGCGGACGCAACGGAGGCCAGCGCCGCCCCGTCCCCCGACGCGTGCAGCGCGCCCAGGACGGCCACGCGCACCATGCGGGAGGGATCCCCGGCGGCGGCGACCAGCGCGTCCACGGACGCCGCCGCACGGTCGCCGTCGGCGCCGATTCCCTCCGCGGCGACGGTGCGGACCCCGTGGTCGGGGTCCCCCGCGAGGGCGGCGCGGAGGGCCGGGGCGGCCCCCGCCGCGTGGGCGCCGGGCGCGCCCAGCGCGCGGGCGATCTGGGCCCTCACGCGCGGGAGCGCCTCCTCGCGGAGGGCGCGCTCCAGGGCGGGAAGCGGGTCGGTGGAGATGCGGCCGAGGGCCAGCGCGTAGGAGGCGCGCACGTCGGGGTCGGGGTCCGACGCGAGGCCGCGGGCGAGGGCGACGGACAGGGGCTCCGCGGCGGGACCGGCGGGGAGCCCCCGCAGCACGAGGGCCGCCGCCGCACGCACCTCGGGGTCGGGATCGGGGACGAGCACCGCTGCGGCGAGCCAGGCGGGGGCGGCCGGGGGCTTCTCCTTCCAGCCCCGGACCGCCCCCGCCAGCGCCCGGAAGGCCGCGCGTCGGATGGCGGCGGAGGGGTGGCCGAAGGGGGCGGCGTAGGCGCCCTCGCGCCAGCAGTGCTCGCCGGAGAGCCACACGGCGGCGGCGGCGGCCGCGGCGGACTCCTCGGCGCCCGCCCCGGGCCCGCGGAGCACGGCCAGGGCGTCGCCCGCCAGTTCCGGCGCGCCGGAGAGGCCCAGCGCGAAGGCCGCCGCGGCGCGGACCGTCCCCTCCGGGTCCCGCAGCGCGAGCCGGAGGAGCGGAGGCGCCGCGCCCCCCCCCTTCCGCCCCACGGCGAGGGCGGCGCGGGCCCGCACGGCGGGGTCGGCGTCCCGCAGGAAGGGCTCCAGTTCGCGGACCGGCGCCCGGGCGTCCTCCAGGTCCAGCAGGTGGTGGAGCCGGGGAGAGGGGTGGGCCGTTCCCTCCACCGCGCGGGCCGACGCGCACCCCGCCGCCGCCAGCGCCAGGCACAGGGCCGCGGCGAGCCGGCGACGCCCCGCCGGGGGCGGCAAATTCGTGGAGGTCGTCATGGACACCCCATTATGTTCGGCCCTTCGCCCCCGGGAGCGGGAGTCGATTCCCCCCCGGTCCCGCCGGACCCCGGTCCTGCGACGGAACCCGCGGGGCTCCACAGGAGGTCTCCCATGGCTCGCCAGTGTGACGTCTGCAGCAAGCGGACCCGCGTGGGCAACCAGGTCACCCGCCGCGGCCTCGCCAAGGCCAAGGGCGGCGTGGGCCGCCGCATCACCGGCCGGTCCAAGCGGAAGTTCAAGCCCAACGTCCAGAAGGTGCGCGCCATGATCGGCAAGACTCCCGTGCGCGTCCGCCTGTGCGTCAAGTGCCTCAAGGCAGGCAAGGTCCGCAAGCGCGCCTAGCCATCGGGGGAGGCCGGCCGACCGGCCCCCGGCCCCGACACGTCCCCGTTCCGGGGTAGCGCGCCCACCCCCTACCGGAATCGCCGCCGCCGCCTCGCCCGCAACTGGATGGCGGCGTGGACCACCAGTCTCCCCTCCAGGTACGCCTGCAGGTCCGCCATGAGTTCCGCCGGCGACTGGTAGCGACCCTCCCGCTCCCGCGCCATCATTTTCTCGATGATCTGCGCCACCCCGCGGCTCACCTGCTCGCTCACCTCGTCCGGCGGGGTCAGGGTGGCGCTCAGGTGCTTCGACATCACCACGGCCGGGTTGGGACCGGGGAACGGGACCCGCCCCGTCACCATGTGATAGAAGGTCGCGCCGAGCCCGTAGATGTCGGTGCGGATGTCGATGGTCTTCTCGCCGCGGGCCTGCTCCGGGGACACGTAGAACGGCGTCCCCATGGCGAGCCCCTCCTCCGTCTGGGAACCGTCCGCCTGCACCTCCTTGGCGAGCCCCAGGTCCCCCAGTTTCGCCACGCCCTCCTTCGTCACGAGGATGTTGGCGGGCTTGACGTCCCGGTGGACGAGGCCGTTGCGGTGGGCGTGGTCCAGGGCCCGGGCGACCTGGAGGATGACCCCCGCGGCGCGCCGCTCGTCCATGGGGCCGGCCTGGAGCACCTGCGCCACGGTGCGCCCCGCCACGAACTCCATGACCAGGTAGCGGTAGCCCGCATCCTCGCCCACGTCCAGCGCGGCGACGATGTTGGGGTGGTTCAGGCGGGCCGAGGCGAGGGCCTCCCGCTCGAAACGGCGGCAGTAGGTCGGATTGTGCGCCAGCGCCGGGCTGAGCACCTTGATGGCGACGGTCCGATCGAGCGACACCTGGAGCGCGCGATAGACCGCTCCCATGGACCCGCGGCCGAGGGGCTCCAGCATGCGATAGCCGCCCAGTTGCGCCGGCGTCTCGGCCTGGACCGGAACGATGGGCGCCGCGACGGGCGCGCCTCCCGCGCGTCCGGGGATGGGCGCCGGGGCCGGGGCGCCGCTCACCCGGACCGGGGCGGAGGCCGCGGGCGGTGCGGCCCCGCTCCGCCGGACCTGGACGGGGACGGGCGCCGGGGCGGGGGCGGGGACGGGGACGCGGGGACCGGAAGGCTCGTCGGGTGGCGTGCGGCGGTGGGTCATGGCGGGGAGGGGCCTCCGTGACTCGCGGCGGCCTCGACGCGCCGCCCACGGGCATGATACGGGACTCCGCCCCGCCGAGGGTACGGGCGCGGCGGGGTCAGCGGTCGATGCGGTGGCGGTAGCCGAGCAGGGCGAGGAGCCGGAGCGTGCGCCGATCCATCCGGCGGGCGCGCACCGGGTCGTGGTCGTCCTCACCGCACAGGTGGAGGACCCCGTGGACCGCGTAGAGCAGCACCTCCCCCCGGGGGAGGAGGCCGCGGGCGCGCGCCTCCCGCACGGCGGTCTCGACGGACAGCACGACCTCCCCGCGCGGCCCGCCGGGCCCCGGTCCGTCGAGGGGGAACGCGAGCACGTCCGTGGGCGACGGGTCTCCGCTGAACCGCCCGTGCAGTTCCCCCATCTCCCGGTCGTCGACGAGCGACAGCGAGAGGTCGCCGGGGAACCGGACCGCCGCGAGCACGCGCTCCATGTCCCGCGCCAGCCGCGGGCCGCCGATGGGGAGGCTCCGCTGCCGGTCCGACACGAGCACCCGGCGCCTCACGGGCGGCGGCGGGGGCGCGAGGGCGCGGCGGCGGCGCCCGGCGGAACGGGGGGCGACTCGTCGCCGTCCTCCGCAGCGTAGGCGTCCACGATGCGCTGCACGAGGGGGTGGCGCACGATGTCCGACCTCCCCAGGTGGACCACGGCGAGCCCCGCCACGGCGCCGAGCACGTCGCGCGCGTGGACGAGTCCGGACCGCGTGCCGCGCGGGAGGTCCACCTGCGTGATGTCGCCGGTGACGACGATCTTCGATTCCCTCCCCATGCGCGTCAGGAACATCTTCATCTGCTCGGGGGTGGTGTTCTGCGCCTCGTCGAGGATGATGAAGGCGCGGTCGAGCGTGCGCCCCCGCATGTACGCCAGCGGGGCGACCTCGATCACGTCCCGCTGGATGGTCCGCTGGACCTCGTCGAAGGGGATCAGATCGCCCAGCGCGTCGTAGAGGGGCCGGAGGTACGGGTTCACCTTCGCCTGGAAGTCCCCGGGCAGGAAGCCGAGATGCTCGCCCGCCTCCACGGCGGGCCGCGTCAGGACGAGGCGGCGGAAGGCGCCCTTCCGCAGCGCCGCCACGGCGCAGGCCACCGCGAGGTAGGTCTTGCCCGTGCCCGCGGGGCCGATGGCGAAGACGATGTCGTGGGCGCGGATGGCCTCCACGTAGGCGCGCTGCCCGGCGGTGCGGGGCACCACGTGCGTATCGTCCAGCGCCTTCACGACGCGGTCGCCGCCGGCGGCACCGTCCGTCCCCTCCCCCGCGGCGCCTCCGTCCACGGATTCCTCCGTGATGGCCGCCTCCACGGCGCCCTCGGAGAGTTCCTCCCCGCGACGGGCGCGGTCCAGCAGCGACTCCAGGACGCGGCGGGCGGCCCGCGCGGCGCGGGCCTCGCCGTGGAGGGTCACCGAACCGCCGCGCGCGGAGACGCGCACGCCGAGGCGGTCGCGGAGGAGGCGGAGGGCGCGGTTGCCCAGCCCGTAGAGGGCGCGCTCCTCGTCCTCGGAGCGCAGCCGCACGACGGTCTGCACCTGCGGGGGGGTGGCCATGGGCCGCAATCTACCCGGGCCGGGCTACGCCAGCACGATGCGGTGGTAGGCGTATCCCGCCGGACCGGCCAGCAGGAGCGCGTCGAGGAGGTCCAGCGCGCCGCCCATCTCGCCGAACGTGCGGCCCGAGTCCTTGGCCCCGCAGCAGCGCTTGAGGAAGGACTCCACGAGGTCGCCCCCCTGGCCGGCCATGTTGACGAGCACCGCCATGGCCACGCCGTGGTGGAGGGGCAGCCCGAAGGCGGGACCGAGGATCGCCCCGACCGCCGCACCGGCGAGCACGCTCGCCACGGCGCCCTCCACGGTCTTCCGGGGACTCACCCAGCAGAGCGGGAGGCGCCCGAACGTCCGCCCGGCGAAGTACGCCGCCGAGTCCCCCACCTTGCAGGACACCGCGACCAGCGCCACCAGGACGAGGCCCGAGGGGACGGAGGCGGACATGCCCGGCACCGGCGGCGCGAGGCGGAGTTCCAGCGTGAGCGCGAGGGGGAGGTGGACGAACACGAGCACGAGGGCCGTCCCCGCCATGGCGCGGAGGCGGCCGGCGTCCCCTGCGCCGTCCTCCCCGCGGGGGCGGGACGCGATGGCGGCGGCGGCGGGCAGGACCACCGCCAGGAGCAGGCCCAGTTCCGCGCCGGACTCGGCATCCGCGGGGCGGACGCCCAGCGCCGGCAGCACCGCGCGCCCCGCCAGGAGGGCCGCCGACGCCAGCGCGGCCCAGCGCGCGTGGGTCGGGATGCCCGCCGTCTCGAGGAGCGCGCAGGCCTCCAGGATGGCCGCCGCCGACAACGCCGCGAGGAGCAGCCCGGTGCCCGGCGCCGCGGACCGGAAGGTCTCCCATCGCCCCAGCATTCCGTCCAGCAGGAGGACGAGCACGACGACCACGCCCAGGAGGAGCCCCACGCCGATGCGGACTCCGGACACGCGGGTCGGCGGCCCCGAGGGGGGCGACGGGCCCGCCCCGGGGGAGGCGGGAGCGGCGTCCCGCGGGACGGAGATCCGGTCGCTCAACCCGCCGGCGTCTCCGCGGGCAGCGCGCCGAACTTGCGGTGGCGGCGCGCATAGTCCCGGAGGGCGTCGTGGAGGTGCGGCTCCCGGAACTCCGGCCAGCAGACCGGGCTCACGTGGAACTCGGAGTAGGAGATCTGCCAGAGGAGGAAGTTGGACACGCGGCTCTCGCCGGCGGTGCGCACGAGGAGGTCGGGGTCCGGCGCCCCGGGCGCGTAGAGGCGGGCCGCGAAGGCCGCCTCGTCGATGGTCGCCGGGTCCAGCGCGCCGCTCCGCGCCTCCTCCGCCAGCGCGCGCGCCGCATCGACGATCTCCGCCCGCCCGCCGTAGTTGAGCGCCAGGCAGAGCACCATCCCGGGACCGTCCGCCGAGATCCGGCACGTCTCGTCCAGTTCCCGGCGCACGAACGGCGGCAGCCCGTCCAGCCGGCCCACCGCCTCGAAGCGGATGTCGTTGTCGAGGATCTCCGTCCGCTCCTTGACGAGGAACGACCGGAGGAGTTTCCAGAGGATCTCGACCTCGCGCCGCGGGCGCTTCCAGTTCTCCTGGGAGAACGCGTAGAGCGTGAGGCGGCCGATGCCGAGGCGCGCGCACTCGATGGCCACCGCGCGGACCGACGCCACGCCGGCCCGGTGGCCCCAGATGCGGGCGCGGCGGCGCGACTCCGCCCAGCGCCCGTTGCCGTCCATGATGATGGCCACGTGGCGCGGGAGGCGATCCGCGGGGAGACCGACGCGCTCGGCGGGGTCGAAGCGGGGAAGCCTCGGCACACCTACCTCATCAGGTACTGCGCGCGGTCGGCGCCGACGGAGATGACCTTCACCGGGAACGCGAGGCACTCCTCCACCGCCTCGACGAAGGCACGGGCCCCCGCGGGGAGGTCCCCGTACGTCCGGCAGGCGGAGAGATCCCCCTCGAAGCCCGGGAGATCCCGGTACACGGGCACCGCCCGGCGCAGGGAGCCGATGTCCGCGGGGAAGCGGTCCGTGCGGACGCCGTCCACGTCGTAGGCGACCGCGATGCGGAGGCGGGGGAGGCCCGCGAGGATGTCCAGCTTGGTGAGGGCGATCTCGTCGGCGGTGCAGAGCGTCGCCGAGTAGCGCGTGGCGACCGCGTCCAGCCAGCCGCACCGGCGGGGCCGGCCCGTGGTCGTGCCGAACTCCCGCCCGCGGTCCCGGATGCGGGCCCCCTCGTCCCCCGCGTCCTCCGTGGGGAACGGCCCCTCCCCCACGCGCGTCGTGTAGGCCTTCGAGACGCAGACGACGCGCGAGATGGCGCGGGGCGGGATCCCGGATCCCGTGGGCACCCCCAGCACGCTGCTGCTGCTGGCGCTCACGAAGGGGTAGGTCCCGTGATCCACGTCGAGGAGAGTGGCCTGCGCCCCCTCGCACAGCACGCGCTTCCCCGCGGAGAGGGCGTCGCGCACGTAGCGGACGGTGTCCTCGACGAACGGTCGCAGCGCGTCGCGGCGACGCCGGAGGTCGGCCAGCACGTCGTCGGCCGTCACCGGATCCGACTCGAGGGCCTGGAGGATCCGGTTCTTCTCGGCGCACGCGGCCCTCACGCGGGACTCCAGTTCCCCGTCGTCGTAGAGGTCCGCCACGCGGATCCCCTTGTAGGCGACCTTGTCCGCGTAGCAGGGACCGATGCCGCGCCCCGTCGTGCCGATGCGCCCCGCCGCGCGTCCGCGCTCGTAGGCGGCGTCCAGGGCGCGGTGGTACGGCAGCACGAGGTGGGCGCGGTCGGAGACCCTCAGGAACGGGGGTTCCACGGCGTGGCCCGTCCGGCGGAGCATGTCCAGTTCGCCGAAGAGGACCTCGATGTCGAGGACGCAACCGTTGCCGATGACCGACACGCAGCCCGGGCGGAGCACCCCCACGGGCACGAGGTGGAGTTTCACCGTCTCGCCGTTCACGACCACGGTGTGGCCCGTGTTGGCCCCGCCCTGGTAGCGCACCACGAGGTCGGCCTCCGCGGAGAGGAGGTCCACGATGCGGGCCTTCCCCTCGTCCCCCCACTGCGAGCCGACGACGCAGGTCACGGACATGGCGCGTCGCCTCCTCTCCCGGCCGACGGGGGCACGGATCATCCCGGACCCCGGAGCGGCCGTCAAGAAAGGCGGGGAACTACCGCGCGGATTCGATGAGCGCGCGGAAGCGGTCGAAGAGGTACAGCGAGTCGTGGGGCCCGGGGCTCGCCTCGGGATGGTACTGCACGGAGAACGCCGGGATGTCGCGGTGGCGCATCCCCTCGCACGTCCCGTCGTTGAGGTTCACGTGGGTCATCTCCACCGCACCGTCGTCGAACATCGCCGGCGCGGCGGCGAATCCGTGGTTCTGCGCCGTCACCTCGACCTTGCCCGTGGCCAGGTCCTTCACGGGGTGGTTGCCGCCGTGGTGACCGAACTTGAGCTTGTAGGTGCTCCCTCCGTAGGCGTGGGCGAGGATCTGGTGCCCGAGGCAGATGCCGAACACGGGCACGCGCCCGAGCACGCCGCGCACCGCCGCGGCGGCGTAGGGCAGCGCGGCGGGGTCGCCGGGACCGTTGCTCAGGAACACCCCGTCCGGCGATCGCCCGAGGATGTCCTCGGCGGTGGCGGTGGCCGGCAGCACGGTGACGCGGAAACCGCAGTCCACGAGGTTCCGCAGGATGTTCCGCTTCACGCCGTAGTCGAGCGCGACGACGTGGTGGGCGGGCCCGTCCGGCGCGCGCCGCTCGGGCGAGAACGGGGACACGTGGCCCTCGGTCCACTCCACGGGGCCCGGGCGGGTCACCTCGCGCGCGAGGTCCCGGCCCTCCATGGAGGGCGCGGCGCGCGCCCGGTCCACCAGCGCGTCCGCGTCCCGCTCCGTCGTGGAGACGACGCCCCGCAGCGCGCCCGCCTCCCGGAGGCGACGGGTCAGCGCCCGCGTGTCGACGCCTTCGATGCCCACCACGCCCCGCCTGCGGAGGTAGTCCGGGAGAGGCTCCGCGGAGCGGTGGCTGGAGGGCACGCGGCAGGCCTCGCGGACGACGAACGCCTCCACCCACGGGCGGTCCGACTCGTCGTCCTCGGGGCACATGCCGTAGTTCCCGATGAGCGGGTAGGTCATGGCGACGATCTGCCCGCGGTACGAGGGGTCGGTGAGGACCTCCTGGTAGCCCTGGAGGGAGGTGTTGAAGACGACCTCGCCGGAGGCGTCCCCGTCGGCGCCGAAGGCGGTCCCGCGGAAGACGGACCCGTCCTCCAGCGCCAGGAGCGCCGGCTTCGCGGCCTCGCTCACGCCCGTCCCTCCCCCTCCGCGGCGTCGTCCCGCGGGGACTCCATGCGGTTGATCCGGCTCGCGAGCACGCCCGCCCCGAACCCGTTGTCGATGTTCACCACGCCCACACCGGCGGCGCAGGAATTCAGCATCGCCAGGAGCGCCGCCAGTCCGCCGAACGACGCCCCGTACCCGACGCTGGTGGGGACCGCCACGACGGGCACGTCGCAGAGCCCGCCCACGACGCTGGGCAGGGCCCCCTCCATGCCCGCCACCACGACGACGCACCGCGCGCGTCGCAGCCGCTCCGCCCCGGCGAGCAGGCGATGGATGCCGGCCACTCCGACGTCGTGCATGGTCTCCACGAGGCTCCCCGCCGCCTCCGCGGTCACGCGCGCCTCCTCGGCCACGGGGCGATCCGCCGTGCCCGCGGCCACCACGAGGACGCGGCCCACGGGCTCGGCGGGGGCGCGGTCGAGGACGACGCAGCGGGCCTCCCGCTCCCACCGGGCGTCGGGGAGGGCCTCCAGCACCGCCGCCGCCGCGGCCGGCTCCGCGCGTGTCACGAGGACGCGTCCCGACCGGTCCGCCAGCGCCCGCGCCACGGCGGCCACCTGCTCCGGGGACTTCCCCTGGCCGAACACCACTTCCGGGAGACCGCAGCGCAGCCCCCGGTGGTGATCCAGCCGCGCGAAGCCGAGGTCCTCGACGTCGAGACGGCGGAGGGACGCGAGGGCCGCCTCCACGGCGACGGTGCCGTCGCGGACGCCGTCCAGGAGCCGCCGGACGTCCCCGGCGTTCACCGCACCGCCGCCGCTGCGGCGTGCGACTTCTGGCTCGCCCGCTGGAGACGGGGCGCCACGTCGAGGTCGGGCCCGTCCCGGCGGCCCGCCGCGAGGAGGTGGGTGCCGACGGCGGCGATCATGGCGCCGTTGTCGGTGCAGAGCGACCGGGCGGGGATGACCGCCTCCAGCCCGGCCCGTCGGCAGGCCGCCTCCATGCGCTCCCGGAGCCGGCCGTTGGCCGCGACGCCGCCGCCCACCACGACCTGGTCCACGCCCTCCCGCCGGGCCGCCTCGAGCGTGATCCTCACGAGGACGTCCACGACCGCCTCCTGGAACGCCGCCGCCGTGTCGGCGGCGTCGGCGCCGGGGCGATTGCTGCCGGTGCCGGGCCGCGCGTCCTGGCCCCGTAGGTGGTAGAGCACGGCGGTCTTGAGCCCCGAGAAGGAGAAGTCCAGCGTGCCGCGGGCGCCGCGCGTCCTCGGGAAGCGGATCGCCGCCGGATCCCCGCCGCGGGCGGCGCGTTCCACGGCGGGGCCTCCGGGAAAGCCGAGGCCCAGCAGCGCCGCCACCTTGTCGAAGGCCTCCCCCGCGGCGTCGTCCACGGTGCCGCCCAGCAGGTCCTGTTCCAGCGGGTTGCGCCGGAGGTACAGGCTCGTGTGACCCCCGGAGACGACGAGCGCGACCTGCGGGAACCTCATCTCCGCGCCGCCCAGCGCCGCCGCCTGCGCGTGGGCGACCACGTGATCGACACCCACGAGCGGCAGCCCCGTGGCGAGGGAGAGGGACTTGGCCGCCTGGAGTCCCACCAGCAGGGAGCCGACGAGGCCCGGCCGGACCGTGACCGCGATGCCGTCCAGGGCCTCCGGGCCGACGCCGGCCTGCTCGAGGGCGCTCCCGATGGCGGGCACGATGGACGCCTCGTGGGCGCGACCCGCGACCTCGGGGACGACGCCCCCGAAGCGGCGGTGCAGATCCTCCTGCCCGAGCACCACGGAGGAGAGGACGCGCACGCCGTCCTCCACGACTCCGGCGGCGGTCTCGTCGCAGGACGTCTCGATGCCGAGGACGCGCAAGGCGGCGCTACCTTCCCGCCTCCGCCGGCCCCGCGGCACCGCGGAGGACGTCCATGGCGCGGTGAAGGATGGGATCGCGGGCCGGCAGGCCGGGGGCGCCCTCCTCGGGGACGAGGTCCCAGCCGATGCCGACCTGCTGCTCGAGCCAGCCGGCGACGGCGCGGCGGTCCTCATCGCCCACGGAGACGGGGGCGTCCGGCACGAGTCCCCCGCGGACACCCTTCGAGTCGTCGCGCTGGAGATTGCGGCCGAGCGGGGTGTAGTAGCGGGCGGTGGTGATCCGCACCGCCACGTCCTCCTGCTGGAGCGGGACGATCCGCTGCACGAGGAACTTCCCGTAGGTGCGCTCCCCCACCAGCACGGCCCGCATCTGGTCCTGGAGCGCCCCGGCGAGGACCTCCGCGGCGCTCGCCGTGGAGCCGTCCACCAGCAGGACGAGGGGCGACGTCACGTCGTCCCCCGGATCCCGGCGCGCGGACTGGACCGGCGTGTCCACGCCGCTGCGACCGCGCGTCAGCACGACCAGTTCGGAGTGGGGACCGAACGGGGGCACGGGGAGGAAGAGGTCGGCGACGGCGACGGCGGCCGGCAGGACTCCGCCGTAGTCCCCGCGGAGATCGAGCACGAAGGCCCGGGCCCCCTGCTCCTTCAGGCGACGGAGGGCCTCCGCGGCGTCGGCGGCGGTGTTCTCCTGGAACCGGCTGATGCGGAGGTATCCGATGCCGGCGTCGACGTCGAGCATCCGCACGCCGACCACGCTGTCGTACTTGATCTCGGACCGGCGGACGTCCGCCTCGCGGGGAGCGCCGCCGGCGGCGGGGGTCCAGCGGACGCGCACGGAGGAGCCCGGCTTGCCGCGGAGGCGGGGAAGGAGGGCCTCGTCCCCCTCGCCGCTCACACCGACCCCGTCCACCGTGAGCACCAGGTCGCCCGCGCGGATGCCGACCTCCCACGCGGGATCGCCGATGCGCGCGCCGCGGACGCGGAGCCCCTCCTTCGACGACCGGCCCAGGATGCCGACGCCGCCGAACTCCCCCTTCGTCTCCTCCTCGAAAGATCGCAGTTCGTCGGGGGTGTAGAACTCGCAGTAGGGATCCAGCCCCGAGACGTAGGCCTTGCAGGCGGCGAAGAAGAGCCGGCGCGCCTGTTCCGCGGGGACCTCGTCCACGTAGTCCTGCTCCACCAGGCTCCGCATCTCGCGGACCACGGGGTCGGACCAGTAGATCGCCGGGTCCGCGGGCCGGGCGCGGGCATCGGCCACGAGGAAGCCGAGCACGGCGGACAGCAGCATCAGGGGCGAGACGAAGAGGAAGAACGTGCGCATGCGCATGGGGGCCTCCCGGGAGCGGCCATTCTACGCCGTGAGAGGGGTCCCGATGCGCGGAGCCGCGCCGGGCCGGGTCAGCGAGCCGCCTCCGGTGGCGGAGTCTCGCCCTTGGCGGCGGCGGTCTCGTCGTCGCGGGAGGGGTATCCGGCGCCGTACCCGTACCCGTATCCGTACCCGTATCCGTAGCCGTACCCGTACCCGTAGCCCCGGTACCCGTAGCCGTAGTAGCCGGAGGACCGGGCGTCGGAGTTGTTGAGGATGGCGCCGTGGATGGCGACCCCCACCGTCGCGAGCGTCTCCCGGGCCCGCTGGATGAGGCGCACGGAGGTCTTTCCGACGGACACGACCAGGAAGAGCGCATCCACGAACTTGGCGAGCAGGACGGGGTCCGTCACCGCGACGATGGGCGGCGAGTCGATGATGACGCGCTCGAACTTGCCGCGCGCCTCGTCGAGAACCTCCTTCATGCGCGCGCTGCCCAGGACCTCCGCCGGGTTCGGCGGCACGGGCCCCGACGCGAGGACGTAGAGGCCCTTGACGGACGACTCCTGGATGGCCTCCTCCAGGCTCTTCGACCCGACGAGCACGTTGGTGAGTCCCACCTTGTTGTCCACGCCGATGGCGGTGTGGATGCGCGCGCGGCGCAGGTCGGCGTCCACGAGGAGGACGCGCCTGCCGGGTCCCGCGAAGGTCGCCGCGAGGTTGAGGGAGATGGTGGTCTTCCCCTCGCCGGGCCCCGCGCTGGTGACGAGGAAGGTGTGGACCTCGCGATCCGGCCGGCTGAACTGGATCCCGGTGCGGATGGCCCGGAAGGACTCCACCTCGGGGGAGCCGGTCCTGCCCCGCGCGGCGATGAGGTCGGCCGGGATGTCGCCCTCCTCGCGCGCGCGGATGTGTGGGACGAACCCGAGGAACGGGAGGCGCACGAGGCGATCGAAGTCCTCGCGGCTCTTCACCGAGTCATCCATGAACTCCAGCACGTACGCCAGCCCGGCGGCGAGGAGGATCGCGATGACCACGGTCACGAGGTACATGACGGGTCGGTTGGGCCGCACGCGGACGGACCCGTCGAGGCGGGCCTCCTCGATGAGACGGACGACGCCCCCCTCCTCGCCGCTGCCGAGGACGCGCGCGCCCTGGCGCTCGGCCTCGTCGAGCACGCCCTGCGCGGACGTGAGGGCCTGCTCCGCCTGCTGCTGCTGCTGGCGGAGCTGTTCGTACCTCGCCAGTGCGATGGTGATGAGTTCCACCTTGGCGGCCAGCTCCGCCGCCTGACTCTCCCGGTCGCCGAACCCCTGCTTCAACTGGTCCCGGTTCTCGAACGCGACGAGGAGGACGGCCTCCGTGGCCCCGGCAAGCTCCCGCTCCGCCGCGACCCTTCGCGTGGCGATGTTGACCCGCTCGGCGGAGGTCGGCAGGAGCCCCCGCTCCAGGTCCAGCCTCATGTCCTCGGCCCGGAGCTGCTGGAGCGACTGCGTGAGGGCACGGACCCCGGCGTCGCTGGCGACCCGCTCGAGGCGCTGGATCCGCGGGGCACGGAGGGCGGCGAGCACGGCGTCGCGCGGCATGGAGCCGTCCTCGCGCGGCAGGAGCTGGAACTTCTCGTCCACCCCCTTCACGACCCGGAGGCGCTCCTCGGCGAGGATCGCCTCGGCGTTGGCGATCTCCCTGTCCAGCGCCAGCACCGTCCGGCGGTCCTGCGCCAGCGAGGACTTGAGCACGTTCAGGTCATCGATCTCGCGCTGCGGCGAGATCCGGCTGAAGTCCACCTGGGGGTGCGCCTTCTTGAGATCGGCGATTCGCGCGACGACGTCGTCCAGCCTGGCGCGGGCCTCCTCCAGCCGGGTCTTGTGGACCAGCAGGCCTTCATCGACCTGTCGCTGCTTCTGCTCCCGGAAGGTCCTCTCGAACACGTGGGCGTACCCGTTGGCGACGGCCACGTTGACGACCGGGGTCCGCCCCTCCACGGCGATCTCGAAGTAGGACGTCGGGTCGATGCGGCGCACGCTGACCATCCCGCGCAGGCTGCGGGCGGACATGCCCGTGAACTCGGCGGCGCTGGGGTTCTTGGAGGGGTTCTGGATCCACGCCAGCGCCTCCTGGGCGAGGGCGATGTCGGTCCGGAGCCGGTGGAGTTCGTCGGCGACGAACGTCGCGTCGTCCGACTTGCCTCCTCCGACGCTCCTCTGGAGGAGTTTCACCTTCGCGCTGGACCGGAAGATCTCCGGCTGCCGCCCCGAGTAGATCCACCCCGCCGTCAGGACCAGCACCACGGTCCCCAGCACCAGCCAGCGGTGCTTCCGCAGGATGAAGAGGTAGGAGGCGATGGGAAGGGCGGACGCCATGGGAGGTGGGGGGCCTCGGGGGCCCCGGCGCTACTTCCAGTCCTGCTTGACGAACACCCGGTCCCCCGGCTGGAGCACGGGGTCGTCGGCCCGTCCCGCGAGGATGTCGTTCACGTTCACGTTGTACGTCCTCTCGTTCCGGGTCCCCTCGTCCCGTGTCACGCGGACTTCCGCGAGATCGGAGAAGTCCTTGAGTCCTCCGGCAAGCGCGAAGAGGTCCGTGAGCCGGAGGCCGGGCCTGCAGAGGTGGCGCCCCGCCTGGTTGACGTTGCCCCAGATCGTGACCGACCCCACCTTCGGAATGACGATGGTGTCGTTGGGCTCCAGGGGCGGATCGCGGTCGAGCAGGCCCTGCGCGAGCATCGCCGAGACGTCGTACGGGGGAAGGGCGATCTCGGCCTGGGTCGCCGGGTCCTTGCGCAGGATCTTCACCGCGCGGAGGTCGGCGTCCTCCGCTTCGCCGCCGCAGGCCATGATGGCCTGGGTCAGGGTCATCCGCCTCCCCAGCGGGAGGTCCAGGTACCCCATGGAGGGCGCGGCCCTGACGGCCCCGATCACGTAGACGCGGCGCGGGACGGGGGTGACGAGCTTGACCCGCACGTAGGGGCGCGACTGGAACCGGGACCCCGTGTACACGTCGGCGATGTCTTCCTGCAGCTGCTCCGTGGTCCGGCCGCGGGCCACGATGCGCCGCCGGGGCTCGCCGGGAGCGGTCTCGCTGCGGAGGATCTCGATCTCGCCGGAAGAGGCGACCTGCACCTGGATGTCGAGCGTGGGATCCTCCGCCACCGCGATGAGGATCTCGTCCCCGGGCAGGAGGTCATAGGGTCGGTCGAGGTCGAATCCCGCCGTCGGGCGCGGCGGCAGCACGGACCCCTGCGTGTCCACGGAGGGGGCCCGGATGGAAGGCAGGTCGACCCCGACGCAGCCGCCGAGGAGGAGCATTCCCGCGACCGCGGTGGCGGTCGCGAAGCCGCGCGGGGTCCGGCCCGGGGTCATCAGAACTCGACCGAGACGCCCACCGTGATGATGTTGGCGGTGAAGTCCCCGTTGGCGCGGACCGTGTAGGGCTGGTTCGCCCGGTCGGCGTAGACGGCGACGGGCTCCCGGCGGGACCGCATGTGCCGCAGCGTGTACTCGGCCGTCAGGAACGTGTACTTGAAGAGCTTGTAGCGGACGCCGACGCCGACCTCCTGGAAGGTGCGCTTCTGGAGGAACGCGACGTTCTCGTTCTCGATGGAGTACTTGAAGGTGCCCGTCACGCGGGGATTGAACTCGTGGCTGACGGTGAAGGTCGCCTTGTCGACGACCTTGTTCTCCGACACCACGGACCACTCCACGCCCCGCCCGTACTCGAACTGGAACTGCGTCTTCTGGGTCGGCGCGTACTTCTGCCGGGTCGCGAAACCCACCAGGTGGGGCTCGTCGTAGGACCGCTCGTACGCCTTCGTCCGATCGTCCGGATCGACGATGACGGGCCGCGGGGACTTCCGGCGGTCGTCGACATCGACGCCGATCCAGAAGGCCTCGACTCTCGACTGCAGCTTCTTGGAAAGGAGCGGTCCCTCCCAGCCGACGCCGTACTTGTAGCGCTCGAAGTCCCGGAGCGTCGTGACCTCGCCGCCCTTGGCGAACTTCGTGTCGATGGCGGTCCTCTCGTCGAAGCCGAAGTCCGTGTAGTCGACGAACACGAAGGCGCGCTGCTCCGTGCCGGCGAACGTGTGGCCCGCCTCCGCGAAGTACGAGGACTGACGGTGATCGGCGGAGTCGAGCGACCGATCCTTCACGCGGAACTTGTAGAACCGCGAACCGACGGACGCGTCCCAGACCTGGGATCTCCATCCGAGGGTGCCCTTGAAGGCGTACTCCACGCGCTCGAAGTCGTTGCGCTCCTCGCCGCGGACGAAGGTCGGCGCCTCGTCGTGCACCTGGAACTTGGCCACGTCGAGGGGATCCGTGATTCGCGAGTAGGTCGCCTCCGTGCGGAAATAGAGCGCCCCCTGCCCGACGTTGAAACTGAGCAGCCGCCGAGCCCACTCGTTGAGCATGGCGGGGAAGTCGAGCGTCGCGTCGTAGTTCAGCGCGTCGGGGCTGTCGTGGTGCCTCATGTAGACCACGCTCGTCACGTTCGAGTCGAACACGCGCAGCGTCTTGTTCCGGTCCCGGATGATGGGCACGAGCGCCAGGTTCACGGGCATCTCGAGCCCGAAGTTCAGGGACGCCACGTTGACGATGTCGCTCACCTTGCCCCGGGGCTCCCCGAGGCGGGGCCGTGCGTTGATCCCGTCGGAGATAAAGTCGGGGTCCCGGTCGATGACCAGCCGCTCGCCATTGGTCTGGTAGAAGACGTTGTCGGTGTAGGAGATCTGCTCGGAGATGCGCATCTTCGGCTTCATCCCGAAGATGGTGAGTTCCTTCCAGCGGTCCCCCGACCGCGAGATGAAGTCGCTGACCGCGCCGGCGATTCCCGCATCGGAGGAGGAGGTGGAGGTCGTCGGCGCGGGATCCGCCACCGGTGCGGGGGCCGCCTTCGTCGCCGGTGCGGGCGCGGGGGCCTTCTTGTCGGGGGCGGGAGCCGCCTTGCCCTCGGCCACGACCGCGGCGTCCGCCGCTGTGGCGATGGATGGCGCGGCCGCGATCCCGAGCGCACCGGCCAGTACGGCCGCCGCGCCGAGTCGAGCGCGCCTGAAGTCTGCGGTCATGTGCCCACTCCTCCCGAGGCCGGACGCCTCTGCATCCGGCCCGCCGATCGTCCGTCCGACGACCGACCTTCCCGCGACAGATACCTCACGAACGGCTCCGCCACCCCCGCCCCCGGGGATCACGGATTGTGCGGCTTCGCGATGGGACTGGCGGCCAGCGACTCGAACTCGCTGGTCAGCGAAACGGCCGCCTTGAGCGTCGCGAACTCGATCTTCACCGCCTCCTTCTGGATGTCACCGGAGGCGTTGTCGATGTACGCGTCCCCGCCCGGAGGCAGGTCGCCGGTCTTCTGCACCACGCCGTTGAGGATCGTGGTGATGCGGATCTTCCCGCTCTTCCAGGACGCCACGCTGTTGTGGACGTGGGTCCAGCCCTCCTGATCCACCTTGGGGCGCATGAACCCCGCCGTGGCCTTGGGGATGGAGAGCTCGATGACGAGACCCGTCGGCAGGGGATAGCGGACGCGGATGGCGCCCCGGCGGAAGTCGTTGTGCGAGTCCGTGGCGAAGGCGACCATGACGCCGCGTGCGGGATTGGTGTTGGTGCGATCCAGGGTGACGCCCTGGTTCTCCTGGACCAGCACCTCGGAGATGTAGCGCGGGTCCTTGGAGTCGACGATCAGGCGCAGCGTCCCCGACCCCTTGGCCGCACGCGCGTAGCCCACGTGCACGCCGAAGGACTCGGCGTAGAAGGTGGCGCGATCGCCGACGCCCGACGGGAACGCCCAGAAGGCCGGCGTGGAGAGACGGGTGTAGAACCCGACGTTCACGTCCGCGGCGCCGCTCTTGAGGAAGTAGGACTCGGCCTTGCTCTTCGTCTTGGGGTCCTCGTCGGCGCCCAGGAACTGGAGGACGGCCCCCTTGCGGAGGGTGATGACGTCCTTCGGATCGGCGCCGACCACGGTGGCCGGACCGGTCACCGTCTGGCCCGCCTTGAGCGGCTCCGTCTTCCCGTCCTTCGTCACGGTCCCGGCCACGGCGAGGTCGGCCGCAAGCGCGACACAGGCAACCGCCACGAGCCATCCCATCGCGTGCTTCATGGGAACGCCTCCTCTTCCGCCCAACGGGCCGGCACTGCGACCACGAAATCCCCTAGCCGGCGCGAGCCTACCACGACTCGACGCGGGGCTCCAACATGAGAATCGCCCCGCCCCGCGCCCGCAACCTCCGCCCCGCGGGCGGGTTGCGACTACGAAGCGGAGCCCCGTCCGGGCTTGGGCAGGACCAGGGTGCCGAGACCGAACGCCACCCCCATCCCCAGGACGGCGAGGGCGGCGATGAACCCCACGCTGCCCGTGGAGGCGCCCGCCTGCCAGAGCTCCTCCGTGTTCCCCAGCCACCGGAAGAACTCCGACGGGATGGTCCCGTCCGCGTCCTCGGTGCCGAGGTACATCCGCAGCGGAATGGGATTCAGCACCACGGCGACCACCGGCGCCACGGCGCCCGCCCAGAGGAACCGCTGCACCAGCGAGTCCATGGGCCAGGCGAGGCTGAAGCAGGCGTAGATGAGCAGCGCCATGAGCGTGGAAGCGCCGGCCGCATAGGGGGCGCCGTGGAAGGCGAGGGCGATCCCCTGCGCCACGATGACCGTGGCGGCCACCACCGCCAGCCGGCGGACGTAGGCGGCGACGGACATCCGGGGCTGGAGCAGGACCCCCGCGGCGCCACCGATGCCGAGGCCGAGGGCGGCGAAGGAACCGTGCAGGCGGAGGAGCCCCATCCCGTACTCGACCTCCCGGAGGATCTCCCCCCCGTCGGGGCCGAGGGCCGGGACCTTCACGGGGAGGCGATCGGGCACCAGGACATGCAGCAGCGCCACGGAGGCGGCGGCCGGGACCAGCCAGGCCCCGGCGACCCGCATGCCGAACTTCACCCGGGCGGTGTTCGCCGTGCGGGCGTACCGCTCCAGGACGATGCAGACCTGGGCGGCGTCCTTGGGCCGCTGCTGCGGGTTCTTCTCGAGGAGCCAGAGGATGAGGTCGTCCAGCTCCTTCGGGATGCCGTACTCGGGGACCCGCTCCGACAGGGGGAGGACCGGCTCCTTGAGATGGGCCGAGACGTACCCGAACACGTCCTCCGCCGAGAAGGGGGGCTCGCCGGCCAGCATCTCGTACAGGATGGCCCCGCAGGAGTAGAGGTCGGCCCTGCCGTCGATGGCCTCGCCCCGGATCTGCTCGGGGGCCATGTACTTGGGCGTCCCGAGGATGATGCCGGTCTTCGTCTTGACGGCGTTCTCCATCTCGGGAACGCCCTCGCCACCCACGAACTTGGCGACGCCGAAGTCGAGCACCTTGACGGCCTCGCCCCGCAGGGGGTCCGGGGCCACCTTGATGTTCTCCGGCTTGAGGTCGCGGTGGATGATGCCCTGGCGGTGGGCGGCCCCGACGGCGTCCACGAGCTGCGAGACGATGTTGCAGGCGCGCGCGACGTCGAAGTGCTTCTCCCGCTGGAGGAGTTCCTTCAGGTTGTCGCCGGGGCAGTACTCCATGGCGAGGTACGGCTCGCCGGTCTCCGTCTCCCCGCTGGCGAGGATGCGCACGGCGCCGTCGTGACGCAGGCGGCCCGCCGTACGCGCCTCCTGCCGGAGGCGCTGGACGTACTCCTCGTTCCCGCTGAGCGCGCCGATGACGAGCTTGAGCGCGGCCTTCTGCCCGGTCTCCTTGTCCTGGACGAGGTAGACCTTGCCCATGCCGCCCTCGCCGAGCACGGACTCCACGACGAACCGCTTGGCGACGGTCCTGCCGATGAGCGGGTCGGTGGCGGGCGGAGCGGCCGTCGGGCTCATGGGCCTACTTGGACAGGTCCTTCTCGAGGATCTGACCGGGCTCCAGATCGAACTTGAGGGTCCGCGGCTGCCCGCGGGCGTCCTCGTAGGAGACCTCCACGGGTCCGGGAGCGCAGGGGCGCTGGGACGTCTCCCCGTTGGCCTCGATCTGCATGGGCGCGGCCTTGCCCGACGAGTCCTGGAGGGTGAGGACGGCGCCCGCGGGGAGCCCCGTGAACCGCACCTTGCCCCTGTGCTTGTCCAGCCGCACCTCCACCTCGGCCTCGCGGGGGACGGCGACGCGGGAGTCGTCGAACGGCTCGAACCCGGGCTTCTCCACCTTCACGCGGACGGTGGTGGCGCGGACCTGCAGCACGGTCCGTCGCAGGTTGTCGGTCTTCACCGGGCCGGCGAGGAGTTCCTCCCCGTCGTAGACCGTGACGTCGGAACCCGGTGCGGCGCCCAGCACGAGGACCGTGCCCGCGATCCCCTGGAGGTCGGGGATCTGCGCGACGACGTCCTTCTCCGACCCCACGTCGAAGTCCCAGGACTTCGGCTCGAACCCGGGCCGGGACGCCTCGGCCTTGCACTTGCCCGCCGGGAACGAGTTGAACTGGGGCGCGTCCCACTTCTTCACCTCGTGGGTGACCGCGGGGACCTTCGCGTCCAGCGCCGTGAGCAGCACGGTGACGTTGGTGAGGGGAACGCCGTTCACCTTCGGCGGGAGCAGCAGGAGCGACTTCGCCGGGGTGCGCACGAGCGTGACCGGGTACTCGAACAGCTGCCGATCCCCGGTGGTGTCCTCCGAGGGCTTCCGGTACGCCACGTAGCCGGGGGCGGAGACCTCGATGTCGTACTTGCCCTTCTCCACCTGGAGTTTCAGCGGCTGGCCCTGCTTCACCTCGCGCTCCAGGGGCGCGAAGCCCTCCGTTCCACCGTCGGCGGCGGCGGACACGACGACCTTCGCATCCACGTTCACCGTGAACACCAGGTCGCGGGGCTGGGGCCGGAACACGATCCACGCGACGACCGCCAGGATGGCCGCGGCGACGCCCATGGCGACGGGGCCCGCCTTCGAGGTCTTGACCTTCTCGGTCTTCCAGCGCTCGCCGGTCTGCTCGACATGGTCCAGCGCCGTCAGGGGCTCCCGGAGCCCCGGTCCGTCGAACCGCGCCAGGATGCAGGTGATGTTGTCCTTGCCGCCCCCCGCGTTGGCCGCGTCGATGAGCCGCTTCGCGGCGACCTTGAGGTCCGCCTCCTCCAGGAGGATCTTCTCGATCTCCGCGTCCTTGACCATGCCCGTCAGGCCGTCCGAGCAGAGCAGGAGGGTGTCCCCCTTCAGGACGTCGTAGCGCTTGCTGTCGATCTTGAGGTGCTCCTCGACGCCCAGCGCCTGGAGGATGATGTTCTTCCCGCCCAGCTGCTCCGCCTGCTCCGGGGTGATGGTCCCTTCCTCGATGAGCTGGCTGATGAGGGACTGGTCCCGCGTCATCTGCACCAGCTTGCCCTTGCGCAGGAGGTACCCGCGGGAGTCGCCGACCTGCGAGAGGTAGACCGAGTCCCCCACCACCACCGCGACGGTGAGGGTCGTCCCCATCCCCTGGTGATCCTTGCTCGTCTGCCCCTTCGTGTAGATGGACTCGTTGGCCTTGTGGATGGTGCTCTCGAGCAGTTCGATGACCGCCTGCTCCGACTGGATGCTGCCGCCGAGATCGGCCTTGAGGAACGAGTCGTGGAGGTAGTCGACGGCCATCTTGCTGGCCACCTCGCCCGCCGCCGCGCCGCCCATCCCGTCGGCGACGACGAGGGAGACGCCCTTCACCCCCATGGCGCCGTCGAGGACCATTCCCGACGCGCCGCGATTGGCGGACGCGAGATCCACGGCGAGGAAGTTGTCCTCGTTGTGTTCACGGACCCGGCCGACGTCGGTCACGCCGACGGCGACGTAGCGGATCTCCTGCTCGGTGGACATGCCTTGGCTCCCGTGCCTACGGGCCTCGCTTCAGGCCGACGATGATGGCGTCCGCCTCCCCGTGAAGGGAGAAGCGATCCACGTAGTCCGCCACCTCCTGCACCCACTGGAAGAACGTCGCGTCGTCCATGCCCTTCCAGTCCCGCGCCTTCAGGTCCGCGTACCACCCGGACTTGAACTGCTCCGTGAGGCGCGCCAGGAGCGCATCCCCCTCGGCCGTTCCCTGCAGCGAGCGCTCCGCGCTGGAGAGCCTGCCCCCGACGCGGCGCCAGCCGTCCGCGGTGTGCGCCGCGGCCGCGTCCCTGAGCGCGCTCTCGACGTTCCCGCGCAGGATGAGGACGCCGCTCCGCGTGTCCGCCGCCTGGACGAGGTCGTTGGCGCGGAGGTGGACCAGCGTCTCCTTCGCGAACCCCCCGTCGAGGATCCGGCCGCAGAAGTCCCGCGCCTCGACGGCGTTCCCGGCGGAGAGACGGTCCAGTTCCTGGACCGCCTCCGCCTCCAGCGCCGCCAGCGCCTTCGACGCCGCGTCGACGCGGGTGTCCTTGAAGGCCGGGTCCCGGTCGAGGTCGCCGTCCAGGCCCTGGAGCGCGGCGAGGCGGTCGAGGACGGGCCGCGTCGTATCGGCCGCCGCGGCGATGGTCGTCCAGATCGTCTGCGCGCGGAGCTTCAACTCGTCGTGCTGATCGTGCTGGGTCTTCCACGCCGCCAGCGAGGTTGCGGGACCCTCGGCCTCCGCGGCCAGCAGGATCGCGACGTCGAGCGGCTTTCCGGTCTCCCCGATCAAGGTGCCCACGGAACCCACCCGCTCCTGCCGGAGGTCCCGCGGCGGCCGGAATCGGACGGCGGCCACCTGGAACATGAACAGCATGACGGCGGCGGCGGCGGCCACCACGGAGCGGAGGGTCATGGGCTCGCTCGTCATGGCGCGGAGGCGGCGTTCCGCCTCGTTCTTGCCCTTCCGCGCGTCCTCGTCCGCCGCCTTCATGTCGAGGATGCGCTCGTAGGCGTCCAGCGCCGCGCCGTAGTCCCGCGCCGTGTAGAACCGGGTCGCCTCGGTCTTCAGCGCGGCGGTGACGCCGGCGACGGCGGTGGCCTCGAGTTCGCCGACCATGGCGTCGTCGGCGCCCTTGGCCCGCGCCTTGGCCAGGTGGTCCTTCGCCTCGTCGAAGATCTCCGAGGCGATGAGCTGCTCCGCCTCCTTGACGTGCCGCTCGATGGCGGCCAGGGTCTTCTCGGCCTCGCGCTTGAGGGAGGAAGCGCGGGCGTGGTTGGGACTGAGGTCGAGGACCTGCTGCGCCGCCTCCACGCAGGCGCGCAGTTCCTTGCGCGCGGCGGCGTTCTCCGCCTTCCGTAGGGAGGTCGAGATGTGCTGGACCTTCTCGCGGGCCTCCTCCGTCTCGGCGGCGAGGTTCGCATCGTCGGGCATGAGCTTCCGGAGCCGCTGGAGCGACTCCAGCGCGTCCTCGAACCGCCCGTCCCGGAGGTGCTCGTCGGCCACCGCGCGGATGGAGGACGCCTCGCGGATGCGGGCCTCCAGCCGATCCCGCGCCTTGTTGGCGACGCTGCTGTCGGGGTCCACGTCGACGGCGCGCCGGAACGCGTCCAGGGCGCCTTCGAGATCGCCGCTCTTCTCCAGCGCCTCGCCCTCGTCCAGCGCCGACTTCACCTCCGCGGCGCGGCGGGTCTCCTGCTCCTGGCGCGCGATGCTCGCCATGAGGCCCAGCGACTCGGGGTCGCCGGGGATGTGCTTCAGGACGGCGGCGACATGGGTGCGCGCATCGGCGAAGCGGAACTCCCCCAGCGCCTCGCGGGCCTGGGACAGCGCCTCGCGGAACCCCTTGAGCTTCGCCCCCAGCTGGTCGAGGAGGGCCGTGACCTCGGCGTCGTCCGGCCGCAGCTGCGCCGCCGCCTCCAGCTCCTTCTTCGCGTCCACGAACCGCCCGGCGTCGAAGTGGTCGCGGCCGCGGCGGACGAACTCCTCGCTGGAGTCGAGGTACCCGCGGCACTTCTCGAGGATCTGCGCCATCTCCGCGTCCGTGGGATTGGCCCGGAGGACCTCCGTGGCCCGCCGGAAGGCCTCCGAGTACCGCTGTCCCTCGTACGCATCGCGGGCGCCGCGGCGGGCATCGTCGGCGGCACTGATCCGGTCCTCCACGTCGCGGCGGCGGACGACGATGTCCTCGCGGCCCGTGTCCAGGCGCAGCGCCGCGTCCAGCGCGACGAGCGCCGCCTGGAGGTTGCCGCCGGCGATGGACTCGTCGGCGCGCTTCATGTGCTGCGCGATGACGCGGCTGTCGTAGGCGCGCTTGATCAGGTCGCGCTGCCGCTTGATGTCCTCCGCCGCGGGATAGCGACCGAGGAGGGCCTCGACCTTCTTCAGCGCGTCCTCGAGGTTGCCGGTCTTCTCCAGTTCCAGCGCCTCGGAGCGGACGCTGTCGACCTCCTGGAGCGCGCCCTCGACCTCCTCCAGTTCGGCCTTGGCTTCGGCGTGCGCAGGGTCGGTCTTCAGCACCTCCTTCAGCAGGAGGTACGCGCGCCGGAGATCCCCGACGGTCTTCAGCCGTTTCGCGCGGTCGAGGTTCTGGCGGACCGCGAGGAGCGTCTCGATGGAGGCGCCGCAGGAGCCGCAGGTCTGGACGCCGGCGACCTCGTCGGCTCCGCAGGCGGGGCACTTGACCTGGAGGTTGCCGCCGCACTGCCGGCAGAACTTCTTCCCGCGGACGTTCTTGGCGCCGCACTGCGGGCACGGGATGCGATCCGCGATGGTCTTCTCCTGGAACGCCAGGAGGTCCTTGCGGGTGTCGCGGAGGGACGCGTAGCGCTCGTCCACCTTCTTCGCGATCATCTTCTGGATGATCGCCCAGATCTCGGGGGGCACGGCGCTGTTGGCGTCGAGGAGCGACTTGGGCTCCGACGTGAGGATGGCGTAGATGATCTGGACGGTGTTCGTGCCCTCGTACGGCCGCGTCTTCGAGAGCATGTAGTAGAACGTGACGCCGAGCGAGTAGATGTCCGTCCGGCCGTCCACCTGCTTCCCCTCGAACTGCTCCGGGGACATGTAATGGGGCGTGCCCATCACCTTGGTGGACTTCATGTCCGGGTTCACGACCTTCGCCAACCCGAAGTCCATGATCTTCACGACCCCGCGACGGTCCACCATGATGTTCTCGGGCTTGATGTCCCGGTGGACGATCTTCTTGTCGTGGGCGGCGGCGAGGGCTTCGCTCGCCTGGAGGATGATCGGGATCGCCTCCTCGATCTTGAGGATCCCCTTGTCCTCGATCACGTCCTGGAGGGTCTTCCCCTCCAGGAGTTCCATGATGAGGTAGTGGATGCCGCGCTTCTCGTCGCGGCCCACCTTGTGGATGGAGACGATGTTCGGGTGGTTCAACTGGGCGGCGGTGATGGCCTCCCGGATGAACTTCTGCACGAACTCCTGGTTGCTCGTCAGCGACTGCAGCATCACCTTCAGCGCGACGGGGCGCTGGAGGTTCTGGTCCATGGCCTTGTAGACCGCGCCGAACCCGCCCTCGCCCAGCTTCTCGATGACCTTGCACTCGGAGATCGTCTGACCGATGAGCGGGTCGATGGCGGCCTCGACGGGCCCCGATTCGACGATCGGATTCTGGGCGCCGCAGGCGGCGCACGTATAGACCTCGACCTCTGCGCCGAGGGGGACGCTGTTGGGCGCCCCGCACCCCGGGCAGTTGACGGAGAGTTCGGCCAAGCCGCCGGTTCCCGGACCCGGTCCGGGGTCCTAGAGCCGGACCGTGAGGACGGGCTTGGCGCCGCCGAGCTGGGCCAGGACCTCGGGTTTGAGGTCGGCGAGCCCCTCGACGTCGAAGGTCACCCGCTCGCCCCTCTTGCCCAGAGGCTTCCCGATGCCCTTGAAGCCGCGGAACCGGCGGGAGCCGGTGTCGATGGACTTGTCCCCCTTGAAGAACTGCACCGTGTAGGAGAGGTCGCCCATGGGCTGGTCGCCGCCGGCGTCGATGTTCTCCAGGGTGAACGAGAGCCGCGGGGCGGGGCCGGTGAAGTCGGCGTCGACGGCCACGACCTCGATCCGGTTGCTCAGCATGGTCGAGCCGCGGCGCCGCCCGTACTCGTCCTCCTCGCGCCCGGTCGTCTGACGGACTGCGGACCCCGACATGGGCACCACGCGCGTGAAGATGGGCTTGCCCTCGGCGCCACCGCCGGCGCGAATCTGGAACGACTTCGACTCGCCGGTCTTGAAGACGTCGGGCACGACCTCCGTCTCGAACTGCGGGATGTAGGGGGCGAAGGACTCCTCCGGCGCCGGGAACCCGAACTCCACCTCGAAGGTCAGGATCTCGATGGGGCTTCCGGTGTTCTTGAGCGTCAGCGAGACGGTGGGCGGAGTCGCGTCGAAGTGGTTCTGGATCTTCTCCACGACCACGCGCGCCGTCTTGCCGCCCTCCACGGGGACGTCGAAGCCCCAGTTGACCGCCGTCTGGTGCTTCCGGAGGTCGGAGTCCCCGCCGTCGCCCATGCCGTCCAGCTGGCATCCGGCGGCGGCCGTCGCCAGGGCGATGACCGCCCAGTTCGTGCTCCTCATGTCGTCCTCCTTCCGCCGCGGGAGCGGCGGGTGCTTGATCTCACCGGGGAATCTAGGGTTCGATGACCACCACGAGGCGCACGCCGGTGGTGTACACGTCCGCGTAGGGAGCCTTGTAGGTCGAGTAGGCGTTCTTGCTGGGCCTTCCGGCGGGGGCCGTGTCCGGCAGGGCGGTATACGCCGGGAACCCGGGTGCCGGGTCGCGCAGCGGGTTCTGCGCCGCCACGGCGAAGTCCTCGGGGGCGTTCTTCCAGCAGCCGCCCAGCGCCCAGAGCCCGTCGTTGAACCGCACCAGTTCCGCCATCCCGCCGCACATGTCGAGGGCACCGTAGGGGGAGGCGCCGGCGGCGAGCGTCCCCACGGCGAGACCCTTGTCGGAACTGCGCCCCACGACCGCGTGGCGGGCGGGGTCCACGGGCCCCGGACCCCACGGAAAGGCCCGCTCCGCCGCGGTGTACGGGCCGAAGCAGAGGTCGAGCCACTGGGCGGCGGTGGGGACCGCCTTCCCCACGGCGGCGGCGAAGGGGATGGAGTGCCCGCCCCCCTGGTCGTCCTCGGGGAACCACGCCGGCGCGGTGTCCCCGCCGGCCTGGTCCCCCACGATGTCCTTCACGCCGTCCACGCCGGCCCCGAACTGGCGCACCGACGCGGCGGTCACCTCCAGCAGGTCGCCGAAGAAGCCGCCGTGCTTCCCGTCGGCGGCGGTCCACGGTCCCACGTAGACCATCCCTTCGGGGGCGCGATCGGGCACGCGGAGGGTCTTCGCCTCCTTGTCCACGGTGACGCGCAGCCAGCGGGCGAAGGGGCGGGTCCCACCGGGCAGGGTGGCGTCGATGTCGTAGGTCCCGCGGAGGAACAGTTGCTTCCCGGGGAGGACGCCGGCGCGGCTCCAGGGCTCGCCCGTGCTGCCCTTCTCCGGCTGGAGGGAGAGGGTCACCGTCGCCGGATCCACCGTCGCCACGGCCCCCTTGAACGCGGGCCCGAACTTCGCCCCGCAGGCGAGGACCTCGAAGTTCACCCAGCCCGTGGAGTCCTCGATGGTGCGGAGGCGATCCCGGTCCCGCTTCGCCGCCGAGTCCACGGCGGCACGCACGGCCGCGGGTACGGTGCCCCCGTAGGCCCGGGCCACGGCCCCGTCGTAGGCGCCGAGGATCTTCTCCAGCGCCACGCCCTCGCGGGCCAGGTCCTTCCCCGCCACCGCCGCCAGGCCCTCGGCCTCCACCAGGGAGTCCCGGAGGGAGCCCAGGGCCTTCTCCACGATGGGGACCTTGCGGCTGGTGAGGAGACCCTCCGCCAGTTCACGCACCCGGTCCCACTGGCCGCCCTTCCGGGCGACCTCCATGTCCTCGACGCTCACGCGGTCGTTGAGGTCGGAGGCCTCCGCCCTGATGGACTCGGGGGCGCCCTTCAGCCGGCCGATGCGCGCGGCGTAGGGTTGCGCGCCGCGGAGATCGCCCTTCTTCTCCAGCGCCTGCGCGGCGGCCCAGAGCGCGCGGCCGAGGATTTCCTCCACGGCCGCCAGTTCGGCGCTGCCGGCGCGGTGGAGCGGGATCTGCGCCTCCAGCTTCTCGCGGAACATCCGCTGGACGTCGGTGCGATCGGACCAGCCCGACTCCTCGACGTAGCAGCGGTACTCGAAGCGGAGACGCGGGATGCCCTCGGCGCGCGGACCCTCCTGGGACCTGGCCGACGGGGTCGCCAGGGCCGCCATGGCCAGACCGGTGGCCGCGGCGGGAATCCAGACCCGCCGTCGCCGTCGTCGCGCCGGTGTGCTGCCTCGCGCCACGTGCCCCTTTCCCCCACGGCTCCGCGGGAACGGGGCCATGGCGGGATGCCGTCGACGCTTCCTGCGGCGACGTCGACACCCGATGCCCCGTCCGATGATTCCCCCCGCTGGACGGGGTCGGCTGGAGGATAGCGCCCCCCCCGGGGCTCCGCAACCCGATTCGCAGCCCGTAGATACGTGGCCCGCCGCCGGCCCCCGCGGGTATCCACGGGGGAATGTCCGAGGCCCCCGGGCCCCGCCCCGTTCCCCCGCCCCCGGCGGCCCCCCCGTGGGACCGGCTGGCGACGATCCTGGGGGGCCTGCTGGGAGCGGCCGGGGTCGCCGGTGTGGTGGCCGCCCGACTGGGGCACCTCCCGGGCCCCGTGGAGTCGGGGGGCCTCCCGGCGCTGCTCGCGTGCGCCCCCGCCTGCCTCCTCCTGGCCGGCCTGGGGCTCCAGGTGGGGGCCATCCGTCGGCGGCCGGCGGCACTGGCGGCGGTGCTCTCCCTGGCCGCCACGGGCCTCATGCTGGCGTACCACCTGCGGCCCGCCGGCCTCGAGGCCTGGGCGGAGGTGGACGGGTCGGGCCGCCCCCGCGGGGACGCCTGGAAGTTCTACCGCATGGCCGAGGAGTGGCCCTGGCGGCCCGGGGGCTGGTGGCAGTACCGCATCCTCGTGCCCTGGCTCGTCCGGGCCCTGCCCGTGGACACGGGCTCCGGGTACGCGCTGGTGGCGCTGGCCTGCGTGGCCGGCGCGGCCCCCCTCCTCTCCCTGCTGCTGCGGGATCTCGGCTACGGGCCGGGGGCGCGCAACCTGGCCACGGTCCTCTACCTGGGCTCCTTCGCGCCGCTCTACAACACGTATCTCTACGCCATGCCGGACCCGGCCGCCATGGCGGTGCTCCTGTTGGCGGCGCGGGCCGTGGCGCGGCGCCGGGACGGGGAACTGGCGCTCTGGCTCCTGGTGGGGTGCGTCACCAAGGAGGTGGTGCTGTTCCTGGTCCCCGCCCGGTGGATCTGGCGGCGCGCCGAGGGAGGGGCCCTCCGGGAGGGGATCCGGTGCGCGGTGGTGGCCGCCCCCGCGGCGGCCCTCTTCCTCTACCTCCGCGTGACCGCCGCGGGAGGGGCGGGGGAGGCGGTGGGCTTCGTGGCCGGGGATGCCTTCCTGTTCCCGTGGCTCCGCCAGGAGGGGAACGTGGCGCGCCTCTACTCCCCCTTCGCCGCCGGCTGGGCGCTGGTGGCCCTCGGCCTGCTGCGCCCCGGACCCTGGGCGCGGGCGGGCATGGCGTTCGCCGTCCCCGTCCTCCTCAGCCTGCTGGTGACGGACGCCGGGCGCATGCTCATCTTCCTGATGCCCTTCGCCGTCCCCCTCATGCTGGACGGCCTCGGGGCGGGGCCCGGCTCCGGGCCCCTCACGGTCCGCGCCGCCGTGGCGGGAGGCCTGGCGGCCCTCTCGGGACGGCTGTGGGAGCCGTTCCTGGTGCTCTGGAAGGTGCCCCTACCCCTTCGCCGGGGGCTCGCCCTGGCGCTGGCCCCCGCCGTGGCGCTCCTCGCCCGCCGCGGGCGCCAGGCACCCGGCCCGTGAGCGGACGATGTAGAGGGGGCGCCGCTTCGCCTCCTCGTAGATCCGCCCCACGTACTCGCCGAGCACGCCGATGGTGAGCAGCTGCACGCCGCCCAGGAAGAGGATGGAGACCGCCAGCGTGTTGTAGCCGCGGGAGACGTCCTGCTGGTCGATGCCCAGCAGCCAGAACACCACGACCCGCAGCATGTAGAGCAGGGCGAACGCGGAGACCGCCAGTCCCACCAGCGTGGCGACCTTCAGCGGCCGGTAGGAGAACGAGGTGATCCCGTCCAGGGCGTACCGGAACAGCCGCCGGAAGTCCTGCTTGGGCGCGCCCGCGGCCCGCCGCTCCCGGTCGTACTCGACGGCCTGCTGCCGGAACCCCACCCACGCCCGCATCCCCGGGAGGAACCGGCTCCGCTCCTCCAGCCGGAGGAGCGCGTCCAGGGCCCTCCGATCCAGCAGCCCGAACACGCCGGCGTCCAGGGGGATGGGGAACTCCATGAGCCGGCCGAACACGCCGTAGAACGCGCGGTACGCCATGCCCCGCACCAGCCCCTCGTCCCGGGCGCGGCGCTGCGCGTAGACGACCTCGGCGCCGGCACGCCAGGCCCGCACCATCTCCGGGATGACCTCCGGGGGGTCCTGCAGGTCCCCGTCCATGAGCACCACCGCGTCCCCCCGCGCCGCCTCCAGCCCGGCGGAGCAGGCCGGCTGGTGGCCGAAGTTGCGCGAGAGGTGGACGACCCCCGTCCGCGGGTCCTTCGCCGCGCGGGCGTCGAGCCACTCCGCGGAACCGTCCCGGCTCCCGTCGTCCACGAACAGGAGTTCCACGGGTTCGCCCAGTCCGTCCGCCACGGCCGAGAGCCGGCGGTGGAGTTCCTCGAGGATTTCCGTCTCGTTGTAGATGGGGACGACCACGGAGATCATGGCGGCGCATTGTGGACGTGTCCCGCGGGGCCCCGCGAGCCAATTGGGCGCGGGGTCCCTGCCGTCCCCGACGGCCCCGGGGCCTATGCTGCTGCCTCGCCATGGACCCCGCCCCCCCGCCGCGCGCCCCCGTCCCGGGACGGACGGAACTCCTCCTCCTGGCGGCCGCGCTGGCGGCCCGCGTGGCGGTGGCCCTCCTCTCCCCCACCGGACTCTGGTTCGACCACGTCTTCAACGACGCGACCGCACGGAACCTGGCCGCGGGGAACGGCTTCACGGCCTCCGCGGAGGCGCCCTTCGTCCCGGGCATCTTCCGCACGCCCGGGTACCCGGGGTTCCTGGCGGCGGTCTACGCCGTGGCGGGCCCCTCCGTGCGGGCCGGTTTCCTGGCCAACGCCCTGCTGGACGCGCTGTCCTGCCTGCTGGCGTGGCGCCTCGCCGCCCGCCGCCTCGGCCCGGGGCCCGCGCGGTGGGTCCTCCTCGTGGCGGCCACCTACCCGTTCACGGCGCAGGCGGTGGGCACGCTGTCCCCGGAGTCGCTCCTCGTGTTCCTCTGCCTCCTGCTGCTGGAGACGCTCGATGGCTGGCCCGAGCGCGGCGTCGGCGGGGCGGTCATCGCCACGGGCCTGCTCGTGGGCGTGCTGGCCTGGGTGAAGCCGGTGTTCCTCCCGCTCCCGGCGTTCCTCGCGCTCTGGGATCGGCTGCGCGGGCGGCCCCTCCCGGGGGTGGCGGCGCGGGCGGCGGTGGTGACCGTGCTGACGGTCGCCGTGTTCGCCCCGTGGCCGCTGCGGAACCTCCGGGAGTTCGGGAGGCCCCTGCTGGCGGGGGAACTGGGCCTCGTCCTCTGGCACGGGACGCGCGACTTCTCCGAGCACCGGGACCGGGAGATCAAGGCCGACTTCCTCAGGGCGCCGCGGAAGGGGGAGGATCGCTACGAGGCGATGCGCCGGGCGCTGGCGGATTCGCCGAAGGTGCTGGAGGTCGACGGCGACTTCCTCGACGGGGCGCTCCGGGAGATCGCCGAGCATCCCGTGCGGGCGTTCGTCGTGGACCCCCTGCGACGCGTTCCGCGGCTGTGGGTCTCCACCACGCACGTGCAGTACGCGGCGTGGGTGGGAGCGGCGGCCGCGGCGGCGTGCATCGCCTACCTCGCGCTGGCCGTCGCCGGGGCGCTCCTCCTGCGCGGCCGCCTCGTGGAACTCTCGTCATGGCTCGTCGTGCCCGTCTGCCTCACGCTCGCGTACGCGGCGCTCCACGCGGAGGCCCGGTACACGCTGCCCGCGCGGCCCGTGCTCTGGCTCCTCGGCGGCGTGGCGCTGCAGCGGGCGTGGGAGCGGTGGGGACCGGCGCGTCAGCGGGCCGCCAGCCCCCGGCAGACCTCCACCGTGGCGGCCACCGTCCGCTCCCAGCCGTAGCGCGCCGCCTGCGCGCAGACCCCGCGCAGGCGCGAAGGCCTCCCTCCCGAGGCTGGCCGTCCACCGGACCGCGAGCGAGTCGTTTCGCTCGCGGTCCTTCAGATCTCCGTGAACCGGTGGGCGCTGGGGGCGAGGACGAGCCGGGCCCCGGCGCCGTGGACCGCGTCCCGCAGCGTCGGCAGCACCTCCGGATCGGGCGCCGACGCGAGGACCACTTCCCGCACCTCGGGATGGGCCCGCAGCACGTCGGCGAGCCCCGCGCGCGCGCCGAGGATGGGGATGCCGTGGAACCGGCGGCCGCGCAGGGCCGCGTCGTCGTCCAGGATCCCCACGGGCCGCACGCCCCCGCGGATGCGCAGCGAGCGGAGCGCCAGATCCCCCTCCACCCCGGCTCCCACGAGGAGCACGGGGACGCCGTCCGACGGGAAGCCCGCCAGCGTCTCCACGACGAGCCGGAACACGGATCGGCTCCCCACGAGGAACAGGAACAGCAGTACGCCGTCCAGGATGAGCACCTGGTCGGGGTAGCCGCGCAGCCCGGGCACGAACCGCGCCGCCGCGACCACGAGCAGCGAGCCCGACACGACGGCGGTTCCCACGGCCGCGAGATCGCGGAGGCCGAAGTAGCGCCACAGCCCCCGCTGGAGGCCGAAGACCTGGAGCACGAGGAGTTTCGCGACCAGCACGGCCGGCAACGCCTCGAAGAACCGTACGCGGTCGAACCCCTCCCCGCGCCCGCCGTAGTGGAGCGCGTGGGCCGCCGCGAGGGCGCCGACGATGAACCCGAGGTCCAGGAACACCACCGCCAGCGCGCGGGCGTGGAGCAGGAACGCCGCCCGCGCCTCCCGCGCCCCCTGCGCCGCCTCCGTCTCCTCCGGCGCCACCTCGCGGTACACCTTCACCTCGCCGAGGACCACGCCGAAGATCGCGGCGCCGGCGGCGAGGAGCCCGAAGAGGACCATGGATCCCATGCCCGGGAGGTGCCGGGGGTCGGGGCTCACCAGCAGCGCCGCGGCGCCCAGGCCTGCGCTCACCGCCCACAGCACCGCCACCGCCTTCCTCTCGCTCATGCCCAGCGCCACCAGCCGGTGGGAGAGGTGGTCCCGGCCACCCTGCGAGACGCGTCGCCCGTGGAACTTCCGGACGAGCGTCACGAGGGTCGTGTCGAGGATGGGCACGCCGAGCACGAACACCGGCGCGACGAGGACGAGGAACACGTTCCCCGCGTCCCGGTAGGTCCCGAGGATGCCCGCGGCCGCCAGGAGGAACCCGAGCGGCAGCGAGCCCGCGTCGCCGAGGAACTGGCGCGCCGGACTCACGTTCCACGGCAGGAACCCCAGCGCGGCGCCGGCGATGCAGAGCGCCAGCGTGGTGAGCCACGGGATGGGTGCCACCACGGCCCCCGCCGCCGCACCGAAGGCGGCCAGCACGAGCGCACCGATGGCGCCGACGCCGGACGCCAGACCGTCCATGTTGTCCAGCAGGTTGAGCGCGTTGGTGATCCCGACCACCCAGAACACCGTCAGCGGGATGCCGAGGACGAGACGCCCCGGGAGTTCCACCACGACGCCGCCCTGCACGAGGATCGCCGCCGCCGCGAGCTGCGCCGCCAGCTTCGTGGACGGGCGCATCCCGACGCGGTCGTCCAGGACTCCGACCACGAACAGGAGCAGCGCGCCCGCGAGGACCGCCCGGACGCGCGGATCCCCCACCGGCAGCGCCGACAGCGCCGCCGCCAGGAAGCCGGCCATGAAGGCCACGCCGCCCAGGAGCGGCGTCACGCGCTGGGACCAGCGGTCCGCCTTGGGGCGGTTGACCATGCCGAGGCGACGGGCGAGCCGCGCCGCGAGCGGCGCCGTGGCCGCCGTCACGAGCCCCGCCGCGAGCATCGCGAGGGCGGGGTTCACGGTGCGGGCACTCCCGCCGGCGCGACGACGTCGAGGAGACGCGCCAGCGCCGCCGCCTGGGCCGCCCGCGTGTACGGCCCGGCGGCGGAGGCGGGCGGCGCGGCGAGCGCGTCCCCGCGGGCGACGGCGCGAAGCCAGCGCCCCACCGTCGTCGCGTCCTCGAACGGGGCGATGGTGACACCGGGGATCCCGTCCAGCAGCCGCCCCAGTTCGGTGCCCGGCGGCGTCAGCGCGAGGATGGGCCGGCCCGCGGCCAGGTACTCGTAGGTCTTCGCCGGGACGACGGTGGGTGCGGCGCGCTCCGTCCCGTTCCATCCGAGGAGCAGCAGCGCCGCGGCGGCGCGCACCTCCTCCGCGACGGCGTCGTGGGGAAGGAAGCCGGGGCACTCCACGAGGGACCCGACCCCGGCCCGCGCCACGCGATCTCGCGTGTACGCGTCCACCTTCCCCACCAGGCGGACGCGCGGCGCCTCACCGCCGTCGGCGGCGGCGCGCAGCGCGTCGAGGAACGGGGCGAGGTCCTGCGACGGACCGTACACCGTGCCCGCGTGGAGCACGATCCGCGCCGCCGCCTCCCGCGGCGGAACGGTTCCGGCCGGCGCGGGCTCGTGGCCGTTCCGCACGGTGGCCGCCGCGGGAGGGGGACCCCCGGCCTTCCCCATGAGGAGATCCCGGAGCCCGTCCGTGGCCGCCGCCAGCCCCTGCGCCGCGGAGACGAGTTCCGCCTCCAGCCGTTCCGCGCGCCGCCGACCGGGCGCGTCGCCGGGCAGCCGATCGGTCCACCCGTCCCGCCAGTCCGCCACCCAGGGGACGCCGGCCCGCGCCGAGAACCGTCGCGCGGCGACGTGGGCCGACACGGGGGGGCTCGAGGAGAGGACGGCGTCGAAGGGCCGCCGGCGGTGGGCCGCAGCGGCGGCGCGGACGGCGGGCGCGATCCACCCCCGGGACGAGTCGGGGAAGTAGAGGACCCTCCGCGCCACGCTCCGGGCGACCGATCCCAGCGTGCCCACGCGCGCCTCCTCGACGAACTCCCCGCCCGGATCGCCGGCGTCGTCGGCGCCGCGGAACCGGCGGAGCAGCACCGCCGGTTCCCACGTCCCCGTCCGCACGACGGACGCGTGCGGAACGTCCTCCTGCGCCAGGGCGGGGTCCCGGCCGTACACGCCCGTGCGCGGCGTGACGACGACCACCTCCCACCCGTGCGCCGGCAGGTGGCGCGCGAAGGAGAGCGCGCGCAGACTCCCCGCTCCCCCGAGCGGGGGATAGTAGTACGCGAACAGGGCGAGGCGGCGACGGGCTGCCACGGGGGGATTCTCCCGCCCGCGGGTGCGGGGGGGAAGGGTTCCCGCCGCGACGGGCGCTCAGGGCCGTCGCCGGAGGACCGTCACGTGGAGCCCGTCCTCCTCGTGCCAGTCGGCGAGCGGGGCGTGGTCGGGCATGCGGGATCGGTCCAGCGTGGTGCGCGGGTCCGAGGGATCCGCCGACCACACCACCAGTTCCGCCGGTGGCGCGCGTCGCGGTCCGTCGGGGAAGGGGGAGCCGGGCGACATCCGCAGGTCGAGGAGGAACGCCACCGGGATCCCCGCGGCGGTGCGGTTGCACCAGACCCGCTCGTCGCCGCGGAGGGCCGCGCGCAGTGCGGTCGTGGCCTCCGCGCGCGCCGCCCCCAGGGGACGCAACGGCCAGTAGCGGACGAGGGCCCCGGCGACGAGGACGACCGCCACGGGCAGGAGGGCGCGCCGCCCGGCGACGATCCGCCGCACCGCCCGCGGGAGGGGGAACCGGATCCCCGCGAGCACCAGCACGGGGGCGGCGTAGAGGAGCCAGCGGAACTCCAGCGGCCGCGAGAACAGGATCGGGATCATCCACGCCGCCAGGAACCACGGCACCGCGCGCACCGGCGACCGCAGGCAGCGCCGCGTCCGCGCGACGCCCAGCAGCAGGCCCAGGAGCGCGACGGGGCAGGCGAGGAAGAAGGGGGCGGACCGGCGCACGTTGGCGATGGCCTCCTTCACGTGGAACCGGGGATGGAACCGCGGCGGGCCGAGGACGCGCATCCCCCACGGGTTGTGCAGCAGCCAGCGCTCGCCGTCGTACGGGACCCAGCGCGTGGACCGCGGCGCCGCGTATCCCGCGCGGTGGTAGACGTGTGCCATGAGGAAGTCCGTGGCGCTGCCCAGCGTCGGATGCCCGGTCCTCGCGGAGAGGGGGACCACCCACGGCGCCATGACGGCCGCCGCCGCCGCCACCAGCAGCCCGCCGTGGAGGAGCCCGCGCCGGATCGCCCCCGCGTCGCGCCGCCGCCGCAGCCAGCCGCCGCACCACACCGTGACCGCCAGCGCCGGCGGCAGGAACAGGATCCACGCGGGGCTCTTGCAGAGGTACGCCCCGCCGCAGAGCGCCCCCGCGGCGAGCGCGGCGGCGACCGACGGGAGGCGGGCGTAGGCGAGCAGGACGCGCAGCAGGAGGATGGCGACGAGGGAGAGGAGCGCGTCCGGGAGGACGGAGTACGGGACCCCGACGACGGCGGCCACGGGCACCGCCGCCAGGAGCGTCCCCGCCACCGCGGTCCGATGCCCCGCCACGCGGGTGAGGAGTCCCTGGAACGCGACCACCCAGGCGAGGCCGACGACGAACGCCACCGCCTTCCCCGCCGCCAGGGCGGACATCCCCAGCGCCATCGGGATCGCCGTGAGCGCCGGCAGGAGCGGGCCCCAGTACCCGACGACCGCCTCGCGGAACCGCCCCTCCGCCCACAGGCGCGCCAGATCCAGGTAGACCGCTCCGTCGGAGTTGAGGTGGTGGCGGTAGTTCGCGAGGAAGACGCCGCCCAGCGCCGCGTAGGCCGCGGCGGGCAGCCAGACCGGGAGCCCCCGCGGCGGCGGGATCGCGGCCGGCGCGGTCGGGGCCGCGACAGAACGTCCGGCGGCGCCGGTCACGGCCCCTCTCCCGCGAGCAGGCTCTCCGCCAGCGCTTCCAGCCCGTGGGTCCGCGCCGCCTCCAGGCAGCGCCCGCGCGCCCTGCCGCCCTCCGGTTCGAGGTGCGCGGCCCGCGCGAGGGCGCGGACCTCCCGCTCCCCGTGCCCGTTGCGCCGGCACCATGCCGCGTACGACGACCACGCCACCGCGCGCGGCGGCACCAGGGCCTCCAGCACGGCGGGGTCGTCGGTGTCCGCGGACACGATGGCGAAGGCCTCGCTGAAGTGGCGCGGCGCGATCTCCCCCGCGGCGCGCAGCGCGTCCAGCGCGGCGGGGAGGCGGGCGGGGTCCGCGTTCGAGAGGCGGTAGAGGAACTCCCCCGCGGCGCGATGGAGGTGGTCGATCCCCCCGGCCCGCCGCCGCGCGCGCGCCACGGCGGGCTCCACCTCGTCGAACCGGCGCAGGACCGTCAGCGCCTGCGCCCGCGCCCAGTGCCCGTAGGCGTGGAACGGCTCCAGGTCCACGGCGCGATCGGCCTCCGCCAGCGCCAGCGCGCCCCGCTCGGGGAGGTCCGGCGCGGACCAGTCGCCGAGGTGCGCCTCGGCGAGGGATCTCCGCGCGGCGGCGTCCCGGGGATCGGCGTCGACCCACCGCGCCGCGGCGATGCGCCAGCCCACCCAGTCCCTGCCCTTCCGCCCCCGCTCCGCGGCGCCGGCGAGGCTCGCCGCGTCGGAGTGCCGGAGGAGGAGCGGCAGCGCCGCCAGCGCGAGCAGGCAGCCGGAGATCCCCACGACGCCCCGCCCGGGAACCGCGGCGGGGACGGGTCCCGGCGCGCCGGCGGCGGCCGCCGCCGGAAGGGCCGCGGTGACCGCGGCGGCGATGCCCAGCGCCGGGATGTGGAAATGGAACTCGAACAGGCTCCCCGCCAGGAGCGCCCCGAGTCCCGCCCCCGCGCCGCAGCCGAGGGCGCGCACCAGGGGATCCCCGTGGCCCGCGGCGCGCAGCGCCGCGGCCAGGGCGCCCGCGGCGGCCAGGACCGCGAGCACGAGGCCGGGGACTCCCCCCTCCGCCAGCGCCTGGAGCGGTTCGTTGTGGGCGTGGACCAGGTCCTCCGGGTTCTCCGGACGCTGCGTCTCGTGGATGGCGACCTCGTACGAGCCGAGGCCCGTTCCGGTCACGGGATAGCGGGCGGCGAGGTCCACCGTCGCCGCCCACGCCGGGAACCTCACGTCGAAGAACCCGGACTCCTGCATGCCGAGCTGGAACCGCCGCCGCAGTTCCGGGAGGCGCTCCAGCGTCTGGTGCACGCCCGCTCCCACGGAGGCCAGCGCGACGAGGACGAGCGCCGCGCGCGCCCACACCGGCCAGCGCACCGCACGCGCCGCCAGGAGCGCCACGAGGAGCACCGAGAGGGCCCCCGCCGCGAGGCCGCCCCGGGAGCCCGTGAGCGGGACCGTCGCCAGCAGGATCGCCGCCGCGACCCCCGCGAGGGCGGCCGCCATCCGCGCCGCCGCCCCCCCGCCGGTCCGCATCCAGCCCGCCCCGTGCACCGCCAGCGCCAGCCCCATGGGGAGCGCCAGCGCCAGCCCGCCCCCCAGCGTACTCCGGTTCTGGAACGTCCCCGTGACGCCCAGGTCCTCCCCCTTGGGGAACCCGAGCACCCGATCCCCGCCCAGGTACGTCTCCGCGAGGCCGTACGCCGCGGATCCGGCGAAGGCCGCCACCACGGCGCCCGCGAGGAGCAGCGCCCCGCCCCGTCGGCGCGCCACGAGAAGGGCCCCGACCAGGGCCGCCCCCCCCATGGCGAGACCGCCCAGCGCGGCTCCCGTCCCCGCGGGCCACAGGGAGAGCGGCCGCCATGCCGCGTCGCCGGGGAGCAGCGCCTCGAGTTCCCGCGCGGCGCCGGGAGAGAGGACCGACAGGAGCCATCGCGGGAGGGGAACGCACTGGAGGAGCCCGAGGAGCGCCAGCCCCGCCAGCGGGAGGACCAGGGGGCCGTGCAGGCGCCAGACCGGCGGCTCGCCGGCGGCGGCCCGCTCCCGCGCGACGACGGCCGCCGCCACCGCCGTGAGGATCGCCAGGCCGGAGAGGATCACCCAGGGCCCGTGGGCCCAGAGGAACGTCTGCATCCCGTTGGGGGCGCGGCCATCCCAGTCCTGCGAGAAGCGTCCGACGCCGCCCAGGAACACGGGGGAGAACAGCACCGACGCGCACACCAGCGCCGCCAGCAGCCGCTCGGCGCGGCTCACCGCAGTCCCCCCGCCATCTCACCGAACCACGGGCCCGGGTCCCCCCAGCGGAACACGAAGTCCGGCGTCGCGCGGAGGCAGTCCGCGGCCAGCGACCCCAGGGCGCCACCGACGCCGGGGAACGGTCCGGGAAAGCCCTCCGGCGCGCCGCGGGCGGCGTGGACTACGCGGCGGAGGTCCCCCGCGAACCAGCGGCGGCGCACGCCGGCCCGGTACTCCGGTGGCGGACCCGCGAAGCCCTCCACGAGGAGGCGGGGGAAGTCGACCCCCGCGTCCACGGCCAGCCCCAGCGTCCCCCAGGAGCGGCCGTTCACCTCCATGAGCACGGGAACGCCGGCCCCCTCGCGGCGGAACTCCACCATGGCGAGCCCCTCCCAGCGGAGGGCGCGGAGCAGCGCCGCCGCGGGCTCCACGAGGGCGGGGTCGGGAGGCTCCGACACGGCGGCCGCGCTGGGTCCCCCCGCCGGGTGGACCTCGCGGAGGCGGCGGTGGACGAAGACGGCGGCGATCCCGCCGCCGCGGAGGAGGAGCCCCACGCCGCGGCCGGTGCCGGGCACGTAGCGCTGGACCAGCGCGCCGGGGGCGCCGGCGGCCTCCAGCGCCGCCAGCGCGGCGCGCAGGCCGGCGACGTCCCGGGCGTAGGCCGGTCCCCCCGCGCGCACGGGGCCCGCGGGAGTCGCCCAGCGCGACGAGACGGGCTTCACGACGGCGGGGAATCCGACCCCGCAGCGCTCCGCGTCGGCGGCGGAGCGCGCGAGGAACGTCTCCGGCACGGCGACGCCGGCGCGACGGGCCGCCGCCAGCGTCGCGTCCTTGTCGAGGACCGCGCGCACGACGTCGGTCGGCGGCAGGGGCAGGTCGGCGACCTCCTCCAGTTCCTCCCTCCGCGGGAGGAGGGCCAGCAGCGCGCCATCGGTTGCGGGGACGACCACGGGGCGCTCCCCCTTCGCGGCGGCGGCGCGGAGGGCGGCGGCGAAGCCCGTCGGGTCCGCCGTCGGCGCGGGGGCCTCCACGGCGGTGACGCCGCGCGAGCGGGGCGCCCGGTCGGAGGGGGAGGAGCGCGTGGCCTCCACGAGGTGTCCCGCGCGGACCAGCGAGCGGGCGACGGCGAGCGCGGCGGGCGGCGCCCCGTCGGCCACCAGGACCCGGCGGGACGCCCCGGCGGAGACCGGCGTCACGGGGCGGGGCCGCCGAAGGACCACCGCGCCTCCACCGACACCAGGCCGTCCTCCCCGGGCCCCGGATCGCCCGTCACCTGCAGCGTGTAGAGGCGCTGGTGGTAGTCGAGGAACACGATGTCCGAGGGCTCCACGGCGAAGACGCCGACCTCGTAGAGTCCCGGGAGCAGCGGGAGGTCCGACAGGTCGACGGCGAACGTGCCCGCCGCGGGCAGGTCCCCGCCGGGCCCCGCGGGCCCGGGGACAAGCGCCTTCGCCACGAGCGCGCCCTCGGTGGAGTGGATCTCCACGCCGAAGCGCACGTCGCGGACGGATCCGGGGCAGGCCCAGCGCGCCGTCACGCGGGCGGTCCCGCCGCGCGCGACCTCTCCCGCCGCCGCACCGGCGCCGCCGGAGACCCGGACGTCGTCGATGCGCAGCGCCCCGGTCCCCTTCCGCAGTTTCGGCGTCGCCGCCTCGCGCACGCTCCCCATGCGCTCCGCCGACGAGACGTGGCGGCGGTAGGTCGCCAGCGTCTCCCGGGGCCTCCCGTCGGCGAGCACCCGGCCCCGGTGGAGGAACAGCACGCGGTCGCAGAACTGCTCGATGATGGAGAGGTTGTGGGAGACGAAGAGCACCGCCGCGCCCTCCTCCTTCCGCTCCGCCATCCGCCGGAGGCAGCGGGAGCGGAACTCCAGGTCCCCCACGGCGAGCACCTCGTCCACGAGGAGGATCTCCGCGGGGACGTGGGCCGCCACGGCGAAGCCGAGCCGCACCGCCATCCCCGACGAGTAGGTCCGCACGGGGGAGTCGAGGAAGTCGCCGATGCCCGCGAACGCGACGATGCGGTCGTACACCGCCCGCACGTCCCGCTCCTTGAGTCCCAGCAGCGCCCCGGCGAGGAAGACGTTCTCGCGCCCGGAGAGGTCGGGATGGAAGCCCGCGGAGAGTTCGATGAGGGCGGACACGCGGCCGCGCACCTCGACCGTGCCGCCGTCGGGCCGGTAGACGCCGGCGGCGAGACGGAGCGACGTGCTCTTCCCGGCCCCGTTGGCGCCGACGATGCCGAGCACCTCCCCCGGCGCCACGGAGTACGACACGCCGTCCAGCGCGACGAACCGCTCGCGCGCCGGCGCCGCGCGGCCGAGGACGCGGCCGAGCATCCGCGGGAGGGCGTCGCGGAGGGAGTCGGAGCGGTTCCGCAGGCGGAACGCCTTGCGCACGTCGCGGAACTCGAGGAGCGGCGCGGCCACCGTCAGACCTCCTCCGCGAAGCGGGGCGCGGCCCGGCGGAACACCCACGCCCCCACGGCCAGCGATGCGGCTGCGCCGATCACCCCCGGAAGCAGCGTGCCCCACGGCCACTGTCCGAGGAGGAGGCACTCCCGGTACGCATCGAGGTAGGAGGACATCGGGTTGCAGCGCAGGACCGCCCGGGCGACCGGGTTCGACGGCGCGATGGGGTAGACCACCGCCGTGGCGAACATCAGCAGCGGGACGCCGATCTGCACGAGGTAGCCGACGTCCCGGAAGAAGAGGTTCGCCGCGGAGAGCAGCAGCACCACGCCCACGGTGAAGAGCAACTGGAGGAGGAAGACCGCCGGCAGCGCCAGCGCCGAGGGCCCGGGCACGATCCCGTGCCACGCCAGCAGACCGGCGAGGAACGCGGCGCCGATGGCGAGATCGAACAGGGCCGCGAGGACCTTGGCGAGGGGGATGACCTCCCGCGGGAACGCGGACTTCCGCAGGATGTCGCGGGCCATCACGAGCGACGGCGTGCCCTGCGTGACGGATCCGGCGAAGTGGGTCCAGAACAGGAGCCCCGTGTACGCGTACACCGTGTACGGCAGCGCGGCGTAGGCGTGGTCCTCGGGGAACATACGCTGGAAGTTGAGCAGCGTGAACACCGCCAGCATCACCACGGGGACGAAGAGCGCCCAGGCCGCCCCCAGCGCCGCCCTCGCGTACCGCACGCGGATCTCCCGCACGAGCAGGAGACGCAGCAGATCGCGGTGGCGGAGGAGTTCCCCGGGCATCGCCCGCGGACTATAGCGGTCCCCGGGGGGCGCGACGCGGAACGCAGCGGCGCACCCGTGTCCGCTCGGCGGCGGTCCTCCGGGACGACCGGCGCGCGGGGTACCATCGCGCCGTGCCCCCCGCCGCCCGCCTCCGCACCGTCTTCTCCACGATCTCGCGACTCGGCGTCGCCGGGATCGGCGGCCCCGCGGCCCGCCTGGCGGAGCGCATCGCGGAGCGGCACGGCCCGGCGCGCGTGCTCGCCGGCGGCGACGGCGACGGCGGTCTCCCCCCGGGAACGGTGCAGACCATTCGCCGGCCCGTGGCGTGGCGGCTCGTGGAGCGCACGCGTCTCGCGCGGCGGTGGCGCCCGTCGCAGGCGGCGCTGCGCGTCGCGTTCGACGCCGCAGCCGCCGCCCGCCTTCCCCCCTGCGACGCGCTCGTCGCGGAGAACAGCACGTCCCTCGTCACGCTCCGCAGGGCACGCCGCGAGCACGGAAGCCGCACCGTGCTGCTGCAGCACAACCACCCGTTCCCGCTCTTCCGCGAGGCGCTTCTCGAGGAGCGCAGGCGTTGGGGCGGGCCGGAGCCGTTCATCACGGCGGACCTCGCGGCGCGCTCCACGGAGGAAGTCGCCGAGGCGGACGTGGTCGTCTGCCTCAGCGAGTCCACCCGGCGCGCGTTCGCGGCGACGGGGGTGCCCGCGGAGCGGCTCCGGCGGGCACGCCTCGGCGTGGACGGGGAGAGGTTCCGCCCGGCGCCCTGCGGGGACCGCGCGTTCGTGGTGGCGTTCGTGGGATGGCTCTCTCTGCGGAAGGGGTATCCCTACCTCGTGGAGGCGTTCCGACGGGCCGCCCTGCCCGGGGCCCGACTGGTGCTCCACGGAGGCACCGACGATCCCTTCGACCACTCCCTCGTGGCACGCCTCCGCGGGGACGCGGATGTCGCGGTGACCCGCGGTCCCGTGGAGGAGACCTACCGGCGGGCGTCGGTGTGCGTCCTCCCCAGCGTGAGCGACGGGTTCGGCCTCTCCGGGCTGGAGGCCATGGCGTGCGGCATTCCCGTGGTGGTGACCGACGCGTGCGGCGTGGCCGAGTGCGTGGACGACGGCAACGAGGGGTTCGTCGTTCCGACGCGCGACGTCGACGCCCTCGCCGACCGGTTGCAGCGGCTGCACGGCGACGCCGGACTGCGGATGCGCATGGGCGCCGCAGGCCGCGCGCGTGCGGTCACCCGCCCCTGGAGCGCGTACCAGGACGATCTCTCGGAGATCCTCGCGGAGGTGACGGTGCGGCTGGCGGGCGCGACGTGAAGGGGCCCGACTTCCTCGTCATCGGCGCCGCCAAGTGCGGGACCACGACCCTCCACCACTGGCTTCGCCAGCACCCCCAGGTGTTCGTTCCGGCGACGAAGGAGCCCCGCCACTTCGCGCTCGCCGGACGGGTGCCCGCGCTCGTCGGCCGCGGCGACATGGAGGCGATGGGCGAGGCCGTCGTCGAGCCCGCGGCCTACGAGGCGCTGTTCGCGGAGCGCGGGGCTGCGCTCGCGGCGGGGGAGGTCTCCCCGCTCTACCTGTTCGAGCCGGGGACCGCCGAGCGGATCCACGCCGCCGAGCCGGGGATGCGCATCATCGCCGTGCTCCGCGACCCGGCCGAGCGGGCGTTCTCCTCGTGGCTCCACCTCGTGCGCCTCGGTCGCGAGGACGTGACCCCCTTCTCTCGCGCCCTCGACGCGGAGGAGGAGCGCGCGGGCGAGCCGCGGGCCCTGCTGTGGCACTATCGCGCGGCGGGTTTCTACGATCGGCTGCTCGCCCCCTACTTCCGGCTCTTCCCGCGCGAGCGGATCCACGTCCTGCTGGCCGAGGACCTGGCGTCAGACCCCCACGACGCGATGAAGCGGATTTTCGAGTTCCTCGGCGTGGATGCATCGTTCGTGCCGGAGACCGGCGAGCGCCACAACGTCGGTTCCGTGGCGCGCCGGAACGGCCTCCACGCGTTCCTCCACGGGGACCACCCCGTGAAGTCGGTGCTCCGCCGCGTGATCCCCGGTCCCGTCCGCCGCCGGCTCGTGGACACGGCTGCGGCGCTGAACCGCCACCGACCGCAGCTCGACGGGCCAACGCGCGGCCGCCTGGTGGAGGCGTTCCGGCCCGACATCCTCGCGCTCGAGAGGCGCATCGACCGGGACCTCTCCGCGTGGCTCCGGCCGTAGCTATCCCAGGTACCCAAGTCCCTCGAGCCGCGCGCGGAGTGCGGCGTCGTCGTCCTCCTGGCCGGGGGCGGATCCGGCGGCCGGAGCCGCCTCCGGGAGGAGCCCGGGGCGCGCGCCGCCGACGACCTCGGCGTGCGGGGCCCCATCGATGTCGGGCGGGACGGCGAGGCCGAGCCCCGCGAACAGCGTGGGAAACACGTTCGTCATGGGCATCGGATCGGGGGCGAGGCCGGGAGCCACCCCCGCACCGGCCCAGCAGAACACGCCCATGCGCCGGTGCAGCCCCCGCGACGGGTGGGGCATCGGCGTTGCGACGGGCCCGCCGGTCCGGCGCCCGAGGTACACGCCGTCCGCCGGGACCAGCGCCAGGAGCGGTCGATGCCCGGGCGCGTCGGGCGCGGAGGCGAAGACCTCGCTCCCGCGGAGCACCTCCGCGAAGGCGGGGCCGCCGTCGGGGAGGCGCCACGCGAGCAACCGCTCCGCCAGCGCCGCGGTGTCCCCGTCGTCGAGGGGAGCACCGCCGCCGCGGTAGAGGAGCCCCAGGTGGTCCCCGACGCCGAGGAGCACGCGCGTCGCCGCGAGGTCCAGCTGCAGTTCGCGGTTCACCTCGCCGCCGCGGAGCCCCTGCTCCTCCGGGCCGAGGTTGCCCGCCGCCGCGCGGACCCTCCGCCGGATCCGCACGGCGAGGCCGTCGCCGACCTCGTCGGACCGCGCGAGCCCGCCCGTGGCGCCGGGAAGCGGCCGCGCGAGGCCCCACTCCGCCAGCAGGTTGTTCACCTGGACGTGCCACCGCCCGTCGGCGCCGCCGTGGTCGCTCACGAGGAGCCCGAGGCCGTCGTCCCCGCCGGTGGCCTCGAGGAGGAGGCCCGCGAGGACGTCCACTCCCTCGTACACGCGACGCAGCGCGTCCCGCTCCTCCGCCGTGGCGCCGTCGGGGTCCCGCACCACGTCCCACGCCACGTGGTGCAGCAGGTCCGTCTCCTGGCACTGGACGACGAGGAGCCGCGCGGGACCGTCCTCGAGCAGGAGGCGGAGCGCCGCGGCGCGCCGCTCCACGTGGCCCACGAGGGTCTCCATGTACGCGAGGCGCGCGGCGGGGTCGCGGCCGTCGGGGTGGCGCTCCGGGTGGACCGGGGAGTAGCCGGGGATGCGCGCGCGGAGGCGGTCGCGGACGCCCGCCGGCGAAGCCCAGTCGGAGTCGTCCCCCGGGGCATCGAACCCGGAGACCACGACGCCGTGCCGGAGCGGCGGCGGCGGGTACGTCATGGGCAGGTTGAGGCAGAGGACCCGCGCTCCCTGGCGGTCCGCGGCGGCGGGCATCGTCTCCCCGCGGATGCTGTGGGAGCGGACGAGAACGTCGCGGCCCGTGCGCGGGTCGTACTGCACGAACCCCAGCACTCCGTGCCGCGGGAACCAGGTGCCCGTGAGGAAGGTCGTCCACGAAGGGGGCGTGAGCGGATTGATCCACGGGTCCAGCGCCCCGCGGCGGCCCCGCGCCAGCATCCGCGCGACGTGGGGCATCGCGAACCGTCCCGCGAATCCCTCCAGGAGTTCCAGGTTCTCCCCGTCGAGGCAGAGGGCGAAGCCGCGGCGCTCGATCAACGGGAGGGTCCTTTCCTGCGACGCGGGGGGGCCGCCGGCCGGCCGGAGCGGCCGCGCGCCCGGGACGGCCGCATGGTAGCGCGCGCGGAGCGGGCCGCCTACCGCAGCGCGTCCAGCCAGGCCCGCTCGATGGCGTCCATGGCGGCGGTGTCGTCCGGCGCGGCGTTCGGCGCGGCGGAGTCCGGCTCCCTGGCGCAGGCGGCCAGGATCGCCAGCAGCGGCGCCAGCGCTGCGCGCGTCCCCCGCGCGATCCTCACGGCCGCTCCGGTTCGAGGCCGCGGAGCGCCTGCACGAAGGTGGCCTCGTGGACCGCGAACGCCCATCGCTCCTCGACGGCGCGGCGCCCGGCGGCTCCCATCCGGAGGCGGAGATCGCGGTGGGCGCAGAGCCGATCCAGCGCCGCGGTCCACTCCTCCACCGTGTCCGCCACGAAGCCGGTCTCGCCGTGGCGCACGATGTCGGGCAGCACCCCCACGGGGGAGGCGACGACGGGCATCCCCGCCGCCATGGACTGGAGCGCCTTGAGCCCGCACTTGCAGCGCTGCTTGGGACCGTCCAGGAGCGGCGCGAGGCCGATGTCCATGGGGAGGAGGTCGGCCACCTCGCGGTCGGCGCTCCACGGGACGAACTCCACCGGGACGCCGGGGAGTTCCGGCGGGCGGCTGCACACGACGCGCACGCGGGCCCCGTGGCGGCGGCAGACCTCCGCGAGGGCGGGCGCCACGGCCTCCAGGTTGGGGAGGTTCCCCGGCGTCCCCACCCAGCCGAGAAGCGGCGCACCGGCGCGCGTGGCCCGATCGGGGACGGGCCACTCGCCGGGGTCCACGCACGTGGGCACGATCCACGCCGGGCGCTCCGGGTAGTGCTCGAGGAGAAGACGGTTGCCGAGCACGAGGCCATCCACCGTGCGGCCGAGGACGCGGGCGCGCGGGCGCAGCGTCTCGTCCCGCGGGCCCAGCGGCAGATCGTCGAGGTCCAGCAGCAGCCTCCCGACCCGTCGCCGGAGGGCGGCGGCCCACCAGGGCGGGCCGTAGTCCCAGAACGGGAGGTCGTTCATGTGGAGCACGGCGGCGTGGAAGCCCGTCGCGCGGTGCAGCGTCCCCGTGCGGGCCGCCAGCAGCCGCAGGTGCCACTCGGCCCGGGCGCGGAGGCTCCAGTCGTTCGTCAGGCGCTCCGCGTGCGCATCCGCCATGGGGAGCGCGATGACCGCCTCGTGGCCGGCGAGCCGGAGGCGCTCCGCCCAGACGCCGAGCCGGTACTTTGTCCCGGCGAAGGGCCCCGGGTACTGGGCGACGAGCAGGACGCGGAGCGGTCCCTCCCGCGGGACCGTCGGCCGCCGACCGCCGGCGCGGGACCGCACCGCCGCGAACCCCCGGGCCGCCAGCGTCGCCGCCTGCAGCCCCGTCAGCACCAGCCTCCCCGTCACCACTCCCCGCCCCGCGACGGCGACATTCCCGGAATGATGCGTTCGAGTTCGACCCCCTGCGCCCGCGAACGCGGCGGCGACATTCCGGGAATGTCGTCGCGGGCGCCGGAGGGGGGCGGCGTCAGACCTGGTCGCACGTGCCGCACATGGGGAGTTCGCGGCGACGGCCCTCGCGCATGAGGCGGATGTGGTGGGCGCGCTCCGCGCCGCGGAAGATCTCGTGCAGCGTCCGCGTGGCGAGGTCGCCGACGGCGCCGTCGGCGTTGAGGTCGTTGCAGCAGAGGGTCACCCGCCCGTCCACGAGGATCACCGCCTGCGAGAGGACGAACTTGCACAGCCCCTGGGGCATCTCCGGAGGACGCTCGAGCCCGAGGTCCACCTTCCCCACCCAGTTGTGCGGGAACCGCGGCATGTAGTTCGTGACGCGGGCGACGAGCCGCCGGAACTCGGGGTGGATCTCCGGCTCCCCCGTCTCGAACACGGAGATGACCCCGGTCCGCAGCGGTCGCCCGCGCTTCTCGAGTTCGTCCAGGAACGCGTGGATGTTGCCCACCACCTCGTCCCACTTCGCCCCCACGCGGATGCGCTCGAAGTCCGCGGGGTTGCCCCCGTCCACGGAGAAGCGGAGCCAGTCCACGGCGTCGGTCGCGAGGAGCGCCTCCGCCCGGTCCCCCTTGAGGTGGGTGGCGCTGGTCAGGACCTGCACCGAGGGGAAGCCGTCGGGCCGCTTCGCCCGGGCCTCCGCGATGGCCTCCAGGAACTCGCCGAACCGCGGGTGGAGGAGGACGTCCCCGGAGTGGTGGAGGTTCAGCACCTTCACGCTGTAGCGGGACGCGTCGCCGATCTCCTCCAGCACCGAGCGGAACAGGTCGAGGGACATGAGCCCGGAGCGCTTCTTCGAGTCCAGCGAGCACCAGCGGCACCGCAGGTTGCACTTGGCGCAGAGTTCGAAGTTGAGCGCGCGAATGACCGCCCGACCGAGCCGCGGCTCCACGTGGAGCGCCGCCCACCGGTCGAGCCGCCGCGCCGTGGCCGCCCGCACGCGGAGCACCGCGTCCTTGGCCCGCCCGAGGGCGGACCGGGGGGCGTAGCGATCGAGATCCTGGACGGGCATCGGCGCCATGCTAGCAGCCGGGCCTCCTGTCCCGCGACAGGCCCCCAGCCCCGACGCCGCGGCGGAACGGTCCGTGGGCGCGCCGCTTCGCGACCGGGGGGAATCCGTGCGGCGGGGGAGGGCGTCCCTAGAATCCCCCGCCGATGCTCTTCAACTCGCTCGAGTTCGCGGTGTTCTTCGCGCTCGTGCTCTGTGTTCACCAGTTCGCACCACTGCCGTGGGCCTGGCGGAAGGGAGTGCTGGTCCTCGCCTCCTACGCGTTCTACGCCGCGTGGAGCGCGCCCTTCACGCTGCTGCTCGCGTTCTCCACCCTCATCGACTGGCTGGCGGCCCGCGCCATCGGGAGGGCCGCGACGGGGCGCGCCCGGCGCGGCTGGCTCATGGTGAGCCTCGTCTCCAACCTGGGCCTCCTCGGGTTCTTCAAGTACGGGGGGTTCCTGCTCGGGAACCTCGGCGCCGCGGCGGCGCTGGCGGGATCGTCGTGGACTCCGGGCGCCATGGACATCGTCCTGCCCGTCGGGATCTCCTTCTACACGTTCCAGACCCTCTCCTACACCATCGACGTCTACCGCGGGAGCCTGGAGCCGGACGCCTCGCTCCTGGACTTCTCGCTGTTCGTCGCGTTCTTCCCCCAGCTGGTCGCCGGACCCATCGTCCGGGCCTCCGACTTCCTCGTCCAGTGCCGCTCCCCCCGGCGGGGGGACGCGCGGATGGTCGGCTGGGGGGCGAGCCTCCTGCTGTTCGGGCTCGTCCTCAAGGTCGCGCTGGCGGACGGCCTGCTGGCGCCGACGGTGGATGCCGTCTTCGAACGGACGGGCGGCTTCTCGACCGCCGACGCGTGGGTCGGCGCGCTGGGATTCACGGGACAGATCTACTGCGACTTCGCCGGCTACTCGCTGTGCGGGATCGGCGCGGCGCTGTGCCTGGGCTTCTCCCTGCCCGACAACTTCCACTTCCCGTTCGCCGCCACCGGCTTCTCCGATTTCTGGAAGCGCTGGCACATCTCCCTTTCGACCTGGCTCCGGGACTACCTCTACATCCCCCTGGGCGGCAACCGCGGGGGACCGAGGCGAACCCTCATCAACCTCTCCCTCACCATGCTGCTCGGCGGCCTGTGGCACGGGGCCGACTGGCGATTCGTGATCTGGGGCGCGCTGCACGCTCTCTACCTCGTCGTGGAGCGGGCCTGCGCCCCCTTCGTGGCCGGCCGCCCCTGGTCGGCGTCGCCGGCCGCCCGCGCCGCGTGGGGCGGCGCGACCTTTGCCGGAGTGGTCGTCGCCTTCGTGCTCTTCCGCGCGGAGTCGATCTCCCGGGCGCTCCTGCTGTTCCACCGCATGGGAGGGCTTTCGACCAGCGGCGGATTCCTCGGCGCCCCGGAACAGTTCCTCGTCGTCGCGGTCGTCGGCGCCCTGGTGGCCGGCAGCGTCGCGCTCCGCAACACGACCCTCGAAGCGGCGTGGTCCCGGCTGCCGTCTCCGGTGGCGGCGGCCATCCTCGGTGCCGCCCTCGCCGCCCTCGTTCTCTCTCCGGCAGAGGACCGGGCGTTCCTCTATTTCCAGTTCTGATGACCTCTCCCGCGGACCGCCTGCCCGACACCCGTTGGCGCGTCGCCCTCCCGATGGCAGCGCTCGCGGCCCTGCTCCTGCTGCTGCCCATCGAGTCGTACGCCCGGCGCAGCGGCATCGCCGCGCAAGTCCCCGACACCCCCGTCGCCTGGCTCGAGGAGTGGCGCCGGCTGCCTCCCGACGGCATCGCGATCATCGGCAGTTCCCGCGCGCAGTACGACCTGTCGACGTCCATGCTCCGGGCCTCACTGGGCCGCGAGGTCGTCCAACTGGCGGAAGTTCAGAGCTCCGGCCTGGAGGCGCTGGAGGCCCTCGCGCGGAGGGAGGAGTTCCGTGGAGTCGTCCTCTTCGACCTCCTCCCCCGTTCCCTGTTCGGCGCGTCGGAGGAGATCCAGCGCCTGCACGCCGGGTCCCGCCTCGCCGCCGAGGCCTCCCCCGTCTCACGGTGGAACAACACCCTCCGGATCCTCATGGCCCGACTCTGCGCACCGGTGGGCGCGCTCAACCCCCGGGTCTGCCTCCGCGCCTGGGCCCTCGCCCTGCTGGGGGGCGAGACACCGGTCGCCGACTACCTCGATCGGGGTCCGCGCCGGGGGGCCCTCATGGACGCGGAGCGCTACCCCCACTGGGACACCGAGGGTGCCGGCTTCGCGCGCGCGAGGGTCACGGGGGCTCCAAGGGCCTCGCAGGATGCGTACCGGGAACGGCTGGACCGGGTCGCCCGGGCCTGCCGCCTCCTCCGGGATCGCGGCGCCGCTGTCGTGCTCCTCCGACTCCCCGTCGGCGGCGCTCTCCTGAAGGCGGAGGACGGCCGCTTCCCCGACGGCGAGTTCTGGGATCCGGTCGTCGCGTCGGCCGGAGGATGGACCATCGATTTCCGCAGGGATCCCGACCTGCAGGGGTTCACGTGCTGCGACGGGTCCCACCTCGTGGGCAGCGATGTCCCGCGATTCACGGAGGCGTTCCTCCGCCGGCTCCGGTCCCTGCTGCGCACGATGGGGAGGCTCTAGCCCGACCCATTCGCGGGGGGGCGCGGGAGGTGCAGGGAGGTGGCGATGGCGCAGGGACCCGGAATGACGCTTGGGTGGGTGGGTGGGCAGCGCCGAGGCCTGTCCCGCGAGCGGGACTGCGTCGGGACCCGGGAGCGGCGACAGAGCGCTGCTCCGAGGAGCAGGCGAGTCCCAGCGACGCCGGGATCGCCGCGAGGACGCCGGCGGACCGAGGTTCCCCACGAAGAGGTCGGGCCAGACCCCCGACGGAGGTTCCCGACGTGAACTGGAAGGGCTGGGCGCTGGAGGTGGGGATCCGCCTGGTCCTCCCCCTCGCCGCGACGGTCCTCACGCTGGCGCTCTTCCGCGCGCCGTGGAGCGCGCCGGGGGCGGGGCGCCTCCGCGCGTCCGTCGCCGTAGCCGCGTGGCTCCTGTCCCGCCTGGCCTTCGCGGCGGTGTTCTACGGCGCGGCGCTCGTCCACCCGGTGCCGGACTTCGGCTGCTGGGTCACGTGGCACGCGGAGCCGGTGCTGGCCACGGGTCTGCCGGGCCTCGTGCTCTCCGACGGAAGCGTCGCCGGCGGCCAGGGGTACGGCCCGCTCCTCCCGTACCTCCAGGCGGGCGGCATGTGGCTCGTCGGCCATCCCGCGGGGGTCCTGCTCCCGTTCCTCGCCGGGGACGCCGTGGTCCTGTGGGCGGGCTCGCGCCTGGCGCGGGACCGGGGAGGGGAGGAGGCGGAGCGCTGGATGTGCGGGTGGCTGCTGCTGAGCCCGCTGCTCTGGCACCAGGCGGTCGTCCACGCCCAGGACGAGCCCCTGTTCGCCGGATTCCTCCTCGCGGGCGTCCTGCTGCTGCACCGGGGCCGGGACGTCGCCGGCGCCGTCGTGCTCGCGCTGGGGCTCTGCGCCACGAAGGTCACCTTCGGGCTCTACGGGGCGGCGGCGGCACTGGCGCTCCTGCCGGATCGCCGGAGGTTCGCGCGGACCGCAGTCGTCGGCGTCGCGACGGCGGCGGCGGTGTGCGGCCTCGCCGCGGCGGCGGGAGTCGGGTTCTTCCGGTACACCGTGGACCGCCACCTCGCCAGCAAGGGAGCCACCGGCGGGAGCCTCCTCGACGACCTGCTCTCGGCGGGCGCCCTCGACGCGGGGACGCACGCCGCCCTCGTCCCCTGGATGGCCGCCGCCGTCGTGCTCGGGGTCGCCGCGGCGGCGCTGCGGGGGCGCACCGGGCCCTACCTCCCCCGCGCCGTGGCGCTCGTGGCGGTCGCCCACGCGCTGTTCACGCTGCTCCTCCCGGGAGCGCTGCCCGGATACGCCGGCCAGGGGGCGGCGATCCTGGCGCTGCTCCTCCTCGTCGCCCGCCGGAGCCCCGGCGCCTCGGCCCTCGCCATCGCCCTCCCGGGGCTGGCGCTCGCGGTGGCCCTCGGCCAGCGGACCGACGCGTGGGCCCCGGGACTGGTGCCCGCCATCGACGTGGCGTTCAAGGCCCTCTCCGCCGCCGTCGCCCTGCTCGCGCTCCGCCTCGCCCTCCCGCGGATCGGCGAACCGCCCGCGGCGGCCCCCCCGTCGCGGCCGTCCCTCTGACGCCCGGCATTGGGATCACGCGTGCGGCTCCGCCGACTACTCTCCCCCGGTCCGGCCCTCCCGCCGGTCCCGCTCCCGGAGGTGATGTGAGGATCCTCGGCGTCTCCGCCTTCTACCACGACTCCGCCGCCTGCCTCGTGGTGGACGGCCGCGTCGTCGCCGCCGCCCAGGAGGAGCGGTTCACGCGCGTCAAGCACGACCATCGGTTCCCGCTGCACGCCGCCGCCTACTGCCTCGCCGAGGGAGGCCTCACCGCGGAGGAACTCGACCTCGTCGCGTTCTACGACAAGCCGTTCACCAAGTTCGAGCGGCTGCTGGACACCTACATGGCGTACGCGCCGGAGGGGTTCGCGTCGTTCCTGCGCGCCATGCCGCTCTGGCTCAAGAAGAAGCTGCGCACGGACCGGGAACTCGACAAGGGCCTGGACCGCCTCTACCGCGGCTCCTACCTGTTCGCCGACCACCACCTGTCCCACGCGGCCAGCGCGTTCTTCCCGTCCCCCTTCGAGAGCGCCGCCTGCCTCACCATGGACGGCGTCGGCGAGTGGAGCACGACCACGTGGGGCGTGGGGCAGGGGAACCGCATGGAACTCCGCGAGGAGATCCGCTTCCCCCACTCCCTCGGGCTCCTCTACTCGGCGTTCACCTACCACCTCGGGTTCAAGGTGAACTCCGGCGAGTACAAGGCCATGGGCCTCGCACCCTACGGGGAGCCGCGCTACGCGGATCTCATCCGCGAGCACCTCGTGGATCTGCGCGAGGACGGCTCCTTCGCGCTGGACATGCGCCACTTCACGTACTGCGCCGGATTGCGCATGACCGGGGATCGCTTCGACCGCCTCATCGGCTGGAAGCCCCGGGACCCGGAGGAGCCGCTGGAGCAGAGGCACATGGATCTCGCCCGCTCCATCCAGGAGGTCACGGAGGAGGCCATGCTGCGCATGGCGCGCCACGTCCACGCACGGACCGGCGAGCGGAACCTCTGCCTCGCCGGCGGCGTCGCCCTCAACTGCGTCGGCAACGGGCGCATCCTGCGCGAGGGACCCTTCGAACACGTGTTCGTGCAACCCGCCGCGGGGGACGCCGGCGGCGCCATGGGCGCGGCGCTCTACGCCTGGCACGGGCCCATGGGCCGGCCGCGCACGCCCGAGGGGCCCGACGCGCTGCGGGGATCGCTGCTGGGACCCCGCTTCGCGGACGACGAGGTGGCCGCCGCGGTGGAGGCGTCGGGCCTGCGCGCCGAGCGGCTCCCGCGCGCCGACCTGCTCCGTCGCGTCGTCGAGGCCCTGGACGCGGGCCGGGTCGTCGGCTGGTTCCAGGGCCGCATGGAGTTCGGGCCCCGCGCGCTGGGTGCCCGCAGCATCCTCGGGGATCCGCGGAAGCGGGAGATGCAGAAGCGGCTCAACCTCAAGATCAAGTTCCGCGAGTCCTTCCGCCCGTTCGCGCCGGCGGTCCTCGCGGAGGACGCGAGCGCGTGGTTCGACCTCCGGCAGGAGAGCCCCTACATGCTCCTCGTCGCCCCGGTGGCGGAGGCGCGCCGCGTGCCGCCTCCCGCGGACCACGGTCGGCGCGGGCTGGCGCTGCTCGAGATCCCGCTGTCCGAGATCCCCGCGGTCACGCACGTGGACGGCTCCGCGCGCGTGCAGACCGTGGACGCGGCGCGCAATCCCGACTTCCACGCGCTCCTCACCGCGTGGAAGGAGCGGACCGGCTGTCCGGTCCTCGTCAACACCTCCTTCAACGTGCGCGGCGAGCCCATCGTCTGCACGCCCGCGGACGCCCTCCGGTGCTTCCGGCACACGCACATGGACGTGCTCGCCGTGGGCTCCTTCCTGCTGGAGAAGGAGGGGGATACACTCGACGAGGCCGCCATGGAGGCGTACAGGAGCCGGTTCTCGCCGGACTGATCCCGCATGAGCGACGTGCCCCCGACTCCCGCCGCCCCTCCGCCGCGGCGCGGGTTTCTCGCCGAGATGACGGAGTTCCTCCGGGAGAACCGGAACTGGTGGCTGATCCCGATCCTCGTCGTGCTCCTGCTGGTGGGCGTCGTGCTCGTCCTCTCCACCACCGCCGCGGGCCCGTTCATCTACACGTTGTTCTAGTGCAGGCCGCCCCGTGACGCGGGCGACCCGCGTCGCCGCGGCGGTCGTGGCGCTCGTCCCGGCCGCCCTGCTCGCCGAGGCCGCCTGGCGCTGGTCGACGGGGTGGCGCCCCGGGGGCCGCGCGGAGACGGCGGTCCTCGCCGTCGTCGCCGCGGGACTCCTGTTCCCGCTGCTGGCGCTCGTCCCCGCCGCCGCGCGGTCGCGGGCTCTCCCCCGCCTCCTCGCGGCGCAGGGGGCGTTCCTCCTGGCGATGCTCGCCACGGAGGGCGCGCTCCGCGTCGCGGCGCCGCTGCCCGACGCACCCTCTCCGTGGCCGCCTCACGTCCGCATCGAAACCCGGGGCGAGGCGAACCTCCGCGGCATCCACGGCGTGAAGCGGTTCTCCACGAACGCGCGGGGCTACCGCGGCCGCGACGGGGACCCCGCCGACGCCCTCCGCCTCGTGGCCGTGGGCGGCAGCACCACGGAGTGCCTGTACCTGGACGACGGCGAGGCGTGGCCGGAACTCCTCCGCGGGGAGATGGAGCGCCGCCTCGGCCGCCGCGCGTGGATGGGGAACGCCGGCCGCGCGGCGCTGAACACGTGGGACCACCTGGTCCACATCGAGCGCCTCCCCGAGGTGGGGTCCGCGGACGCGGTGATCGTCCTCTGCGGGATCAACGACGTGTTCCGCCACCTGGGAGGGACGTGGCGGCTGGCGCGCGGGGACGCGGCGCGTCGGGCGCTCTACTTCCCGCTCCCCGGGCCCGACGCCCCGCTGGCGGTGCGGAGCCAGGCGCTGGCCCGCCTCCGCGCCGCGGCGCGCAACCTCGTCGCCCGCGGGGACCGCGACCGCACCGCGGTGCAGGACGTGGAGGGCCGGTGGGTGGCCGAGCGGCGGGCGCTGCGCTTCCCGTTCCCGAAGCGGGACGATCTCCCCGACCTCGGTCCCGCGCTGGACGCCTACGCGGGGATGGTCCGGCGCATGGTCGAGGCGGCGCGGGGCCGGGGTGCCCGGATCCTGCTCCTCTCGCAGCCCACCCTCTACGGTCCCACGGTGGACCCCGGGACGGAGCCGCTGCTCTACGGCTCCGTGCGGAAGGAGGAGGGGTTCGCGTGGTCCACGCCGGCGCTCCACCGCGCCATGGCCGCGTTCAACGGGACGATGGCGCGCGTGGCCGAGGAGACGGGGACACCCTGCGTGCGGCTCGACCTCCTCCTCCCCCGCGAGGGCGGGTTCCTCTACGACGACTGCCACTTCAACGAGGCCGGATCCCGCCGCGTCGCGGAGATCGTCGCGCCGGCGCTGGAGGAACTGCTTCGCGCAGGGAGCGCCGCCGGGAAGGATGGCGGACCTCCCGCCGACGGCGGCGGGGACGCGGGGAGGGGCGATGGACGCTGAGGTCTTCGGCGGGACGGGCGCACCGGAGCGGGGGCTCGATCCCCGGCACGACCGGGATCGCGAGGATGCCCCCCACCGCGTCCGCGCCTTCGGGCGGGTGGCGATGGCGCTGGCGCCGGCGCTCTGGGGCGTGCTCCACTTCCTCTGGGGCCATCCGCGGGCGGCGCTCTGGGCGGGAGGCGGGGTCCTCGCCTGGGGGCTGCTCTCCTTCGCCGCCCCCGTCCCCATGGGGCCGGTACTGCGGACGTGGGCGCGGGTCACCCGTCCGCTGGGCATCGTGGTCACCACGGCGCTGCTGGGCGTCGTCTACTACGTCGTGCTCACGCCCGTGGCGCTCCTCCGTCGCGCCCTCCGGCCGGACCCCCTCGACCGGGCCCCGCGCCGCGGGGGGAAGCAGACCTACTGGCGGCGGAAGGACCTCCCGCCGCCGGAGTCACCCCGCTGGTACCGGCCGTTCTGACGGCGCGCCGGCCCCCGCCGGCGCCGTCCACGCGAGCCAGCCGGTCCACCCCCAGAAGCCCACCCACGCCGCCAGGAGCGCCGGGTGGAGGTGCCAGTGCTCCGCCTTCACCGCGAGGGCGGGGACCTGCCAGAGCGCGAGGCCCATCGCCAGCGCCGTGGCGCGCCCCGACGGCCGGGGGTCGCAGGCGCCCTGCCGCACGGCGAACCACGCGAGGAGGGGGAGGCCCTGCGTGACGTGCGCGGTCAGCAGGAAGGGCGTGAGGACCACGTAGGCCGCCTGCGCCGCGACGACCCCCCGGGCGGCGCGATCGACGGCGTCCTCGCCCTCCCGGCGCCGCAGCGCCGCTCCCGCGGCCAGCGTCGCCGCCAGCGCGGTGCCCGCGAGACCGGCGGCGACCACGGAGGGATCCAGTGATTTGGCTCCGACGAACAGCAGCCAGGACGACGTCCCGTAGACGTTGATGTTCCCCCGCACGAGGCCCAGCGGGTTCCACCCCAGGGCGACGGCCGCCGCCAACGCCCCCACCGTGAGGCCCCCCGCCGCCGCCACCCGCACGAGGACGCGGCGCCATCCCCCGCCCGCCGCCAGCAGCACGGGGAGCACCCAGAACGGGAAGAGCGCCTTCGTCAGCAGCGTGCCCGCGGCGGCGGCCCCCGCGGCGATCCGCTCGCGGCCCCCGTCGAGCAGCAGCAGGACGACGAGCACACCGCACGCGAAGAGGGACTCCTCCTGCGTCTGCACCACCGTGTCGAACCAGAGCAGCGGCGACAGGAGCACCGCCAGGACGAGGCGCCGCGAGAGCCCCTCGCCGAGCCGCGGCCGGGCGAGCCGGGCCAGCAGGACGAGCAGGACCGCCTCGGCCACCACGAACAGCGCGTCCATGCCCGGCGCGTACCGCCCACCGGTCAGGCCGAGACCCGCCGCGAGGGTCCACGGGAACAGCGGGCCGTAGAGGTTGTCGAGGTGGGGCACCGGGTCCCGGAACTCCAGCGCCGCCCGGGCCGCCGGGAGCCACACGCGCTCCAGGTCGCCGCCGCCGGTCCAGCCGAGCACGTGGAACGCCAGCAGGTGCGTCCCCGCGCGGGTGAGCAGGAACGCCGTGACCGCCAGGGCGGTCCACCGCGCCGGGGAGAGCGTTCCCACCCGCCTCCAGCGGAGCGCCGCCAGCGTTCCCAGCGCGCCCAGCAGCGGGAGGACCAGGAACAGCCCGACCTGGATCGCCTGGCCCTTCCAGTTCACGATGCGCCGCCCTCCGCGCCCGCGCCGGGGATACCACGGCGCACCGCTGCCGTGCAGCACCGACGGGCCTCGCCCGCGCGCGCCCGCGGGGCCCGATTCCCGGCCCCCGCTCGCCGCGCCGCGCCCAGAATCCCCGCCGTGACGCCACCCGCCCTCCCGGATCGCCGCCGGCCGTGAACTGGAAGGGGCAGGTCATCAACGCGGCCACGTGGTGGCTGCTGCCGCTGCTGGGGGCCGCGGCGGCGTGGCTCGCGCTGCGCTCCCCCCGGCTGGACGGGCTGGGGCGGCGCCGGTGGGCGGGGCTCGCGGTGGCGCTCTTCCTGCTCACCCGCGTGGGGACCCACCTCGTCGTGTTCCACCTCTTCCGGTACGACGGCGGACACGACCTGCGCAACGTCTGGCTCCCCGTGGCGAACGCCGTGCTGGACGGCACCGACCCGTCCGTCCACATCGACAACCTCTACGGACCGCTCTTCCCGGAGTGCCTCGCCGCGGGTCTCCGGCTCTGGGGACGGGCGTATCCGCCGGGCATCGACACCGTGTTCGTCCTCGCCGACGGGCTCGGCCTCCTCGTCCTCTTCGGCCTCGCCCGCCGCCACCTCACCGAGCCCCTGGCGCGGCGCCTCGTCCTGGCCACGCTCCTGTCCCCCGTGCTCTGGCACGGCGTCGTCGTGCGCACGCAGGAGGAGTCGCTCTTCGTGCTCTTCCTCCTCGTGGCTCTGGACCTGCTCGACCGGGGGCGGGAGGGCGTCGGCGCGCTGGCGACGGCCCTCGGCACGGTCTTCACGAAGGCGCTCTTCCCGCTGTGGGCGTTCCCCGTGCTGCTGGCGGCCGGCGGAGGACGGCGCCGGGCCACCGTCCGCGTCGTGGCCGCGGGGGCCCTGACCGTGGGCGCGCTGGCGGCCTTCCACTTCGCCGGGTGGCAGCCGCTGGGGGCGAAATCGGGGACCCTGAGCGTCCGGGGGAGCAGCGCGTGGCTGCTGGCGCCGGGGCTCGCCCACGCCGGCGGCGCGGCCTTCACCGCGGGCGTGCTCCTCTCCGCGGCGGGGTGCGTCGTCGCCGCCCTGGCCGCTCTCCCGGCGCGGGAAGGCGAGTCCGTCGTGGACCGCGCCGCCCGGGGGGCGGTGGCCGTCCAGGGGGCCTTCTTCCTCCTCTCCCCGTTCACCCTGCCTCCCCACCTCGTCCACGCGCTCCCGTTCCTCTGGTGGCTCGCCGTCCGCGGCGGCGCCTGCGCGGAGCGCCTCTCGCCGACGTCTCTGGCGCTGGCCGGAGGTCTGGTGCTGTGGCAGGTCCCCGCGCTGGCCGTGAACTCCGAGCACTGGTCCCCCCGTCCGTGGCTCGTCGCCCCCTTCGTCCTCTGGTGCGCGTGGACCGGATGGCTCGCGTGGACCGCGCCCCTCGGCGAGGGCCGCTCCCGCGCCGGTTGAGAGTCACCGCGGGGGCTCGCCGGCCCCGTGGTAGGTTCCGGCCGTCCGCCAGGCGGACCCTTCCATGCGAATCGTCACCGGCATGCACCGCTCGGGCACATCGCTCACCGCGCGCATCGTGCACGCCGCCGGGGAGGCCATGGGCGGGCCGGCGGACTTCATTCCCGCCGACCGGTGGAACCCCGGGGGCTACTTCGAGCGCCGGGACGTCGTCGCGCAGAACCTCGCCCTGGTCCACGGCACGATGGGGCGCATCGGCTTCTTCGCGCCGCCCTCGGCGGCGACCATCCGGGCCCGGGCGCGGCGCCGCGGCGCGGAACTCTCCCGGCTCGCGCTTCGCCACGACGGGCTCGTGGTCAAGGACGCGCGGTTCTGCCTCACGCTCGATGCGTGGAGGGAGCAGGGCGCGCACGTGGAGCGGGTCCTCGTCTGCATCCGCGAACCCGACGCGGTCGCCCGATCGCTGGCGCGCCGGAACCTGGCGCCGCGCGCGCTGGGCCTGAGGCTCTGGGCCCTCCACCACCGGCGGTTGCTGGACTCCCTGGGAGACACGCCGACCCGTTTCCTCCTCTACTCCGATCTCGTGGACGGCGAGCGCGGACCCGTCGCCGTCGCTGCGGCCCTGCGGTTCCTCGGCAGCGAGGAGGGCGCCGCGCGCGCGGCGGAACTGCACGGCGCGTGCGTGGACGCGACGCTGGACCACGGCGGGGGGCCGCCCGGCGCCTACCCGCCCACCGTCGCCGCGCTCTGGGCGCGCGTCCTCGCGCTCCACCGGGAGCAGGCGGAGGCCCCGCGTTCCCCCGGAGTCGCCGCCCGGCGCCCGTGGTAGTTTGCGACGGTCCCGCGTCTCGACCACCCTCCTCCATGCGAATCGTCACCGGCATGCACCGATCGGGCACGTCCCTGGTCGCCCGCCTCCTCCACGAGGCCGGCGCCGACATGGGAGATCCCTCCACGTTCCACCCGGCGGACCGGTGGAACCCGGACGGCTACTTCGAGCAGCCCGACATCCACGCCGTGAACATGCCCCTCGTCAACGGGCGCCTCTGGAAGTTCGCCTACTTCCGGCTCCCCTCCGCGGAGACGATCCTGCGGCGCGGCGACGGGATGGCCGACCTCATCCGCACCACCGCTGCGCGGTACGCGGGCAAGGTGGTCAAGGAGACGCGGTTCTGCCTGACCCTGCCCGCATGGCGGGCCCACGGCCTGCGCGCGGATCGCGTGCTCGTCTGCCTGAGGGAGCCCGCCGATGTCGCCCGCTCCATCGTCAAGCGCAACCACGTCCCGACCTCCCTCGCGCTGAGCCTCTGGCGCGAGCACAACGAGCGCATCCTCGCCGCCACCGCCGACCTCCCCGTGGACTGGATCCTGTACGCCGACCTGCTGGACCGGGAACGCGGTCCCGCGGAGTGCGCCCGCGCGCTGCGGTTCCTGGGGGAGGAGCGCGGCGCGGCGCGCGCCGCGGAACTGCACGCGAGATGCGTGAAGCCCTCCATGGATCACGGCGCGCGGACCCGTCGACCCTACCCGGCGGCCATCGCGGCGCTCTGGGACGACCTCCGCGACCGCCACCGGCAGGCCTCCGGGGCGCCGCGCGCGCGAGTCGGCGGCGGGGCGACCCCGTGAGCGACTCCGTCACGGGTCCGCCCGCCTGCGCCCCCTTCGAGGTCCGACGGCTCAGCGTCGTCGTGCCCGTCTACTTCAGCGAGGCCACCGTCGGACCGCTGGTGGATCGCGTGGTCGAGGCGCTGTCGCCCCGGTTCCCTGCGCTGGAGATCGTCCTCGTCAACGACGGCAGCACCGACGGGAGCCACGCGGCCTGCGCCGCTGCGGCGGGCCGGCACCCGGCCGTGGTGCGCTACTTCCGCCTCGCACGGAACTTCGGCGAGCACAACGCCGTCCTCTGCGGCCTCGCCCGCACGACGGGCGACGCGGTGGCGATCATCGACGACGACTTCCAGAACCCGCCGGAGGAGATCGTCGGCCTGGTGGACACCCTGCGCGAGGGTTACGACGTCGTCTACTCGCGCTACGAGTTCAAGCGCCACCACTGGTTCCGCAACCTCGGCAGCCGGTTCAACGATCGCGTCGCCACCTGGCTGCTGAGGAAGCCCCCGGGGCTCTACCTCTCCTCGTTCAAGGCGATGACCGGCTGGCTCGCCCGCACCGTCGCGGAGCAGTACGGCGGACCCTACCCCTACCTCGACGGACTCGTCCTGCGGACGACCTCCAACATCGGCCGTCGCCTCTGCCGCCACGACGCCCGCGAGGAGGGCCGGTCCAACTACACGCTGCGGCGGCTCGTGCGGCTCTGGCTGAACATGTTCACGGGCTTCAGCGTGGTTCCCCTCCGGGCGGCCGCGGTCCTCGGGCTGGTCATGGCGGCGTCGGGCCTGGCCATGGCGGCCTTCTTCCTGGTCTCCCGGCTGGTGGGAGGGGTGTTCGGCACGCACGACCTGCCGCCGGGATGGGCGTCGCTGATCGTCTCCGTGACGCTCTTCGCGGGAGTGCAACTGTGCGTGCTCGGCGTGCTGGGCGAGTACCTCGGGCGCGTGTTCCAGACCCAGAACCGCGCGCCCCAGTACGTCGTGCGCGACGCCATCGAGCCGCCGGGGCCGGGCGGCGGGGAAGGGGGAACCCGTGGCTGAGTTCGCGGGCCGGCGGGTGCTCGTCCTCGGCGGCATGGGGTTCATCGGCAGCAACCTCGCGCTGCGCCTCGTGGAGCTGGGCGCCGAGGTCACCATCGTCGACTCGATGCTCCCGCAGTACGGCGGCAACGAGGAGAACGTCGCGCCGGTCCGGGACCGACTCCGCGTGAACTTCTCCGACATCCGCGATCGCCACAGCCTCGACTGGCTCGTGCGCGGGAAGGACGTCATCTTCAGCGTCGCGGGCCAGACGAGCCACATCGAGAGCATGACCGACCCCATGACCGACCTGGCGATCAACTGCCAGAGCCAGCTCTCCATCCTCGAGTCCTGCCGCACGCTGAACCGGGACGCCGTCATCGTCTACGCCAGCACGCGGCAGTTGTACGGCCGGCCGCGCTACCTCCCCGTGGACGAGAGGCATCCGGTGGTCCCCGTGGACGTGAACGGAGTCAACAAGCTGGCCGCGGAGATGTACTACAGCCTCTACTCGTCGGTGCACGGCATGCGCTGCGTCTCGCTCCGCCTCACCAACACGTACGGGCCGCGGCAGCAGTTGCGGGGGGAGAAGCAGGGCTTCGTGGGCGTCTTCCTGCGCCAGGCCATCTCCGGCGAGCGCATCCGCGTGTTCGGCGACGGGAAGCAGGTGCGCGACTTCAACTACGTGGACGATGTGGTCGACGCGTTCCTCCTCGCCGCGGGCGGGGAGGATCTCCGGGGCGGCGTGTTCAACCTGGGCGCCCCCGATCCCTGCTCCCTCCTCGCCTTCGTCGATCTCCTGCGCGAGGAGGCGGGTTGCACCTACGAGGTCGTCCCCTTCCCCGACCACCTGAAGGCCATCGACATCGGCGACTACTACTCCGACTACTCGCTGTTCCGCTCGCGCACGGGCTGGGAGCCCCGCGTCCCCCTCCGCGAGGGGCTCGCCCGGACGGTGGCCTACTTCCGGCCGCGGGCCGCCCTCTACTGGTGACCGCGTGATCCGCCCCTTCGACTACCTCGCGCTCCTGCCGGAGATCGAGGACGAGGTGCTCGCCGCGCTCCGGCGCGTGCTGCGTTCGGGCCACCTCATCCTCGGGCCCGAGACGGCGGCGTTCGAGGAGGAGTTCGCGCGCTGGCTCGGCGTCCGCCACTGCGTGGCGGTGACCTCGGGCACGGCGGCGCTCCACGCCGCGCTGCTGGCGCTGGACGTCGGCCCGGGGGACGAGGTCGTGACCGTGGCGAACACCTGCGCGCCCACGATCTCGGCCATCCGGCTGGCGGGGGCGGTGCCGGTGTTCGTGGACGTGCGCGAGGGGGACCTCCAGATGGACCCCGCGCGGCTCGACGCGGCGTTCACGACGCGGACGCGCTGCGTGGTGCCCGTCCACCTGTGGGGGCTCGCCGCCGACGTGGACGGGGTCCGCGCGGTCGCCGACGCCCGCGGCGTCCCGGTGCTGGAGGACTGCGCGCAGGCGCACGGGACGCTGCTGCGGGGGCGCGCCGCGGGCACCCTCGCGCGCGCGGCGTGCTTCTCGTTCTATCCCACGAAGAACATCGGCGCCTACGGCGAGGGCGGCGCCGTGGTCACGGACGACGACGACCTGGCGCGGCGGCTCCGGCTCGTGCGGATGTACGGCTACGACGGGTCGCCGTCCTCGGTGGTGGACGGGGGGAACTTCCGCATCGCGGAGATGCAGGCCGCGATCCTGCGCGTGAAACTGGGCGTGGCGGACGACTGGCTGGCGCGCCGGCGCGCCGTCGCCGACGGATACCTCGCGGCGCTCCCGCTCCCCGGCATCGCACCCGTGAGGCCCGCCCGGGACTCCCGTCCCTCCTGGCACCAGTTCGTGGTCCGGTGCGCGGACCGCGCGGCCGCCGTTCGCGTCCTGGAGGCCGCGGGGATCGGGCACGGCATCCACTACCCGGTGCCCTGCCACCGGATGCCTGCCTTCGCCCGCTTCGCCCCCGCCGCCGGCCTCCCCGTGACCGAGGCCGCCGCCGGGGAGATCCTCTCACTCCCCTGCCACGAGGCGCTGGGGCCGGCGGAGGTGGCGGCGGTCGTCTCGGCGCTCGCGAACTCGCACGCGACATTCCGGGAATGATGTCGTCGAGTGGGCGGGGTCAGGGGCCGCGGACGGCGTAGACGACCATCCCCGCCCCGACGGCGCCGAGGAGGGGGACGCGCAGGCGGCGCAGGATGCGGCCGGGAACGGTCGTCGCATGGGCGCGGGCCAGGGCCCGGTCGAAGGGGTGGCCGTGGTCGTCGCCGTGGAACACGCGGACGTCCCGGAAGCCCTCCTCGCGCAGGAGCCGGACGAGTCCCGCGGCACCGAAGAACACGAGATGGCCGGGCATGTAGTAGCCCCAGCGGGCCCCGCGGAGGCGGCGCGCGAGGCTGTCGGCGTTCGCGGTCCCCACCACGAGGAGGCCGCCCGGCTCCAGCCACCGGGCGATGCGACGGATCGCCTCCCGGGGCCGCGGCAGGTGCTCGATGACCTCGGACATGTGGACGAGACGGGCGGAACCGTCCTCCACGGGAGCCTCCTCCAGCGGGCAGAGGTGGACGGGGAGGGAGAGCACCTCGCGGCAGTGTCGCGCCGCGTACTCCGAGACGTCCACGCCGACCGGGTCCCAGCCCCGCGCGCGCGCCTCGTCGAGGAAGGTGCCGAAGGAGCATCCCGGTTCGATCAGGCGGCCGGGAACGGGCACGAACGTCGCGATACGGTCGAGGCGCGCCCTCGCCTTCAGGCGCACCTCGGGGCCCTTCGTGCGCTCGTCGGCGTAGGTGTAGTCCCCCGCCGCCGCCCCGGCGCCGGTGTAGTACTTCTCGTCGTACATCTCCGGCAGGTCCCCGTCCGACGGGCGCGGCGTCTGGTACAGGAGGCCGCAGCGGTTGCAGCGCGCCACGGGGACCTCGTCGGCGTAGAGGCGCGACACGAAGAGCCGCTCCCGGTCCCCGGAGCCGCACCCCGGGCAGTCCGCCTCGACGCGCGTCACGCCGCCGGCTCCCGGTTCTCCGTGAGCCACGCGTCCGCGAGCCCCCCCATGGTGAGCGCGCGGATCTCGCCGCGGTCCCGCAGGGCCGCCACCCGATCGAGCGTCTCCTCGAGCGCGCCGAAGAGCGCGGCCCCCTTCCGGGAGAACGCGTGCGGATGCGTCCAGAGGTGGAACACCGCCCCCTCGCGGCGCGCCGCCTCCAGCCCGCGGCGGCACCGCTCGGCGCGGGCCCGGCGGGTGATCAGGGCGCGGATCCCCTCGGCGCCGACGATGGGCATGGACGACGGGAGTTCCACCACGCCGTGGACCCGTCGCGGCACGCCGACGGGCGGCTCGGAGGCGAGGACGTGGCGGGCCAGCCGCGCCGCGCGGTGGACGCCGCCCGGCGGTCCCGCCCGCTGCGCCGCGCCGCCGTCGGGCGCGCGGAAGCAGGCATAGCCCGCGGGGCCGATCCGGTCCGCGTGCCCCACCACGTTCTGCGGGTACACGAACGAGCGGAGGTCGAGACCCAGTCGGCGCGCCGCATCCCTCGCGCCCGTGAGTTCCGCGTCGGCCACGTCCCGCGGACAGCAGGACTCGTCGAACACGGCGTGGCTGAATCCGTGGGAGGCGACCTCGTGCGCGCCCTTCGAGTTCCTCACCGCGTCCACCAGGGCCCGGCCGTACCAGTCCGGGGCGCTGCGTTCGTCGGAGCAGGGGTCGTGCGCGTACCAGTCGCCGGGCCACCAGGGGTAGGAGGGGCGCGGCATCTCCGGGTGGGGCCGGCCGTCCTTCCGCTCGCAGCGATCCAGGAAGAGGTGGCCCACGAACGCGAAGGTCGCGGGCACGCCCCGCTCGTCCAGCAGGCGGAGGAGTTCGGGCACCGCGCGCCTCGCGCCCTCCGCTGCGACGCGATCCTCGCGGTGGCGCCGGACGAAGAAGACCCCCCAGAGGCCCTCCACGTCGACGGAGAAGGTGAACGCCGGCTTCACGCCGTGGCCTCCGCGGCGGCGGCGGAGCCGACGCCGACGGCTGCGCGGAGCGCCTCCACCAGGCACGGCGCGAGGACCTCCACCGAGTAGCGCGCCTGCACGTGGCGCCTTCCCGCCTCCCCCATCCGGCGCCGCAGCGACGGGTCCGCGAGGAGCGTGACGAGCCGATCGGTCCACTCCTCCGGCGTCGACGCGAGGAATCCCGTCTCGCCGTCCCGCACCGCGTCCCTGTTCACGCCCACCGGGGACGCCACGCAGGGAACCCCGCACGCCTGGTAGAGCAGCGCCTTGAAGCCGCACTTCCCCCGTGTCCACGGGTTGTCCGGCAGCGGGTACACGCCGACGTCCAGCGAGGCGTAGTCCTCCCCCTCCCGCGCCAGCGACCACTCGCGGCGCTCCACCTCGACGCCGGGGACCTCGACGGGCCCCGACGCCCCCACCACGAGGAGGCGGAACGGGACCCGCTCCGCCGCCCGCGCGAGGGCGGGGGCCACGTCGCGGAGGCAGTAGGTCGCCGTCGGGCTCCCGATCCAGCCCACCAGGGGGAGGGCCCCGGCGCGGTCCGGGCGGGGGCGCGGCCGGAACGTTTCGACGTCCACCGGCGTCGGGAGAACGGTCACGCGACGCGCCCCCGCCTCCCTGGCGTGGGCCGCGAGGGTCTCGTTCCCCGCCAGCACGAGCACGGCACCGCGGAGGAGCACATCCACCTCGCCGGGGTCCTTGCCCCGCGTCATGGCGGTGCGGCTGTCCTCCCCTTCGCGGACGAAGGCGCGCGGGGCGAGGTAGATGGCGTCGTCGAAGTCGTACACGTACGGGACCCCGCGGCGGGCGAGCCGCCGGAGCACCCAGGAGTTGCCCCGCGGCACGGCCTCGCGGTGGATGACCGCCAGGTCCGGGAGCGCACCCACGGAGAGCCGCACGGCCCGGCGCAGGTAGCCGACGGCGGAACCGCCCGCCTTCCACGCGAACCCCGCCAGGCCCGGCCGGTAGAAGCGCCGGAACGCGGCGCTCCCCAGGAACGGCGAGACCTCAGCCGCGATCCCCGCCCGCTCCAGCCAGGGGAGGTAGGCGTAGATGCGCGGGCGCACCGAGGGGGCCTCCCGCGGCAGCGCCGAAAGGTAGAGCACCCTCACCTGCGGCGGACTCCTTTCGTCGTGCCTCGCGGGCCGCGACCATGTGCCCGACTCCGGCCACCGCGGTCAGCGGAACGATGATCTGCGCGCGGTGGCGGAAGATGATGCCGATGTTCCCCTCCACGAGGGAGTAAAGCACCGTGATGCCGGCGACCGCCAGCAGCAGCGCGAGGACGGATCTCGGTCTCCTGCGCAGCAGCCAGGCGAGGCCCCGGATCACCGCCGGGAGCATCGCGTACCAGACGAGCAGGTCGGGGATGGCCATGACCTGGCGGGGACTCCCGATCTGCCATGGCAGCGGACTCAGGAGGAAGTAGGCCATCCCGATGGGGAGGTAGGTGACGGCAGCGGTCGGCGTGGAGATGTCCACGTCCGCCCCGAGCGAGCCCGCCTCCGACGGGCCCAGGGCGTTGTACTGGCGGAGCATCGCCATCTTCTCGAGGTCGGCCTTCTCCAGTTCCGCGCGGCCGATCCCCGTGGCCCGGATCACGAGCACCAGCGCGAGCATGGCGACGACCCCGGTGATGACGGACTTCCCGACGGTCCTCCGACCCAGGACGAACGACCCCGCCACCGCAGCGGCCACGATGAGGAAGATGTACGTGCGCAGCGTGGAGAGCGCGAACAGGGAGACGAGGAGGACGACGCCCCACCGGAATCCGAGGCGGAGCCGGAGCCGGTCCGCCGCGAGAATCGTCGTCGCCAGGAAGAACAGCGCAAGGGAGTCCCGCACCATCAGGGCGGACCAGAGGACCAGCGACGGGAAGAAGGCCACCAGCAGCGCCGCGCGCCGCCCGGCCATCCGCCCCCCCCACCGGGACGCGATCGCGTGTACGGGATAGACCAGGGACGCCCCGACGCCGCAGGTCAGGAGGAGGGGGAACAGCTTCTCCACGCCGTACACGTGGTAGAGCCCCCCCACGAGGTAGAAGAACCCCACCTCCGGCGAATCGAGGAACTTGGGGTTCAGCGGGTACCGGTAGGTCCCCTCCAGGTACGCGTTGAACACGAGGCCGTTGGAGTGGAACGTCCCCTCGTCCCCCCCCATGTACCCCCACCAGCCGCCCGCGTGCAGCACTCCCGACACCAGGAGTCGGATCGCGAACCCGAGGAACACCAGGCGCCCCAGGTAGCCGCGCTCGTCGCGATCCCGGCCCCCCTCCGACGACGGCGCGGGGACGCGCCGCAGGAGCCAGGCCACCGCGACGATTCCCGCGAGGAGTGAGGCCGCCACCGTGATGGCCCCGGTGTCGTCGGCGAGGGTGAGACCCACGACGATCCCCGCGTAGGCGCACATGAGCGCGAGCAGCGCGAGGAGGGTCACGCCACTTCACCGCAGCGGGACCGCGCGCGGACGGCTTCCGCGACCCTGACGAAGCGGGCCGCACAGGCCGCGGCATCGAACCGCCTCTCCGCCTCCGCGCGGCAACGCCGGGGCAACTCCCCGTCGGCGCGCAGGTCCGCGAGCGCCCGTCGCGCCCCGGCGTAGGAGGCCCGGTCGAATCCGCCCACCACCACCCCCGCCCGTGCGGCGCGCACGACCTCGGCCGTGTCGCCGACGCCCTCGTTGATGACCACCGGGACGCCGCAGGCGAGGAACTCGCCGAGCTTCGTCGGACACGAGGCCTGCTTGCTGCGGCACGATCGTATGAAGAAGACCCCCGCGTGGGAAGGACCGAGCCACGCCGGCACGTCGGCGTGGGGGGCGCGCGCGACCAGGAACCGCTGGGAAGGCACGCCGCGGGCCTCGAGCCCGGAGCGGACGGCGCCCTGCGGATCCTCCGTGAGGAACAGGATCCGCGCCCCGTCGTCCGCCGCCACGGTGTCCGCCGCGAAGTCGAGCATGGCGTCGAGGAGATACCACGTCCCCGTCGCCCCCAGGAACGTGTAGATGCGATGCCCGAGGAAGGGCTCCAGCGCCGCCGGCGCCGCGGACTCCCCCAGCGGGCGGAACCGGGCGAGGTCGGCCCCGCAGGGGATCACCGCGCGCGGCGTCGCCGGCGGCAGCAGTCCCTCCCGGAGCAGGAGGTCGGTACCGGCGCGGGCGAGGACCACCACGCCGTCGGCCCGCCGGAGGAGGGTCCGCTCGATGCGCCTCCAGGCGCGGTGCATGCAGCCCCCGGCGCGCCAGAGGCCGCCATCCACGCGTTCGTCGGGCCAGAGCCCCCGCATGTCGAACAGCAGCCCGACCCCGCGCGGCCGGGCCGCCAGGAGCCCCACGAGTGCGGGCACGTAGGACCGCGCGTGCAGCACGTCCGGACGGAGCCGCGCCGTCTCCGCCCGGACCGCGCGCCAGCCCGCGACCAGATCGCGGACCGCCGATCGCCGCCACGGGAGGCGCCTCCACCCCACTCCGGCCGCCGCGAGGTCGGCCTCGATCTCCGCCACCCGCGGGCCGTCGGCGGCGAGGTCCTCCCGCTCCCAGGAGAGCAGCGCCGTCCGCCACCCCGCTGCCGCGTAGCCCTTCACGTAGGGGAGGACCTGCGAGCGGGCCGGACCGGCGAGGACTCCGTCATAGGTGACGAAGAGGACGCCGGGGGCGCCGCCGCTCACGGACGCTCCTCCCGCTCCGCCCACGCCGCGAGGGCGAGCAGGACCCACAGGCGGATACGGTGATTGCCGACCCCGCGCCGGTGCTCCTCCAGCAACCGGAGCGGCTCCCCGGGAACCACCGCGTCCAGGCGCAGCAGGGGACCTCCCGGGGCGAGCAGCCGCTCGGCCTCGGCGCGCAGGGGCCCGAGGAGCGCCTCGTCCACGGGAGCGGCGAACCCGCGCTTGCGACCGGCGATGAGCCCCCGCGGCAGGTCCCGCTCGAGCGCGCGGCGGAGCACCCGCTTCCCGCGGAAGCCCGAGACCTTGAACGACGACGGGAAGGACAGGCAGAGTTCGACCACGTCGCGCTCCTGGAACGGCGAGCGCGCCTCCAGCCCGTGCGACATCGTCGCCACGTCGACCTTCACGTTCATGAAGTCCGGGAGGTGCGTCCGCAGGTCCGTCCGCAGCATCCGGTCCACGGGATCGTCGCCGCCGCAACCGAGGTAGAGGGCCTCCAGCCACTCCCGCGGGGTCTCGCCATGGGCGCGCCGGAACCCGGGGAGGAGCAGCCGGTCGCGCCGCCCGCCCGGGAAGCACTCGTACATCTCGTAGTACCGTCGCGCCTCCGGCATCGCGGCCAGTTCGAGCGCGCGGCGGAGCCGCCCCGGCGCGCCGCCGCGGACCCAGCGGGGGACCCCCGCGGGCATCCGGTCCACGAGAGCGAGGTAGGCGTGGCGGTGGTAGCCGCCCAGCACCTCGTCGCCGCCGTCACCGGTCAACGCGACCGTCACGCGGCGCCTCGCCGCCGCGGCCACGGCGGCGGTCACCGCCGCGGAGGAGTCCCCGAAGGGCTCCCCGTACCACGCGAGGACGCGCCGGAGGTCCTCGGGGCCCGGCGGCTCTCCGTCCAGCACCTCGTGGGACACTCCCAGCGCCGCGGCCACGGCCGCCGCGGCCGCGGATTCGTCCAGGCGCGGGTCGGGATGCCGCACCGTGAACGTCCGCACGCCCTCCGCGACCGCGCGGGCCGCCGCGACGACGGCGGCGGAGTCCAGCCCCCCGGAGAGGAACGCGCCCACGGGCACGTCCGCGAGGAGGCGCCGGCGCGTGGCTCCGCGGAGGGTCTCCCGCAGCGCCTCCGCGGCGTCGTCGAACGTGCCCGCGAAGGTGCGTGGCGCCGGGGGGAACCACCACATCTCCGGCGACCAGGCCCCGTGCCGCCCGGCAGCCATGATGTGCCCGGCGGGGAGTTTCCGCGCGTGGCGGTACGCGGTCCAGGGGGACGGGATGTAGGAGAACGACAGGAACAGGGAGATGGCCTCCCCATCGGGTTCGCGATCCACGCCGGAGATGAGGAGCAGGGCCGGGAGCGTGCTGGCGAAGTACAGCCGCCCGGCGCGGCGCGCCGTGAAGAGCGGCTTCTCCCCGAGGGCGTCGCGGGCCAGCACGAGGAGGTGTTCCGACGCGTCGTAGGCGGCGAAGGCGAACTGCCCCCGGAGTTGCGACACCGCCGCCGTCCCGCGACGCGCCACGAGACGGAGCAGGACCTCCGTGTCGCTGCGCGTGGCGAACGTCTCGCCGGCGCCCTCCAGTTCCCGGCGCAGTTCCGCGTGGTTGAAGATCTCCCCGTTGAACACGACGTGGTGACGACCGTCCGGCGTGGACATGGGCTGCGCGCCGCCCTCCGCGTCGAGGATGGCGAGCCGCCGGTGGCCCAGGCCGCAGGTCCCGTCGGGGGAGATCCAGGTTCCCTCGCCGTCGGGACCCCGCGCGGCGAGGAGCGACGTGGCCCGCCGAAGGAGGTCCACGTCGGGCGGCGGCCCCTCCGCGAGACTCGAAGCGTGCCATCCGACGATGCCGCACATGGGCGCTACACGTTACCCGCGGTCGCGGCCGGCGAGCCGTCGCCCTCGGAGCGGGCGTGCCGGAGCAGGAGCCAGACCAGGACCGCCGCCACCACGGCCGGCACTCCCAGCCGCACCGCCGCCCCCGCGACCGACCCCGCCGCGGGCGCCCATCGCGCGAGGAGTCCGTCGAGGGCCACGGCGGCCACGAGGGCGGCGGCCGTCTCGAGGGCCAGGCGCCGCACGCGGGGAGCCATCGCGAGGGTGCGTCCCGCCTCGACCAGCAGCAGGAGCAGCAGCACGTGGGCCGCGGCGCAGAGGACGGCGGCCACGGCCTCCAGTCCCCACCCCGGCGGCGGCGCACCCGCCCACGCCGCACCCGCCTGCGCCGTGGCGGCGGCCAGCATCACGCCACCCTGGAGTCGGAGCACGCGCCGACCCGCCCCCGCCGTGACGAGCAGGATGCGGAGCGGCGCGCACAGCGAGAGGAAGTACATGGCCGGAAGGTAGAACCGGAGCGCGTCCAGGGAGGGCTCGAACGCCGGAAGGACGGTGGCCACGAGAACCTCCATGGCCTGCGCCGCGCCGACCACCGTGGCGGCGAGCACGGGCGCGAGCCCGCGCACCGTCCGCGCGGCGATGGGACCCAGCGCCGCCCCCCGACCGCCCGCCTGTCCGTACCGTTCGCCCGCGAAGGGCCAGAGCACGCGGCTCAGGACGTCGGGCACGAGGAGGACCGCCGCGCCGCCGACGGCGAGCACGCCGTAGTGCCCCAGCGCGCGGGCGCCGAGGAGCGCGCCCACCACCAGGCGGTCCACGTGGAGGAGCGCCACGAGTCCCAGGTCCACCAGGTAGGCCGCCAGCCCGCGACGGACCAGCGCGCCCCACGCCCCCGGATCGGGGAGGCGGGGCCACGGGACGGACTCCGCGGACACGAGCCGGGCCGCCGCCATGGCCGCGACCACTCCGAGGATCCACGCCGCCAGGGCGCCGGACACGTAGTACGTCGGCAGCAGGAGGAGGAGCGCCACGACGTGGGACGCGGCGAACACCGCCTGGAGGACGGCCAGTCGCCCGAATCCGCTGCGCGAGCGGTGGAGGACGGCGTCCGCGTGGAACCACTGCCACGCCACCGCGGCGACGCCGAGGAGCACGGCCGCTCCCCCCAGCGCCGGTCCGCCCAGCAGCCGGAGACCCACCGCCGCCACGACCCCCAGCGCCGAGGCGTGGACCAGCGCGGTCCCCTGGGCCGTGCGCTCCGTGGCGAGCGCCGCGTCGTGCCGCGACGCCGCCCGCGCCGCGGGCACGTCCAGGGACTGGGCGTGGAGGGTCCCGAGGTGGCTCTCGGGGGCGAACCGGAGAGCGACCACGCAGACCTGCCAGAGCCCGAACGCGCCGGGCCCCATGACGCGGGCGATGAGGACGTTGCGGACCAACCCCACCGCCGCCACCGCCAGCGACCCCCCGGTGGCGAGGGTGAGCCCGCGGACGAACTTCCGCTTCACGGCTCGCGGCCCGGCGCCGCGAGTCCGGCGACGAGGGGAGCGGCGCCCGCGACCAGCACCGCGGTGAGGGGCAGGCGGTGGCGGACGACGACTCCGCTGGAGGCCTCCAGGGCGGCCAGCAACGCCAGGTAGACGCAGCCGAACGCGATCAGCGCCGCGGCGCCCGTCGCCCCGCGCCTCGCCGCGCGCGCCAGCCCGCCCACCCCGGCGACGGAGATCGCCACGCCGCCCGCGGCCAGCAGGGAGTAGCCCAGGCGGAGCATCGACGTCGCCTCCGGGGGCAGCGGGGCCGCGAGCACCCAGGCCGCTCCCAGCGGGAGGTACGCCGCCAGTTCCAGCGGATGCCCGAACACCAGTCCCGGGAGGAACGAGGTGAAGCCGAGCGCGCGTTCGGACAGGGCCGCGGCGTCGAGGCCGCGGTTGCGGACCGCGGAGATCATCTCCAGGGAGAACCACGGTCCCCACTGCCTCCCCACCCAGGTCGCGGCGGCGAGTCCCAGCAGCAGCGCAACCCCCACGGCCGCCAGGCCCGCCGGTCCCCGGTTCCGCGCGCGGACCAGGGCGGCGGAACCGGCGATCACCACGAGAACCGCGGTGACCGCCCCCGCGACGAGGAAGGAGTTCCACCACAGCAGGGCGGCGGGAGCCGCCGCCACCGCCAGGCGTACGGGGACCGATCGCCCGGGAGGCCCGCTCGCCGCCGCCAGTGCCGCCAGCGCCAGCAGGGTCGTCAACGCGTCCCGGGAGAGAGTGGCGCTCCAGAGGGCGTGCTCCGGGTGGAGCGCGAGGAGCCCCACACCGGCCACCGCCGCGGACGGTCCCCCGAGCCGCCGCGCCAGTTCCCCGGCGACCAGGGCGGCCAGGAGGCCGAGCCCGATCCCCAGCAGCCGCCCCGCCCAGGGATCGGCCCCCAGCAGCGCGTAGGTCCCCGCCAGCAGCCCGTAGTAGACCTCCCGCCCGGACGTGACCGGGTAGTCGAGCATGCGCGACGGCTCCCCCGCCGTCCACGCCGCCGCCGTCTCCTCCGCCAGCGGATGGTAGTACCCCCGTTCGTCGGGGAACCCGCCCCGCGACGCCACCACCGCCGCCAGCGCAAGCCGGAGGACCAGTCCGGCGAGGAGCAGCCCCGCCGCCGCCCGACCCCGGGCGCGCCCGTGGAGCGCCCGCGCCAGCCGGAGGAGGGCCAGCGCGCCCGCGGCCCCCGCCGCCGCGAGCACCACCGCCGTGGGCGCTCCGACGAGCCGGAGGACGGGCACCGCCGCGGCCGTCGCCAGGATCGCCGCGAGGGGGATCCCCGTCAGCGGACCCATCGCCGGCCCCAGCGCGCGGGCCGTCCCCGCCGCGAGTGTCCCCCACGCCGTCGCCGCCGCGGCCGCGACACGCGATCCGGTCAGCCCCCGGTCGGCCTCCGCGGCGGCGCCCCCGTCCGCCCGGGAGAGCGCCGCGGCGGCGCGGAGGAAGAGCGGCGCGCCGGCGGGGCCTCTCACCGCACGCCCGGCGGCCGCCGGATCTCCAGCAGTTCCGCCTCCACCTGGGACTCCTCCTCGACCTCCGATCGGTCGTCCCGGAGGACCAGGACCACGCCGCGGCGGAGGACCTTCCGCAACTGCGTCACGGCGAAGGGGCGCTGGGCGTCGCGCTCGCGGACCCTCACGCGGACGCGCCGGGCGTCCGCGGGACCGTCCGGGGGCGTCGTGACCTCGAGGACATCCGCCGCCAGGCGATCCTCCACGACGAGGGTCCGCCCCGGGACGGCGAACTCCCGCTTCCACGGTCGGTCGGCGCGGAACTCCAGCAGGAGTTCGGACCCCACCACCCGGTCCCCGGGCCGGGCGACGGGCGTGTCGCGGAAGAGGAACGCGTAGCCGGCCCACGCCGCCGCGGCGGCGAGGACGACGAACAGGAGGTCCAGCGGGTGCACGCGCAACCGCGGCGCCTCCCCGGGGGGATCGGTCTCGGGCATGCGGGGCCCCGCGACCGGACGGCCGCGGGAGCGCGCCAGCCTACGGCGGCGCGGCGCCCCCGGGTGCGGGAGATCCACCCGCCGGCGGGGCCCCGCCGGCGGCGGCGACGAGGGCCCGCGCCAGCGCCCGGAACTCGTCCAGGTCGAGGGATTCCGCGCGTCGCGCCGGCTCGATGCCCGCCGCGGCGAGAAGGGCGGAGGCCCGCTCGATCCCTCCGCCGGTCATGGCATTGGCCAGGGTCTTCCTCCGCAGGCCGAAGGCTGCGTGGACCACGGTGCGGAGCGCCGCCCGCCGGGCGGGATCGGTCGCGCCGCCGTCCCGTGGCCGGAGCCGGAGGACCGTCGATTCCACCGCCGGTGGAGGGTGGAACGCGCCGGGCCTGAGGCGGAACAGGGTCTCGACCCGCGCGCGATCCTGGACGAGCACGGAGAGCGGGCCGTAGGCCGCGCTCCCCGGGGACGCCCGGATCCGCTCGGCGACCTCGCGCTGCACCATGACGACGGCCCCGTCCGGAGGCTCCGCGCCATCGAGAATCGCCACGAGGAAGGGAGTCGCCACCGAGTAGGGAAGGTTGGCGGCGACGAGGAAGCGCCCCGGCGCCGCCGGCCGCTCCTCCCGCAGCGCGGCGCCGACCTCCGGCGCCAGTCCCCCGCGGCCGTCGAGGACATCCGCGGCCAGCACCCGGAGGCGCCCCGCGCCGGACAGCGTCCGCACCAGGTTCGCGGCGAAGCGCCCGTCCAGTTCCACCGCGAGGACGGCGGCTCCCGTCGCGAGGAGGGGCGCGGTCAGCGCGCCGAGGCCGGGTCCCACCTCGAGGACGAGGTCCCCGGGCCGCGCCTCCGCCGCCGCCACGATGCGCTCGCACGCACCGGCGTCCACGAGGAAGTTCTGCCCCCGCGAGCGGGACGGTCGCACGCCGAGCACGGCGAGCGCGTCCCGCACCGCCCGCCGATCCCGGGGGACCGCCGCGCCGTCCCCGGTCACGCGTCTCCCGGGGCCGGCGGGCGGAGGTGCCGGAGGAGGGGCCGGTAGTCCCACGGGAGTCCGTGCCGCACGTGGAGGTCCTTCAGGCGCAGGAGGAACTCCTCGTGCAGCGCTCCCATGGCCTCCTCCCGCGATGCGTCGCAGAAGAACGCGCGGCAGCCGAGGGGACGGGGAGCCCGGGCGGTGCAGCGGCGCTCCTTCCACCACGGGCAGAGGTCGGCGGGCCCGTCGCGGCGGACCTCGGGGGCCTCCTCCGCGAGCACGTCCGCCTCCAGCCTGCTGGCGAAGAGCGTGTGCCCCCACACGGGGAAGTCGCAGCAGCGCCCGCTCGCCCGGCAGACCGGCGCCACGCGCTCCGTGGCGGCGTCGAACTCGGCGTAGAGTGCCACCAGTTCGTCGCGCGCCCGTCCCTGCGGGGTCGTCACCGCCGCCGGCCCGGGCCGTCCCCGCGGCGCGAGCGTTCCTTCCGCGAGACGAGTTTCGGCCCCGCGGGAGGGGGCGCCTCGACGGGGGAGGGAGCGGGGGGTGCGGCGGCGGGCAGCGGCACGGGGGCCGGCTCCGGGGGCAGCACCGCGGGCCAGCCCGCCTCGATCTCCTGAAGGAGGGCGTCGGCGCTCGGCGGGCGCCCGTCGCGGTCCTTGGCGAGGAGTCGCGTGACGAGTTCCACGAGCCGCTCCGACGCGCCCGCCGCGACGAGGTGGCGCGGACCGAAGGGCTTGAGCACCTGCATCGCCAGCGTCTCCTCGGGGCTCTCGCCGCGGAACGGCACGCGCCCGGCCACGAGGTGGTGGATGGTCGCGCCGAGGGAGTAGAGGTCCGCGCGCACGTCCAGGTCCCCGTCCCCCCGCGCCTGCTCCGGCGAGAGGTACTCGACGGTGCCCACGGTGGTCCCGCCGGAGCCGTCCTCCCGCATGCCGTGGCGGAGGAGGCAGAGCCCGAGGTCGATGATCTTCACGCCCCCGCCGGGCGCCACGACGAGGTTGTCCGGCTTGAGATCCCGGTGGACGATGCCGCGACCGTCGAGGTAGGCGACGGCCCGCAGCACCCGGAGGCAGAGCCGCAGCGCGACCTCCTCCGGCAGCCGGCCCTCCCGCTCGACCCGCGCGAGGAGGCTCTCGCCCTCGGCGAACTCCATGGCGCAGTACCAGACGCGCTCCTGCTCCGCCAGGTCGTAGCCGCGCACGATCCCCTCGTGCTCCAGCTTCAGGAGGAGCCCCGCCTCGCGGCGGAACCGCAGGAGGAACCGCGGCTGCCGGGAGAGCTCCGGCTTCATGACCTTCAGCGCGACCTGCACGCCCAGCGGCTTGTACGTGGCGCGGTACACCATGCTCATGCCGCCCTCGGCCAGCTTCCCGTGGATGACGTACTTGGGGAAGGGCTGGATCTCCTCGAGGGGGCGATCGCGGAACACGCTGAGCTCCGTGCGCGTGATCCACTCCCGCTTCACGAGGAGGTCCAGGAGCGAGGGCGCGGCGATCTGCTCCCGCACGCCGTCCCGCTCCCTGAGGACCGCCTGCGCCTGCTCGCGATCGATGACGCCGGCCTGCACGAGCCGCGCGGCGAGCATCATCTCGTCCTTGGTGGGCACGGGAACCTCCGGGGGAGGAGCGGTCCGCCAGCATACCGCCCGGCCCCGCGCCGCCGCGCGCGCGCCCGGGGCCGCACGAATCGAAACGGCCGGGGCGTCGCCGCCCCGGCCGTTGGAGGAGTCCGCAGGTCGGGCTAGCCCGACGTATCCGTGAGGGGTCGCGGGAGGTGCAGGGAGGTGGCGGTGGCGCAGGGACCCGGGACGACGGGGTGGTGGGTGGGCAGCGAGACACCCTGTCCCGCGAGCGGCATCGCGTCGAGACCAAGGAGCGGCGACGAAGACATACTCCGTAGAGTAGGCGAGTCGCCGCGACGCCGGGATCGACGCGAGGACGCCGCGGGACCGCGGTCCCTCATGGATAGGTCGGGCTAGGGGTTGACGAGGACCATGTCCGCCCTCGACGAGAACACTCCCGCATCGGGCCACAGGGAGACGTTCGTCCCCTCGGAGGTCCCCGGTTCGAGGATGACGACGACGGCGTCGCTGGGATTGAGCCCGTCCCCGGCGTCGAAGTTGGTCTTCGTGATCTTCACGCAGAACGTCTTCTTCGCGGTGTCGAGCTGCACGTTCCAGAGCCTGCCGAGAACGGTGCCCTTCCACGTGTGCTTCGCGCCCGTACCGCTCCAGCCGGGACTGCCGGCGGGGATGTTGACGGCGTGCAGCTGGTCCACGGGGCCGACCACGACGTGGAACGCGTCGGAAGCAGGCGTGAACGTCAGAGCGCCCGTGTACTTGCCCTTGGCGATGAACTGGTCCTTGTTGGGGCCCGGACCGGCGGGCGCGTCCTTGAACTCGTCGATTCGTCCACTGGTCAGGGTCAGCGCGATGGAGGTCGTCGAGACCTGGGCGAAGAACCCGTCCTTCACTCCCCCGTTGTAGGAGGCGTCGTAGGCCGCCACCGTCGGGAACGCAACGGAGTTCGTGAACCCTCCCACGGCGCAGAGCCCGACGGCGCTCACCGCGATTCCCTGGCCCGTCTCGTCGGAGGCGCCGCCCAGGTAGGTCAGGTACCGGATCGAGTTGGTGAGCGGCTGTATCTTGAGAAGGAACGCGTCCGCACTCCCGCCCAGGGTCCCGTCGGATCCGGCCCCCGTGATGGGGAGCGTGTTGAAGTCCGTTGGCGCCGTGGTCGTCCGCCCGGTCATGTAGATGGCACCGGAGAGGTCGATGGCCGCGCGCGCCGCGGACTCCGATCCCGACCCGCCGATGAGCGTCGAGTACTGGAGGCTCGCGATCGCCGTCGCGTCGGCGAACCGTGCGAGGAAGATGTCGGTCCCGCCCCGGTGGGTGAACAGGCTGTTGACCTGGGGAAAGCCCGTCGAGGTCGTCCCGCCGCAGACGTGGGGACGACCCAGCGCGTCCAGGACCACGTCGGTGCCCGTGTCGGCACCCGTGCCACCCAGATACGTGAAGTCCGAGGAGAGGAACGCGCCTCCACCGCTCGTGAGCGTCATCACCTGCAGGTAGGCGTCCGATGCCCCACCCTGGTACGAGATCTGGTAGCCGAAGCTCGACACCGGCAGCCCTCCCGTGGTGAACCCGGTGAACCAGACGCGGCTGTCCGCGAGACCGCCGGTGGAGTTCGCCGCCAGGCCGAGCGCCGCGTCATCGCCGGAACCGCCGAAGTAGCCGCCCACGCGGGTCACGGCGCCGGCGCCAGACACTCCCGCGAGGAACGCGTCCGAGACCCCGCCGCCGAACGAGTTGTTCGGGCTCGGATACGCGAGCGTGCTGAAGTCCATGGTTCCGCCGCTGACGGTCCCTGCGGCCATCCAGAGTTCGTCGTCCGCGAACGGGTCGTAGACCACTTCCACGTCGTTGATCGAGTCCGCCCCGGTGTCGCCGTAGTAGGAGGCGTAGGTGAGAGAGGAGCCGCTGGCCGCGTCGATGAGCACCAGGAACCCGTCGTCCGCCCCCGCCAGCGCGCCCTGGAACGGTGTTCCCGCCACGGGGAAGTCCGTGGAGTTGGTCTTGCCGCCCACGCCGATGAGGCCCTGCGCGGCGCTGTACGCGAGGCAGAGCCCGTGGTCACCCTGGTTGCCGCCGAGGAAGGTCGACCAGACCAGGCTGCCACCGCCGGCCTGGACGCGGGTCACGAAGGCATCCCGCAGGGCCGACTTCGTCCCGGAGTAGACGCCTCCGGTCACGGGAAGGTCCAGGGACTCGGTGACGCCGACGAGGAGGAGATCCCCGTCGCTCGCCAGCGCCACGCCCTTGATGTCGTCCTCGTCACCCCCCCCGAAATACGATGCGAAATCGACGGTCGGATCCACGACGACGGGGAGGCTGACGTCATGGGTTCCCAGCGCGATCCCGACGCGCCCCCGAGGCGCGGGCGCGAATGCCACCGCCACGGTACGGCGGTCGCCCTCGACGGTCTGCCACGCGATCGGTCGCGAATGGCGCATCACTCCCGCGGCGCTCTCCACCACCAGGTCGCCCAGCGGATCGACGAACACCCGGCGCGCCCCGGGGAACTCGAGGGAGACCGCGGACGCATCGGCGCCCGCGGCGATCCGGAATCCGTACTCCACGGAGCGCCCCGAGATGCCCAGGGTGACGTCGATGCCCGGCCATGCGTCGTCGCAGCGCAGCGAGGACCAGGTCCCGATGCCGCGGTGCCAGGTCGCCTCATCGGACCCGACGAGGTAGTTGACCCTGCCCGCCAGCTCCGCGTCCCCGCGGAAGCGCAGGTCGTCCCTGGCGCCGGCGAACACCACCGAGGCCGAGGCGGTCACGGTTCCGCCGTCCGCGGAGGGCGACGCGGACGCCAGGACGAGGGAGTTCCCGGCAACGAACGCCGTCGCCCCTCGTACCCGGGCACCGTACTGCGCCCGCGCATCCCATTGCCCCGCGTTCTCGACGAACGCCACCGGAATGGAAGCGACCGGAACCCCGCGCCCCGCGTCCCCGGAGGCCGTCGCCGGGACGGGAACTCGCGCACCGACCGACGCCGCGGCGTCGGGCGCGGTCCCCGGGAGGAGGAACCCCCCGGCGATCGCCATGCCCACGCCGGCGAGCAGCGCCACCGCCCCTGCACCCGTCCCTGCCGTCGTCGCACCCATCTCCCGCCTCCCTCTTCGTCGCGCGGCCCGGCTACTCGTTGTAGCGCAACACCGTCTCGTTCTTGGCGCCGTTGAAGCCGCCCTCGCTGAAGATCCGGGTGGCGGTCCCGTCGTTGTTGCCGCCGCCGGAGCTGATGTCGATCTTCAGGACGACGGGCTGCAGCGGATCCGGGATGTCCGCGAAGTCGAAGCGCGTCTTGGTCACCGTGAACGTCTTGGCGATGGCGTTGAAGCAGATCGTCCACTTGGGCGTGAGGGCCCCGCCCTCGTTCCGCGTGATCTTGTAGAGACCGCCGCCCTTGTTCTTCCACTTCGGGTCGTTGGCGGGGACGGCCAGCTGGTGCGTCTCCCCGTTGTGGATGACGGTCGCCGTGAGCGCGTCCGTCGTGGGGTTGAAGGACGTGTTCGTGGCGTTGGCGGTGAACGTGAAGTTCCCGTCGATCTTGAACTTGTCCCCCTTGGGGTAGAGAACGTCGATGGCGTCCGTGAGGTGCGCGAAGTCGGGGCGCAGCGTCATCGTCTGGGTCACGAGGACGGCCGCGAACCCGTCGCGCGTCCCCCCCAGGCTGGGGGTGATGACGCCCCCCGTCGTCGGGAAGTCGGCGGAACTGGTCCAGCCGACGATGAGCGTGCTTCCGGAGTCGTCGGTCGCGATGTCGAACGTCGAGTCCACCGCCGACCCCCCGAAGTAGGACGCGTACTGCAGGGTCGGCGTCCCCAGGGGGGTGCCGATGCTCAGGAAGTAGGCGTCGAGCCCGCCCGCGTACGTGGTGTCGATGGCGTTCCCGGACAGCGGCAGCAGGTTGAACGGCCCCGCGGCGTTGTCGGTGTCCGTGGAACCGCCGACGTGGATCGTCCCGTCGATGTCCACGGCGATGGCGATACCCCCCTCGTTGCCCGAGCCGCCCCACATGGTGGAGAAGGGCATGGCGGGCGTCACGGGGTCCAGCACGGTGACGAACGCGTCCGTGCCGCCGCGGTAGGTGTAGAGCGCGTTGGCGAAGGGGAACGACGCGCTGGACGTGCTGGTGCCGCTCACGTAGACGAGGGTGCCGGCGACCACGAGGTCGACGCACTCGTCGATGGCATTGCCGCCCACATGGTCGGAGAACGTGACCGTCGCGAGGGTCTCGTCCGAGAACCGGACCACGATGCCGTCGAAGGAGGCGACGTAGGCGTTCACGTTGTTCACGCCCGTCATGGCCGCCGTGGTGGAACCACACACGGTGACCACGTTGAGTTCATCGATGTGGACGGCGCGCACCGACTGATCGCCGTTCCCGGCGTCGCGAACGGGTGCCGCGTCCAGCTGGGAGCTGCCGCCCGAGACGTTGGTGTCGATGGTGATCACGAATCCGTCCGCGCTGGTCGTATCCTCGGTACCGAAGGGGGACGCGGTGAACGGGAAGGCCGGGACGTTGGTCCCCGCGGGCCCCCTGCTGCCGCCCACCACGGCGATGCCGAGCGAGTTGGCGTACACGCCGTTCCCCTGCTCCGCGAGGTTGCCCCCGATGTACGTGCCGTAGAGGACGGCGCTGCCCGCCGCGTTCAGCACCGTCAGGAACGCGTCGGAGTCGGCGGTGCTGCCCGACGGCTTCGCGGTGGCGAAACCCGTCCCCGTGCCCGGGAAGTCGGTGGAGAACGTCGTTCCCGTCAGGTACGCGGCCCCGGTGGCGCGGTCGATGTGGAGATCCTCCACCTGGTCCTGGCTGGCGCCCCCGAGGTAGGTCGAGTAGACGCGCGCCGTCGCGGTCGCGTTCAGGCGCGTGATCACGCCGTCGCGAAGCCCGGGCTGGCTGGTCTGGAATGCGCTTCCCGTCACGGGGTAGTCGAACCCGTCGGAGAAGCCCGCCATGTAGATGTCGCCCGCATTGCCGTAGCCGCCCGTGTGCATCTCGTCGATCTGCGTGGGGCTGCCGTGGTAGGTCGTCGGCGAGACGACGGGGTCGATCACGAGGGCCCGCGAGCGATCGTAGGGACCCAGGTCGAACCCGACGGAGCCGTCGGAGCGCAGGTAGAACCGCGCCGCGACGGCCCGCCGTCCGGACGCCGTCTCCTGGAACGCCTCCGGCGCGCGATGGATGACATCACCGGAACCGGTGGAGAGGACGAGGTCGCCAGCGGAGAGGGATGTGCGTGCGACCCCCTCGAAGGCGAGGGCGATGCGAGCGGGATCCGCGCCGGGCGCCAGCTCGAAGGAGTACTCGACGGAGTCGCCGCGACCGCCCACCACCATGTCGATGCCGGGGTAGGCACCCTCCCGACGGACCGAGCGCCAGGACGGGACGTTGGTCACCCACGTGGCCTCGGGGCCGCGGAGGTAGTTCGTCACGCCGGGGAGCGGATCGTCGGCGCGCAGGGCACCGGGCCCGTCGCTGCCCGCGAGGCGCATGCGGACCGGGACCACGGCGACGGTGTCGGGAGCGGAACCGGGAAAGCCGAAGGCGAACGTCAGATCGCGGTCCGTGACGAACGCCGCGTAGCCCCGCGCACGCGCGAGGTACCGCACATCGCGATGGGACTGCCCCCGGTTCACTTCCCACGAGAGCGGCAGGGGAGCCGACGGGACGGGGGGGCGGGTGGCGGGCAACCGGGTCGGATCCCGGCCCGGCAGGGAACCGGAGTCGGCGACCGAGCCGGCGGCCGGCATCGCAGCGGGTCCACCCACGCCGTCGGATGCGAGCCCCAGCCCCGCGATCACGGCTGCCGCCGCCGTGATTCCCGTGCTACGACCGATGCTACCCATGGTTCCCCCTCTTCTTGGGACACGCCAGTGACACGCCCAGCCCCCGCCGCCCAGTCGACGCCGGGGCCCGCCGACTCCATCCGCCGGCCGACTGTCTTACCTCCAGGGCGTGGAACGGTCAACGCTAAACCCGGGACCAGGGCACGCCGTCGGCCAGCCGCGGGGCCCAGGATCCGGAGCGATCCCGCGCGCCCCGGGGCAGGATGGGAGTCATGGGAGCCTCGCCCGCCACCTCCGCGACGGCGTCGACGATCCCGCGCGGGCTCGGCCCGGCGCTGGCGGCGGCTGCCTGGTGCGGGCTCGCCGAGGGAGGGCGGGCAGCCCTCTCCGGCGCCCGCCCCTGGAGCCCGCCGGACCTGGCGGCGGCGGTGACGACCCACGCCCTTCTGGGTGCGTTCGCGGGCCTTGCCGGGGCGGCTCTCCTTCGACGGGCCCTGGCGCGGGCCGCCGCACCGGTGCCGGGCCCGACGCACGTCGTGCTGTTCGTGTTCGGGAGCCTGTTCCTCGCGGGCCGGCTCCTCCCGCGCCGGAACGCGACGGACTCCCTGGCGATCAACGCGGCGCTGGCCGCCGTGGCCGTCACTCTCCTGGCGACCCTCCTGCTGCTGCACGCCCGCAGGGCGGCGGGGCGCGGGCAGGACCGTTCCGCGGCGGGGCGGCGCACCCGGGTCGTACTCGCCCTCGTCCCCTGGGCCGCGGCCGCCGGGTCCCTCGTCGTCCCCTGGACGCCGGGGGATCTCTCGGCACTCCCCGCCGTCGTGCCGCCGGCCGGGGGCGCGCGCCCTCCCAACGTGCTCGTCGTGCTCGTGGACTCGCTCCGGGCCGACCGCGTCGGGGCGTGCGGCGGCGCACGGGGTCTGACCCCGTCACTGGACGCCTTCGCCGCGGAGGGGACCGCCTTCCGCCAGGCCCGCACGTCCAGCCCATGGACGAAGCCCTCCGTGGCGTCGCTCCACACGGGGCTCCGCCCGGAGCGCCACGGCGTGACGACGGTGGATGCCGTGCTCCCCCGGGAGGCGCCCCCCCTGCTCTCGTTCTTCCACCGGGCGGGCTACCGGACGGCGGTGCTCACGGACAGCCACTGGCCGGTGCCGGAGTTCGGCTTCGACCGCGGCGTCAACGGGCTGTTCCTCGGCCCCGACGCCGGCGGCATCCGGGGCACCTCCCTGTGGCGGACCGTGGCGGACCTGCGGGACTTCGCCGTGGACGCCTACCGCGTGGAGAAGCCGGCGGTGCTCCGGGGCGCCGCCGACCTGTCGCACCGCCTGCTTCGCTGGACGGAGGGACTGGGCGACACCCCGTGGGCCGCCTACCTGCACTGGATGGAGCCCCACCACCCGTACGCGCCCCCGGGGGGCGATGGACCCTCCCGCCGACGGATCCCCGTCCCCGTGTTCCTGGGCACGGTCCCCCTGGACTCCGGCGAACCGCTGCCGCCGGATCACCTGGCGGACCTGGTGGCCAACTACGACGACGAAGTCCGCGCCACGGACGCGGCCTTCGGGGCGCTGGTGGCGGGGCTGGAGGAGCGCGGAGTCCTGGAGAACACCATCGTGGTGTTCCTGGCGGACCACGGAGAGGAGTTCTTCGAGCACGGTGGATGGACCCACGGCCACAGCCTTCTGGACGAAGTCGTCCGCATCCCCCTGGTGATCCGCGCGCCGGGCGGCGTGGGACGGGCGAGAGTCGTGGACGACGCGGTCCGCATCGAGGACGTGCTGCCGACGGTCCTCGATCTGGCGGGGGTGGGCACCGATGTGCCCTTCGACGGGGCGAGCCTCCTGCCGCTGCTTCGGGGGGAGCGGGAGGAGGGGGCGGGGCGCCCCGCGTGGGGTTACTGCCGCCGCATCTCCTCGCCCACCCGCCTGTACTCGGCGCTCCAGGGCCCCCGGAAACTCGTCCTCGCCGTACGGGACGACCTCCGTCGGGAGTGGGTCTACGACCTCGCCGGGGACCCCGCGGAGGCGAGTCCCCTGGATCCCGGTCAGGGCACGGACGAAGCGGTCGCCCGCCTCCGGGCGCGCATCGCGGACGCCCTCGGCCTCCGCCCGCTGGAGGGAGAGGGGGCAACCCTGGACCCCGCGGCACGGCAGGCCCTCGAGGCTCTCGGGTACCTGGGAAAGCCGGAATCGCCGCGCTGACGATCCGCACCTGTCCCACGCGAGCCCCCGGCCCGCCCCAGGGGGATCAAGCGGGTGCTGTCAAGCGGGAGTGAAGATTGGGCCCCATTCGCCGTCCGCGGCGGGCCCCCCCATGGAGCCCACGGAGGGTGCCCCGCCGGTCGCCACTGTCAACATCCGCGGCGCGCTGATAAGGGGTGTTCCCGGGGGGTGTCCCGGATTGAGCACACCGGGGGACCTCCCACGCGGATCCGGCCACCGGTCTGGGTCGGATCTGAATGCGTAAAGCAATTTACAGCAACATGTTACAACAACATACCTCGGTCAGCAGTTTTTCCGGGGACGTTGGCGCGCACCTTGCGTCTAAGGGGGTGACTGCGGTGACGGGGGCAAGACCCCGGAACCGGGCTCTCTGAAACCGAACGAACACCAACGACGCCCCGCCGAGGGCATCCCCGATGGGGGGCCCACGGGGGGCGTCGCAAGGACAAAGGTGCCAGGCGCTTGACCCACGTCTTCCTTCCTTCAATGCCCTTATCTCTCAAGTGCTTGGTTTCCCCCGCCGGGGGGCGGTTTCCGCCCTCCGGCACCCCCTTCCTGGCCGCGGGTGCCCCACACCCCGGCCAACCGCCGGAGGCGCGCCCACGCCTCCGGCAACCGGGCCCGGTCTCCCTCGTGGAGCCGGGCCCGTGCGATTCCCGAGGGGCGTGCCGACCCCCTTTCATCGCGGCGGGACGGCCCCGGTCCCCCGCCGATAGCCTCCCGGCGGGACCGCCTTCACCAGAGGCAGCACCTTCCCGGACACCGCCGCGGCCACCGCCCGCGCGCCCCCCTCGTTGAAGTGACAATCGTCGTAGAACGCCGTCTCGTCGCTGGGCACGGCCAGGTCCAGTCGGATGCACTCCACTCCCATCCTGCCCGCCACGTCCACCATCTCCGCGTTGAGCGCCCTGAGCCCTCGCAGGAACGATTCCGGCGGCAGCGTGAAGCCCTCCCAACCCAGCGCCCCCATGTAGAGGAGGCCCTCCTGCTCGGGGGTCATCCTCTCGGAGATGAGCGTCGGTTGCGTCAGCAGGACCGGCACCGCGCCGCGGCGACGGATGGAGGCGACGATGCGCTCCAGGACCCCTCCGTAGGCGCGGCGCGCGGCTACCCAGTCGACGGGGCGATCGCGCAAGGGATAGGCAAGTCTCGCCTTCCTCCGCGCGGCGACCCACGCTCCGTCATCGTCCTGGATGGCGATGCGATCGGCGCTCGTGTACGCCTTCAACGCGCTCATGGCCTGGCGGAGGCGGAAGAAGATCGCGCTGCGGTGCAATAGCGGGGAGCCCGCGGGGACGCGGTAGGAGAGCACCGCCCGCTCGCGCGCCAGGGACTCGACGGAAGCCCAGGAGCCCCCAAGGACCTGGCAGACGTCGTTCCATCCGCACAGGACGATCACGAGGTCGCAGGCGCCGGCCTCCGGTATGCCCTCCACGAGGACGAGGTGGTCCCACGAGTTCCTCCCGGGCTGGCCCGCGTTGCCCACGCTCACCCTTCGGCCGCTCTCCGTGGCCAGCGAGACCTGGAGGAGCGCCGGCCACGCCTCCGCGTCGTCCAGGTAGAGGCACTCCGCGGTACTCCCCCCCACCACCAGGATCCTCACGTCGTCGTCGTCCCCCCACTCGGGCCCGCGGAGTCCAACGGAGTTCGTGGTGTAGAGGGAGTCACCCTGGATTCCCGGGAGGTGAACCGACGGATGCGTGATGCGCCGCATGAACGGCTTGGCGGCGAACCCGCGGTCCGTGGGCCGTGGCGAGACGGCGGCGAGGACGGCCTCCGATCCCAGGAGCGCCACGCCGCCAGCGGACAGCGCAAGCAGCAACCGGCGGGCGACCCCGGAGGTCGGCCGCGGCCGGGCCGCGATGGGCGCCGCCACGATGACCGCGAAGGAGAGGACGAGCAGGGCCACCTGCTCCAACCGGCCATACCGGACGCCCGGATTCCCCCAGCATCGGAGGAGGTCCGCCAGCAGGACGGCGGCGGGGATGCCGACCGCCGCCGCCCACACGCGAAGGGCACGGGCGCTGCCCCGCGGGGAGGAAGCCACCGGGGACGGGGGGTCAGGACACGGGGTCGCCGGCTGTGCGCTGTCCGCCATCCGTCCCTCCACGCGACCCTTCCCTCCCCGCGGGCCGTGCCGCCGCGGGACGGGATGGTACCCCCGCGGGGCCCCGCCCCGACGCCGCCCCCAGCACGCGCCCATACAGCGCCCGCAGTTTCCCCGACTCCACCTCCCAGCAGTACCTCTCCTCCGCCAGCGCACGGAGGCGCCGGGACCGCTCCGCCCGCTGCGGTTCGGGAACCGCCGCCAGTCGCGTCACGGCCTCCGCGACATGGGCGGCGTCGACCCGCTCCAGCACGACGCCGGCGTCATTCTCCCGCACCAGGGCGGCCTGCCCGGGGATGTCGGAGGACACGATGGGAATGCCCGCGTGCAGGTACTCGAACAGCTTGTTCGCGAGGGAGTACGCCTGCCCCCGGTTGAGGGGCCGGATGGGCGCGAGGCCGATGTCGGCGGCCCGGGTGAACCCCGGCAGCACCGCCGGCGGCACCGGATCCAGGAACCGGACGCGCCCCTCGACCCGCAGCGTCCGCGCGAGGGACTCCAGTCGCGGACGCATCCACGTGACCCCCAGGAACACCAGCGCCCATCCCTCCGGGAACCGCGCCGCCGCCTCGATGCAGGCCTCCGCCCCGCCCGCCGGCGTGATGCCACCCTGGTAGAGCGCGATGCGGACGTCCGGCGACAGGCCCGCCCGCTCGCGGAGTCGCGGGTCCGCGGGGAGCGGGGAGCGCGCGGGAGTGTTCAGGAGGACCACCGGGGGGACTCCGTAGCGCTCCTCCAGGACCGATGCGTACAGCGGGCAGGCCGTGATGAGCCCCGCGGCGCGCGGAATCCACCGGGCCTCGAGGCGGGCACCGCGGCGGCGCAGGTGGGCGGTGACGAGATCGCTGGCCCAGCGACGGGGACCGCGCAGCCACTCCGCCGTGCCCTGCCCCAGCTTCTCCAGCCCCAGTTCGTGGTCGTCGTGCACGTGCGGAACGCCGAGCCGCCGCGCCGCGACGGCCACCGGGAGGAGCGTCTCCAGGTCGTGCCCGTGGAGGACGTCGGGCCGATCCGCCGCCGCCGCCGCCGCCAGCGCGCCGTACCGCCCGTACCAGCGCAGCAGCGGGACCAGCCTCCGGGGACCGGTCCAACGGTGCCACGCGGGCTCGTCGTGGCGGACGACGCTCACACCCGCGCGCACCTCCTCGCGCGCGAGTCCCTCCCGGGCCAGGCAATGGAGGATCACCTCGTGCCCCGCCGCCGCCAGGGTCCCCGCCTCCCGCTCCACGCGCGCGTCGTGCGTGTAGGGGTTCGTCAGGACCATCACGATGCGGGCCAGGGGAACCTCCGTGGAGGACGGCGGGAGGGCGCGCTACCGTCCTGAACCAGAAGTCCGTACGCCGATCCCGCGTTGGCCGGACAGGCGAACAGCACCGACTCCCCGTCGGGTCATCGACGCGGGGACGCCGGTCGGAGCGAATGGACTTCCGACTCGGGACACTAGATCCACTCGAAGCCGTCGAGGATCCGCTCCAGGTGCGGGCGCACCTCCTCCCAGGCGGAGACGGGGCATGACCCCGTGAGCGTCCAGACCTTGCCGCCGCGGAGGACGACCCTGGCCAGCGTGCGCACGCGGTCCCCCTTCACGCGCGCGTCGCAGAGGAGCCGGTAGGCGGGCTCGCCGGCGAAGCGGTCGAAGCCGTCCTCGAGCCGGGAGAACTCGGCGGACCCGGCGCGGAAGCGGCCCTCCAGCGCCGCCGCCGCCGCCGCGAGGCTGCGGTCCGCGTCCGCCGCCTCCACGCTCACCTCCACGAACACGAGGCCCCCGACGTCCCGGATGCGCACCCGGGGATTGCTCCCCTGCCGCCCCTCCTCGAACTCCCACGCGATGCCGGGCTTGCGGAGCCGGAAGCCGTCCGCCTCGGAGACGTAGGTGGTGCGGGCGCGCAGTTCATCGGCGCTGGGATCCAGCGCCTTGCCCGCGCCCACGGCCTCCGCCCGCTCGCGGGACGTCCCCACCGCGGTGAGCGAGGGACCGTTGAGTTCCGCCGTGAGGACGGTGCCGCGGCGCGCCACGCGCTCCTCCTCGCGGAGCCCGTCGCGCGTGCGCAGCAGCACGACGACATCCACGACGGCGCCTTCCCACGGAACCCGCTCGCGCCCGATGATCCGCAGCGTCTGCTCCTCGAAGCGGCCCGCGCGCGGGTCGTACACGGTGCCCTTCCAGCCTCCCGGCAGGGACTCGCCCTCGCGGAGGACGAACGCGCGCGCCGCGAAGGGCAGCCGGAACCCGGGAGGCGTCGCGAGCCGGCGCACGCGCTCCTTCCCGTCCACGGTCTCCTCGAGGACGAGTTCGCTCCCCTCGACGCGCCCGCGCACTTCGGTGAATCCCGTGCCCGCGTCCTCCCGATAGGTGAACCGGCGCGGCCGCAGATCCAGCGATGCCTCCTCGAGCACCCGGGTCCTCACCTCGACGGCGCCCTCGGGGGAGAGGAACGCGGTCTCCTCCTCGAGCACCACCGCCGCCGCGTCGTCCCGGCGAAGGCAGCGGCGCCAACCGACGCGGCGTTCGCCGGACCAGAGGATCTGCCACTCCTCCGGCACCGCGAGGACCCCCTCCGCCGGGGGAGTCGCCGTCGCCCCCCCGACCTTCGCGCCCCCGACGCCGTCGTGGCCGGCGGATGCCGGCTCCCCCCGGACGATGCGGGCGACGAGGCTCCGCGGGAAGGTGACGATGCCGCCGTCGGAGCGCAGGGCGACCTCGGAGTCGGACTCCGAGACGACCTCCCCCTCGAGGGAACTCCCGTTGTGGAACTCCACGCGATCCGGCGCCGCCCGCGCGACGGTGGTCGCGAAGAGGATCAACGCGGACGTCACGCACGCGGCCACGCCGCCGGACCCGCGCCCCCGCATCAGCGCGCTCCTCCCTCACCGAGCGCCGCCTCCGCCGCGACGGCCTCCAGCGAGAGCAGGAGATCGTCCATGGGCGCCGCCGGGTCCAGCGCGCGGGACAGGGACTTCCGGCCCTCGCCCTTCGCGAGGAGCGGGGGGAGCGGCCCGGCGAGGAGCGTGCGCTCCAGTCCCGCGAGAAGGAACCGCCCCGCCCCGTCGGAGACGGCTCGCCGTTCCCCCACGTGAACGGAGATCCCCGGGAGCGGCCTCCCCTCTTCGCTGCTCACCACGATGCCACCCACGTCGAACCGATCGGAGACGAGAAGGTCGACCCGGACACCGCTCCCGGCGCCAATCCCGGCGGCGGGCGTGACGCGCGCCTCCCCGCGGAGAGGCCCCAGCCGCACCTCGAACCGGACCTCCGACCACCCGGCGGGCGCCCCCGCCACGCGGAACGCGCCATCGGCGCCGCTGGGCTCCGACCGCAGCGAGACCTCCGTGCCCGCGGGGAGTAGGAACCTCGCCTCCACGGAGGCGCCCGCCGCCGGGGATCCGTCGGGGAACCGGACCCGGCCCGTGGCGTCGTCGGCGGCCGTGGTCGGAGCGGACGGCGGACCCGCGGGGGCGCCATCCTCCGCGCCCGGGGGCCGCCCGGCGACGTCGTCCACGCCGGTCCCCGCGGGACTCCCGCCAATCCGCCGCCGCAGCGATTCCCCGCCGGGGCCGATGAGACGGAACAGGAACGCCGCCAGCGCAATCAGCCCGAGCCACGCGAGCCACGACGAAGAGCGCCGACGGCGCCGTTCCGGCGGGGGCGAGGGCATGGAACCGTTGTGCCACGTCGTCCGGAGTCCGCCATGGAATCGCACCCCGCCCGGGGATACTGGCGGCCCATGCACGGGCTCTCCTGCGATCGCTGCGGGAAGTCCCTCCTCGTGGACGAGGAGGTCCGCTACGTGCTCCGGCTGACGGTCACGGCCGCGTGGGACCCCCCGGAGTTGACGCGGGAGGATCTCCGCGCCGATCCCGGGGCGGAGATGCGCCGCCTCGTCCGCGCCATGGAGGGCCGCGATGCGGCCTCCCTGGAACGGGAGATCCACGCGGAGCGCCGTCTCGACCTCTGCCCGCCCTGCCGCGCCGTGGTCCTGGAGGATCCGTTCCTCCCGCGGCCCTGAGGAGCGGGGCGAGCCGGCTCAGCGCTTCGGCCGACCGTGGAGGATCTCGAGGATCGCCTGCCCGTAGAGGGCCGCCCGGTGGGTCCCGAGGCCCGGGTGGGCGGCCAGGGCCGCGGCGTCGCCGGGCGGCGTCCGCGCCAGATCGAACATCACGTGGTTGGGCAGGATCGCGACGGGCGTCCGGCCGGCGTTCTCCGACGTCGCCTTGCGCCAGTCCTTCAGCCTCCCCAGCCGCTTCTGCGCGGCGAAGCCCATGCGGCCGGGGGAATCGCCATCGACGGTCGGCGGAGGCGGGCGATCGGGGACACCTTCCGGCGACTCCAGGCCGCGGCGCACCGCCGCCACGAGGTCGTCCCCGTAGCGGCGGAGGATGTAGGGCGTCACTCCCTTCACGGCTCGGAGTCGACCGCCGCTGTCGGGGCGCGCCTGCGCGATGCGGATGAGCGTGTCGTTGGCGAGGACCTTGAACGTCGGCCGGTCCACCTCCCGTGCCCGCTCCTCGCGGAGGGCGACGAGTTCGCGGAGGATCGCGCGGCCCCGCTCCGGCAGGTCCCGCGCACCGCGCACGCGGAGAAAGCCCCAGGGATCGAACTCCCGCGCGGCGGGGCTGCGCTCCTCGAGGCGCTCGAACTCCAGTCCCACTTCCTCCTGCAGTTCGGTCTCGCGGAGGCGGTCCTCCAGGTTCCTCGCCAGCGGGAGGAGGAACTGGACGTCCTGCACCAGGTACTCCATCTGGCCGTCGGAGAGCGGACGGGAGGACCAGTCGGACTTGGTGAAGGCCTTGGGGAGGTCGACGGAGAAGTGGGTCCGCACCAGGTCGCCGAGACCGATCTTCTCGAGCCCGAGGAAGAGCGCGGCGGTCATCGTGCAGAAGGTCCCCCGGAGCGAGATCCGGAAGTCGCGCTTCAGGCAGACGATGTCGTAGTCGGCGCCGTGCAGCACCTTCCGCACGTTCCGGTCCTCCAGCGCTTCCCGCAACGGGGAGACGTCGCGCAGCCGGATCGTGTCGACGACGAAGATCCGGTCGTCGGGCAGGACCACCTGGATGAGGCAGACCTTCTCGAAGTACGAGTGCATGGAATCGGACTCGGTGTCGAGGCCGATGCAGGGCACGCCGTGGAGCGCCTCACCGAGGGCGGCGAGGTCCTCGGGCGTCTCGACGTACCGGAACGGGGCTCGGGGGGGGCTCAAGGGGATGGCTGGGGGGGGCCGGGGCGAGCGGCGCATCCTACGGCCCCCCCGCCCGGGGGCGGGAGGGGATCCGGCCCGGGGCGGCCGTCAGGGCGAGGTCCGCTGGAGGCCCTCCGAGGCCTCCGTCCGGGCGTCCGCCGGCGTGGCGGGATCCTCGACCAGCGCGCGGAACCGGCCCCTCGCCTCGTCCCGACGGCCCAGCGCCTCCGCGCAGCGCGCCAGTCCCAGCCGCGCCCCCGCATCGCCGGGGTGCCGCGCCAGCGTGTCGCCGTGCCAGGCCTCCGCCGCGAGCCACCCGGCCTGGCGATCGTCCGCCTCCATCGTGGAGAGCGCCCACAGGGTGCGCAGGAACGGAAGTTCCGGGGCGCCGCCGAACCGTCGGAGGAAGAGATCGCGCGCAGCGGCCACGCCGCCGCCGGCGGTGCCCTCGAACACGATGAGGCGCGCCCAGGCCGCGTCGTCCGCCCCCGGCGCCGCCGTCGCCGCCTGGAGAGCGGCGCGGGCCCCCGCCACTCCCGCCTCCAGTTCGGGGATGCGGACCGCGGCTCCGTTCCGGGTCCCATCCGGGATGAGCCGGGCGGAGGCGCGGAGCGCGCGGAGCGCCGGAGCGATCCACCCCCGGCGCAGGCGCTCCTCCGCGGCGCCGTTGAGGATCGCGGCACCGCTCTCGGGGTCCACCTCCCCCCCCGGCGACGCCAGCGCCTCCTCCATGCGGCGCCCCGCCTCTCCGGTGAATCCCGCGCGATGGAGCGCCACCGCGAGGGCCGCCAGCACGGCGGGGGATCGGGGATCGAGGCGATGGGCCTCGCGGGCCTCCCGCAGCGCCCCCGCCCCGTCCCCGGACCGGAGGAGCGCCGTGGAGAGGAGGCGCCGCGCCCGGGCCTCCGCCGGGGCCGCGTGCCGCACGCCGATGCTCCTCTCCCAGAAGTCGTTGAGCGAGCGCAACGCCGGCAGCGTGCCCTCGATCCGGCCCCGCGCCTCCTCCAGCAGCGCCCGCCCCTCCGCCTCCCGCCCGGAGCGCTCCAGCGCCAGGGCGCGGTCCAGCGCGTCGGCGGCCCGGCGGAGATCGCCTCCGGCGAAGGCGCGGACCGCCCGCGGGCTGTAGACGCCCGACGGCCCCAGCCGCCAGAGCGTCTCCTCGTCCCTCCACACGGCCCCGCGGTCCCGTGACGAGACGCCCATGGCCACCACGGCGAGGGTCCCCAGGGCCACCGTCGTGCGGAACCGGACGGCCAGCAGCCGCTCCAGCCCGGGGGTCGCGGCCAGCGCGAGGCCCGCCAGCGGGAGGTACAGGAAGCGCTCCGCGGTGGGGATCCCCACGGGGAACAGCACGTGGGAGGTGAGCGCACCGGCCAGGACCGCCAGCAGCACTCCCCCCGCGAGGCGCCGGTCCCCGGTGGGGACCGCGAGGCGGGTGGCGGCGAGCGACACGGGCACCAGGATCGCGACGCCCCAGGCCAGCGCGGGGAGGTCCCACGGCGAGGTGGACGGAGTCAGGTACCAGTCCAGGGACGGACGGAGCGGCAGGAGCGCGTGCAGGGTCGAGTAGGCGGCGGCCCGCGCGGCGGTGGCCAGGTTGGCGCCGTAGGACCCTCCCCACCAGCCCAGCAGGTGCCCCAGCGGAAGCCCCCGCTTCTGCTCCAGCAGGTGACGGGCGAGGAGCGCGTAGGCCACCGCCGTCGCCGCGGGGAGCGCGTAGAGCCGGATCCTCCCCCGGACCCAGGCCCAGCCACCGCCGTCGGGACGGACGAGGTCCACCACCACGAGGAGCGCGGGGAACACCACCGCGGCCTCGCGGGAGAGCGCCGCCAGCAGGCCCAGGACCACCGCCGCGGCGTACCAGCGATCGGGGGGCCGCGCGCGGAGCCACGCCAGGAGTCCGAGCAGCGTGAACATCCCCCCCATGAGGTCGGCGCGCGCGGAGATCCACGCCACCGCCTCCACCTGGGCGGGATGCACGGCGAAGACCGCCGCCGCGGCGCCCGCCGCCGCCGCCGTCGCCCCCAGCCGGCGGAGCAGGGCGAAAAGCAGCAGGACGTTGGCCGCGTGCAGGAGCAGGGACTGGAGGTGGTAGGGGAACGGATTCCCGCCGAAGAGCGCCCGGTCGACGGCGAAGTGGAGGGTCCGGAGGGGGCGGTAGATGTCGGGGGTGTTCGTGGGGTCCGCGGTTCCCGGGTCCGTGAAGAACCGGAGCGGATCCCCGATGCGCTCGAGGGCGGGGTTGTCGCGCACGAACCGGACGTCGTCGAACAGGAACTCGCCCCGCAGCGTCTCCCCGTGCACCGCCACGGTGAGCACCGCGAGCAGCACCGGCAACACCCACGCCGGGACCGCCGGGCGGGAAGTCACGCTCCACCGGGAGGCGACGGGCGGGGCGGGGACACCGCGCGCGGGCGCGGGCGGATCCTCCTGCCGGTGGCGCGGGCGGCTGGCACGGGGGGATCCTATGCGGGCCCCCTCCGCGGCGCCCGACAGAAGGGCGCCCCGCGCGCGGTCCGCGCACCGATGGACGGTTTCCGACCCCCGCCGGGCCGGGCGCGGGTACGCTGGCTCCGCTCCCCATGTCCCCCGTCCGGATCCTCGTGGCGGCGCTCTGTGCCGCGGCGTTTCTGTTCGTCCACTTCGCCCCGCTCCTGGCCTCCCCCGCGGCCGGCCCCGCGCCGGATCCCGTGGAGGCGTGGCAGCGGTGGGGGATGGCCGGCGTCGCATGGGCCGGAGTCGTCCTGGTCTGGATCGCCGGAAGCCGCCACGGCGGCCTCGGCGCGGGGACCGCCGCCGCCGCCGGCCTCGCCGTGTTCCCGGGACTCGTCGACGCCGTCGGCGCGCCGGCGGCCGCCTGGCCCGCGGCGCTGGCCCTGCCGGCCGCCCCGCTGCTCCTCCTCGCGGTGCGCCGCTCCGCCGCTCCGACGACGCGACTCCTCGCCGCCGGTGGCGCCGCCGGCCTGGCGTGGCTGCCGTCCCTGGTGGGCGGGGGCACGTCCTGCGCGGCGCTCGAGCCGGCGCCCACGCAGGGCATCACCGCGGCGGTCGGTCTGGGAGCCCTGGTGGCCGCCATTTCGGGCGCCGGACCCCGCGCGGGGTCCGCGGTCCGGGTTGCCGCCGTGGCCGCCGTGCTGGCGGCGCTCACCGGGTCGTTCCTCGTGGCGGAAGGTCGGGTCCGCGCGTGGACCTCACCGGCGGAGTTCTGGGCGCGGGCCGTGGAGGTGTCCCCCGCCTCCCCGCTGGCGTGGGCGGGCCGGGCGGTCGCGTCCCTGCCTCCCGAGGGGGACGGCGCGCCGGAGCCGGCGCTCCGCCGCTTCACCGCAGTCGTGCGGTCCGGGGGAGGCGCCACCATGGCGCGGCCGGAGGCGCGGCGGGCGGCCACGGAGCGGGTGGCGCTCGCCGTGACGTCCATCGCGCGCCGCGCCGACGGCCCGCCGGCGGCGTCGGACTCCCTGGAGGCGGCCATCGCCGCCGCCGACGCGGCGCTTCTCATCACTCCCGGCTCGCCCGTCGTCGCGGCGGCCCGCGGGGAGGCGCTCCTCGCCACGGGGGACGCGGTCGCCGCCTCGGCGGCGCTGGCGGAGGGTGCCGCCGGGCTCCCCGCCGATGCCGACGTGCTGGACGCCTTCGCCCGCGCGCTCCTCGCGACGGGCCGCTTCACCGAGGCCGTCGAAGCCGCCACGCGGGCCACGGGCCTCCGACCGGGGCGGAGCGCCTTCGTCGCCACCTTCGCGAGGGCCCTCGCGGAGACGGGCCGGGGCCCGGATGCGGTGACGGCGCTCCACCGGGCGCTGGGCGATGCCCCGTCCGACGGCACGCTGCTCCGCGCATGGGGGGACGTCCACCTCCGCCTGGCTCTGCTGCGCCTGCGCGAGGAGGGGGCCGGCCGGGGCCGCGCCCGTCGCATGCTCCTGACGGGGCTGCGGCTGGATCCGCGCAACTCCGACGCGGCGGTGGAACTGGCGCGGCTGGACGCGCTCCGGGAAGCGGAGCGCCCCGACGCGGAGGCCCTCCTGCGGCCGGCGCCCGACGGCACGGTGGATCCCGACCGCGTAGTCCGCTACGCCGGGTGGCTGGGACGCTGGGGAGACTTCGAGGCGGCGGGGCCGGTCTGGGACCGCCTGCTGCAGGGCCGCGGCGGCAGCGCGAACCTCCACTTCCAGATCGCGCTCGAGTTCTGGGAGGCCCGCGAGACCGTCGAGGGGCACGAGGAGGCGGTGCGGGCGTACAGGAAGGCGCTGGTCCTGGAACCGGGGCTGCCGGACGCGCGGGATCGCCTCTGGCGGGCGCTCCTCACCCTGGGCCGGACGGAGGAGGCCCGCACGGAGGCCGCCCGCTTCGTCCGGGAGCACCCCTCCCACCCCGGAGCGGTGGAGGCGGAACGGCTCCTCGCGGCCGCGGGCCCGCCGCGGGACGGGGACGCCATCCGGGTGCGGCTCGCCCGCGCGGAGCGGAACCTGGCGCTCCACGGGGTCACCATGAGCCCCCGCTACCTCGGGAACGCCGTCTCCGACTACTCCGACATCGCGGAGGCCCTTCGCGGCCCCGACCGGCCGCCGGGCCTCGCCTCCGACGCCGCCTGGGAGGACGCCCGGTTCACGGCCTCCTTCTCCCTCGCGTTCTGCCTCGCGCGGGAGGAGCCGCCCACGGGGCCGGACCGGGGGCCGTACCTCGATCGGCTGGAGGCGGCCCTCCAGGACGCTGCGACCCTGAGCCCGGAGTTCTTCGGTCTCTGGATCGTGGACGGCATGGCGCAGGAGCGGCTGGGCAACGCGGCGAAGGCGGTCGCGAGCCTCGACACGGGCCTCCGTCTGCTGGACGGGGCGACGGGACTGCAACCCTGGCAGATGTTCCAGTTGCGCCTGTTCGGACTGCTGGCCCGCGGCCGGGCCCACCTGGACGCCCGCTCCGGCCGCGAGGATCTCGCCGTGGCGGACTTCCGCGCCGCCGCCGCGCTGGCCGCGGAGGCGGTGCGCGGCCCCGAGGTGCCCCGGGAGGGCTCCCGGCTGGAGGTCTACGTCCTGACCCACCTGGCAGCGGCGCAGATGGAGATGAACCAGTACGTCGACGCCGAGGCGACGCTGGACCGCCTGCTGCGGGAGGACCCCGGGGACCCCCGCCACGCCTACCACCGCGCGGTGGTGGCCCACCGGCAGGAGAAGTACGACGAGGCCCTGGAGTACTACCGCCACGCCAGCCGCATGGACCCCCGCGACCCCCGGCCCCACCTGAAGATCGCGTACATCCTCCTCCACCCCGGAAGGGACACCCCGGATCCGGCGGCGGCCCTGGCCCACGCCGAGATCTACAACAACCTCGGTCGCGGCTCCCTCCCCGCGGATCGGAGGGGCCCCCCCACGGACGAGTACAGCGTCTGCCGCGGCGAGGCGGCGCGTCTGCTGGGGAACCCCGTGGAGGCGGAGCGGTGGCTGCGGGCGGCCCTGGAGTTGAACCCCCACTGCCGACGGGCCCTGCAGGGGCTCATCCGGGTCCTCCGCGATGGGGGGGGGCGGTCGGGGGCGGGCGAAGCGGAGATCCAGGACCTTGCCCGCCGCCTGGCGGAGGAGAACCGGCAGCGGAACCGGGGGGAGACCATGGACGCCCCCCGGGGGGACCAGACCTTCTGCCTGGCGGACCGGGCCCCGTCAGTCGTTCCAGCGTGAAGGGGGCGGCGGAGGGGTGTTGGCGATGGGGCCACGCGAAGCCACCCGCTGGACCCGCGTCTCGCGGCCCCGCCGGTCACCGGTCACCGGGCACCGTTTCCGGGGCCGTGGGCGGAGTCGTCTCGCCCACGGCCCCTCCGAGGGGCGCGCACGGGGCGCCGTGCGGAATCGCACAGGGACTCGCGGCGGCCCGGCCCGCTCTCACTCAAGTCAATGACCATGAACGGCTTAAGTGCTGCCCCCGAGGCACCGCCACCGGCACGGGCATTGCTCGAAAGGTGGCGTATCCGGGCGCAACATCCCCGGAGACCCTGGAACTGAATCCGATGGTTTGCCCCGCCGCGCGGGCGGTGGGGCCGTTCGCGGGACCCCCGCGAAGGAGCGTCAAGAGATGAGCAACGAGAGAGGGCCGGTGGGCCGCTGGTCGCGCGCCCTTCTGGGCTCCGCCGCGGCGGCGCTGCTGGCGGCGGGTTGCGGTGGAGGCGGGGGCGGTGGCGGGGGTTCGGATCCCGACGTGGGGGCCAACTCGCTGCTGGTGGTGGACATGGACCTGGAGGGTCTGGACGGGGTGTCGCTGAACCGTCCGTTCACCATCGAGATGAGCGAGTTCGTGGACCCCGACACGATCCGGCACGACACCATCCAGGTGCGTCTGGCGCCGCGGTACGGCATCCAGGCGTCGGGGGACTTCAAGGTGGCGGGGAACCTCATCACGTTCTTCCCGCAGCTGCCCACGCTTCCGGACCTGTCGGACGCGGGGTTCCAGCCCCTGAGCCTGTACCGGGTGACGGTGGTGGGCGCGCCGAAGGTCAACCGAGTGCGCGCGTACTCCGGGCGTCCGCTGCTGAAGTCGTTCGTGGGTTCCTTCGCGACGGCGGCGGCGACGAGCCTGGACCTGTTCACGACGGACACCTACAAGGACCCGCCGCCGCCGGTGGTGCAGTTCACCAACCCGCCGGACGTGCTGCCGAAGTCGCCCTGGACGGCTCCCGGGGGCGCGGTGAACGTGCCCACGGACGCGGAACTGGGCCTGGTGTTCAACCGGGTCCCGCTGCGTCCCGAGACGGTCACGACGACCAACATCACGCTGACGATGATCGAGCGGCTGGGCGTGGCGCAGAGCCGCCCCATCCAGGGGACCCCGGTGGTGCAGCAGTCCTTCGACGGGGTGAAGCTGGTGTTCGTGCCGACGTTCCCGCTGGCGGACCAGGCGCGCTACGTGCTGCGGGTGGAGAACCGTGTGACGGACCTCTCGGGCTCCTACGACGTGGCGGACAACTCCAAGCGGACCGAGTTGCGGGTGCTGGCGGAGGGTGGCCTGGACACGGCGCTGACGGCCTTCGCGCTGGCGCATCCGGAGGAGATCGACCCCCGGACGTTCCTCATCTTCACGACGCGGGACGAGCCCACGAAGGACGTGGCGGCGACGCTGAAGTTCGACGGCACGGACAAGGACCAGAACGGCGAGGTGGGCGTGGACACGAACGCCACCACGGCCTCGTTCAATGACGCGGTGCCGGGCGCGGTGGCGGCGCAGTTCACCGCCGCCGGCGGCAACGGCACGCTGGGGGACTTCTCTCCCTCGGCGAACACGACGCTGTCCACCAACTCTCCGTCGGCCGCGGGCGGCATCTTCAACTTCCAGCGGCTGAACATTCCCGCCGCCGTGACGGTGACGGTGACGGGGACGCTGCCGGGGACGCTGCTGGCGCTGAAGGCGGTCACCGTGGACGGCACGCTGAACGCGGACGGCAAGGCGGGCGGCGCCGCGGAGAACGACTACCAGGACTCGACCCTGGACAACACCCCCGGCGGCGCCGGCGGTCCCGGCTCCGGCAAGGGCGGCGCGCCGTACCAGGGCTCCACCTGGGCGAACTCCACCGGCGACGCCGGTGAGGACGGTCCCAACGGCGGCGGCAAGGGCGGCAAGGGCGGCGTCGAGCCGGCCTCGACGGTGTACGGCTTCGGCGGCGGCGGCGGCGGCGGCGGTCACCAGTACGCCGGTCAGAACGGCGCCAACGGCGCCTACCCCTCCTACGCCTCCTGGAACGGGGCCGGCGGGGCGGGCGGCGCGGCGGGCGGCATCCAGCCGACCTCCGGTGCCACCAGCGACGGCAAGGCGTTCGGCACCGCCGCTGTGACCGCCGGTGGTGGCGGCGCGGGCGGCAACTCCCACTACTACCCCAGCAGCACCAACTGGCGCAACACGGCGGCTTCCGGCGGCGGCGGCGGCGGTGCCCTCCTCATCAAGGGCGCCCAGAACATCACCATCAAGGGCACGCTCCGCTCCAGGGGCGGTGACGGCGGCACGGGCAACACCAGCGCGCTGTACTACGCCGGTGCGGCCGGTGGCGGCGGCGGCGGCGGCACCCTCGCCCTGTACGCCAACCTCAACCTCGACGTCGCCGGCGGCACCCTGGACACCTCCGGGGGCATCGGCGGCGCCAGCAACTCGACCTACGCCTGGAACGGCCGCGGCGGCAACGGCGGCGGCGGCTACATCCAGCTCGAGGACGCCAACGGCTCCATCACGGGCATCGCCACCGCGACCCTCGTCCCCGACCACTACATCGGCACCTTCAACCCCACGGGCACCGCCTCCGACGCCCCGTCCATCTTCGTCTCCACCTGGTTCAACCTGGGCGTCTTCGACCCCGAGATCCAGCCCTTCCTCCCGCAGGACTTCGTCGAGCAGAACTACCCCGGCTGCACCATCAAGTACGAGATGCAGATGGCCATCGAGGACACCTCCGCCTTCAGCAAGGCCGACATCTCCGCCATCAGCGTCTCCACCGGCATCTCCTCCAACCTCAACCGCGCCAGCCAGTGGCACGTCATCAAGGACCCCATCCTGGGCATCCAGAACGTGGTCTCGAACTTCAACGGCCTGCACTACCAGTTCTACAGGCTCCGCATCACCTTCACCCTCAAGGACGGTCAGACCCGCTCCGACCCCCTCCCCTACGTCGACCAGCTCCGCATCCGCGCCAAGTACTAGTCGCCAACGACTCCTCGCGGCCCCCGGGTGCTCCGCACCCGGGGGCCGTTCGATTCCTGCTGGACTCCGCCCCCGGGACTCGAGTTTTGACGTGATCCATCCGCCCCCCCGGGGGTATCATCGGCCCCGCCGACGGGCGTGCGGACGGGGTCCCTCCGGACCCCGGGGCGTCCCGGGCGAGACGACAGGCGGGAGGCGCCGGCGGGGCCGCCTCCACGCGGCGGGAGTGTCCCGCCGGTCAAGGAGATGGAGGCATGCGCATGAACACCCTTACCGGACTCGGCAGGGCAGGTCTCACCGCGGCCGCGGCGGCGCTGCTGGCGGCGGGTTGCGGTGGAGGCGGGGGCGGTGGCGGGGGTTCGGATCCCGACGTGGGGGCCAACTCGCTGCTGGTGGTGGACATGGACCTGGAGGGTCTGGACGGGGTGTCGCTGAACCGTCCGTTCACCATCGAGATGAGCGAGTTCGTGGACCCCGACACGATCCGGCACGACACCATCCAGGTGCGTCTGGCGCCGCGGTACGGCATCCAGGCGTCGGGGGACTTCAAGGTGGCGGGGAACCTCATCACGTTCTTCCCGCAGCTGCCCACGCTTCCGGACCTGTCGGACGCGGGGTTCCAGCCCCTGAGCCTGTACCGGGTGACGGTGGTGGGCGCGCCGAAGGTCAACCGAGTGCGCGCGTACTCCGGGCGTCCGCTGCTGAAGTCGTTCGTGGGTTCCTTCGCGACGGCGGCGGCGACGAGCCTGGACCTGTTCACGACGGACACCTACAAGGACCCGCCGCCGCCGGTGGTGCAGTTCACCAACCCGCCGGACGTGCTGCCGAAGTCGCCCTGGACGGCTCCCGGGGGCGCGGTGAACGTGCCCACGGACGCGGAACTGGGCCTGGTGTTCAACCGGGTCCCGCTGCGTCCCGAGACGGTCACGACGACCAACATCACGCTGACGATGATCGAGCGGCTGGGCGTGGCGCAGAGCCGCCCCATCCAGGGGACCCCGGTGGTGCAGCAGTCCTTCGACGGGGTGAAGCTGGTGTTCGTGCCGACGTTCCCGCTGGCGGACCAGGCGCGCTACGTGCTGCGGGTGGAGAACCGTGTGACGGACCTCTCGGGCTCCTACGACGTGGCGGACAACTCCAAGCGGACCGAGTTGCGGGTGCTGGCGGAGGGTGGCCTGGACACGGCGCTGACGGCCTTCGCGCTGGCGCATCCGGAGGAGATCGACCCCCGGACGTTCCTCATCTTCACGACGCGGGACGAGCCCACGAAGGACGTGGCGGCGACGCTGAAGTTCGACGGCACGGACAAGGACCAGAACGGCGAGGTGGGCGTGGACACGAACGCCACCACGGCCTCGTTCAATGACGCGGTGCCGGGCGCGGTGGCGGCGCAGTTCACCGCCGCCGGCGGCAACGGCACGCTGGGGGACTTCTCTCCCTCGGCGAACACGACGCTGTCCACCAACTCTCCGTCGGCCGCGGGCGGCATCTTCAACTTCCAGCGGCTGAACATTCCCGCCGCCGTGACGGTGACGGTGACGGGGACGCTGCCGGGGACGCTGCTGGCGCTGAAGGCGGTCACCGTGGACGGCACGCTGAACGCGGACGGCAAGGCGGGCGGCGCCGCGGAGAACGACTACCAGGACTCGACCCTGGACAACACCCCCGGCGGCGCCGGCGGTCCCGGCTCCGGCAAGGGCGGCGCGCCGTACCAGGGCTCCACCTGGGCGAACTCCACCGGCGACGCCGGTGAGGACGGTCCCAACGGCGGCGGCAAGGGCGGCAAGGGCGGCGTCGAGCCGGCCTCGACGGTGTACGGCTTCGGCGGCGGCGGCGGCGGCGGCGGTCACCAGTACGCCGGTCAGAACGGCGCCAACGGCGCCTACCCCTCCTACGCCTCCTGGAACGGGGCCGGCGGGGCGGGCGGCGCGGCGGGCGGCATCCAGCCGACCTCCGGTGCCACCAGCGACGGCAAGGCGTTCGGCACCGCCGCTGTGACCGCCGGTGGTGGCGGCGCGGGCGGCAACTCCCACTACTACCCCAGCAGCACCAACTGGCGCAACACGGCGGCTTCCGGCGGCGGCGGCGGCGGTGCCCTCCTCATCAAGGGCGCCCAGAACATCACCATCAAGGGCACGCTCCGCTCCAGGGGCGGTGACGGCGGCACGGGCAACACCAGCGCGCTGTACTACGCCGGTGCGGCCGGTGGCGGCGGCGGCGGCGGCACCCTCGCCCTGTACGCCAACCTCAACCTCGACGTCGCCGGCGGCACCCTGGACACCTCCGGGGGCATCGGCGGCGCCAGCAACTCGACCTACGCCTGGAACGGCCGCGGCGGCAACGGCGGCGGCGGCTACATCCAGCTCGAGGACGCCAACGGCTCCATCACGGGCATCGCCACCGCGACCCTCGTCCCCGACCACTACATCGGCACCTTCAACCCCACGGGCACCGCCTCCGACGCCCCGTCCATCTTCGTCTCCACCTGGTTCAACCTGGGCGTCTTCGACCCCGAGATCCAGCCCTTCCTCCCGCAGGACTTCGTCGAGCAGAACTACCCCGGCTGCACCATCAAGTACGAGATGCAGATGGCCATCGAGGACACCTCCGCCTTCAGCAAGGCCGACATCTCCGCCATCAGCGTCTCCACCGGCATCTCCTCCAACCTCAACCGCGCCAGCCAGTGGCACGTCATCAAGGACCCCATCCTGGGCATCCAGAACGTGGTCTCGAACTTCAACGGCCTGCACTACCAGTTCTACAGGCTCCGCATCACCTTCACCCTCAAGGACGGTCAGACCCGCTCCGACCCCCTCCCCTACGTCGACCAGCTCCGCATCCGCGCCAAGTACTAGTCGCCAACGACTCCTCGCGGCCCCCGGGTGCTCCGCACCCGGGGGCCGTTCGATTCCTGCTGGACTCCGCCCCCGGGACCGCACCCACGTCCACCCCGCCCCCCTCCGCCCCCCACGATGACCCGCGGCCGAGCCGGCGGGTCGGCCGCCTCCGCGCCGCGGTGGCGTGGGTGCTGGCGACGGAGCGGCGCATCCTCCACTGGACGCCCGGGGTGGCGGCCCTGCGGGGCCCCGCCCGGTCGTTCCAGGTGCTCGTCCTCGCGGCCCGGGGCTACCGGCGGGATGCGGCGGGGGACATGGCCGCCGCCCTGGCGTTCGCCACGCTCCTCTCCCTCCTGCCGCTGATGCTCTTCGGCCTTCTCACGCTGGGCTTCGCCGGCGCCTCGGAACGAAGCCTGATGCGGGTGCGCGACGTCCTGCTCCGGAACTTCGTCCCCGATACCGCCGGGGGCATCCAGGCCGCGCTGGAGGCGTCCCTCGAGGCGCTCCGGGACACGGGCGCGCAGCTTGGAGTCGTCGGCCTCGTCCTGCTGGCGCTGACGGGATGGAAGGTCCTGGGCGCCCTGGGACGGACGTTCGACCGCTTGGGCGCCGGGGAGACGGCGACGCCGCTCCGGCGCGCCGCGGGCCTGTGGGGGACGGTCCTCGTCGCCCCGCTCCTAGTGGCCGTCTCCCTCGTCCTCACCGGCTACGTGGGTGCGCTCACGGCGATGGACCACGAGACCGCGCGAACGCTGGGTCGCGGCCTGACGCCCCTCGTGGGTCTCGTCCCCGCGTGGTCGGCGCTGCTCCTCGCCTATTCCTGGTGCCCGGCGCGGCGGCCTCCCTGGCGGAGCGCGGCGGCGGGCGCGCTGGCGGGAGCGGTCGCGTGGGAGGTGCTGAAGATCGGCTTTGCCGAGTACATCCGCCGCGCGTTCCTCACGCGCACGGTCCTCGCCGGAATGGGTGTGTTCCCCGTGTTCCTGCTCTGGCTCTACCTGTCCTGGGCCGTCTTCGTCTACGGCGTGGAGGTCGTGATCGCGGTGGAGGACTACGAGGCGGCACTGCGGCGCGCCGGGTGCCCGCGCCCCGCTCCCGCGGGGTGATCCGCATCCCGCGGCGTCCGCGCCTCGGCGTTCAACCGGAGCGCAGTTCCCTTCCATCTCCGACGCGCACCGTGAAACCGATCCCGTCCAGGTGCTCGAGGAAGGGGATGGAGAACTTCCGCGTGGCCCCCAGGAGGTCCTTCATGTCCGACGGCAGCAGGGAACCGCTCCCCCGGATCCGCTCGGCGATCCGCCGCTTCCCCTCCTCCACCGCATCGACGTGGAGGACCACGCCCTCCCGAAGCCTCAGGACGCGACCCCGCTCGACGAGGAGCGCGAGAAGCGGCGTGACGGTCTCCGCGTCGGTGTCCAGCGCCGCCGGCAGTTCGTCCTCGCGGGGCGTGGCGAAGCCGCCCTTCCTCAGGAGGTCCTCCATGGCGTCCAGGACCCTCGCCTCCCCGGCGGGGAGTTCCACCCGGTGCCCGCGGACGCGGACGCGCCCCCCGGCGGCGGTCTCCAGGAGCGTCGCGGACGCGAGCGCGCCCACGGCGGCGTCCACGAGGGGAGGGGGAACCTCCAGGGCCCCGCGAAGTTCCGCCAGGGGCATCGACTCGCGGAGGCGGTGCGCAGCGTGGAACGCCGCGACGGCCGCACGCACGCGCTCCCGCAACGCGTCCCACGACGTGTTCAGGAGATGGCAGTCGGGCGCCGCGGTGACGGCGTCCCCCGCCTCCACGGCCCGGGCCAGGGCGGTCCGCACCTCGTCCGGTCTGCGTCCCATGGCGCCGCAGAGCTCCCGCACGCCCGCGCCGCGTTCCCCGGCCTCGCGGAGGGCGGCGACGAGCGCGCGGGCAGGGTCGCCCAGCGCCTCGAACCGCTCCGCGAGGAGGAGCCGCGACGGGTCGCCGCGCCGGGGCCGTCGGCGGGGCGCGCCGCCGAGCACGACCCCGCCCCCCAGCGTCACCGCAGGAGAGGGCGCGCGGAGGACGAACCGGTCGCCGGGAACCGCGAGGACCGGCTCGTCGGCCTCGACCTGCGCGTAGACCTCCTCCCCGCCCATGGCGGCGGCACCCTCGAGGAGGAGGATTCGTCCGGAGACCTCCGCGGTCCCCAGCAGGATCTTCACGGGCATCCGGTGGGGAACGCCCCGGCGGGCCTCGGCGGTGCACCGGAATCGCACGTCCAGGAACCGCGTCGCGCGGAACACGCCGGGCTCGGCGACGACGTGGCCCCGCTCCACCTCGTGGTAGTCCACGTCGGCGAGGTTCAACGCGGCCCGGTGCCCCGCCGCCGCCTCCTCAGCCGCGTGGTGGTAGACCTGGATGCCGCGGACGCGCGTCGCGCGCCCCGCGGGGAGCACCTCCAGCCGATCGTCCCGGCGCACCCGGCCCGAGAGGGGGATGCCGGTGACGACCGTTCCGTGGCCCCGGGCGGAGAAGACGCGCTGCACGGGAAGCCTGAACGGACCCTCCGCATCCCGCGGAGGCGTCGCACGCAGGAGTCGCTCGATGGCGTCGCGCAGCGCGGGGATGCCGTCCCCCGTGGTGCTGCTGACGGGGACGACGGGGGCCCCGTCGAGGAACGTGCCCCGCATGAGTTCGCCCACGTCCTCGGCCACCAGTTCGCGGAGTTCGGCATCCACGAGGTCGATCTTCGTGACCGCGACGACGCCGGCACGGATCCCGAGGAGTGACATCACCTGGAGGTGCTCCCGCGTCTGCGGCATCACGCCGTCGTCGGCGGCGACGACCAGGAGGACGCAGTCCATCCCCGTGGCACCCGCCACCATGTTCCGGAGGAACCGCTCATGGCCCGGGACGTCGACGATGCCGACCTCCACGCCGTCGGCCAGCCGCCACTCCGCGTACCCGATGTCGATGGTGAGCCCGCGCTCCCGCTCCTCCTTGAGCCGGTCCGTGTCCGCCTCGGCGCCCACGAGGGCGCGCACGAGGGACGTCTTCCCGTGATCGATGTGTCCCGCCGTGCCGAGCGTGAGGCGGAGGGGAGGGGGCGCAGCCATCGACGGATTATACGAGCGCGATCGCGGGCCTCCCTCGGGGGTCCGTGTCCGGGGCGCGACGTACATTGGGCCCGTGCCCCCCATCGCGTCCACCCTGAGTCCCCCGCGGCCCGACCCGCGCACCGCCGCCGGCCGCGCGCGCTGGGACCTGCCGCCGGCGCCGCTCGACCGCGCCGAGGCCCTGGCCGCCGCCCTCGACATCCCCCCGCTCACGGCCCTTCTCCTGGTACGCCGGGGGGTCCGGGATCCGGAGGCCGCGCGCCGCTTCCTGCGCCCCGGGTTCGGCGACCTCCGCGAGCCGGACCTCCTCCCCGGCATGGCGGAGGCGGCGACGCGCATCGCGGCGGCGGTCCGGGACCGCGAGCGCATCGCCGTGTACGGCGACTACGACGTGGACGGGGTGTGCGGGACGGCCCTCTTCGTGGGTCTCCTGCGCGCGGCGGGAGCCGACGCGATCCCCTACCTGCCGGATCGCCGCACCGAGGGATACGGCTTCAACGACGGCGCGGTCCGGCGCCTCGCGGCCGACGGGGTCCGCCTCATCGTGACCGTGGACCACGGATCCCGCGCCGTCGAAGGGATCGCGCTGGCCGCGTCGCTGGGCGTGGACGTCGTCGTGACCGACCACCACCTCCCCGGGGACGGGCCGATCCCCGCCGCCGTAGCCATCGTCAACCCGCTGGCGCCGGGCCCGGACGGCGTTCCGTACCCCTTCCCGTGGCTGTGCGGGACGGGGGTGGCGTTCAAGCTCGCGTGGGCCGTCGCCCGGCGCCTCTCCGGCGGAGCCGGCGTGACCGCACCCCTGCGGGCGTCCCTCGCCGACGCCCTTCCGCTGGTCGCCCTTGCCACGGTGGCCGACGTCGTTCCGCTGGTGGACGAGAACCGCACGGCCGTGGTGTACGGCCTCTCCGTGCTGCGGAAGTCGCCGTCCCCCGGGCTCCGGGCGCTCCTCGACGTCTCGCGCCTGGCGGACCGGGACCTCGACGCGGAGGACGTGGCCTTCCGGCTGGCGCCCCGCCTCAACGCGGCCGGTCGTCTCGGCGACGCCGGCCGGGCCCTGGAACTCCTGCTGACGACGGACGTCGGACGGGCCGCCGACCTGGCCCTCGAGATCGACGGCGAGAACGAGGCCCGGCGCGCCCTCCAGCGGCGCATCGTGGACGAGGCGCGGGAGCGTGTCCCCCTGGACCGCGACGGCCTGCCCCCCGCCGGGATCGTCCTCGCCGGGGACGGCTGGCACGTAGGGGTCGTGGGAATCGTCGCCGCGCGCATCGCGGGGGAGTTCCACCGCCCCACCGTCGTCATCGGCATGGACGGGGACCGCGGAAGGGGCTCGGCGCGGTCCGTCGCCGGGTTCCACCTCGAGCGGGCGCTGGCGGCGTGCGGGGGCCACCTGATCTCCCACGGCGGCCACGCCGCCGCGGCCGGGCTGGAGATCGCGCGCGAGTCGGTGGAGGAGTTCGCCCGGGCGTTCGACCGGTACGCGGACCTCCACCTCCCCGAGGAGAGTCGGGTCCGCAGCCTCACCCTGGACGCCATGGTGCGCCTCGACGACATGACGGGAACGGCGGTGCGGTCGCTCCAGCGACTCGCGCCCTGGGGCCAGGGCAACCCGGCTCCCCTCCTCGCGGCGGAGGGCCTCTCCATCGCGGGCCGCCCGCGGGTGATGGGGCGGACCGGCGAACACCTGTCCTTCCACGTCTCCCGGGACGGGGTCTCCCGTCGCGCGGTCTGGTTCGGCGGCGGGGCCTGCGCGGAGGCGCTCGCCGCGGCGGGCCCCGGCGGGGTCTCCCTGGCGTTCCGCCCCGCGCTGGATCGGTTCCGCGGGGGGTCCGAGGTGGAACTCCACGTCGTGGATGCGCACGCCGGATAGCCAATCCCTTGCCACCGGGGTCGGTCTTGCGGAGGATCCGCGGATGCCCGACTGGATCCGCGCCCTCCTGGAGTTGAATGTCGACCTCATCCGCGGCGGGGGCTACGCGGGCATCGTCGGCCTCATGTTCGTCGAGTCGTCGTTCATCCCCTTTCCCAGCGAGGTGGTCGTGCCGCCCGCGGGCTTCCTGGCGGCCCGCGGCGAGATGAGCGCTCCTCTTGTGCTCGCGGCGGGTCTCGCCGGCTCGCTGCTGGGGGCGTTCCTGAACTACTGGGTGGCGGTGCGATTCGGTCGGGCGTTCTTCCACCGCTACGGCCGGTGGTTCCTGCTCAAGGAGGCGACCCTGGACCGCGCGGAACGGTTCTTCGCCCAGCATGGCGAGATCGGGACCTTCGTCGGCCGCCTCATCCCCGGCGTGCGCCAGTTGATCTCGCTGCCCGCCGGGATGGCGCGCATGCACCTGGGGCGGTTCGCGTTCTTCACCGGGCTCGGCGCCGGGATCTGGTGCGCCATCCTGCTCGGGATCGGCCATGCCGTCGGCTCCGTTCCCGGCGCGGAGTTGTCCCTGGCCAGCGTCAAGGACCAGGCCGCGCACTTCTTCTGGTTCTGGCTCGCACCGAGCCTCGTCCTCCTCTCGCTCGCCTACGCGGTGCTGCGGCGACGTCGGCCCGTGGCGCCCCCCGCGGCCGGAGGGGATCCGTCGTGAGCGCGCGCGGGAGCGGGATCGTCGCCGCCCTGCTGATCGCGCTCGCGGCACCGCCGGCCCTGCTCGCGGGAGACGAGGATCCCCCGGCACCGCCCCCCGCACCCGCCGGCCCCGCGACCGCGCCGCCCTCCCGCCCCGCGCCCCCGCGACCGGAGCCGACGCCCCGCGTGACCGCCGCCGAGATCCTCCACTCCATCGCGTGGCTCGCCGACGACGCCCGCGCGGGCCGCCTCGCGGGCACGGCCGGCGCCGACGACGCGGCCACCTGGATCGCCGCGCGGATGGACGAGGCGGGGCTGACGCCGCCACCGGCGGGCGGGCGGTTCCAGGAGTTCCTGCTCCCCCCCTCCGACCCCATCCCGGAGAAGTGCTCCCTCGAGGTCCGGGGGCCCGGAGGGAAGAGCACGGCTTTCGCGCCGGGCACCGGGTTCGCCGTCCTCGGCGGTTCCGCGGCGGACGTGGACGCCCCCGCCGCGTTCGCCGGGTACGGCATCTCCAACCCCCGGGGCGGCTACGACGACTACGCGGGCCTGGACGTCACGGGGCGCGTCGTCGTGGTCCTCCGCCACGAGCCGCGCGAGCGGGACGGGGAGGCGAAGCGCTGGAGCGGGGCCCGGATGACGATGCACGCCTCCTTCGCGGCCAAGGCGCTGGCGGCGGGTCGGGCGGGTGCGGCCGCGCTCGTCGTGGTCACGGATCCGCTGAACCACCCGGAGGATTCCCTCGCGGGGCTCTCCACGGGCGGCCTCCCTCCCGGCATCGCCATCCCCGTCGTGTTCGCGGCGCGGCCCGTGGCGGACGCGATCCTGCAGGGCCTCCCGCCGCTGGAGGATCTCCAGCGGGAGATCGACGCGGCGGACGCCCCGGCGTCGCGCCTCCTCGGGGAGACCCGCGTCCGGCTGCGGACCGCCTACCGCCCGGTCATGGCGCGGAACGTCCTCGGCGCGGTCCGGGGGACTGACCCGGCGCTCCGGGAGGAGTGGGTGGTGGTCGGGGCGCACTACGACCACGTCGGTGACGGGTCCGGCGGGGGCACCGACCCCGCGCGATACGGGGAGATCCACAACGGGGCCGACGACAACGCATCGGGGACCGCCGCGATGCTGGAGATCGCCCAGTCGTTGGCGCTGGGGGAGAGGAAGCCCCGCCGCAGCGTGCTCTTCGTCGCGTTCTCCGCCGAGGAGGCGGGCCTGCTCGGCTCGCACCACTACGTGGAGCACCCGGTGCTCCCCCTCGCGAAGTGCGTCGCCATGCTCAATCTGGACATGGTCGGCCGCTACGGGAAGGGGACCTTCGAGGTCGTGGGGGCGGCCAGCGGCACGACGCTCGTCGACGCGGTCTCGCGCGCCGCCGAGGGACTCGATCTGGAGTTCCGCCACACCAGCGCCGGGATCGACCGCAGCGACGGCTTCAACTTCTACCGGAAGTCCGTGCCCACCCTCTTCCTGTTCACGGGCATCCACAAGGAGTACCACCGGCCCGGCGACGACTGGTGGCTCATCGACGGCGCCGCGACGGAGCGCGTCACGACCATGGCGCTTCGGCTGGTGCTCGAACTGACGGACGCGGACCTCCGTCCGGAGTTCCGCGAGATCCCGAAGGAGTCGATGGGGCGCCTCGACTCGCGGCGGGTGGTGCTGGGCGTGACCTTCCTGGACGAGGCCGCGGCGGCCATCCTCGGCTCCGTGCTCGACGGCTCCCCCGCCGCGAAGGCCGGCCTCGTCCCCGGCGACACCATCGTCCGGTTCGGCCCCGCCGAGGTCGCCGGGTCCGGCGATCTCCGCAAGGCGCTGGCGGCCACGAAGCCGGGCGCGACCGTGGAGGTCGAGTACCTTCGCGAGGGGCGCCGCTCCACGACCAAGGTCTCCTTCCCCGAGTAGGGGAGCGCCGCGGAGCGCCGCCGGCCCCCGCGCAGGCGGCGGGCTGGAAATGCTCCGCCCCGGGTCCGCGTCGGGCAGGATGCGCCGATGCCCCCCGCCACGGAAGCGCCGGCCCCCTGGGTCGTCCTCATCCACGTGTTCGCCGTCATCGGCTACGCCGGCGGACTGCTGACCGTCCTGCGGCTGCTGGCGCAGGGGGCGGCTCTTCCCGCGGAGGAGGAGCGGGCGCTGGCCGGGCACGCGCGGCGGGCCTACCTCGCCACGGCCTTCCCGGCGGCCGTCCTCATGATCCTCGCCGGCGGCTGGATGCTCCTGGGTGACCCGGGCTGGGCCGTCTACCGGTCGCAGGGGTGGATGCACATGAAGCTCACGCTCGTGCTGCTGCTCCTGGTCCTGGATCACCTCTTCGTCCTGCGTCCCATGAAGCGGCTCGCCCGGGGCGATGCCATGGGCGCGGCGGCGGGACGGCGCACGCTCTACGGGATGCTCCAGGCGGGACTGCTGCTGCTCGTGGGCGGAGTGCTGGCGGCGGTCTTCCTCATCCGCCGGTAGCGCGACCGCCGACGCGGCAGCGCGCGGAGCGCTCCGGGCGCCGCCTCTGTCAGCAGTGGGCGTCGAACGCGGCCTTCAACTCCCGCGCGACGTCGGACGCCATGTGACCCTCGATGTCGTGCCGGTGGAGCATCTTCACGACCGCGCCGTCCTTCAGCAGCGCCACGGACGGGGACGACGGGGGCATCCCGACGAGGTGGCTCCGCGCCTGCGCCGTGGCCGCCGGGTCCTGCCCCGCGAACACCGTGAACATGCGCTGGGGCTTGACCGTGTGGCGCAGCGCCAGCGCGAGGCCGGGGCGCGCATTCCCCGCGGCGCAGCCGCAGACGGAGTTCACGAAGAGGAGCGTGGTGCCCTTCTTCTCCCCGAGCGCGGCGTCCACGGCTTCCGGCGTGCGGAGTTCCGTGACACCGAGCCGCGTGACCTCGTCGCGCATGGGCTGCACCATCGATGGGTCGTACATGATCGTCCTCCTCCGGATCCTGCCGTCCGTCCTACCGCGGCCGGTCGGGGGACGCGAGAATCCCGCGCCCGGTCCCGCCGACGGGGCACGTACACTCCGCGGATGCTCCGCAAGGTCCTCATCGCGAACCGCGGCGAGATCGCGGTGCGGATCGCGCGCGCCGCGCGGTCCCTCGGCATCGCCAGCGTCGTCGCGCACTCCGAAGTGGACGGCGACGGCCTCGCGGTCCGTGTCGCCGACGAGGCGGTGTGCATCGGACCCGCGGAGGCCCGCCTCTCGTACCTGGACGGGGACCGCATCCTCTCCGCGGCGCGCGAACGCGGGGCCGACGCGATCCACCCGGGCTACGGCTTCCTCTCGCAGGACCCGTCGTTCGTCGATGCGTGCGAGAGGGCCGGAGTGGTCTTCGTCGGGCCTCCCGCGGCGGCCATGCGCGCCATGGGCGAGAAGATCCCCGCCCGCCGGGCCATGGCCGCCGCCGGAGTCCCCGTGGTCCCCGGGAGTCTCGATCCGGTGTCCGACGAGGACGCGGCCACGCGCGAGGCCACGGCGTTGGGGTGGCCGGTCATGCTCAAGGCCAGTTCGGGGGGAGGGGGCAAGGGCATCCGCCTCGTCTCCGGCCCCGCGGAGATGCGCGCGGCGTTCTCGACGGCGACGGCGGAGGCGCGGGCGGCCTTCGGACGGGAGGAGGTGTACCTCGAGAAGGCCATCCTCGCGCCGCGCCACATCGAAGTGCAGGTCATGGCGGACTCCCACGGGAACTGCCTGGCGGTCGGCGAGCGGGAGTGCTCCATCCAGCGCCGCCACCAGAAGATCGTGGAGGAGTGCCCCGCGAACCGGCTCTCCGCCGCCGCGCGCGCCGGCCTGCACGAGGCCGCGGTCCGCGCCGCCCGGGCGGTGGGGTACCGCAACGCGGGCACCGTCGAGTTCCTGGTGGACGGCGAGGAGCGCTTCCACTTCCTCGAGATGAACACGCGCATCCAGGTGGAGCATCCGGTCACGGAGGAGGTGTTCGGCGTCGATCTGGTGCGGGAGCAGCTCCTCGTGGCCGGCGGCGCGCCGCTTTCCTTCGGCGCCGCGGACCTCCGGCCGCGCGGACACGCCATCGAGGTCCGGCTCTGCGCGGAGGATCCGGAGGACGGCTTCTCCCCGTCCACCGGCCGCGTCCGGCGCCTCCACCTCCCCGGCGGACCCGGCGTGCGATTCGACGGCGGGGTCCACGCGGGCCTCGACGTGACGGTGCACTACGACCCGCTCCTCGGGAAACTCATCGCCCACGGCCGCCACCGGGACGAGGCCCTGACGCGACTCCGCGCGGCGCTCGACGAAGTCGTGGTGGCGGGCGTGCGCACGACGGCGCCCTTCCTTCGCCGGCTCGCGGACCACCGGGACTTCGTGGCGGGCCGCTACGACACGGGATTCCTCCAGGGCCCCGGAAGGCCGCTCCTCGACCGGCCCCCCGCCGGTCCCGACGACGTCCTCGCCGCCGTGGCCGCGGTGCTCCGCCGGCGCCGCGGACCGGGACCCGCGGAGCGCCCCGCCGAGGACGCATCCCCGTGGACGCTCGTCGGCCGGGCCGCGCGGAACCGCGGGTGGCGTCCGTGAGGTACGTCGTGCGCGTGGGGGATCGGGAGATCACCGTGGAAGTCCGTGGCGACGGCGGGGAGGGTGTCGTCATCGTGGACGGCGCACCGGCGCGCGCCCGCCTGTCGCCGCTGGGGGACGGCGCCTGGACGCTCGACCTGGACGGTTCGCGGCGGTTCCTCGACATCCACGGGGAGGGGGACACGGCCCTCGTGACCCTGGGCGGGCGCGAACTCCGCGTGGAGATCGAGGACGAGCGGCAGCACGCGGCCCGGGCCGTCCGCCCCGCGGGCGGAGGGGGGGCGCGCGTGCTCCGATCGGCGATGCCGGGGATCGTCAGGGTCCTGCTCGTCGCCGAGGGGGACAGCGTCGGGGACCACGCGGCGCTCCTCGTGCTGGAGGCGATGAAGATGCAGAACGAGGTGCGGGCACCGGGCCCCGGTCGCGTCACCCGGATCCACGTCGCACCGGGCACGACCGTCGCGCGCGGGGATCCGCTCGTCACCCTGGATTGACCCGCGGCGGCGCGACCGGCGCTACCTGCGGATTCGCCCCCGGCGCGGGGACCCGGCAGTGCCGGGGGACGGCGTCGCCGGGGGAGCGGCCGCGGCGGCCTCGAGTTCGGCCTTCAGGCGTCGGCGCGCGAACCGGATCGCCTCCCTGGGCGCGATGCCCTCCACGGCGGCGATGGCGCCCTCGACCTCCTCGGGAGTCGCGCCGCAGCGGAGGGCCCCGCGGATGTGGGCCACCTGCTGCGACGGCAGGTCCAGCGTCGCGAGGATCGCGATGGCGACGCACTCCCGCTCCTGCACCGCGAGCCCCGGACGGGCGAGCACCTTCCCGTAGGCGTCCACGATGATCCAGTCGCGGAACTCGAGATGGCGGCGCCCGATGCGCTCCAGGACACCGCGCGCGTCGTCGCCGTACACCTGCCGGAAGAGGTCGAGCCCGCGCCGCCTGAGGAAGTTGCGGCGCATGTTGCCCCAGGGGAGGGTCTCCGGCGGCGACGCGGGGAGGCGGCCGTGGGCGCGCTCGAGGACCTCCAGGGCATTGACGCACCGCGGGAACCCGGCGAACAGGAACGTCTGCAGGAGCGTCTCGCGCACGGCGCGGATCGGGACGGAGTCCGCCCGCGCGGCGCGGAACGCCTCCTCGAGGGGATCGTCCTTGCCGAGCGCCGCGAGTGCCGCGATTCGCGCCAGGTGCTGCACGCGCGGACCGCGCCGCGTTCCCTTGTGGGTGGCCATTGCCCTTCGGACCATACACTCTCCGGCCCGGGGCAGCCGCACAGTTCGCGGCGCCGGGGCCCCGCCGTCCCACCGGCGGGCGGGGAGGATCTCCTCATGACCGAGACGGCGGCCCCCGGGGCCCCTCGACGGGATCGCGACCGGGATTGAGCGGAGCGAGGCTCCGGGTGATCCGGTCGGGGGCGCTGCCCGGCGCGCGCAACATGGCGCTGGACGAAGCCCTCTGCGGAGGCGGTGCCGCCCCGCCGCCGACCCTTCGCCTGTACCGCTGGCAGCCGTGGACCCTCTCCCTCGGCTGGTTCCAGACCGTGGAGCCGGAGGACGTGGAGCCCTTCCTGGCGGCGGGCCACGACCTGACCCGGCGACCCACCGGCGGGGGCGCGATCTTCCACGCGCGGGAACTGACCTACTCCCTCGTCCTCCCCGCGGGGGATCGTCGACTTCCCATCCCGACGGAGGCGTCCTACGAGTGGGTCCACTCCGCCGTCGCGGCGGCGCTCCGCGAGTTCGGCGTGGACGCCCGCCCGCGGGGTCCCGCACCGCCCGCGGCCGGGCCGGACCCGTTCTTCTGCTTCCAGCGCACGGCGCCCGTGGACCTCGTCGCCGCGGGACGCAAACTCGTGGGATCGGCGCAGCGCCGGACCGCCACGGCGCTCCTCCATCACGGGAGCCTCCCGCTGGCCGGCGACCCCACCGCCCCCGGGGCCACCAGCATCGGGGAACTGCTGCCCGGGACCGCGCCTCCCGTGGAGGCCGTCGAGGACGCGCTCATCCGCGCGTTCGAGCGACTGCTCGGAGCCGCCGCGGAACCGGCCGATCCCTCGCCCGCCGAACGGGACCGCGCGGATCGGGCGGTGGTGGAGCGGTTCGGCAACCCGGACTGGGTGCTGCGCCGCCCCCGCGGCGGCCGGAGGACGGGCCCCGTTCCCGCGGTCCCCGTGGTTCCCGGGGGCCCCGAGCCCCTCATCCTCCTGCGCGCGGCGGTCGACGACGCGGGGCTCCACGTGCTGGCGGAGGCCGGCGGCTCGCGGCAGACGCTTCCCCACGGGCGGCTGCACCGCGTCGACCCCGTGCGGTGGCCCGCCGCGGCGGCCCCGCTTCCGCGGGCCTCCACGGACCCCTGGGAGTCGACCTTCCGGCGCTCCCACTTCCCGGCCACGGCCGACGCGGCCCCGGCGGGACCGGCGCCCCCGTCCGCGTCGCCCCCCCGGCCCGGGGCCCGGCTCGTCTACCTCGAACCGCCGCTCATCGCCCTCGTGGACGCCGCGCGGTTCAACTTCCGCGACCTGGGCCGAGCCCGGTCCGGGGACCCGGTGGCCGACCTCGGCATCCTCGTCCGCTCCCTGCTGGCCCGTGCCCCCGGGGCACTTCCCGCCCCGGCCTTCGAGGGACCACCGCCCCCCCGGGGGGGCGGGTCGGGGTCCGAATGCCTTGAGGGGACCACCGGGGGGGGATAGATTCCCGCGGGGGTACCGCAGACGCTGCGCCCGGCGCCGGGGCGGAGCGGGCCGCGGTCCCCGGGAGATCGGATGAAGCCGACCACGCGCAGCGACGGACCGGCGGGGCCGCTCCCGCGCTCGCGCCCCCCGTGCGGGACCGCGCCCGCGCCGGGCCCGGAGGCCGCATGTCGCTGAAGGGCAACCTCCAGAGCGTCGATCTCGGGAACATCCTGCAGATGCTCTCCATCAACCAGAAGGAGGGCACGCTCGTCCTGTTCGACGGGGACACGAAGAAGAGCATCTACTTCTCCCGCGAGGGGGTGTCGATGCTCTCCCGGGGACGGCGCGGCAACGACTCCCTGGGGCGCGTGCTGCTGCGCTACGGTCGCGTCACGCCGGAGCAGCTGGAACAGGCCCTGCAGGTCCAGGAGCGCGAGGGGAAGCGGCTCGGGACGGTGCTCGAGGAACTGGGGCTGGCGACCCACGACGACATCGAGAACGCGGTCCGCACCCAGATCGAGGAGGAGATCTACAACCTCTTCATCTGGGAGAACGCGTCCTTCGAGTTCATCGAGGGGCCGCCCCCCCCCGCGCTGGAGAACCTGCCCGCGCGGGTGACCTTCAACGTCAACTCGCTCATCCTCGAAGCGCAGCGTCGGCTCGACGAGTGGAACTACATCCGCGGACTCGTGCCCACGCTGGACGAGGTCTACCGGCCCACGGGCACCTTCGCCGAAGCGGACATCGAGGACCCCGTCTTCCACCTGCCGTTCGCGTTCAACGTTCTGGAGAACCTGAACCAGGGCCGCCTCAACGTCTCCGAACTCATCGACAAGTCGTACGCCGGCAAGTTCGAGGTCTGCAAGATGCTGGCGAACCTGCTCGAGCAGGGCGCCGTCGAGCCGGTCCCCCTCTCCGACCTGTCCGCGCTCGCCGCCGAGGCCACGAGCCGCGGGGACCACCCGCAGGCGGCCAAGTTCCTGCTCCGCATCGTCGAACTGGGCGGGGCCACGCCCCAGGTGAACCTCTCCCTGGGCTACGCGCTGGAGGCCGTGGAGGAGCCGGAGCGGGCGTCCCACTACCTCAAGGCCGCGGCCGAGGCCTACGCCGACGCCATGCAGGCCCAGCCCGCCTTCGACGCGTACCTGCGGGTCGCACGATCCCTGCCCACCGACCTGGCGGCCATCGGGCGCATGCTGGAGATCGCCTGCGACCACCCACCCGTCATGGAGGCCCACCGGCACGAGGTCGTCCAGACGGGGCGACGCGTCGCCGACTGCCTCAAGGAAGTGGGCAAGACGACGGCGGCGATGAAGGTCCTCCACCGCCTCTCCCAGTCGAACCTGGAGGACATGGCGCTCCGCGGTCAGCTCGCCTCCCTGTACGTCGAGTCGAACATGCCGCAGGAGGCCGTCCAGGAGCTGGAGTCGATGGCCTCGGTCTGCGCCCACAAGAAGAGCTTCGAGGAGGCCATCCGATACCTCAAGAAGGTCCTCGTCATCGACCGCGGGCGGCAGGGAGTCCTCAAGCGGATCGAGGCGCTGGGGAAGGCGCGGGACCGGGGCAAGCGACTCGCGATGCAGGTCACGCTGGTCGTCGCCTGCACGGGCGCGGTGGCCGCGGGCATCTGGGGCTACTTCGAGTCCAGCGAGGGTCGCAAGCGACGGTTCGAGGAGATGAACCTCGAGGTCGAGGCGCAGCTCAAGCCCGGCAAGGAGCAGCTCGAGCGCGCGAAGGCCGCCGTGGTCGCCGCGTGCGAGAAGTTGAAGGACTGGCGCGCGCTGGAGTCGACCGAGGTGGCGGCCCTCGCCGAGGAGAGCGTCAAGCAGCTGGTCCTCCTGGCGAGCGCGAGGACCCAGAACGCGGCCGCCGCCGACGCACTCTGGGAGAAGTACAAGGACCTCCAGGATCCCGGTGCCAAGACCGCCCGCAAGCAGGCCGACGACCTGGAACTCCAGGCGGCGCGGACGATGCTCAACCGAAGTCTCCAGGTCATCGCCGAGCAGCTGCGCAGGGACTACGACGCCACCATGCTGGAGGCGCGCAGCAGCGGCCATCCGACCCGGGCGCTGCCGGCCCTCCGCAAGGTGCACACGCTCGCCTCCGCGCTCTCGTCGCTGCCCACGGGTCCGCGCGACGTGAAAGAGGCGGACAAGGACCTGCTCGGCCTCGTCACGGCGGTGACCGGGAACATCTCCACCATCGAGGGGTACGTCCGCGATCTGGAGGCGATCCAGGCGAAGGCCGACGGCCTCTGGACCGCGGGGAACCGGATGGCCGCACGGGACGCCATCGCCGGGTTCCTGTCCCTCTACGAGACGGCGGAGTTCTTCGAGCGCCTGGTTCTTCGCGTGCGTGTCGCCACCACGCCGCGCTCGGCGAAGGTGGAGGTCCTTCGGGGGATCGAGAAGGGAGACGCGCAGCGTGCCACGTGGCCCGACCCTCTCGACCTCCGGTACACGGCCGCGGCCGGGCTCCTGCTCAGGGTCAGCGCACACGGATTCGAGACCCGGGAGGTGGAGATCCTTCCGGTGGACATCGCGGCACCGCCGCCGACGGAGGCCCTGGTCCAGCACCTCGCGTACCTGCTCCGGATCGATCTGCAGAAGCACCCGGTCTGGACCGTGCCCCTCGGCCCCGGCGGAGCCACCGCCCCGCCGGTGCCCCTCCCCGGTGGCGGCGTCGTGGTGGGGGATCGCTCGGGCCACGTGCGCGTGATCAGCGAGGCGGGCGAGGTCGTTTCGGTCTGGGACGCCGACTCCCCGAGCGGCTTCCTGGCATCGCCCGTCGTCCGCGACGGCTGGGTCTACGGCGCCACGGCGGACGGCGTCGTCTTCGGCCGGCCCCTGCAGGATCTCGCGAGCGGGTGGCGATTCGGCCGCGAGGACAGCCGCAGCCCCGGCTCCGTGGAGGCCGGACCGGCCGTGTCCGGCGACACGCTCTTCGTGGCCGGCACCGGCGGCACGGTCGTCGCGCTGGAGTGCGCCACCGGCCGGAGCGTCTGGCGCAAGTTGCTGGAGGACCTGCCGCAGGCCCAGGGCCCGCGCGTTCCCCTGCTCATCGTCCGCGGGCAGGTCGTCGCCATCACCGAGACCGGCGAGCTGCACTGCCTCCGACTCGCCGACGGCCGCGCCACGGTGCTCGTCCCCTCCGCCATGTCGTCCGACCGTGGCCTCCCCCCGCCGGAGGCCCCGGCGGTGGCGTCGGCCTCGGAACTCAAGGTCCTGATCCCCCTGCGCGATGACGCGCGGTCCTTCGTCCTGGTCCAGATCCCCGACCCCGAAGGGGAAGGGGCGCGCCGGCTCGCGGGGTACGACTGGTTCCACGGCGGCGGGGCGGCACGGCCCAAGGGTGCCGCGTTCGTCCCCGGGGGGGAGCACCCGGACGTGGTCCTGGCCTACTCCGACGGCCGGATCCTGCGCTTCCCGCTGCGCCCCATCGCACCCCCCAAGTCGCTGGACGAGGCGGGGATCCGCATCCTCGACGAGAGCGAGAAACTGGCCTTCGCCCCCGTGCTCTCCGGTTCCTCCTTCGTGGTGCCGGCGGAGCGGCGCGTCAACGCGGTGGGGATCGAGGACCGGGGCATGCGGATCCTCTGGACCTGGGCGCTGCCGGCGGATGTGGCGATCACCGCCGCCCCCGTGGTGAGCGGTCCCCTCGTCCTCGTCTGCACGTCCTCCGGGGAGATGCACGCCCTCCTGCTCGCCGAGTAGGCCGCGGGGCGCCCGCCCGCTCCCGCAACCGGTTCCGCCGCACCCGCGGGGCCCTGTTTTGGGTTCGGCGCGGCAATCCCGCGGCCGATAGGATGGGGGGTGGTGTGGTATGGTTCCGGCGCATTGTCGGCGCTCCGCCCGGCGTGGGGTTCGCTGCACGACCGGGTCGGGCTAGGGAGGGTCCTTGGGCTTCCTCGACTTCCTTCAGGGCTCCCCGATCAAGCGATTCGAGAAGGAAGCGGCGGACCATCCCTCCCCCGACACCCTCGCTGCCCTTGCCCAGAAGCATCTCGAGATGGGGCAGCTCGACGAGGCCCAGCGCGTGGTCGACGAGGCGCTCCAGCGGTTCCGGGGCGCCCGCGTGCTCTCGGACCTGCAGATGCACGTCCGCAAGAAGCGGTCCGCGGAGCCCATCCGTGTCCTCAGGGAAGAGATCGCGGCCCGACCCGACCCCGGCGCCTACGCGCAACTGGCCGGCCTCCACCGGGACCTCGGGGAGATCGAGCAGGCCATGGAGTGCCTCTCGACCTGCGTGGAGCGGTTCCCCGAGTCCGAGGCCGCCTACCTGATGCTCGCGCAGATCCGGATGGAGAGCTACCTGCGCGAGGTCATCGCGTACGACGGGACGCACGCGCTCCACGCCCTCCGCAGGGTCCTCGAGATCTCGCCGGGGAACTCCGCCGCGCGCCTTCTCCTGGCGCAGTTCTACTACGCCGTCGGAGCCAACGCCCTCTGCGTCGAGGAGATGCGCCGCGAGCTGGAGAACAGCCCCACGGCCATGGATCTGAAGGACTTCCTCTCGGACATGGGGACGCCACCGCCCCTGCCGCCCGACCTGTCGGTGGAGGATCTGATCGAACGCTCCGAGGACGAAGGGGCTCTCCCCAACAGCCTGTCGGGCTTCCCGCGGGTCAGCCGCGCGCTCGTCGCCAAGACCCAGCCGCCCCCCCGCATCAATCCCGCGGCCGTCCAGTCCCGGCTCCATGACCTGGGCACCCAGGCGGGAGTCCTGAACCTCGCCGTCCTGGACCGCGCGGGGGCTCCCGTGGCCTCCATCCAGGGGGTGGGCTCCAGGCCCCGCGAGCAGTTCCTGCCCCTGTCCACGGAGGTCGTGAGAATCGCGTCCGACGCGTGCCGGCGCATGGACATCGGCTCCTTCGCCCGGGGCACCGTGCGGGCGGGCACCGGGGGCGCGACCTTCCTGCGGCAGCGCGGCCTCACCTTCGCGATGCTCTACGACGAACCGATGAAGCACGATCGGGCCGCCGAACTCCTCTCCGACCTGGTGGAGAAGACGCTGGGGAGGAGTGCCGCGAGTGCGTAACGTCCTCGAAGGACTGGCCGACGTTCCGGGCGTCCGAGGGTGCATGGTGGTCACGCACGATGGAATGGTCGTGGACAGCCTCCTCGGGAAGAGCCTCGAACCGGAGGTGGTCGCGGCCATGGCGGCGATGCTGACCCAGGGGACCCGCCGCGCCGTGGAGCAGGCGGCGCTGGGACCCTTCGAGTCGTTCTCCCTGGTCTCGACGCACGGTAAGATGATCGTCACCGATACGGGCAGTTCGTTCCTCGTCGTCGTGCTGGATCGCGTGATCGATCTCGGCCACGCGGAACTCGAGATCAGGAGCGCCGTGCGGAAGGTCAGGAACCTCGGAGACAGCCTCGGAGATCTCGAGTAGGCGGTCGGCCGCACCCCGGGGGGGACTCCCCGGCGGCCCGATCGCGCGGTGGAAGGGCAGCCAAGGCCCGGCAGGAGAGTCATGGTCCAGATCAACTTCGCCCTCAAGGAAGTCAACTGCAAGATCGTGTTCTACGGACCGGGGAAGAGCGGCAAGACGACGAACTTGGAGATGGTCCACAAGAACGCCCCGCCGACGAGCAGGGGTGATCTGACTTCCATCGCGACGGAGGGCGACCGCACGCTCTTCTTCGACTTCATGCCCCTGGATCTCGGCACCATCGCGGGGATGAAGACGAAGTTCCAGCTCTACACCGTTCCGGGGCAGGTCTACTACAACAGCACGCGCAAGCTCGTCCTGCAGGGCACCGACGGCGTCATCTTCGTCGCCGACTCCTCCCGCGCCAAGCTGGCGGAGAACATCGAGTCGCTCAAGAACCTCGAGGAGAACCTCGCCGAGTACGGCAAGGACCTGAAGACCGTCCCGTTCGTGCTCCAGTGGAACAAGCGGGACGCCGAGGACGCGATGTCGCCGGAGGAGCTCGACAAGGAGCTGAACTGGTACAAGGTACCGACCTTCGAGGCCATCGCGTTCAAGGGCGAGGGCGTCTTCCCGACGCTGAAGGCCCTGTCCCAGCTCGTGCTCCAGTCCCTCAACAAGGACAAGAAGGGTGGCGGCGGAGGGGCGTCGAAGCCCGCGCCGGCGGCCGGGGCACCGACCCCCCCGCCACCGCCTCCCCCCCCACCCCCCCCTCCGCCCCCGCCCCCGCCCGCCGCAGGCGGAGCGCCGCCGCCGCCCAAGCCCGCGGAGGCCGCGAAGCCCGCCCCCGCCGCCGAGGCGCCGAAGCCGGCGGCCTCCAAGGCGCGGGTGGAGATCCGCGAGGGCCCGGGGAAGAAGATCGCCATCGGCGTCCTCGTGCTGATCCTCATCGCCGCCGGTGTCGTGCTCGCCATGACCCTCGGGAAGGGCGGGTAGGACTATGTCCGACGACCTCACCATCGCCCCGGGGGACGAGGACGACGACATCCCCGTCGGCAAGCCCCTCAGCGCCGACGACCAGAAGCTCCGCGACGACCAGCTCAACTTCTTCAGGAAGGACGTGGACCGCCTGAACGGCGTGCTCGCGGCCTTCCTGAAGGCGTCGAAGTCCCGCTCCGCCATGCTGATCACGACCGGCGGCCACATGATCACGAAGGCCGGCGACAGCGAGCATCTCGACACGGACACCGTGGCGGCCCTCGTGTCGGGCGCCTTCGCCGCGACGAAGAAGCTGTTCGAGGTCTTCAAGGAGCAGAACTTCACCCTGACGGTCCAGCGCGGGAAGCACGGGTCCGTCTACATCGGACTCGTCGGGGCGCGGACGCTGCTGACCGTGCTCTTCGACGACAACACGACGCAGGGTGCCGTGCAGCTCTACGCCACGAAGGCGACGCAGAAGCTGGAGTCCATCTTCGCCGCCATCGCGCGGGGCGAGGGTGGTGGCCCGGCGGACGACGAGCACCTCAAGGATGATTTCGGCGACGCCGCGGGTGGCGCGCTGGACAACGTCTTCGGGTAGCGAAACGGCCCGGAAGACACCGGCCGGTCGCTCCCGCGATCCCCGTCGATCCCCCGCAGGAAAGGAGCCTCTCATGGTGCGCCGCGGTGTCGTGGCGCTGGCGACGAGTGCGCTGCTTCTCGCCGGCTGCGTCGAATCGGACATTCGCACGGAGATCAAGGAGGACGGCTCCGGCTCGCTCCGCATGAGCGCCAAGATGACCGAGGGAATGGTCAAGCTCCTCAAGCGGATGGAGAAGTCGAAGCAGGGCGGGATGAACGGGCCCGACGCCGCGAGCATGAAGCTGGACAAGCCCGACGACGCCACGGTGAAGGAACTCGCCGCGCTGGGCCTTCGCGTGGAGGAGGTCTCCTCCACGTCGACGGACACGGAGATGTCGGCCCGCGTCCGCCTCGCCTTCGACCGCATCTCGTCGCTGGCCAGCGCATCCCGGCTGAACCGGAAGGGAGCCGGCGCGGGTGGCGGCGCCGAGATCAAGCCCGGCGACCTGGCGAAGGGGCTCCGCCTCACGCGGAATGACGCCGGCGTCTACACGCTCTCCCTGGGGATGAAGTCGGACGAGGAGGCCGAGGGTTCCGAGGTCGAGATGGAGGGCGCGGAGGCCGGGCCACCGGACGGCGGCCTCGCCGCCGAGGCGGAGAACGAGGCGAAGCCCGCCGCCGAGGGCGAGGCGAAGGAACCCCCCGCCGCGGAGGGCAAGGAGGCTCCCGAGGAGGAGCCCGAGGACCCCATGGCGCTGATGGGCGAGATGATGGAGGAGATGCAGAACCTGAAGATCACCATCGGCTTCGCCGTCCCCGGCGAGATCGTGGACTTCGCGCCGGACACCGGCGGAGAGAAGAAGGACGGGGCTGTCACCTGGACGCTGGACATGGGCACCATGATGGCCATCCAGATGGAGGGCGTGGACACGTTCCAGGTCCGGTTCAAGCTGGCCGAGGGCAAGTCCCTGCCGGAGGCGGCGCTGTGGTCCGGGAAGACCGCGGAGAAGGCGGCGGCTCCGGCCGCGCCCGCTCCCGCTCCGGGCGGCGACGGGAAGTAGTCCCGCGACTCGACTCCCGCGGGGGAGGCGGCCACCGGTCGCCTCCCCCGTTCGATTCCCGGCGGGAGCGGACGACCACGGCGCGCCCGGTGCGACGCGGGCTCACCTCGACTCGTAGGCGCGGACGTGGAACTTGATGCGCCCGTCCAGCAGATGCTGGACCGTCGTCTCCACCAGGCCGAAGCCCTTCCGGGCCTGGCGGTGCCGCTCTCCGCAGCGGAACCTCCGCACGAGGGACTCCCAGTTGCCCTGCCGCGCGCCGGAGGCGATGACCACCATCCGGAAGGTCACCGTCCAGTCCAGCGCCGAGGTGGCGGAGAGGTCGACGCCCTCGTAGGTGGCCTGGAACGCGGCCCGGTCGATGTCGGACCACCACCGGATGCGGACGTCGTCGGCCCGATCCGCGGGGACGACCTGCGTCGTCACGCGTGGGACCGGATCGAAGGGGCCGTCGGATCCGTTCCGGAGGGCGCCGGGTCCCGCCTTTGCGAACCACGCGCGGAAGTCCCCCACCAGCGCTGCGCGGCCCTCCTCCGACAGCGCGCGGGCCTCCGACGGCTCCATGCCCGTGTGCATCTTCGACTCCCGCGCGAGGAGCAGGAACGCGCGCTCGCCGGGGGAACGGGCTTCCCTGCGCTCCCGCACCTCCGCCTCCTCGGAAGCCGCGTCGAACAGGTGGTCCAGCGACCACTCCAGGGCGACGGCGTCGCCGAGGTCGGCGAGCCGCTCCAGCGCCAGATCCCTCACCGCCGGGGAGGGGTCCTCCAGCGCCTTCCGGAGCGCCGGCAGCAGCCGCCCCGGGTCCCCCGCGTACGAGCAGAGGTCCGCCACCACGTCCACCGCCCGCAGGCGGAGCGGGAGAGGGGTCGCCGCCATCGCCCCCAGTGCCAGGCGCGTGGCGGGTTCCGCGTCCTCCAGGCGCGCCGCGTCGGCGAGGAGGGCGGCGCGGACACCGGGATCGGGCGACTCGATCCGGCTCGCAGCGTCGGGGATGGAGAGCACGGCCGGCGTCCAGCGGGCGGCGAGAAGCGCGTCGGAGACGATGCGCAGGACGGCGACCGCCGAGGGTCCCGCCTCCGCCTCGGGCGACCGGCGGAGGGTGTCGAGCACCGCCGCGAGTCCCGCCTCATCGAGGGGCGCGAGGCGGCGGCGGACCTCGTCCGGGTCCTTCGCGCCGAGCGCGCGCCGCTTCAGGAACGGGAGGAGCCCCTTCGCGACCGCCTCCGGGTCCTGCTTCCGCCCCTCGGCGGCGCCCGCGGGGGCGGCACCACCCGCAGGCACGGCGAACAACACTCCGACCGCCAGCGCGGCGAGGAGGGGCGCCGCCGCGCGTCGCATCCCGCGTCCCGGGACGGCTATCCCCTCTCGCCGATGGGGGCGTACGCGCGGCCGCGTTCCCCGAGGTACACCTGGCGGGGGCGCGCGATCCGCTGATCGGGATCGGAGAGCATCTCGTCCCACTGGGCCAGCCAGCCGGACGTGCGGGCGATGGCGAACATCACGGGGAACATGTCCACGGGGATGCGCATGGCCTGGTAGATGAGGCCGGAGTAGAAGTCGACGTTCGGGTAGAGCTTCTTCTCGATGAAGTAGTCGTCCTGCAGCGCGATCCGCTCCAGTTCCAGCGCGATGTCGAGCAGCGGGTTCCGCCCCGTGACCTCGAACACGTCGTCGGCGATGCGCTTGATGATCTTCGCGCGCGGGTCGTAGTTCTTGTAGACGCGGTGGCCGAAACCCATCAGCCGCACTTCCTTGCCCTTCACGCGGTCGATGAACGACGGGATGCGATCCACGCTGCCGATCTCGCGCAGCATCCGCAGCACCGCCTCGTTGGCACCGCCGTGGAGCGGGCCGTAGAGCGCCGCCGTCGCCGCGGCGACCGCGGAGTACGGATCCACGTTCGAGGAGCCGACGCCGCGCATCGCGCTGGTGCTGCAGTTCTGCTCGTGGTCGGCGTGGAGGATGAACAGCACGTCCATCGCCTTCTCCAGCGCCGGGTGCGGCACGTACCGCTGCTCGGTCATCCGGAACATCATGTGGAGGAAGTTCTGGACGTAGTTCAGTTCGTTGTCGGGGCTCACGTACGGGAGACCGAGGCTGTGCCGGTAGGCCCAGGCCGCCAGGGTCGGCATCTTGGCCACGAGGCGCACGATCTGGAGCCGGCGCACCTCGGCGTCGCCGATGTTCTTCGCGTCGGGGTAGAAGGTGGAGAGCGCACCCACCGCGCTCACCAGCGTCCCCATGGGGTGGGCGTCGTGGTGGAACCCGTCCAGCACCTTCTTCATGCTCTCGTGCACGAACGTGTGGTGGGTCACCTCGTCCTGGAACCGGTGCAGCGCCTCCGTCGTGGGAAGCTCGCCGTCCAGGAGGAGCGCCGCGACCTCGAGGAAGGAGGAGTGCTCGGCGAGGTCCTGGATGGGGTACCCGCGGTACTCGAGAATCCCCTTGTCCCCGTCGATGTAGGTGATCCGGCTCTTGCACGCGGCCGTGAACATGAAGGCCGGGTCGTACGTCATGATGCCGAAGTCGTCCGGCCCCGCCTTGATGGCGTTCAGGTCCTTCGCCTTGATGGTGCCGTTCTCGATCCCGAGGGTGTAGGTCTTCCCCGTCCGGTTGTCGGTCACGGTCAGCGTGTCTTCGGCCATGGTGCGACCCTCCCCCCGCCGGGCGTCAGGCCCCGGCGCGCATCGTCTCGATGATCGCCTCCCCCATCCTGCGCGTCCCGACCGCCGTGGGGTCGTTGCGGTCGGCCTTCAGATCGTAGGTGACGTCCTTCCCCTTCGCGATGACGGCGGCGACGGCTCGCTCGAGCCGGGCGGCCGCATCGGTCTCGCCGAGGTGGCGGAGCATGAGCATGCCGGAGAGGATGACCGCCGTCGGGTTGACCTTGTCCTGGCCCGCGTACTTCGGCGCGCTCCCGTGGGTCGCCTCGAACACGGCGCCCTTCTCTCCGACGTTGGCCCCCGGCGCGACGCCCAGTCCCCCGACGAGACCGGCGCACAGATCGGAGATGATGTCGCCGTAGAGGTTGGGGAGGACCAGCACGTCGTAGAGTTCCGGCTTCTGGACGAGCTGCATGCACATGTTGTCGACGATGCGATCCTCGAACTCGATGGAGGGGTAGTCGCTCGCGACCTGCCGCGAGACCTCCAGCCAGAGGCCGTCCGTGTGCTTCATGATGTTGGCCTTGTGGACGGAGGTGACCTTCTTCCGCCCGTTGGCGACCGCGTATTCGAACGCGTACTTCACCACCCTCCGCGTGCCCTCCTCGGAGATGGGCTTGATGGTGATGCCCGCCCGCCCGCGGATCTTCCCGCCCGCCTTCGGCTCGAGGCGCTTGATGTGCGCGATGATCTCGTCGCACGCGGGAGTGCCCCGCTCGAACTCGATGCCGGCGTAGCAGTCCTCGGTGTTCTCGCGGACGATGACCAGGTCGATGTTCTCGTAGCGCGACCGCACGCCGACGTAGGACTTGCAGGGACGGACGCAGGCGTACAGATCGAACGTCTGGCGGAGCGCGACGTTCACGCTGCGGAACCCCGTGCCGACGGGCGTGGTGATGGGGGACTTGAGCCCGATGCCGTTGCGGCGCAGCGAATCGAGGGTCGCTTCGGGCAGCGGCGTGCCGGCCGTCTTCATCACGTCCACGCCGGCCTCGGCCCACTCCCAGTCGATGGCGACGCCCGTGGCGTCGATGACGTCCCGGGTGACCTGGGCCAGCTCGGGGCCCGTGCCATCGCCGCGGATCAGGGTGACCTTGTGGCCCATGGTCGGGAGGGCTCCTCTCGTCGTCGCCGCTGGTCGTCGCCGCCGGAAGGACCGGCCGCCCGTCCCCCACTCCCCGGGGGGGAGAGGCGAATCTAAGGGCGGTCGCGCAGGGGCGCCCCCAGAATCCCGCGACGTGGCCGAGGGATCGTCACGCACCGGACCGGATGCGGCGGAGCACGGGGAGATCCGCGTCCTCAAGTCCGATCGGTACGCCCGCACCTCCCTCGTCCGCGCCCCCGGCGGCACGCTCCTCGTCCGGAAGGAGTCGGTGATGCGGCTCCCGCCCGGCGTCCGCGTCCCGCCCCTCGCCGCCCTGCTCGCTCGCCACGAGGCCGAGGTGGGCGAGCGCCTCGCGGGGATCCCCGGCATCCCGCGCGTCGTCGCGCGCCCCGACCCCCGGACCTTCCTGCGGGAGTGGGTGCCCGGCTGCACGGTCCGCGAGACGGCGCGGATCCCCGACGGGTTCTTCGCGGCGCTGGAGGCGCTGCTCCTGGCGGTGCATGCGCGGGGCGTGGCCTACGTGGACCTGGCCAAGGAGGAGAACGTCCTCGTGGACGCGTCGGGGCGCCCGTGGCTCATCGACTTCCAGGTCTCCGCGACGGCGGAGGGACCGCTCCGCGCGCTCGTCCCGTTCCTCCAGAGGGAGGACCTCTACCACCTCTCCAAGATGCGCCTCCGCAGGCGCCCCGACGAGGCCACGGCCCGCGACCGCGAGCGGGTCCGCGCGCGGAGCGGGCTGGGTCGGCTGCACCGCGCCACCGTCAAGCGCGCGTACAACCTCCTGACCCGCTACCTCGTGCGGCGCTGGTCCGGCGCCGGCGAGGGACGGTTCAGCGCAGGAGGCTCCGCAGCGCCGCCGCCGCCTCGTCCACCTGCTCCCCGGTGATCCGCGAGAACATCGGGAGCGAGAGCACGCGGGCGGTCAGGTCCGCGGTCACCGGCAGATCCGCGTCGCTCGCGCCGAGGTCCGCGTAGGCGGGCATCTCGTGGCACGCCGGCTCCCAGTGGACGCTGGCGCCGATGCCCGCCGCCACGAGCCGCTCCACGAGCCGGTCCCGGTCCACGCCCGGCGCCACCAGCGGGGCGTACATCTGGTAGACGTGCCTCCGCCCGGGGAACTCCTCGGGCAGTTCCAGCGGGAGCCCGGCGAGCCGCTCCCCGTAGCGCCGGGCCGCCGCGCGCCGCGCGTCGTCCATCCCGTCCAGCCGCGGGAGCTGCGCCAGCCCGATGGCCGCGGCGAGGTTCGTCATCCGCAGGTTGTAGCCGGGAACCACGGCCACGCGCTCCCACGGTCGCGGCGCCGACTGCCGCGCGTGGAGGTCCTTCTCGATGCCGTGGGCGAGCAGCGCGCGCGCGCGGCGCGCCACCGCCGCGTCGCCGGTGACGACCATCCCGCCCTCACCCGTCGTCAGGTTCTTCGTGGGGAAGAAGGAGAGAGCGGTCGTCCCCCAGGCGCCGGGGCGCCGGCCGTGCAGCGTCCCCCCCAGCGTCTCCGCCGCGTCCTCGATGAGTCGCAGCCCGCGCCGTCGGCAGAGCGCGGCGATGGGATCCATGTCCGCCACCTGGCCCGCGTAGTGGACGACCATCACCGCCTCCGTGCGGGGAGTCAGCGCCGCTTCGACGGTGGACGCGGTGAGCATGCGCTCGCGGGGATCGACGTCCGCGAAGACCGGCGTCGCGCCGGCGGTGCGCACGGCGTTGGCGGTGGCGACGAACGTGAAGGAGGGGAGGATCACCTCTCCCCTGATGCCCTCCGCGAGCAGCGCCAGGAACAGGGCGGAGGTCCCCGAGTTGCAGGCGACGCCGTGGGCGACGCCGAGGTAGCGGGCGACGCCCTCCTCGAAGGCGGCCGTGCGATCGCCGGCGGTGAGCCATCCGGAGAGCAGGACGTCGCGGACCGCCGCCACCTCGGCCTCGCCGATGTCCGGCACGGAGTGGGGAACCACGGGCACCTCCAGCGCGGCCGACGAAGCCGCCGCGCGGGCATCCTCCCCGCGATGCCACCCCGGCGCGGGTAGAATCCCCGCACCCATGAGAGCACTCTCCGGGCTGCTTGCGCTCGCGGCGCTCGTTGCCGGCTGCCGCTCGCCCTTCGGCGCGGGCGTCGAGACGGGGCCCCCCGACGACCCCGCCCGCGTGGGGTCCGGCGTCCACGCCTGGCCCCTCTACGAGAGCGTGTTCGAGGGGTCGGAGCACAGGGACGACGTCCTGTGGCCCGCGTGGTCCCGCCGCGTCGACGCCACCTCCGGGGATCTCCGGCGACTGGACCTCCTCTATCCCGTCTTCCTCCGCGAGGTCTACGCCGACGGTTCGCGGATCGGCATCCGCCCCCTGTTCGACGTCGAGTCGCGGGAGCGGACGGACGGGAGCGTCTCCGACGTGGACCTCCTGTTCCCCCTCGTGAAGTGGCGGAACTCCCCGGAGCGGACCCTCCTCCGGATCGCCCCGCTCTACGAACGGACGAAGACGGCGACGATGGAGGACACGGTCCTCTTCCCCTTCTACTGGCGCCTGGACTCGGAACCCCGATCCCACCTGCACTGGTTCCCGTTCTGGGGACGCGAGCGCGAGGGCACGTGGGAGCGGCGCTGGTACGGGACGCCGCTGTTCGCCCGCGGGGCCGACCCGGAGACGGGGCGGACCGACTGGGACGTGCTCTGGCCCCTGTTCCACGGGATGACGCGCGGCGGCGACTGGCGGTTCCGCGCCCTGCCCGTCTACTCCGGCGCCCGCGAGGGGGATCGCCGCCACACGGTGATCGTGCCGTTCTGGTGGGAGTTCGAGGACGCGGATTCCTCCTTCCGGATGCTCCTCCCGATCTACGGCCGCCAGCGCGGGAAGGACCTGGAGCGGACGATCTACGGGGGACCGCTCTGGATCTCCACCCGCGACGGCGACTCCCGCTCCACGGACGCCCTCTTCCCCGTCTTCCACCACGAGACCGACCCGGAGGGGTGGGGCTTCCGCGCGTTCCCGGTGCTCTGGCTGGAGCGGCGGGCGAACCGCGAGTTGACGGCGGTCTGGCCGCTCTACGGAGAGGATCGGACCGTCGACCGGACGAAGCACTCCGTCGCCTGGCCCTTCTTCGTCCACACGCGGAGGGCCGACTCCTGGTCCCTGGACGCCCCGTTTCCCTTCGTCCACTTCCGCCGGGGGGGAAGCGTCTCCGAGTCGCGCGTCTCTCCGCTCTTCCGGCACGAGACGACCGCGCGCGGTTCCAGCGGCGACATCCTCCTCCAGGTGGCCCGCTGGCGGAGCGATGCGGACTCCGGCAGCCTGCGCGTGCTGTGGCGCCTCGTGGACAGCGGGCACACGCCGGAGCGGAGCCACTTCGCGCTCAACCCGCTCTTCCGCTGGGAGACCAACGCGCGCGGCGATCGCCACTGGTCCGTGCTGCTCGGTCTCGTGGCCCGCACCACGGACGCGGACGGCGCCCGCTGGCGGCTGCTCTGGTTCCTGTGACGGAGGGGGCGGCGTCCCCCTGGCGGCGCGCCCCCCTGCTCGCCGCCGCGGCGTTCCTCCTCCTCGCCCTCCCCGGCCTCGGCACGCTCCCCCTGTACGACCCCGACGAGGCCTACTACCCGGCAACGGCCCGGGAGAGCCTGGAGGCGGGCAACCCCCTCGATCTGCGCCTCAACGGTGGGCCGCGCTGGGAGAAGCCCCCGCTGGCCTACGGACTCCAGGCGGTGGCGTTCTCGGTGGCGGGGCCGTCGGAGGCGGCGGCGCGGTTCCCATCGGTCCTCGCCGCGGCGCTGCTCGTCTGGGTCGTCGGCGCCGCCACGGCCCGGGCCGCGGGCGCGCGCGCCGGAGGGATTGCCGCCGCGGTGCTCGGCACCGGCCTGGGAACGGGCATCCTCGGTCGGGCCGCCCACCCGGAGATCCTGCTGGTGCTGGGCTGGACGTCGGCGGCCATGCTGGCGGCCCTCGCCGCGTCCCTCCCCCTGCCGGACCGTCCCCGCCGGTGGCCCCTCGCCGCCGCCGTCGCCCTCGCCGCGGGGTTCCTGGCGAAGGGCCCCCTGGCCCTGCTGTTCCCCGGGCTCATGCTCGTCGCGGCGGCGGCGGTGGCGCGGGGGGAGCGCGGCGGATTCGCCCCGGCGGCGCGCGGCCTGGCCGGAGCCGCCCTCGGCGCCCTCGCCCTCTCCGCCCCCTGGTTCCTCTGGATGGCGGGGCGGCACGGGAGCCCGTTCCTGGAGACCGTCCTCGCGCAACTGGGCCACGCGACCTCCGCGGAGTTCGAGCACGCCCACTCCCACCCCCTCTACTTCGTCGCCGTGCTCCCCGTGGCGTTCCTGCCGTGGATCGGGCTCCTGCCGGAGGCGCTCCGCGGACTCTCCCGCGCCGACGCGTCCCCCCGATCCCGGTTCTCCCTCCTGATGGCGTGCGCCGCGGGGTCCGCCCTGCTCTGGTTCTCCGCCTCCCGCGCCCGTCTCCCGCACTACGCGCTCTCGCTCCTGCCCCCGCTGGCGGCGCTGGCGGGCATGCGGCTGGACGCCCTCCTCGACGGCCCCCCGGGGATGGCCCGCCGGGCGCTCGCTCCCTGCGCGGCACTGCTCGCCGGCCTCTGCATCGCGCTCGCCTGCGGCGCTCCCCTCCTCCCCGCCGGGGTGGCCGAGCGGGCCGGGGGCGCGGCCGCGGTGACGACGGCGGGGGTCACCGTCGCCGCCGTGGTCGCCGCGTCGGGCGGCGCCGCGGGGCTGGCGCTGCGCCGCCGCGGGGAGGGCGTCGCGACGCTCGGCGGCGTCGCCGTCGGCGCCGCCCTCCTCCTGCCCGCCGCCATCCCCGCGGCGGCGCCGCTGGATCGCGCGCTGCGGCCGCCCCTGCGGGAGTGGGGCGCGCGGATCCGGAGCGGGGACCCCGGCGGCGACGGTGCCGTCGCCGTCTACCGGAAGCGGCTCCCGTCCCTCTCGTTCTACGCGGGGCGGCCCGTCGTGCGCATCCCCGACGACGACGACGCGGCGGCGACGTGGGCGGCGGCATCGGCCCCCCGCCGCTTTCTCGTGGGGCACGGGGCGCATCGCCCCGCGCTCACGACCCGGATCCCGGCCCTCCGCGGCGTCCCCCGGAGCCCGTCCGCCGTCCCCGCGGGGGTCGGGGGGACACCCCCGACCGCGGCCTGGGGGCGGACTTCCGTCGGGGAGTGGGACCTCTGGGAGTCCCCCCCACCCGGGGGAGCGGAATCCCGAGACCCTCCAGCGCGCGAGCGAGTTCCCCCGGCAGCGGAGCCTCGATGACGAGGCGCGCCGCCGTCACGGGGTGATCCAGTTCCACGCGGGCCGCGTGCAGGAACTGCCGCCAGAGCCCGAGCCGACCGCGCGCCTCCTCGTTGCGTCTCCGGTCCCCGTACGTGGAGTCCCCCAGGACGGGGTGGCCGATGTGCCGGAGGTGGGCCCGGATCTGGTGCGTGCGTCCGGTGCGCGGCTCGACCTCCAGGAGGGCGCACTCGCCGCCCTCCCCCACCACGCGGTAGGCGGTCACCGCCTCGGCGTCGCGGCGGCCGCCGACGAAGACCTTCGGCCGATCCCCGCGCGGCACGTCCTCGCGGCGCAGCGGCGCGTCCACGACGCCCGATCGCGGCTCCGGCACGCCGAGGACGACGGCCAGGTACGTCTTCCGGACGAGGCGCCGCCGCAGAGCATCCTCCAGGCCCCGCAGGCCCGCCGCGGACACTCCCGCCAGCACGACACCCGACGTGTCCCGATCGAGGCGGTGGGCGAGGGCGGGCCGGAACGTGAGCGCGCCGGGTCCCGGGGCGAGGTGGCGGAGGGAGTCGAGCAGCGTCGGCGCGTCCCCGTCCTCTCCCGGGTGCACGAGGAGGCGGGCCGGCTTGTCCACCGCCATCACGTCCCCGTCCCGGTAGAGCACCGCCACCGCGGGAGCGGCGCGCTCCCGCGCGGCGGGACGCCCGGGCGCGCCGCCGGCCCCGCGAAGGTCCGACAGGCGCGCCCCGAGGTGGAGGGCCACGGCGTCCCCCTCCTCCAGCCGATCCTCCGGCCGGGCCCGACGCCCGTTCCGCGTGACCTGCGCCGTGCGCAGCAACTTGTAGATCAGGGGCAGCGTGGCCCCGGGGAGGTACTTGCGGAGGAAGCGGTCCATCCGCTGTCCCGCGTCGTCGGGGCCGATCTCCAACCGTTCCGTGGCGCCGCCTCCCATGGCCCGATCCTACGGCCCCGGTCCCGCAGGGCCGCCGGACGACCACTCCTCCGCATCGGCGCCGGAGGGCGCTAGCATTCCGTTCATGGCACGGCTCGTCGTCACCGCCGGCACGGGCAGCGGGACATCCCACGAACTGGCGCGCGCCCTCATCCTCGGGCGGCAGAAGGGCGTGGACGTGCTCGTGGACGACATCGCGGCCTCCCGCGAACACTGCAAGGTCTACCTCCAGGGATCCGACTTCTGGATCATCGACCTGAACAGCCGCAACGGCACGAAGGTCAACGGGGCGCCGGTCACGCGCCGCCAGTTGTGGGACGGCGACGTGATCACCATCGGCAACGCGGCCGTCCGGTTCGAGGCTCCCGAGGCTCCTCCGCCCGCGCGATCCGCGCCCGCCGCCGCCGCCCCCGCGGCCGCCCCCTCCACGCCTCCGGCGACCGCGGCTCCGTCCCGCGGCCCCTCCGTCATGGAGCAGGAGAGGCAGCGGCTGCGCGACGCGTCCACCTCCCGGGACCGCCCGTCCCAGGGGGCCCGGCCCGCGGCGGACGACGGCAGCGGGGTCGTCATCAAGCAGGAGGTCCTGCAGTTCAGCCGCGTCGAGAACCGCGACGGACTCGTCCACGAGGACATCGGGCAGCGCGGCGGGCTCTTCAAGCTGCTCGTGGCCCTGGGCGCCGTGGCGTTCGTCGCCGGACTGGCCTGGGGCATCGTCCACCTGATGACGGGCGGCCCTCCGACGGACGAGGAGGGGGACGCAGCCGAGGAGATCGCCGAACCGGGAGACGCCGCCCCCCGTTGACGCCCCGCGGCGCCACGCGTAGAGTGGGTGTGCGCGGGGGCCGGGATTGGGAGGGCCACGGGATGGGACGGCGCACCACCGTAGCGGCGCTGGCGATGCTGCTCGCCGCCTGGCCCACTCCACTCCGGGGGGAGGGCGGTTCCTCCGGCGAGCCGTTTCCCGTCGGCAAGACGACCATCCTGCGGAAGGAAGGTGCCGTCTACACCGTCGACGGGAGGGTCCGCATCCCCGCCGGCGTGGAGGTCACCTGCCTCAAGGACGTGCACATCCGCGCGAAGGGACCCGGCGCGGTGATCGAGGTGGAGGGATCCCTCATCGTGCACGGGGTCGGCGCGCGCGAGGTCATCTTCGAGGGCGTGACGGTGGAGCCGGGGGCCCGGTTCGGCGAGATCCGGATGGATCAGACGATCTTCCGCGGCGGCGGCGGCGTCCGCACTCCCGCGGAGCGCGCCTGCGCCGGCAAGCTCTTCTTCGAACTGATGCAGTTCCAGCGCGGAACGGCCCTCGACGTGACGATGTCGGCGGGGTCCGTCGATCTGTCGTCCATGCACGCATGGGATCCCATCCGCGTCTCCGCCGTGGACGCCGACGGCAAGACGGGGAACACGGTGCGCCTGAACGTCAGGGGGTGCGTCGCGGCGAACGGTCTGCCCGGAATCGACGGCGGCCTCGTCGTGAAGGGCCTGTCCGAAGTCGTCGTGCGCCTCAGCCGGCTCGGCGGCGCGCTCACGTCCATCTCCGACTGGCGCCAGTCCCTCATCTTCGACGGGAACAAGGTGAACTCCGCGACGCTGGAGTTCAAGCAGCCGGAGGCCGGGCGCTTCGCGCGGATGACGATGGCCAAGTGCGACATCTACTCGTCCCGCGTGCAGACCTCCGCGCCGCCGGCGGAGCGGTTCAAGGACACCTGCACCATGGACCGCTGCTGGTTCAAGGGGGTCACGGACCCGAAGGCGCTGTTCGGCAAGGTGCTGTTCGACGGCGCCGACGACCCGAAGAACGGGACGCGCATCGTGCTGCCGAAGGTGAACGATCGCCCGCTCGAACTGGCGGGACCCGTCGACCGCTGAGGGGCCGCCGATGAAGCGACCCGCGCCCGCCATGGCGCGCGAGGCAGCGAGGACGTGAGGGGGCCGTCCCGCTCCGGGGCTCCGTCGCGGGCCCTACCAGCGGTTGCGGTACTTCTCGTGGCAGGCATTGCAGGAGTCCGCGATGGCTGCCAGGGACGCCTTCGCGCCCGCCTCGTCGCCCGCGCGGAGCGCCTTCTCCATGGCCCACGCCGCCTCCTCGGAGCCCCGGATCCACCCGCGGAAGTCCTCGGCGCGGCCGCGGACCTCGTCGGTCCGCGCCAGTTCGCGGAAGACCTCCGCGAAGATACGCGACTCGTGGGCCGGCACCACGTCCGGGTGGCTCGTCGGCGTCCGCCAGCCCGCCTTCTCGACGGCCTTCATGCGGGAGAAGTGGGCATCCACGGAGACCATGGCCTCCGTGAGACCGGCCACGGCGGCGGCGGACGGCAGGTCCTCCTCCGTCACGGACGCGAGGGCAGCCGCTGACGGGGGGACGAACGACCGCGCCTGCGCGTAGAGACCCTCGTAGCGCGGGTCGCACCCCGCCTCGACCATGTCCGCGACGGCGGTGTCGTTCGCGACTCCGTCGCGCGTGATCCACGCCACCGCCAGGGCCGCCGGACCCCGGTGCTTGCCGTGGTGGCAGTGGACGAAGAGGCCGTTGCCGAAGCGCTGGCCGGTGCGCGCGATCTTCAACTGCTGCTCCGGCGTGATCCCGGCGTACTCGATGGGGACGTGGATGTAGCGGATGCCATGCCTCGCCGCCGCCTCGGCGTCGGGGCGGGCGCCATCGACGCTGAGCATGGTCTTCACGCCGAGGCTCGCGAGGAGCGCGAAGGCCGCGTCCCCCTCCGGCTGCGCGCCCCGGAACAGGCCCGGGGCGACCTCCTTGAAGTTGTGGATTCCCGCTTCCTCGCCCCGCCGGTGGAGTTCCGCGGGATCGATGCCCGAGGGCGAGGGGGCGGCGACCGCCGGCGGCGTACCGCCCGGCGGCGGGGTCCCCCCGTCGGGGGCGCTGCACCCGAGGGCAAGTCCCGTCACGAGTGCGGCCAGGGCGAGTCGGGGCAAGGTCGGTTCCTCCGGGGGTTCCCGAGGAGGAGCGCAACGCCCGTGCCGCCGGCGGGGCCCCGAATCGGCGTCCCGTCGTGCCGACGGCGGCACGGTTCGTCGGGCGGCGGTATCACGCCCGCCGCCCCACCTCCCGTCCGCGGGCCCCCGTGGAGACGCCGCCCTACTCGGAGAGGTCCTTCACCGTCCAGTCCTTGGACGTCGCCACGGGCTTGCCATCGGCTTCGGCGTAGGGGGTCAGCATGTAGTTCAGCGGCTCCCCGTCCTGCGCCGGCTCGAGCACGAGGTCGCGCCCCACGGACAGCGTCACCCGATTGCTCGTGTGCGCGCCGAAGAAGTAGTCCAGGCGCGAAGGGTCGCGGTCCGCCTCGGAGATGTCGACGGGGACCCAGGTCTTCCCGGGCACGCGGAAGAACGCCCAGCAGTGGTACCCGCCCAGCTTCTCCTGCTTGCCCTTCTCGTACGGGAGGTAGAGGCCGATCTCGAACCCGGCGGGGATGCCCGATGCCCGGCACAGCGAGATGAACAGCGCGTGGAAGTCCGTGCAGTTCCCCTTGCCGACATCGCAGGCGAAGTTCGTGTCGCCGCGGCCCCACCCGGTCCCGGACTTGTCGTAGGTCATGCGCTCCGCGACGACGTCGTACAGCGCGCGGGCCTTGTCCAGGGTGCCGGTCCTGCCGGCGGTGGCGTCCGCGGCCATCTTGCGGATGCGGTCATCGACGATGACCAGCCGTTCCGGCTTCAGGTACTCCGCGATGGACGCGTCCTCCTCCTTGCCGTCCTCCTTGAGGGCGGCCAGGTCGGTGAGAATCTCCCGGCGCGCCGCCGTGAAGGACATGACCGCTTCGAAGGCCCCCTTGGGGTTCTCCACGTCGAAGTAGGCGAGGCGATTGCCGAACCGCTTCTCGACGTGGAACTTCGGCTGCTGCGCGCCGGCGAACTGGAGCCCGGTGATGGACTGCACCGTCGAGTCCGAGGGGACGGGCACCCACACGCGGAGCCGCTTCGTCCCGGCCGGCACTTCGGCGACGCGGGCCGTGTAGGTGACCTCGAACCGCCGCGTGTCCGCCGGCTTCAGGAACTTCGGATCGGGGTGGAGCGTCAGGGAGCCCTTCTCGCCACCGGCGAGCGCGACGCCGCCGACCGCGGCGGCGGCTCCCAGGACGGACAGGGCCAGGGCGAGTCGGGCAGGATGTGCGTTCACGGTGACCTCCGGGTGCGGGGACGGGTTATCGCGAAAGTCTATTGCAGCCATCGGAGAACCACCCTCGCGAATCCCGCGGCGGTCGCCGCGGCACCGGACCGGCGGGGCGCCCGGCGCGGCGGGCGGCGGCGCCGCGGGACCGCGGGTCGCGGAACTCCGATCGGGCTACACTCCGCCCATGGCCCGCGCAGCGTCCCCCCACGACACGCCCGTCATGCAGCAGTTCGCGCGGGCCAAGCGGGAGCACCCCGACTGCCTCGTGTTCTTCCGCATGGGGGACTTCTACGAACTGTTCTACGACGACGCCGTGGAGGCCTCCCGCCTGCTCGGCATCACGCTCACGGCCCGCAGCAAGAACCCGCCCATCCCCATGGCCGGCGTCCCGGTGCGCGCCGCCGACGGATACCTCCGGCGGCTGCTCCGCCTCGGGAGGCGCGTGGCCGTCTGCGAGCAGCTGGAGGACCCCTCCGAGGCGAAGGGAATCGTCGATCGCGGCGTCGTCCGCATCGTGACCCCGGGCACCCTCACCGAGGACGGAGTCCTCGACGCGGGCACCAACAACTACCTGGCCGCCGCCTGCCGCGACCGCTCCGGGGTCGGGCTCGCGTGGGTGGACATCTCCACCGGGGAGTTCCGCGTGGAGGACCTCCCGGGCGACCGCCTCGCCGACGCGCTGGCGCGCATCGCCCCGGCCGAGTGCCTCCTCCCCGCGGGCGTCCTCGACGCCGAGGGGGACGGCGCGGCGGCCTTCGCCGCCGTCGTGCGCGAGGGGTGCGGCGGCGCGGTGACGCCCTTCGCCGACTGGGCGTTCGAGCCGGCGGAGGCGGCGCGGGCGCTCCGGGATCACTTCGGCACCGCCGACCTGCGCGGGTTCGGCGTGGAGGGGGAGACGGCCCGCGTCGGGGCCGCCGGCGCGGTGCTCCAGTACCTCCGCGAGACGCAGAAGACCTCCCTCGGCCACATCCGCGCCCTGGCCCCCCACCGCGAGGAGGATCGCCTCGTCCTCGACCGCGTGAGCCTCCGCTCCCTGGAGATCGTCCAGAACGCGCGCGACGGCGGCCGGGACGGCACCCTCCTCGAGGTCGTGGACCGCACGGCGACCGCCATGGGCGCCCGCCGGTTGCGCTCGTTCCTCGTGGCACCGCTCCGCGAGCGCGTCGGCGTGGAGGCGCGGATGGACGCCGTGGCGGACCTGGTGGCGGACGCGGTGCTGCGGGGTTCCGTGCGCGCCGCCCTCGACGGCGTGCGGGACCTGGAGCGCCTCGCCGCCCGCGTCGCCACGGGACGGGCGGGACCGAGGGACCTGGTGGCGCTGCGGGAGTCGGCGGCGCGGCTTCCCGCGGTGCGGGACGCCCTCGCCACGGCCCGTGCCGGGCTGCTCGCGGACGCCGGCTCCATGGACCCCCTCGACGACCTCCGCGCCCTCCTGGAGGACGCCCTCGCCGACGAGCCGCCGACGGGGCTGCGGGACGGCGGCATCTTCCGCACCGGCCACGACGCCGGGCTGGACGAACTCCGCGCGGCGGGGACGGAGGGACGGCGCTGGCTGGCGGAACTCCAGGCGCGGGAGGCGGACCGGTCGGGGATCCCGACGCTGCGCGTGGGCTACAACTCGGTCTTCGGCTACTACCTGGAGGCGAGCCGCGGCCAGGCGGCGAAGGCGCCCTCCGACTGGGAGCGGCGGCAGTCGCTGAAGGGGGCGGAGCGGTTCGTGACCCCCGAACTCAAGACCCTGGAGCGCAGGATCCTCGGCGCGGAGGATCGCGCGAAGGCGCTGGAGCACGACCGGTTCCTGGAACTGCGGGATCGCGTGGCGCGGGAGGTCCCGCGCATCCTCGCCACCGCCGGGGCGGCGGCCGACGTCGACGCGCTGGCGGCGTTCGCGGAGACGGCGGCGCTGTCGGGATGGGTCAGGCCCTCCGTGGAGGAGGGGCCGGTCCTGGAGGCCCGGGACCTGCGGCATCCCGTCGTGGAGGCCTCCCTCCGGGACGACCGGTTCGTCCCCAACGACGTCCTCCTCGGCCACGGCGTCCCGCCGCTGGCGCTCATCACCGGCCCCAACATGAGCGGCAAGAGCGTGTATCTCCGGCAGACCGGCCTGCTCGTCGTCCTCGCGCAGGCCGGGTCCTTCGTCCCCGCGGCGTCCGCACGCGTCGGGCTCGTGGACCGCATCTTCACGCGCGTCGGCGCCTCCGACGACCTCGCCGGGGGGCGCTCCACGTTCATGGTGGAGATGAGCGAGACGGCCAACATCCTCCACAACGCGACCCCGCGCTCGCTGGTCCTGCTCGACGAGGTGGGCCGCGGCACCTCCACCTTCGACGGCGTGTCGCTGGCGTGGGCGATCACCGAGCACCTCGCGACGCGCGTCCGCGCGCGCACGCTCTTCGCGACGCACTACCACGAACTGACGGAACTCGCCGCGCTGGTGCCCGGCGTCCGCAACCTCCACGCGGCGGTGCGCGAGTGGGGGGACGGCGTCGTCTTCCTCCGCCGCATCGAGGAGGGCGGCACCGACCGCTCCTACGGACTGCACGTGGCGAAGATCGCCGGACTCCCGCGCGAGGTCCTCGTGCGCGCCGCCGAGGTGCTCCGGCGCCTGGAGGACTCCACGGAGCGGATGGAGCGATCCCTGGTGCCCGCGGCGCCCTCCCCGCCGGGAGGCGTGCAGCTCGCCCTCTTCGCACCGCCCTCCGACACCGCCGCCGCCGCCGTCGCCGCGGAGATCCGGGATCTCGACCCCGACCGCCTCACCCCGCTGGACGCCCTCCTCCGCCTCCGCGCGTGGCGCAACCGTCTCGAGGGGTCTTAGTCGCCGTTCAACAACAACTGAAAGCATTCGGCCCGCTACGAAGCCCGGGGG
>CAZSIX010000003.1:0-187612 GCA_964607145.1 uncultured Planctomycetota bacterium | reverse complement strand
GTAGGCGAGTCGCCGCGACGCCGGGATCGACGCGAGGACGCCGCGGGACCGCGGTTCCTCATGAATAGGTCGGGCTAGGCCGCTCCGCCGACGGCCTCGCGCGACCAGCCGTCGGGCGCCGGCACGCCGTCGAGCACGCGCTCCAGGATCCCGTCCGCGTCCAGGTTCTCCGCGCGTGCGCGGAAGGAGAGCACGAGGCGGTGCCGCAGCACCGGGCGGAGGACCTCGCGCACGTCCCGCGGGGCGGGCTCGGTCCGGCCGTCGAGGAGCGCCCGCGCGCGCGCCGCCAGGGCGAGGGCCGCCGCCGCCCGCGGCCCGACGCCGAAGGAGACCAGGTCGCGGATCCCCTCCACCGCCGCCGGATCGGAGGGGCGGGTTCCGCGTGCCAGCGCCACGGCGTACGCCGCCACGGACTCCGGCGGGCGCGCGCCCTTCACGGCGGCGATGAGGGCCAGCAGTTCCTCCCGGGACAGCAGCACGGGGAGCGGCGCGGGCCGGCGCCCCGCGGTGCGGCGGACGATGCGGCGCTCCTCCTCGAAGCCCGGGTAGGGCACGGTCACGTGGACCAGGAACCGATCCAGCTGCGCGATGGGGAGCGGGTAGGTCCCCTCCTGCTCGATGGGGTTCTGCGTGGCGAGCACCAGGAACGGCGGCTCCAGCGGGTACCGCCGGCCGGCGCTCGTGATCTGGCCCTCCTCCATGGCCTCCATGAGGGCGGCCTGCGTCTTCGGCGGCGTGCGGTTGATCTCGTCGGCGAGGAGGAGGTGCGCGAACACCGGGCCCCGCTGGAACCGGAAGCCGCGGCGCCCCCCCTCGTCGAACCCCAGCATCTCGGTGCCGACGATGTCCGAGGGCATGAGGTCCGGCGTGAACTGGATGCGCCGGAACTCCAGCCCGAGCACCTCCGCCACGGACGAGACCAGCAGCGTCTTCGCCAGGCCGGGCACTCCCACCAGCAGGCCGTGTCCGCCGGAGAACACCGCCGTCAGGACCTGCGTCACCACGTCGTCCATCCCGACGATGCGCCGCCCCACCGCCTCGCGGATCCGGAGGGCGGCGTCGGCGACGCGTCGGGGGTCGGGCAGGGCCACGGGGGCAGCATACCTGCTTCCCGCCCCGCGGCGTTCTGGCGCGTCCGGGGCGGCGGTGTCACCATCCCCGGGTGAAGGTCCTCCACCTCATCACGACGCTGGACCGCGCCGGGGCCGAGGTCCAGTTGCTCGACCTCTGCGCGGCCCTGCTGGAGCGGGGCGCGGCCCGGCCTTCCGTCGCGTACCTGAAGGGGGCCGGCGAACTGGCGGGCGAGTTTCTCGCCGCCGGCGTCCCCGTCGCGCGCCTGGACGCCGACGGAGCGGGCTGGCCCGGGGGCATCCTCCGCGCGTGGCGCCTGCTGCGGGCGGAGCGGCCCGACGTCGTCCACACGCACCTCTTCAAGGCCGACCTGCTCGGCTGGCTGCTCGCGCGGCGGTGCGGCGCGCGCGCCCTCGTCTCCACCAAGCACGCCCTGGACCTGCCCCTGACGCGCGATCCCTGGAGGGGACCGGGGCGACGCGCGGCGCTGGCGGCCCACCGCGTCGTCGGGATCTCCGGGGCCGTGGCGGACCACGTGCGGGCCGCGCTCGACCTCCCGCCGGAGCGGCTGTTGGTCATCCCCTACGGCCTTTCCGCGGCGCGCGTGCCCGACGGGGACGGGGACGCGTTCCGGCGATCCCTCGGGATCCCCCCGGACGCGCCCGTGGTGCTCGCCCCCGCGCGGCTCTCGCCGGAGAAGGGCGTCGACGTGCTCGTCCAGGCCGCGGCGCTGCTGCGCGAGCAGGTGGCGGGTGTGCGCGTCGTGCTGCTCGGACGGGGCCCGGAGGAGCACCACCTGCGGCGGCTCGCCGCCGCGCTGGATGCCGAGGACACCGTGCTGTTCGCCGGATTCCTCCCGGACCCCGGGCCCGCCTTCGTCGCGGCGGACGTGGTGGCGCTCCCGTCGCGGCGCGAGGGGTTCTGCCTCGCCGCGCTGGAGGCGCTCGGCGCCGGGCGCCCCGTGGTGGCGAGCGCCGTGGGGGGCCTCCCGGAGGTGCTCGGGGACGCGGGCACGCTGGTGCCGCCGGACGACGCCGAGGCTCTCGCGGCGGCGCTGGCGGACGCGCTGGCGGCGGAGCGCGTGGCCGCGGTGCGGGACGGCTCCGCCGGGGTCCCGCTCCGGGAACGGGCCCGCACGCGCTTCTCCATGGACCGGGCGGCGGAGGCGCACGAGGCCCTCTACGCCGATGCCCTCGGGATCCCGGTGCCCGCTGCGGCGCCGAGCGCGGCGCCCGCGAGGGCCGCCCCCGCCGCGGGGGACGGGGGCGCCCCGGTCCACCTCCCGCGGAGCCGGCACGGCGCGGTTCGCCTCCTCATCGTCTCCCGTCCCGGCACGGGGGGGGCGGCCCGCCACGTGCGGCTGCTCGTGGAGCGGCTCGACCGCTCGCGCTTCGCGCCGGTCTGCGCGCTGTCCCCGCTGGAGTCGCCGGAGTACCTGACCTCCATCGAGGACCTCGGGGTGCCCGTCATCCCGCTCCCCATGGAGCGGGGCCCCGACCTCGTCCCCGACCTGGCGGCGTTCCGCGCGGTCCGGCGACTCGTGCTCTCGGGCCAGTTCGACCTCGTCCACGCGCACACGACCAAGCCCGGCGCGTTCGCGCGGGCGGGGACGGCGGCGGCGGGCGCCCCGCCCATCCTCTACACGCCCCACGGCTGGTACTTCTCCTACGCGCCGTCCGTCGCCGCCCGCGCGCTCTACCTGACCGTGGAGCGGCGACTCGCGACGAGGGCCGCCCGCATCCACTGCGTGGGCGAGGCGGAGGCCGCGACGGCGCTGCGCGAGCGCATCTGCGACGGGGACCTCCTGCGCGTCATCCCCAACGCGGTCCCCGCGCCGCCCCCGGCGGCGCCGGGGCGGATCGCGGGACTGCGCGCCGGGCTGCGAATCCCGGAGGGGGCGCCCGTGGTCCTCATGGCGGCGCGGCTGGCGGAGCCGAAGCGGCCCGCGGACTTCCTCGCCCTCGCGGAACGGCTGGGTGCCGAGACGGGCGCCGTGTTCCTCCTCGCGGGGGACGGCCCCCTGCTGGAGGCGAGCGTCGCCGGGGCGGGCCCCCACGCCCGCGTCCTCGGCGCGCGGGACGATGTCCCGGACCTCCTGCGGCTGGCGGACGTCGCGCTCCTGTGCACGGGGTTCGAGGCGTGCCCGTACTTCCTGCTGGAGGCCGCCGCGGCGGGGCGGCCCGTGGCGGCCCCCCGCCTCGCCGTGCCCGGGGACCTCCTCCACGCGGCCATCCCCTGGGACGACCCCGCCGACCTCGACACCGCGGCGGCGGCCCTCGGCTACCTCCTCACGGGCCCCGACGCCGCCGAGCGCCGCGCCACCCTCGGCGCGGCGGCGCGGGCCGCGTGGGTGCGGCGCTTCTCCCCGGACCCGTGGATCGACGCCATCCAGGGGATGTACGACGAGGTGCTCGCGGCCGTGCCCCCGCGGAGATAGCGCCCCGCGCGTGCCGCTCCCGCCAGCATTTCCCGCCGAAAACCTGGCGCCGGGGTCAGACCCCGCCGTCCGGTTACTCCGACGGGGGCAGGACGGCCGGGATGTTGCTGGTCTCGTGGTTCTCCTGGCGCAGACCGCCGTGGATCTGGTCGCCGGAGAACGTCAGGTCATCCGTTCCGGGGCCGCCGTCGATGAGAACGGGGAGCGCCGCGATCACCTCTAGGAACTCCACGCGATCGTTCCCGTTGCCCATCTTCATCTTCACGGCACCGTTGAAATCCGAGTACTGCACCGTGGCGTGGTCGTCGCCGCCCGAGCCCCGGATCTCCACGGTTCCCGACACCACTTCGAGGTCGTCCACGATGATGCGGGCCCCCTGCGCCGCATTCGTCTGGATGCGGACGCCCCCGGAGTTCACGAGCATGTCCTTCGTCACGCTGATGGTGTCGTAGATGCCCCCCTTCAGGCGGATGTCGAGGCCCTGGTACGCGTGGGCACTGCTCCCCACGCTCACGGTGTGGTTCCCCTTTCCGCGGATCCGCACGCGGTGATCGGCGAACGAGTTCCCGAAGTAGATCGTGTTCACCAGGTCGCTCGTGGTGCCGACACCGCTGGTCCGGACGTCGACGTCGCCGCCGAGGCTCGTGCGATCGAAGAGGATCCCGGACCCGAGCGTGCCGGAGGTGACGCGGGCGGAACCGCCGTGCAGGAAGCAGTCCTCGATCGTGTACGAAGTGGAGCCGCTCCGCCGGCCCTCGATCCGCACGTCGGCGTTCGTGCCCTCGCAGGAGGTGAACCGGACCGATCCCAGGATCCCCTCCTTCAGATCCACGGCGACATCGCCGTAGAAGAGGCACTCGTCGAACTGGAACGTGTCGGCGTCGGGGCCCCCGGTGAACTTCGCCGTTCCCTGGAAGCCGGTGGCGGTGGAGTAGAACGAGCCCTGGCCCCCGCCGTGCCGGACCGTCGTGCGACCGAGGACTGCGGCCCCGTCGATCTCGCAGTACGTCTTCGTGGGACTCGTGGAGACGCGGAGGTCCCGGCCCACGTCGAGGCGGTGGAGCGTCAGCCACTCCTGCAGGCCGGCGTCGTTCCCCATGGAGACCCGCACCGACCCGCCCGACTCCACGAACGAGAGGGTCACGCGGTCGTCCCCGGCGCCCGCATCGACCACGATGTCGCCCGCCACGGACCCGTACGGGATGCCGCCGAACGCGGACTCGATGGTCAGGTCGTCCGCGCCGGCGCCGAGACTCACGCGCAGGCCGCCGGGCGCGTTCATCGTGACCTCGCCTTCGAATCCGTTCACGAGCGTGCCGGTGCCGGGGCGCAGGAAGTACTCCCCCCCCAGGGACACGCGGACCGTCAGGCGCGCACCGCAGTCGTCGCCGTCGATCACGAGGTCGCGGCCCCGGACGCGGGCCGTGACGTTGCAGCCGTCCGGCGCGTCGCTGCCCAGCACGAAGACGCCCGTCCCCGTGTTGAAGGAGCCCCCGCGGAACACAAGGTCTCCCGCCGGGGAGAACCGCGACTGGCGCCCGTCGTGGCCCGGTCCGGTGAACGAGAACGTCGTCGGGATCTGCCCGATGAACGTGCTCGCCATGAACGCGCGCCCGTCGGCGACGAACTCGTTCCCCTGCTGGAGCGCGACCCGGAACGGACCTCCGGCGACATCCTGCAGGAGGATGGCCTGCTTCTGCGGGAACTGGACCTCGGCGGCGACCCGCCCGCCGTCGTTCACGTGGACGGCGTAGATCTGCTGGACCGTCGTCCCGAGGCCGTTCGCGTCCACGAAGGGCTGCCCCTCGCGGAGTTCCAGCGCGACGGTGGGGCCTGCGTCGCCGGGAGTCCAGCGCCAGACTCCGTCGATGTTCCCCGTCTGGAAGTCCGGGCCCGCCGAGTCCCCCACCACGACAACGGACCCGTCGTCGCACGGTGCGAGGCCGATCCGTCGCCCGTGGGTGAGGACCGGGTGGTTCCCGTCGACGAGCGTCGTGGGTCCGAGGATCGGTGCGGCGCCGACGGCGGTGTCGTACACGAAGCTCCCCGTGCTCCCGCCGAGGGCGTAGACGATGCGCGGAAGGGCGTCGGGGGAGGCCGCCCTTCCGAAGGTGTAGCCCGCGATGGCGAACACCTCGCCCACGTCGGGGAGGACGTCCCGGGTGCGTCCGAGAACGGTGGCCGTCGCTCCCTGACCCGGCGGCGGGAACGCGGCCAGCAGCGTCCTCGAACCGAACTCGAAATCGTCCATCAGCAGCGTGAAGAGGGCCGACCCGTTCTCGTGCACGACGGGCTCCGCGAGGGCGTAGCGGATCTTCGAGCCGGGCACGCCGGCGAGCTCGGCGTTCTCCTCGGCGAGCAGCTCCTCCGCTCCCCCGGCGACGAGACGGTAGTAGCCCGCGCGCTGGGGGTCGGGGGACTCGCCGACGTCCGCGAGGAGGACCAGGGTGTCGGCGTTGTAGCCGAACGCGTTGGAGTTGATGCTGGCGAGGAGCGTGCCCCCGGGCAGGCTCTCGCGCGCGACGGCGCGCGTGCGGCGCGTGCCGGCCACGATCGTCGCCACCGCGGCGGGCGAGGCGGCCGCCGAGAGGCTGCACGACACCGCGACGTTCCCCGAGCGGGACATCCGGACTTCCGTCGTGCCGGCCACCGTCAGGCTCCCGTAGGGGTCGGGCGCCGCGTCGCCGGCGAGCAGGAGGGGAGTGACCGTGCCGCCGCTCCCGAGGAAGAACCCCCGCTGCAGCGTCGATCCATCGCTCAGGTCGCCATCGAAGAGCACGGTGCCGTCGGCGGCGATGCGGAACGCGTCCCGGTTCCCGTACACCGAGAGGGTCCGGTCCGACGGGATGCCGTCGGCGGACTCCCCGTCGATGGCGACGATCCGGATGCGGTCTCCGTTGGCCTCCTGCGCCGGCGCGGCGGCGGCGGCGCCGAGCAGGACCCACGGCACCACGGAGTTCCGGATCCATCTGCGCACGCGACACCTCCCGCGGTGCGGCGGCCCGCTCGGCGGCGGGCGCGCCCGGCCTCGGCCCCGCCGCGACGTGCGCGGGGCCCCCGCCGGCCCGGCCCCGTCCCCGTCCCCGCGGCTCCCGCCACGACGTGAGGTGTGGATCCCGGCCCGACGGGTCCATTGAAGCACGTGGCCGCCGGACGCGCCACCCGCAGGTGCCGGCATTTCCCCCCGAAAACCTGGCGCCGGGGTCAGACCCCGTCCGGGGACACGCGGGAGGAATCCTGCGGCGGGGTCTGACCCCGGGGGGGGGTGCGGGCGAGGAGGGCGGCGGCGGCGGCGACGGCGGCGGAGGGTTCGATGCGCTCCATGCACTGGTGCCGGCGCGGCCCCGTGAGGGGGCAGTCCTTGCGGTGGCAGGGCCAGGCGTAGGGGGCGCAGTCGACGGGCTCGCGGAGGACGACGGTGCGCTCCAGTCCGCTGTCCGTGAACACGGGATCCGTGGGCCCCATGACGACCACGCAGGGGACGCCGAAGGCGGCGGCGACGTGCCGCGGACCCGTGTCCGTGGTCACGATGACCGAGAGCCGGCGCGCGATGGACTTGAGCCCCGAGAGGCTGGGGACCCTGCCCGCCCCCATCACGGGCCGCGCGCGCATGCGCCCCTCGACCTCCGCCGCGACGCCCTCCTCGCCGGGCCCGTGTACGAGGACGATGCGCATCCCCTGCGCCGCGAGCGCATCCCCCACCTCCGCGAACGCGCCCGGCGTCCAGAGCTTCGACGGGCCGAAGGAGGACCCCACGCCGAGCCCGGCCAGCGGCTCCCCCTCGGACCACCCGCCGACGGCGAGGAAGCGGAGCGCCTCCTCCTCGCCGCGCGCCTCCGTGCGCAGTTCCGTGGCGGCGGAGACGACCTCGCCCCCGAGGGACCGCGCCAGGTCGAGGTAGTACTCCACCATGGGCCGCGGGACGCGATGGCCGACGCGGCGCATGGCGGGAACGAGGCGATCCGTGAGGAGGATCCCGCGCCCGCCGTAGGACCACCCGATGCGCCGCCGCGCCCCCGCGAGGAGGCAGAGCAGCGCCGAGGAGAACGAGTTCGGGCAGATCACCGCCAGGTCGAACCGCCCGGGACGCAGGCGGCGCGCCGTGCGCCAGAGTCCGCCGACGCCACGGTCCGCGCCGCCCCGCCGGTACACCTCCACCGCGTCCACCGACTCCAGCCCGCCGTAGAGGTCGGCCCCGGACGGCAGCGCCAGCACGGTGATGTGCGCCCGCGGCCACGATCGCCGGAGGCAGCGCAGCAGCGGCGTGGCCATCACGGCGTCCCCCACCGGGTTGGGGGCCCGCACGAGGATGCGCTCGAAGGGCTCCCTCACGTCGGCCGCCCCTCCCCCTCGTCCGCCCCGGCCGCCTCGTCCTCCCTCGATCCCACCGCCCGCAGGAACGCCGCGAGCGGGGGCACGAGCACGCGCAGGGACCAGCGGGACTCCGCCGCGCGGCGCGCCGCCGCCCCCATGCGCCGCCGGAGGTCGCCGTCCGCGGCCAGCACGCGGATCGCGCGCTCCCAGGCGTCGTCGTCGGCGGCGAGGAAGCCGGTGCGTCCGTCCTCCACGATGGAGGTGTTGGCGCCCACGGGCGAGGCCACCGCCGGCAGGCCGGTGGCCGCGTACTGGAGGAGCTTGAACCCGCACTTGCCGCGGCTCCAGGGGTCGTCGGTGAGGGGCATGATGCCGGCGTCCATCCCCCGCAGCGCTTCCGCCTCCGCCGCCTCGGACCAGGGGACGAACTCCAGGGGGACGCCGGGGAGTTCGGGGGCCCGGTCCCCGACGACGACGAGGCGCGCTCCGGGGATGCCCGCCAGCGCGCGCGCCAGCGGCTTCGCCACCAGCGCGAGGTAGGGAAGCGTGGAGCGACTCCCGATCCAGCCCACGCGGAACGGCGCCCCGTCGGCGCGGCGCGCGGGCTCCGGCCCGTAGGCGGCCACGTCGACGGGAGTGGGCGCCACGAAGACGGCCCGAGGCCGGCACGCGCGCGCCATCTCCGCCAGCACCTCGCTCCCCGCCAGCACCGCGTCCGCCGCGGCGCACGTCCGCACGAACCGCGCCGCCCGCGCCGACGACAGCGGTCGCCCCCGGAACGAGTCCCGGTGCGGCATGGCGTCGTCGAAGTCGTACGCCAGGCGGCGCACGGACCGGAGCAGCCGCGCGAAGTCCGCCGTGCGGAGGAGCCTCCTCTGGAGCACCGCCACGTCGGCCCCGGCGGCCTCGGCGAAAGCCTCCGCGCGAGCGGCCCCGTCGTCGGGGAGCCGGAGGACCTCCACGCCCACCCCTCCCGCCTCCAGCAGCGGCGCGGGGCGGACCCAGCGGTGCCGCACGGACGGTCCGTCGGGATCGGCGCTGAGCACCAGGACGCGGATCACGCGCTCCCCCCGGCGGACGGGCCCGGCCGGCGCGCCGTCATGCCGTAGCCGTTGGTCCACGTGCGCTTGGTGTCCAGCGGATCGAGCCGGGCGCAGAGCCACGGGAGGAGGAGCGTGAAGAAGGGCCGCGAGGGAAGGGAGAGGGGGAGCAGGAGCGCGCGCACGACGACGGCGCGGCGCCGGGGGAACAGGTAGCGGTGGAAGGCCGGCAACCGGTCCCCCATGAAGGCGAAGTACCCCCCCAGCGCCTCCACCCGGATGTCGACGAGGCCCGCGCGTTCCGCCAGCAGCCGCAGTCCGTAGCGCGTGAAGCGGAAGTAGTCGTGCGGGGCCTGGTGCTCGCGGAACCCCTGGGGCGCCGTGAGGTGCAGCGTGCCGCCGGGACGGAGCACGCGGGCCACCTCCCGGAGGAAGTCGCCGGGGTCCGTGAGGTGCTCCAGCGTCTGGGTGCAGACGACGGCGTCGGCGCACCGGTCCCGGAAGGGCAGGTGGTGGAGGTCGGCGAGCACGTCGAGGCCCGCGTAGTCCCAGCGGCCGTCCCCCACGGCCAGGTCGACGGCGACGTACCGCCGCCGGGGGAAGAACTCCCGGTAGCGCCCCTCCCCCGCCCCCAGGTCGAGCACGCGGGCCCCGTCGGGGATGGCCGCGGCGGCCCGGTCCACGAAGGCGGAGACGGCCCGCCGACCGAGGTCCAGCCGCGGTCCGCGGGGGTCGCCACGGGACGCCGGGGAGGGGGTCATGTCGCCCGCGCACGGTGCCGGGGGGAACGGGGCCCGCGCTATAATAATCGGTGAGCGGCGGCGATCAGGGCCGGCCCGCGCGACGCCCACCGGGCGCACTCGGAGGACACCCCCATGACAGCGCGTCTCCCCCTCGCCGTCGGGCTGCTGCTCGGCGGCATCACCGCCCTCGCGATCGACGGGCCCGCGGCCCCCGTCGCGCTCGCCCTCGACTCGGTGGATGACGCCATCGACCGGTTCGAGGAGCGCATGAAGAACGCCGAGACCAACGACAAGAAGACCGCCATCGCCGAACTGGGCCTCAAGAAGGACCCCCGCGTCGCGAAGGCCCTCACGAAGTGGCTGCGCGACCCCGACGACGACGTCCGCATCGCCGTCTGCCAGGTCATCGGCAAGCAGAAGGAGCCCTCCGTCGCCGGCGCCCTCATCTTCATCGCGGAGGACAAGAAGAACCGGGAGAAGCCCAAGCTGGTGGCGGCCGCGGTGGAGGCCGTGGGCGACGTGGATCCGAAGCGCCACTACAAGTTCCTCCACGACGTCGCCAAGAAGCAGCTGGACTACAACGGCGACATCGCGGCGGCGGCGATCCGCTCCATCGCCGGCCACGTCACGGCGGACACCGTGGACGACCTGATGAAGGAACTCGATCGGACCAACGACATCAAGGCCGACATGAGCGCCGAGAAGCAGGCGGCGCGCAACGCGTGCAAGCCGGTGATCATCGACTGCCTGAAGAAGATGACCGGCGAGAACATCTCGGATCCGAAGGTCTGGCGCGAGTGGTGGAGCGACAACAAGAAGACGTGGAAGCCGAGGGCCCCCGGCGAGGTCGTCGACGTCAACGCCTCCGACACGTACGAGGACAGCGCCTACGGGTTCAAGGTCACGAAGCCGAGCAAGGCCTGGACCTTCAAGCGCGTGGAGGGCGAGCCGTACATCCACGTGGACGCCTCGGAGGACGGCATGCGCGCCGCCTGGGTCGAGATCGTCATGCAGGGCACGAAGAACCTCGCCTCCAAGACCCCCTCCGCCATGGCGGAGGAGATGAAGGGGAAGACCGAGTCCAAGCTGCGCGACCTGAAGGAGGACTCCTACTGGGGGAAGAAGATCCGCTTCGCCGGCGAGTCCGCCTGCGAGGACAAGGTGTTCGGGCGCCACAGCGACTACGACGCCGCCGAACTCCACAACGTCTACGTGGAGAAGGACGGCATCATGTTCAACATCTACTGCGTGTGGAAGAGCGGCCGCTCGGCGGCGCTTCGCGACGACATCGACCGGATCCTCGACTCGTTCAAGTTCACGCGGTAGCGCGCAAGTTCACGCGGTGGCGCGCAGCAGTTCCAGCACCTCGACGATGCGCGCCGCTCCCCCGGCCGCCTCGGCGGAGCGGCGCGCGGCGGAGCGCGCCTCCGGGTCCCGGGACGCGGCCAGGGCCCGCCCCAGGGCGTCCGCCAGCGCCGCCGCGTCCCGCGGGTCCTCGATCACGGTGCCCGCCCCCGGCTCCATCCACGCCGACGCCCCGTTGGCCCGGGTCGTCACCACCGGGAGGCCGCAGGCCAGCGCCTCGAGCGCGACGAGGCTGCAGGGGTCGTAGAAGGTCGGGTGGGCGAGGGCTCCGGCGCGGGCGTAGAGGTCTTCGGGCCGCCCGTGGTGGCCCGGGAACTCCACGGCGTCGGCCACGCCGAGCCGCGCCGCGAGCCGCCGCCAGGGGGCCGCCGGGAACGCCCCCGCCGCCACGAGCCGCGCGCGCTCGCCCGCCCGGCGCAGCAGCGGGAGGGCCTCCAGGAGCGGGGCCAGACCCTTCAGCCGCGGCTCGCGCGCGAGGAACAGGAGGGTCCCCGCGGCGGGCCCGGGCGGACCCGCCGCGGGCGCGGGGCGGAACCGCTCCAGGTCGACACCCGGCGGGATGACGACGGCGCGGCGGGCGGCGTCGGGGAAGCGCTCCCGGAGGTCCGCCAGCACGCGCGGACTGAGGGCGACGACGCGCCGCGCCCCGCCGTCGCGGAGCAGCGCGCGCTCGATGGCGAGCAGCGACCGCTGCTTCGGGGAGAGGGCGCGGGCGGCCCGGCGCGCCGCCCGGGCCGCCGGGTTCGCCAGCGCCGTCGCGGTCCCCTCCAGCGCCGCCCCGTGGACTCCCCCGTGGGGCTGGTAGACGTCGCAGGAGAGCACGTGCCGGATGCCGAGGGTCCGCTCCGCCCCCGCCGCCCGCGCCGCCCCGTCGGCCCGGCGCGCGAAGGCGCGGTCCCGCAGGAACCGGGGCCCGGCGCCCGTGGGCACCCGGACCCACCCGTCGAAGGCGGTCCCGCCGCGCGGGTCGCGGGCGTCGGCGGTGACGAGCAGCGCCCCGTCGCCGCCGTCGCGGGCCGCCGCCGCGAACCGGGCGAGCCACGCCTCGGCCCCGCCGTGGCCCTCGCGGAACCGGTCCATGAGGACGGCGAACCTCACGAGGGGTCCTCACCCCCGGTGCGGGTCCGGGGCGTCCGCGCCGCCATGGCGGCGGCACGCCGCAGCACGCGGGCGACCACGCGGCGGGCCCCTCCGTCCAGCCGCGGAATGCGGAGCCACCGCCGGAGGAAACGCACGGCGTCGGTGCGGCGGATCGCCGTCCCGCGCGCCGAGTGCCAGAGCGCGGCGGCGTCCTTCACGTGCCACCGCTCCCGGAGGAGGCCGGCCCTCCCCCACCGCTGCAGGTCGATGAGCGCCAGTTCCCAGCCCCGCTCCCGGGTCCACCGGCCGATCCAGTGGTTGAGGTAGAAGTCCCGGTGGAAGAGGCCGGCGGCGCGGAGTCGCGCGGCGTGGGCGCCCAGCAGCCGCGCCAGTTCCCGGCGGGCGTCCGGCGGGACGGCCCCGGGCCGCCGGAGGAGGTCGTCGAGCGGCTCCCCTGGCGCCGCCTCGGCGAGCCAGAACGACCCCCGCGCGACGTCCTCCCCCCACGCCGCCGGCAGCGCCGCGGGCACGCCGGCGCGGCGGAAGGCGAGCGCGCCCTCCAGTTCCACCACCGCCGCGCGGGACCCGTCGAAGTGGCGCTTCAGGAACCACGTCCGCCCGCCCGCGTCGAGCCTCCGGTTCTCGCGGTCGCGCAACCGGCGGAGCCGGACTCCCGGCTCCCCCCCGAACCAGAGGTCGAAGCGCTCCGCGCGCGGCTCCGCCGCCAGCAGAGCGTCCCGCGCGGCGGGGGCGATCTCGACGAGCGCGCGCCGGTGGCGGGACTTCCCGCGCGTGCGGGCCGCCGCGCGGGCCGCGGGAGCGGCCAGGGCGCGACGCCGCTCCCGGTCCAGGTCCGCCGTCGCCTCCCGGAAGAACCGGAGCCGCGCGCGCTCCGGCACCGCGAGGCGGGGCAGGGTGCCGAAGAACGCGCCCAGGTCCGCTGCGCGGCGGGCGGGGGAGGACGCCCCGGGGCCGGCGAGGCGCGCCACGTCGATGAGCCGCACCTCGCCGTCGCCACCGACGCGGAGGTGGCGGGCCAGCAAATCGGGGAACCGGAAGCCGGCGACGTGGAGCGCGCGCACTGTCCGCGCGGCGCGGCGGAGACGCTCCCGCGCCTTGACCGCGAGATGGCCCTCCAGCGCGAGCACCTCGTCGAGCCCGGGACCCGCGTCGGCGAGGACGAGGACGCGGCGCCCGTCCGGCGCGGCGACCTCCGCGAGCAGCGGCGCCACGGGGACCCCGGTCACGGCCAGCCGGCGGAGCGCGTCCGCCTCGGCACGGCCCTCCGCGGCGCGCGACCGGTCGAAGGCCTTGGCGAACACGGCGGCTCCCGCGAGCGGCACGCGGAACACGCGTCGCCCCCGCTTCCGCTGCACCGTGACCGCCCCCGCGGCGGAGGCCCACGCGTCGGCCCCGGCGTCGCCGGGGGACGCGGCGAGCAGCGAGCGGGCGATGGCCTCCGCGTCCGCGGTCACGACCGCCGGATCCGCTCCAGGAGGTCGCTGGTCGCGTGGTCCTTGGGGTCGCCCACGATGGCGATCTCCGCGCCGATGGCGCGCACCGTCTCCCGCTCGGGCACGGTCTCCGGCGTGTAGTCGGTCCCCTTGGCGTGGATGGAGGGGCGGAGCGTGCGGAGCAGCGGGTCGACGGTGCGCTCGGAGAAGACGGTCACGTAGTCCACGCACCGCAGCGCCGCGACGACCTCGGCCCGCTCGTCCTCCGGGACCACGGGCCGCGCGGGGCCCTTGTTCGCGCGGACCGAGGCGTCGGCGTTCACGGCCACCACGAGGAGATCGCCCCGGGAGCGGGCGTCCTCGAGGGATCGCACGTGGCCCACGTGGAGGATCTCGAAGCCCCCGTTGGTGAAGACGACGCGCAGCCCCCGCCCCTTCGCCTCGGCCACGATGCGCGCCAGCGCCTCGTGGTCGCGGACGACGCGCCCGCTCATCGGCGTCCCCGCCGTCGCCGCGCCTCGGACCGGTACCGGCGCGCCAGTTCCTCCCGCGTGAGCGTGGCGGCCCCGGGCTTCATCACGACGACGCCGCCGGCGTGGTTGGCGAGTCGCGCCGCGTCTTCGGCGGCGGCGCCCGCCGCCAGCGCGAGGGAGAACGTCGCCGCCACGGTGTCGCCGGCCCCGTTGTTGTCGGTGATCTCCTCGTCATCGCCGCCGCTGGCCCCCACCACGCACTCGGCACCGTCGCCGGAGAAGAGCCCGAGCCCCTGGTTGCCCCGCGTCAGCAGCACGTGGGCGGCGCCCGTGCGAGCGAGGATTCCCGCCGCCGCCGCGCGGGCGTCCTCGACGGTGGCGACGGCGCGGCCCGCCGCGGTGCCCGCTTCGTCCTCGTTGGGCGTCAGCGCCGTCGCGCCGGGGAACTCGAGGAGCCTCCTCCGGGAGTCCACCACCACGGGCCGCTCCCGCCCCGCGCGCAGCGCGGCGTAGACGGCGGGGGTGACGGTCCCGTAGCCGTAGTCCGACACGAGCCACCCGTCCACGCGGGACGCAAGACGACGCACCGCGGCCAGCGCGCGCCGCTCCCGCGTCGCGGGCGGCGCCCCCGCGGGTTCCCGGTCCACGCGGATGACCTGCTGTCGCGAGCGGTGGAGGTCGCCCGCCAGGATCCGCGTCTTGGTGATGGTCCCCGCGCCGCGCACGAGGTGGAGCCCCTCGACGTCGGCCCCGTCGGCGGCGAGCGATCGCCGGAGGAGCCGTCCCGGCGCGTCGTCGCCCATGTGGCCCACGCACGCCACGCCCGCGCCCAGCGCCGCCAGGTTCGCCGCCGAGTTGGCGGCGCCGCCGGGCCCCGTGCGCTCCCCCTCCCAGCGGAGGATGACCACGGGAGCCTCGCGGGAGAGCCGCGCGGGGACGCCGAGCACGTAGACGTCGGCCATGAAGTCCCCGACCACCCCGATGCGCAGGCGCGGGAACCGATCGAGGATCGCGTCGTACCGTCGGAGCGGTTCCCGGGCCTTGGCCATGGGGGAAGTATCCCCGGCGCGGTCCCGCCGCGCCACCATCGCGGGCCCGTCGGCCCGGTCACCCGCGTGCCGGTCCCGGCCCGGGGATCCACGGGGGAGAGGGAGGAACCCGCCGCGAGACGCCCGCGGGACTCGTCACGCTGCCGTGCTCCCCTCAGCGCACGCGCGAGAGGATCTCGATGGAGCCGGCGCCCGTGTTCAGCCGGAGCGCGCCCCCGTCGCCCGAGCCCAGCACGCCCGCGACGGTGCGCCGGGCGGGGCCGCCGGCCACGCGCAGCGAGGGGAACCCGGTGCCGATGTCGCCCGCCCCCGTTCCTCCCTCCACGCGCAGCGCGCTCTCCGCGGGGAGGGTGACCCGCACGTCCCCCGCGTCCGTCTCCAGGACGTTGGCGCCCCTCAGGCGCCCGGTGACGTCGACGTGGCCGGCACCGGTGCGGGCGGTGACCACCCCGTCCGCATCGCGGACGTCGATGTCCCCCGCCCCCGACCGCAGCAGCAGATCCCCGCGGACATCGCGGATGTCCAGGGACCCCGCTCCCGACTCCGCGTCGAGACCGGCGCCGAACCCGCGCACCGAGACCGACCCGGCGCCGGTCTTCACGCGCAGCGGGGCCGCCGCCGGGGCCGCGATCCGGAACGAGACGGAGATGCCCTTCGCGGAGCCGGAGACCCGGTAGCCGACGTCGGCACCCCCGTCGGCCGCGCGCACGGCGAAGACCTCCACGCGCCGCAGGTCCTCCTCCGACGGGGCCCGCACCTCGGCGACCACGCCGAGGGTGGTCCCCGGCGCGGTCTCCAGGGAGACGGACCCCGCGCGGACGTCCACGCGGAGGGGCGACTCCGCGCCCGTCTCCAGCGAGAGGGTGTCGGTGCGCGTCGCCGACGGCGCGGCGATGTGGATGGACGCGCCGCAGCCGGCGGCGAGCAGCGCGAGGATGGACGGGACGGACAGTGCGAGGCGCATGCGCGGTTCCCCCTCCGGCGACCCCTTCAGCCGGGAGCGCGGTCCAGTGTACCCGCGCGGGCCGCGAGCCACGGGGGGAGCGCGGCGAGATCGTCGAGGACGGCGTCCGCGAGGCCGCGGTCGCGGACCTCCGCCTCCGCCGCGCGGCCCTTCCCCGTGCGCACCAGGACGGCGAGCCCGCATCCCGCCGCCCGCGCCGCTTCCAGGTCCCGGGGAGCGTCCCCCACGGCGACGGACCCGGCGAGATCGAGTCCCCGCTCCCGGGCGGCCCGCAGCAGGAGGCCCGGCGCCGGCTTCCGGCAGTCGCACGCCACGGCGAACGCGGGGACCGTTCCCGCCGGGAGGTGGAAGCACGCGAAGGTCCCCTCCAGGTCCCCCCCCGCGGCGCGCACGGCGGCGAGCACGGCGTCCTCCACGCGGCGGTACTGCTCTCCGGAGAAGAGTCCCCGCGCCACCCCCGACTGGTTGGTGACGACGACGCGCTCCCAGCCCGCCGCGCCCAGAGCGGCCAGCGCCGCCGCCGCACCGGGGAGGAGGCGGACGCCCGCGGGGTCGCCCAGGTATCCGTCCTGATCGAGCAGCGTGCCGTCCCGGTCCAGGAGGACCGCGCGCCGCCCCGGTCTCCCGGTCACGGACCCTTCCGCAGCGCCGCCGCCAGCGCGGTGGTCGAGCGCCCGGGCACGAGCGGAGCCAGCACGACGCGGCCGCCCCGCCCCTCCACCCACTCCCGGCCGACGACCCCCTTCTCGCGCCAGTCCTCCCCCTTGACGAGGACGTCGGGGTCCACGGCGCGGACGAGGCGCTCCGGCGTGTCCTCGCGGAATCCCACGACGAAGTCGACGCAGCGGAGCGCCGCGAGGATCTCGGCGCGCTCGGCGAACCGCTGGAGCGGCCGGCCCGCGCCCTTCTGCCGGCGGACCGACGCGTCCCCGTTCAGCCCGACGACCAGCAGGTCCCCCTCGGCCCGCGCCGCCTCGAGGTAGCGGACGTGGCCCACGTGCAGGAGATCGAAGCAGCCGTTCGTCAGGACCACGCGCGCGCCGCGGGCACGCCGCGCGCGCAGCACCGCGCGGAGCGCCGGGAGCGCGACGACCTTGGCCTCCGGCGCACCCCCCCGCGCGTGCAGGTCGTCGAGCACCTCGTCCCGCGAGACCGGGACGACGCCGAAACGCGTCACCTCGACCCCCGCGGCGACGTTGGCGAGGCGCGCCGCCTCCTCCATGGACGCGCCCGAGCCCAGCGCCACCGCCGTCGCCGCGATGACCATGTCCCCGGCGCCGGTCACGTCGAACAGTTCCCGCGGTCGGGTGGGGACGAAGACCGGCTCCGCGCCCTTCGTGAAGAGGGCGAGGCCGTCCCGGTCCAGGGTGATGAGGGCCGCGTCGAGGCGCAGGCGGGCGAGGAGCGCCGCACCGGCGCGCTCCACGGCGGTGCGGTCCCGCAGCGGGACGCCGAGGGCGCGCTCCGTCTCGGCGCGGTTGGGCGTGAGCAGGGTGGCCCCGCGGTACCCGGCGAAGTCCTCTCGCTTCGGGTCCACCAGCGCGGGGATGCGCGCGCGGCGGGCCGCGGCGAAGGTCGCGCGGAGGACGCCGTCCGTGAGGACCCCCTTGGCGTAGTCGCTGGCCACGAGCGCGCGCGCCCCCTTCGCCGCGCGCCGGACCGCGGCGGCCACGGCGGCGGCATCCCGCCCCCGCAGCGGGGCCGTCTCCTCGCGGTCGATGCGCAGCACCTGCTGGAACGCCGTGGCGTTGCGCGCCACGATGCGGGACTTCACGGTGGTCGGCCGGCCCGCGAGCACGCGGACGCCGGAGACGTCGGCGCCGGTGTCCCGGAGGAGGGCGAGGAGCCGCTCCCCCGCCGGGTCGTCCCCCACGCAGCCCACCACGCGGCAGCGCGCGCCCAGGCCCGTCACGAGCGCCGCCACGCTCCCCGCGCCGCCGGGGCGCTCCTCCTCGCGGTCCACGCGGAGCACGTGGACCGGCGCCTCCGGCGACACGCGCCCCACGGAGCCGAACACGTACCGGTCGAGGAGGAGATCCCCCACCACGGCCACGAGGGGACGCCCGAGACCGCGCACGACCTCGGGCAGCGACCGGGGCGCCTTCATCGCGATCCCTTCCGCCGGGGCGGTGTCCGTCGGGGCCGCGCCGCGCCCTGCAGGACGAGCGCCCGGAACAGGGGCATCAGGATCTCGTGGTGGCCCAGGACGGCGTGGCCCCGGCGCGCCGGCCGCTGCACGACGTTCGTCTGCGGGCGGTACATGCGGAACATGTCGAAGGAGCCTGTGGTCAGGTCCGCGACCGCGTGCCCGGTATTGCGCGCCACGGTCACCGCCTTGAGGAACACCTCCGGGAGCACCACCGCGGAGCCCCAGTTGATCCAGACGCCCCGTTCCAGTCCGGCCACCACGGAGCACGCGATGCGGAAGTCGAGGAGGGACGCCTCCCCGATGTCCCCCCCCGCCGCCCGCGGGTGCATGTGGACGATGTCCGTGCCCAGCGCCACGTGGACCGTGGCGGGGAGATCGAGGCGCGCCGCCGTCGCCAGCAGCGAGAGGCGGCGGTGCGGGAGTTCCTCCGCCTCGATGGCTTCGCCCAGCGCGCGCCCGAGGCCGACGCCCCGCCGCGCCCCGTCGGCGGCGGCGCCGGCGAAGGCGCGGCCCGTCTCGTCCGTCATCCCGTACTCGCCCTCCTGGATGCCCGCGGCGACATCCTCCGACGTCTCGCCGTGGAGGGCGATCTCGTAGTCGTGGATGGCCGTGGAGCCCGCCAGCGCCAGCGCCGTCACGACGCCCCGCTCCATGAGATCCACCACCAGCGGCGCGCATCCGGTCTTGACGACATGGCCCCCCATGGCGAACACGACGCCCCGATCCGATCGGCGGGCCGCCCGGACGGCGTCCGCCAGCGCGCGCAGTTCGTTCACGCCGAGGTACGGCGGAAGGGAGTCGAGGAACGCGGGGAGGTCGCCGGCGGGATCCGCCGGCGCGGGGAAGTCCGCCGCGCGGACGAGGCTCTTCCGCCGCGCGATGGAGGCGGTCCGGACCAGGCCCAGGTCGAAGGGCTTCACCGTGCCCCGCCGCCGCTTCATCGCGCCTCCTCCGTGGACCCGCCCAGCCCCCACTCCTCCTTGAGCCTCCAGCGCCGGTGGAGCCAGAGCCAGTCCGCGGGCCGGCGCCGGATGTCCCGCTCCAGGCGGCGGTTCACCTCCGCCAGCGCGCGGTCCTCGGCGTCCTCGCCGTCCCCCACGTGTAGCGGGGGCCAGAACCGGAGGACGTGGAATCCCGGCGCGCGGCGCTCCATGGTCGCCACCGCCACGGGCACGCCGAGGCGCCGGGCCAGGGCGACGCCCGTGGGGATCGTCGAGGCGATCCGACCGAAGAACGGGATGGGCCGCCCGTGGCGCCCGGCGTTCTGGTCCATGAGCATGCCCACGGACCTCCCGCCGCGCACCACGCGCAGCAGACCCCGGAGCGCGCCCCGCTTGCTGACCGTGGGAGCCCCCGTCGCGGCGCGGATCCCCTCCACCCACCGGTCCAGCAGCGGGTTGTCGAGGGGGCGGGAGACGGAGACGACGTCGAACCCGGCGGTGCGCGCCGCCGCGGGGGCGTGCTCCCAGTTGCCGTGGTGGGCGGACAGGAAGATGACCGGGCCGCCGCCGGCGTAGGGCTCGTGGCCGGACACGGAGAGGAACCGGCGGACGGCACCGCCCCGGAGGCGTCGGGGCCCGTGGACGAACTCCGCCGCCGTGCGCCCGAGGGATCGGTAGACCGCCCGCGCCATGGGGCCCGCGGCCCCCTCCGCCATGTCGGGCCCCAGCGCGCGGCGGAGGTTGTCCTCGGCGGTGCGGCGGTGGCGCCGATCCAGCGCCCCCAGCAGTCCCGCCAGCGCCTCTGCGATGCGCACCGCCCCGCGGAGATCCGTGGAGAGCAGCACGAACGCCAGCGCACGCACCAGCAGGTACTCCACGCGGTGGCCGAGGCTCACGGGGCGCCGCTCGTCGGAGCCGGGGCCGCCGCCGTCGGCGGCGGAAGCGCGGGGCCGGGACGGGGCGGAGGCGGGGGCCGGCGGCGGGCTCACGGGGCCTCCGCGGCGCGGCGCCGGCCCGCGGCGAGCGCGTCGGCGACGGCGCGCTCCAGCGCGTCGCCGCCCTCGAGGATCTCGATGGCCACGCGGACCGCCAGCACGGGGAGGGGCGGGTCGCCGGGGGAGGCCGCCAGTTTCACGGCGTCCTTCTGGGTCACCACCACGCAGTCCGCTCCCAGGCGGCGCGCCTCCTCGAAGGCGCCGCGCAGGAGGTCGAGGCCCGCCAGCCGGTGATCCCGGAATCGCCGGAGCCCCGCCACGCGCGCGCCCATGGACTCCAGCGTGGCGACGAAGGACTCCGGCCGCGCGATGCCGGCGGCGGCGTAGACGGTCCTCCCGCGGAGGGACTCCACGGGCTGCGGATCCCCCCCGCGGAGCGGCCACACGTCCCGCGGCCCGTGGCGGGAGAGGGCCACCGCCGCCCCCGGGGCGAGCCGGGCGATCTCCGCGCGGAGGGCCGCCAGCGCCGCCCCCTCCACCCCGTCGCAACGGGTGAGGACCACGGCGCCGGCCCGGGCCAGGGCACCGGGACCCTCGCGCCGGAGGCCCCCGGAGAAGGGCGCGCGGGCGTCCAGCGCCACCACGTCCAGGTCCCGGCCGAGGGCGAAGTGCTGGAAGCCGTCGTCCAGCAGGAGGCAGTCCCCCTCCCCCGCCGCCAGGGCGGCACGGCCCGCCCGCGCGCGGTCGGGATCCTGCCGCTGGGCGAGCCCGGGGAGGTTCCGGGCGAGGACGAGACCCTCGTCGTTGAGCACGCTCCCGCGTACCCGCGGGCCGTAGCCGCGGGAGAGCACGACGGGGCGCGCCCCCGCGGCGGAGAGCGCGCGGGCGAGGTGCTCCACGAGGGGCGTCTTCCCCGTGCCGCCGGCGGCGAGATTGCCCACGGAGATGACGGGCGCCGGAAGCCAGGCCGTGGGGAGCACACCCGCCGCGTGGAGAACGCGCCGGAGCCCCGTGAGCGCGGCGAGCACGGGCGAGCCGGCGCGCGCGGCGAGCCCGATCACCGTGGGTTCCGCGCCCGCCGGCGCCCGGGGGCCCGGTGGGAGGGCAACGGGCGTCGCGTGCGGGGTCCTACTTCTTCTCGTCCTTCTTGCCGTCGCCCTTCCCGTCACCTTCCGTGGCCTTCTTCAGCGCCTCCTGGGCTTCCTTGAGCGCCTTCTCCGCCTCCAGGCGCTCGCGGCGCTTCAGCGCCTCCGTCCAGGCGGTGAAGTTCCGCAGGAACTCCGCCTCGTCGGCGTCGGGGAAGATCCCGGCGATGAGCTTCCGCTCGGCGATCTCCTGCTTGCGCTTCTCGCCCCACCCCGGGGGAGGGAACCGATCGAGCAGGGCCTCGCCGCGCTTCTCCTCCTCCGTGGCCTCGCCCTCCTTGGCCCCGCCCCCCTCGGTGCCACCGCCCTCGGTCGCGCCCGCGGCGGCCCCGGCGGCGGCTCCCGCGGCGGCGGCCGCCTTGGAGTCGTCGGCGAGGCTGCGGATGAGGTCGAGGTCCTCCTTCACCGCCTTCGCCCGCTCGGCGATGACGCGGCGGCGGTGCTCGATCACCCGCTCCTTGAGGGCCTGCTTGTCCTCCTCCGTGAGTTCGCCCATGTCCGTGATTTCGGCGATGTCCCGGCGACGGATGAAGGTGTCCCCTTCCATGCCCAGCACGTACTGGACGCGGAGCCCGGCGTCGGCGTCGGACTCGGCGCACTCCTCGTAGTCACCCATGGCGTCCATGCACTCCCAGAACTTGCCCCGGGGGAGGACGCCCACGAGGAGGGACTTGTTCTTGAGGCGGATGCGGAAGCGGTTGCCCTTGATCTCCACGTTCTCGTTGACGACGGGGGGCTTCTCCGTCGTCTCCGGCGTGGCGGCGTCCTCCGGGTTGCCGGAGCCCGCGGGCGGGGGCGACGGCATGGGCGGGCGGGGCGGACCCATGCCCCCACCTCCGGGACCTCCACCGCCGGGACCTTCGAGGGCGATGGCCGCGACGGGCAGCGCGAGCGGCAGGAGCGCGAGGATCGCGACTCCGCGGATCAGGGGACGCACCATGGGGTTACCCTCCAGCGCGGGCGATGGACCGGGGCGAGTCTAGCACACGGGGGGTGGGGGGGGCGAGCGGCGGGAGGGGGGAGCCCCGGGGGCGAGGGATTCCGCCCGCCGGGGGGCGCGCAGGCGCGTGCCCCTGCACCACCCGGGACTTCCCGTGGTCGGCGGGGTTGCCGCATGTCGCGGGGGCGCGGCTCGCCCTTCGGCGCGGGTGGCCGCGGGAAGGACGGCCGGTCAGCGCGGGGCGCGCAGGCGCGTGCCCCTACCGGCCCACGGGGACCTGGATGCGGCGACCCACGGGGAGGCGCTTGACATCGAGGCCGGGATTGGCTTCCAGGATGCGGTACCACTCCGCGGAGTTGCCCATGCGGCTGGCGGCGATGCTGCTGAGCGTGTCTCCGGAGCGGATCTCGTACTCCTCCGTCCTGGCCGTGGAGGCGGGCGCGGGTGGGGTGGACGTCGAGGGGGGCGCAGTGGGACCGTCGGCGGGGTTCAGGAGCGCGTTGGCGGGCCACGGCGACACGGGCGCCTCGGCGGTCCGTCCGCGGTCGCCGGCCCGGGAGGGGACGTCGGGGATGACGATGGTGGAGTTGACCTTCAGGCGCCTGGGGTCGAGGCCCGGGTTGGCGTCCACGATGCGCTTCCACATGGAGGAGTCGCCGAACTCCTCCTTGGCGATCTTGGCCAGGGTGTCGCCGGAGCGGATGGTGCGCGTCCGGGCGGTCGCCGGCGGCGCGGGAACGGCGGGGGGCGCCACCGTCACGGACGGGGGGGAACCCGCGGGGGGCAGAGGCGCTGCTCCGATGGCGGGCGGCGCCGCGGCGACGCCGGGGCCCGGGGCGGGAGGGACGTCCACGGGCGGAGCGGGCCACTCGGGGAGGCGATCCCCGGCGGCGGCCGGGTCCGGAACGGCGGCCACGTCTTCGCCGCCTCCGAACGGAGTCTCGCCCGCAGGCGTACCGACCCCCCAGACGGCCACCATGCCGATGATGACCACCAGGACGAGGATGACCAGGATGCCGAACTTCTCCAGCGCGCTCATTTCCGCCCGCTCCCTTCGCGGCGCTGCCCGTGGCCGCCGCGCGGCCGCCGCACCAGCGGCGTCGCTCCGTGTTCCGTGGGCCCCCGCTCGGGGGCCCTTCCGCGGCACCGGGACCGGCCGCCCCGGACGGATCCCGCGCGACGTGCCGCGACAACCTGCATATCGGCCGCGCGGGGCCCGGAGTGGAATCCGCCCGGGAGCGGCTCCGCGTGGCGCGCACCGCCGGGTACACTCCGGGGGCCGCCGGCCCCGTACGCCCGCCAGGCGGTGCACTTTCACCGAGGACCGCCCATGACCCCCATCGCTCCCCCCGCCCGCCGCCGCAAGCACAGCCGCCGGGTCGTCCTCGGCGCCGCCGTCGCGGTCGCCGCCGCCGTCTCCGTGGAGGCGGCGCGGTCCTGCGCCGCCGCCGAGGGACCGGTCCCCCCGGCGGCGCAGGCCCCGGCCCCGCAGCCCGCCCGGGATCAGACGCCCGCCACCCCCGGCCTCCCCGCGCCCGCCGGCATGGTCCGGCACCCCGGTGGGACGGTGAAGGTCGGCATCGACGAGAAGCCGCTGCGGGAGTGGGTCAAGGGGACCGCCATCGGGCGCATGGAGAAGAGCTTCCTCGAGGAGGCCTGGAGCCGGGATCTCTCCACCTGCACGTCGGAGCACGAGGTCGTCCTCCGCCCGTTCTGGATCGGCCAGTACGAGACCACCAACGCCCAGTACCACCGGTTCCTCCACGACGCCGGGCGCGTCGAGTACGTCGTCCCCGCCAAGGAGCAGTCCGGCGCCCGCACCCTCGTGGAGATCTCCCGCGTCCACCTCCTGTGCCCCCCGTTCACCGCCCGCGACGGGAGCACGGAGTTCCCCGTCGCCGTGGAGTGGAAGACCCTCTACGACCTGAACGCCGCCCTCCTCGACCCCGACGGGTCCGTCGGACCGGGCGCGTTCAAGGATCGCCAACTGCCCCCGGGGATGCGACTGGTGACCTTCCGCCACACCGTTCCCGAGACGTGGGTCGACCCGAAGACCGGGGGCCGGCGGGCGGAGTTCCCCGCCGGGCAGGACGACTTCCCGGTGACCGGCGTGAGCCTCCTCGACGCCACGGCGTGCGCCGCGTACTACGGCAACCACATCCCCACGGAGTACCAGTGGGAGGCCGCGGCGCGGGGCCCCAAGGGGTCCTACTTCCCCGAGGGCGAGAAGTTCGATCCCCTCGCCCACGCGTGGAAGGACTTCAACCTGGAGTTGTCCCGCGCCCAGGAGGCGGCGAAGAAGCGCCTCCCCAACGCCAGGGACGCGGCGGAGACGGAACGCCTGACGGCGCTCCTCGCCCGCCGCCCCCTCCGCGCCGACGCGCTCTCCGTGCCCGTGGGCCTGTTCCCCGAGGGCGCCTCCCCCATCGGGGCCCACGACATGCTGGGCAACGTGGACGAGTGGACATCCAACACGCTGTTCAAGTACCCGGGCTCGATCTCCGACTCCTACTTCTTCACCATGGATGCCTGCACGCTCCGCGGCGGCAACCTCCTCGACAAGGACACCCTGCTGCACGTCGCGCTCCGCAAGTTCCAGGGCCCCTCGGGGAGCATCTCCCCCCACTTCCGGTTCACGTCGTCGGGCTTCCGCATGGCGCGGGAGGAGATCCCCGGGCTCAGCCTCGCCGCCGCCGCCCTGCGCCACGCCCTCACCGCGGAGCCGCGCGTCGTGCCCGGCGAGATGGATCCGAAGACGTTCGTGGCCACCTTCGTCGGCCTGGACCCGGCGCAGGCGACGGGCATCGAGCAGGTCCACGAGGTCGCCCCCGGCATCGAACCCATGGGCCGCGTCTACCACCTCGGTCGCGCCCGCGGGATGTGCTTCATCCCCGCCGATCGGACCCCCTTCACGGACAACGGCCGGCTCGGCAAGGCCGCCGAGGCCGCGGCCCTTCCCGTGCCCGGCCCCGACGGCAAGACCCCCGCGGACCGCCGCCAACCCCACGAGATCCCCTTCCTCGGCCTCCTCCACCTGACCCCCGAGTTCGGCATCAAGGGCCTCCGCAAGGTGGTCACCATCAAGATGGAGCCCATCCCCGGCGCCAAGCCCATCCCGCGGGAACCCGACGAGGAAGAGGCGCCCCCCGCGACCGACGAGCCCCCGACGGAGGGCGGCGAGAAGCCCCCCGAGGGGGGCGACAAGCCCGCCGGCGGCGGCGACAAGCCGGCCGGTGGCGGCGAGAAGCCCGCGGGCGACGGCAAGAAGCCACCCGGCGGCGCCGGGAAGAAGCCCGAGGGCGGTGCCGGGAAGAAGCCCGAGGGCGGCGCCGGGAAGAAGCCCGAGGGCGGCGAGCCCCCCCCGGCGGGCGACCCCCCCCCGGAGGAGCCGAAGCCCCCGGAGATGATCATCCCCATGCGCCAGGTCGAGGTCATCGGGTACGAGCCGGGGACCCTCGAAGGCGCCCGGTTCCCCCACGGTCTCCTGGTGGGGTACGGGAAGTTCGAGGGGGAGCGGCGCATCGCCCTCTGGGAGGCGCGCGCGTCCACCCTGGGGGGTTCGGCGCCCGGCGGTATCGTCCTGCTGGAGCGTCCCGATCTGGTGCTGGCACCGACGGCGGTGAAGTTCGACAAGGTCTCCTCCCCCCGCTCGGCGGAGTCGCGCATCGACAAGGTCTCCGGGGAACTCACCCTCTACTTCTTCCTCGCCATGGAAGGGAAGGGGCAGAAGGGGGGGTGGATGGTGACCCTCACGTTGCCCCTCGACTTCGAGCCCGGGGATCGCCCCTGGGTGACGACCCCCCGTCCCATGGTCCCGCGGTAGGCGGCGGGGCCGTCGGCGAGACGTATCAGGATCGCACGAAATCGAGTATCAGGATCGCACGAGCCACACGGTGGGCCCCGGAGGGGGCGCCGGCTTCTGTTACAAGTTGTTGCCGTTCTTTGGGTTGCACGGATGGCGCCGGGGCCTGCGGAGGGGCACGGCGTTTGTTCATCCACCTCACGGTGATCAAGCCGGGGTGTCCCGGCCACCAGCAGGACGCGGGCGGCTGAACTAGGAACTTCGTAACCCGATTTCCCTGGTCAACCAGCCACACGAACCCGATTGCACCCGGGTCCTGTGCCGAATGAGAGAGCCCAGCCCCGCACTGGGCTCTCTTTCCATTTCTGGACCGGGGGAAACGGGCGGCGGCCCGCCGTGTAGAATGCGCCCCGTGCCCCCCGCCCTCCCCTCCGTGTGGCCCCGTCTCCAGGCCCTGCTTCCGAGGGTCGAGAAGCCGGTCCAGTACGTGGGCGGCGAGAAGAACCAGGTCCTGAAGGACCCCCGCTCCGTCTCCGTGCGGGTCGCCCTGGCGTTCCCCGACACCTACGCCATCGGGATGAGCCACCTCGGGCTCCGGATCCTCTACGGCATCCTCAACGAGGACCCCGACGTCTACGCGGAGCGGGCCTTCGCTCCCTGGTTCGACCTGGAGCGGCTGCTCCGGGAGGAGCGCATCCCCCTGGCGTCCCTGGAGACCCACACGCCGCTGCGCGCCTTCGACCTTCTCGGGTTCTCCCTCTCCTACGAACTCAGCAACACGAACCTGCTCAACATGCTGGACCTGGCGGGCATCCCCCTCCACCGGAGGGACCGGGCCGAGGACGACCCCATCGTCCTGGCGGGCGGCGACGGCGCCGCCTCCCCGGAGCCCATGGCGGACTTCGTGGACCTCTTCCTTCTCGGCGACGGCGAGGAGGCCCTTCCGGCCCTCGTCCGGGTCTACCGCGAGGCGCGGGCCGGCGGCCTCTCCCGCCGGGAGATCCTCCTCGAGATCGTGACCCGCGTGCCGGGCTGGTACGCCCCCGAGTTCTACCGGCCCGTCTTCCACCGGGACGGCGTCATGGCGGGGATGGAGGTGCTCGACCCCCGCGCTCCGGAGCGCGTCGTCGAGGTCCACATTCCGTCCCTGGAGGACGCCTACTACCCGACCCGCCCCGTGGTCCCCTACGGCGAGGCCATCCACGACCGCATCTCCCTGGAGGTCATGCGGGGCTGCACCCAGGGCTGCCGCTTCTGCCAGGCGGGCATGATCAAGCGGTCCCAGCGGCTCCGCAGCGTCGACACCCTCATCCGCCTCGCCCGGGAGACCTACGCCAGCACGGGGTACGACGAGATCTCCCTGGTGTCCCTCTCCACCGCCGACTACCCGAAACTGGTGGAACTCTCGGGGCGCCTCTACGAGGAGTTCCGCGGCGACCGGGTGGGCATCTCCATCCCCAGCCTCCGCGTGAACGAGACCCTGGCCCTGGTGCCCGGGCTGGTGGACGGCGTGCGGCGCTCCTCCCTCACCGTCGCCCCCGAGGTGGCCACGGACCGCCTGCGCAAGGTCATCAACAAGGACATCAAGAACGAGCACCTGCTGGCCGGCGTGGAGGAGGCCTACCGCCGCGGCTGGAGCAGCGTGAAGCTCTACTGCATGGTCGGGCTCCCCACGGAGACCGACGAGGATGTGCGGGCCATCGTGGACATGGGGCGGGAGTGCAGCGAGCGGGGCCGCCGCGCCGGCCGCGGCGCCGGCAAGGTCACCATCTCCGTGTCGAACTTCGTCCCCAAGCCCCACACGCCGTTCCAGTGGCACCCCATGCCGGACGCCGCCGAACTGCGCCGCCGCGGGGACATCGTCCGCGACCTCGTCCGCGGCGACCGCCGCCTCACGGCGCGCATCCACGACGTGGAGCGGAGCCTGCTGGAGGGGGTCCTCTCCCGCGGCGACCGCCGCGTGGGCGGCGCCGTCCTCGAGGCGTGGCGCCGCGGGGCCCGGTTCGATGCGTGGGACGAGGGGTTCAAGCCGGAACTCTGGACCGACGCGTTCCGCGCCTCCGGCGTGGACGCGGAGCACATCAACCACCGCGAGCGGCCCCTGACGGAGTGGCTCCCCTGGGACCACGTCAAGGGCGGCGTCAAGCGCGCGTACCACGTCCAGGAGAAGCTCCGCGCCGACCGGGGGGAGACCACGGGCTTCTGCATGCTGGAGAAGTGCAACCGCTGCGGCATCGACGTGAAGGAGTGCGGCCCCGCCATCCGCACCTTCAAGAACCTCCCGTCGCGGCGGGATCGCGCCGCGACGGAAGCGGCGGCCGCCCCGGTCCCGTCGTAGCGCGGCGCGCCGGCGTCCGCTGCGGTCCGGCCCCGGTGCTACCATCCCCCCATGCCGGAGCCCGGTGACCACGACTCCATGGACGACGTCATCGCCGTGTACAAGGCGGGAATCGACCGGACCCTCCTTCGCGAAAGCCTGAAGCGCACGGTGACGGAGCGGCTCCAGCGCCTCTCCGACCTGCACGAGTTCGCCCGGAAGATGCGCCGGGGCGGGCGGGCCGCCTTCGGGGATGGCGTGGCGGAGGGGGCACCAGGCCCGTGATCCTCCTGACCGTCCGGTGCGTCGACCTCCCCACCCTCATCCGCATCGAGCGCGCCGCCGGCCGCCCCAAGGACCTCGACGCCGTCGCCGAACTGGAGGCGCTGGCGGAGGAGAGGGCGCGCCGCGGAGAGGCGTAGCGGCCGCACGCCCCCGTCCCCCGCGCCGCTTCCGCGCCGCGCCGCGGGGCGTTCCGTATCCTTCCCCGATGCGCCGCTTCGCCCCCGTGCTGGAGATCCTCCGCGCCCACCGGTGGAAGCTCTACGTGGGCCTCCTCTGCATCCTCGTCACGCAGGCGGCCCAGGTGGCGGTGCCGCAGGTCCTGAAGGCCGCCGTGGACGCGCTGACGATCCCCGCCCGGCCGGACATGGACGCGGTGCGCACCCTCGCCCTCGTGCTCGTGGCGGTGGCCGCCGTCCGCGGCGTCTCCCAGTTCTTCATGCGTCTGCTCATCGTCGGCGTGAGCCGCCGGCTGGACACGGAACTGCGCGCGCGCATCTTCGAGCACCTCGAGCGCCTCCACTTCGGCTGGTTCGACACGGCCCGCACGGGGGACATCCTGAGCCGCGTGACGGCGGACGTGGACGCCGTCCGGATGCCCATGGGGCCGGGGCTCATGTACCTGGCCAACACCGCCGTCGCCGTCCCCGCGGCGCTGGCGCTCATGGCCGTCATGAGCCCGCGCCTGACGCTGATGGTCCTCGTCCCGCTGGTCGCCGTCGCCGTGGCGACCAAGTTCCTCTCCCCGCTCGTGCATCGCACGAGCACGGCCATGCAGGAGGGCCAAGCCGACCTCGCGACGCGGGCGCAGGAGTCGTTCGCGGGCGTGCGCGTCATCAAGACCTCCGGCCGCGAGGAGGAGGAGGTGCGCGCGTTCCGCGCGCAGGGGCGGGAGTACATGGGCCGCGTGATGGCCTTCGTGCGCGCGCGCTGCCTCATGGGACCCACGTTCTGGCTCTTCGAGGGCGCGGGGATGCTGCTCATCCTCTGGGTGGGCGGCGGCATGGTCGCGCGCGGCGAGATGACGCTGGGGGAGTTCACGGCGTTCAACGCCTACAACCTGATGCTCCTGTGGCCCATGATCTCGCTGGGATGGGTGGTGACGCTGTTCCAACGCGGCGCCGCGTCCATGGACCGCATCAACGAGGTGCTCGACACGCGGCCCGCCATCGACGACGCCCCCGACGCCGTGCCTCTGCCGGCGCCCCGGGGCGAGGTGGAGTTCCGGGGTCTCACCTTCGCCTTCGGCCAGGGGGAGCCGGCGCTCCGGGACATCTCCTTCCGCGTCCCCGCGGGCGGGTTCCTTGCCGTCGTGGGCCCCACGGGGAGCGGGAAGAGCACGCTCCTCTCGCTCCTGCCGAGGCTCCTGGTCGTGCCCGACGGCACCGTCTTCCTCGACGGCGTGGACGTGAACCGCATCCGACTGCGCGACCTCCGCCGCGCCGTCGCCGTCGTCCCGCAGGAGACCTTCCTCTTCTCCACGACGGTGCGGGAGAACGTCGCCTTCGGGTTCGAGGAGGGGGCGCCCGAGGGGGCCGCCGAGCGGGCCGTGGAGGCCTCGCGCCTCGCCCCGGACCTGGAGCGGCTGCCGCGGGGCCTGGACACCCTCCTCGGCGAGCGCGGCGTGAACCTCTCCGGCGGCCAGAAGCAGCGGGCCGCCATCGCGCGCGCCGTGGCCCTCGACCCCCCGGTGCTCGTCCTCGACGACTGCCTCTCCGCCGTGGACGCGAACACGGAGGAGGAGATCCTCCGCAACCTCCGCGAGGTGATCCGGGACCGGACGACGCTCATGGTGAGCCACCGCGTCGCGGCGGTCCGCCACGCCGACGAGATCCTCTTCCTCGAGGGAGGCGTCATCGTGGAGCGGGGCACGCACGCGGCGTTGCTCGCGCGGAACGGCCGCTACGCGGAACTGGCGCGCCTCCAGCGCATCCAGGGCGAGATCGAGAGCCTCCGTTGAGCGGCGACTCGTTCCACGAGGACGACGTCGTCGGCAAGGCCGTCGACCTGCGGCTGCTGAAGCGCCTCTGGCGGTTCGTGCGCCCCCACCGCGCCTGGCTCTGGTTCTCGACGGTGTCGCTGGTGATCGTCTCGGCGCTCGACCTCCTCCCGACCCATCTCGTCAAGTGGGTGGTGGACGGGCCCGTCGCCCGCTTCCAGCAGGGCGGGGACGCCGCCGCGCTGACGGCGGACCTGGCGCGCGCGACGGCCGTGTTCGGCGGCGCGCTGCTGCTGGCGTTCCTGCTCCGCTCCGCCCAGATGCTCGCCATCAACACCGTGGGCCAGCGGACGATGCTCGACCTGCGCACGGCGGTGTTCGCCCACGTCCAGCGGCAACCCCTCTCGTTCTACGACCGCAACCCCGTGGGCCGCCTCGTCACGCGGGTCGTCCACGACGTGGAGTCCCTGAACGAGGTGCTGACCTCGGGCGTGGACGCGCTCTTCCACGACCTGCTGAAGCTCACCGCCATCGTGGGGCTCCTCCTGTGGATCCACCCGACGCTGGCCGCGGTGACGTTCGTCGTCCTCCCGCCCATGTTCTGGATCGCCCACCTGTTCCGCACCAGCAACCGCGCGGCGTTCCGCGAGGTGCGCGGCCGCGTGTCGGCGCTCAACGCCTACCTCCAGGAGGCGGTGACCGGCATCCGCGTGATCCAGCTGTTCTCCCGGGAGCGGCGCGCGGCGGCGGGGTTCCGCGAGGTCAACGACGCGCTCATGCGGGGCCACCTCCGCACGGTGTTCAACTACGCGTACTTCTTCCCCGCCGTGGAGATCCTCGGCGCGTGCGCGAAGGCGCTGCTCCTCTGGTACGGCGGCGGGCGCATCCTCGCCGGGGACCTCTCCATGGGGGAGTTCCTCCAGTTCTTCCTCCTGCTGGACTTCTTTTTCGAGCCGATCCGCGACGTGTCGGAGAAGTACAACCTCATGCAGGCCGCCATGGCGTCGTCGGAGCGCATCTTCAAGGTGCTGGACGCGGTGCCCGACCTGGTGCCGCCGGCGGACCCGCTGCCGCTCCCGGAGCCCGCGCGGGGCGAGGTGGAGTTCGACCGCGCCTCCTTCCACTACCAGGCCGGCGAACCGGTGCTGAAGGAGGTCTCCTTCCGCGTCCGGCCCGGGGAGAAGGTGGCGCTGGTGGGCGCCACGGGCGCGGGGAAGACCACCATCACGTCCCTCCTCACCCGCCTGTACGACGTCACCGAGGGGGCGGTGCGCGTGGACGGCGTGGACGTGCGGCGCGCCGACCCGGCGGGCCTGCGGCGGCGCACCGCCGTCGTCCTGCAGGACGTGTTCCTGTTCGCCGGCGACATCGAGGGGAACATCACGCTGGGCGACCCCGCCATCACGCACGAGCGCGTCGTCGCCGCGGCGAAGGCGGTCCACGCGCACGGGTTCATCTCCCGCCTCCCGCAGGGCTACGCGACGACGGTCCAGGAGCGCGGCGCGACCCTCTCCGTGGGGCAGAAGCAGTTGCTGTCCTTCGCGCGCGCGCTGGCGCGGGACCCCGCCATCCTCGTCCTCGACGAGGCCACCAGCAGCGTGGACTCGGAGACGGAGGCGCTCGTGCAGGACGCCGTGGAGCGCCTCATGGAGGGCCGCACCGCCATCGTCGTCGCCCACCGGCTCTCCACCATCCGGTCCTGCGACCGCATCCTCGTGCTCCACCACGGCGAACTCCGCGAGGAGGGCTCCCACGGGGAACTGATGGCGCTGGACGGCCTCTACGCGCGGCTCTACCGGCTCCAGTTCGCGGCGCAGGAGGGGGCGGCGGGGTAGCCGGCGGCGGGGTGGGGAACATCGACCTCGCGCGGGACGTCGCCTCCTTCGCGGCGCTCCTCGCCGCCTACCGTCGCGCGCGGCGCGCGGGCCGGGTGCGGCCGGACGCGGCGGCGTTCGATCGGGACCTCGAGGGGTCCCTCCTCAGACTCCGGGACGATCTCCTCGCGGGCACGTACCGCCCCGGGGCCTACCGATCGTTCGTCGTCGCCGTCCCCAAGCGGCGCCTCGTCTCGGTGGCGCCCTTCCGCGATCGCGTGGTCCACCACGCCGTCGTGGCGGCGCTCGAACCCCGCTTCGAGCGGCGCTTCATCGCCGACTCGTACGCCTGCCGGAAGCGGAAGGGCACGCACGCCGCGGTGGACCGGGCACGCGGCTTCGTCCGAAGGTTCCGGTACTGCCTGCGGGCCGACGTCGTCCGCTTCTTCCCCTCCGTCGACCACGCGATCCTGCTCGCCACCGTGGCCCGGGCCGTGCGCTGTTCGCGGACGCGCGACCTGCTCGCGACCATCGTCGACTCGGGGCGGGATGTCCTCCGCGCCGAGTTCCCGGGGACGCTCTTTCCCGGCGACGATCTCTTCGCGCTCTGCCGCCCGCGCGGGCTCCCCATCGGCAACCTGACGAGCCAGTTCCTGGCGAACGTCTACCTCGACCCGCTGGACCACTTCGTCAAGGAGACGCTTCGCGTCAAGGGGTACGTCCGTTACGCCGACGACTTCCGCGTCTTCCACGATTCGAAGGAGCGCCTCCACGAGGTGCGCCGCGAGATGGAGCGGTTCCTCGCCGGGTACCGTCTCGTCCTCCACGACAGGAAGACGCAGGTCGGTCCGTGCGCCGCGGGCGTGCCGTTCCTCGGGTTCGTGCTCCTTCCCGACGGGCGGCGGCGGTTGCGGCGCGAGGGCGTGAAGCGGTTCCGAAGGAGACTCCGGGCGATGGCGCGGGATCTCGTCGCGGGACACACCACGCAGGAGGCGGTCTCCGCGTCGGTGCGTTCGTGGCTCGCCCATGCGGCTCACGCGCAGGCGGAGCGGCTGAAGAGACAGGTGTTGAAGGAGGTGACCTTCCGATGCAGGCCGAGCGGACCCCCATCTTCGTGAGGACGTACGACTTCGTCCTCTGGTTGCTGCCGCACACGGCACGGTGGCCGAAGCACCTGCGACAGTCGCTCACGGCGCGACTGGAAGGGGCGGTGCTTGACTTCCAGGGGGTCATCCTCCGGGCGAACCGACTCCGGGGAGAGGCGCGCATGCGCGCGCTGGACGAGGCGGACGGACTCCTCGACGCGGTACGAGTTCTCGTGCGGCTGGCGACGGACCTCGGGTGCCTCTCCGCGAGGCAGTACGAGTTCACCGCGGAAAGGACGGTGGAGATTGGACGGCTCCTCGGGGCCTGGCGGAAGGCGACGGAGGCGGGGCGGTAGGGGAGATGCCGCGGCGGGAGTTTCGATTCGTCCCCTACTCCCCCCGCCGCGGCGCGTCTCTCTTCGGCCCCGCCACGGGGCGGAGCCCGGAGGTTCGGGCCTGGGGCCTTCCCTGTCGGCACGGACGCCGCGTCCGCATGGAGACGGCGCTTCTGGCCACGGCTCGAAGGTCACTCGCGCAACGGAAGCCGTTGTCACCGTTACGGTTCGCGGGCTCGTTGCGATTGCGATTCGCGCACCGCAGGTTGATCGGCTGGTTGTTCCAGGACCCGCCCCGCAGCACGCGCAACGAACGGGTGTTGTTCGGCCCTCCACCGACCGGTCGCAGGTCCTCCCCGCGCCGGCGCGGGAAGTGTACGGCCGGCCCCGCGGAGACTCAAGACCATGCCGGAGGCGGCCACGACCACGGCGTCAAGGCCAGAGCGCCAGAGGCCGAGGATCAGGGAAGACCCCTCGCGCAACGGAAGCCGTAGTCACCGTAACGGTACGCGGGCTCGAGGCGATTGCGATACGCGCACCGCAGGGTGATCGGCTGGTGGTACCAGGACCCGCCCCGCAGCACGCGCAACGAACGGGTGCTCTCGAACCAGGAATCCGTCCAGTCCCACGAGTTCCCCGCCATGTCCGCGGCCCCGTAGACGCTCGCCGCCGTCGGGAACGTCCCCACGGGCTCCGGCTGGCTCCGCTCGTCCGGTCGCGAGTTCGCGCACTTGCCGAGGCTTGCGTCTTCGATCTCGCCCCACGGGAAGCGCCGCCCGTCGACGCCGCGGGCCGCCTTCTCCCGCTCCTCCTCCGTCGGCAGCCGATGCTCCCGGCCCGTGACGCGGGTCTTCCACGCGCAGTACGCCACCGCGTCGAACCAGTTCACCCCCTGCACGGGAAGACGCATCTCGAAGTCGGGACCGTACTCGCGGAGGCACCGGTCCCGGGCCGGTCCCTCGACGTTCACGGGCAGCGGGCGGTAGTCGCCGGGTCCGACCCGCTCCATGTAGGCGCCGTCCCCCTTCGACCCGGGGATCCACTTCGCGGCCTCCTCGATCCCCCCCTCGGATTCGATCCCCGCCAGGAACTCCCCGTACTGCGCGACGGTCACCGGGTACCGCGCGATGGCGAAGTCGAGGAGTTCCAGGGTCTTCGTGTCCTTCCCCTCGCCGTAGAGGAACGGACCGCCGGGGACGCAGACGAAGTCCCCCCCGATCTCGTCCTCCGTCCGCATCCGGACGTGGCCGGTCCACGAGCGGTTGCGCGTGACGTGGACCGGGTAGCGCACCTCGCGGAAGCCCGGAAGCCGCAGGACGCAGAGGTACGACCCCATGGGGAGTTCCACGGGGCCGACGGGGGTGCGGCCGAGGACGCGGCCCGGTCCCTCGTGGAGGACGCCGAGGCGGTCCTCGAACCGGTGGAGGGTCACCTCCGCGCCCTCGGGCCCGCTCGTCAGCGCCAGCGAGCCGTCGCCGGAGAGGACGCGGGCGTGGCGGCCGTCGTCGTAGCGACGCAGCATCGTGAGCGCGTGGGACGCGTCGGGTCGGTCGAGCCGCCGCTCCGCGTCGGCCAGCCGCCCGAGCCAGAGGTCCGCCAGGGCCGACCGGGCGGCGCCGTTGTCGGCCTCGGCGAGCAGGGCCGCCTCCAGGAACTTCGTCGTCTCCGCGAAGGCCAGCGCGACCTCCTCGCGGAGCCGCTCCACACGCTGCCGCGCCTCGAGGGCAGGCGCCTTCTCCGCGAGGGGCTGCCACGGCTGGAACCTCGCCGCCTCCGCCTCGGCGGACCGCTCCGCGGCGACGATGTCCTCCTTGAGCGCGTCGTAGCGTGCCGCCGCCTCGCGGCCCTTCGCCGCGAGTTCCTCGGCCTCGCGGTGCCGCCGCTCCCGCTCCGCCGTGCCGTCGAGCCACGCGCGCAGCGCCTCGCCCAGCGCCTTCGCCGACGGGGGCCGCTCCGCCGGGTCCACCCGGAGGCACCGCTCGCAGAGCAGCGCCAGGTCCTCCGGCACCGGCCGCTTCGGGTTCCGCGTCCGCACCGGCGGGTACTCGCCCCGCCGCACCTTCCCGTGGACCCCGTCCCCGTCGAAGGCCATGTGCAGCGTGAGAATCTCGTAGAGGAGGCAGCCCATGGCCCAGACGTCGCTCCGCCGGTCCATGGACGACACCCGGCCCATGGCCTGCTCCGGGCTCATGTAGGGCACCGTCCCCTTGAGGGTCCCGTCCACGGTCAGGAGGCCGGCGTCGGTCCCCTCCGTGTCCACCGCGTCCGAGGCGTCGACCTCGTCCGCCCGCACCCGCGCGATGCCCCAGTCCATCACGTGGACCTCGCCGAAGTCCCCGAGCATGACGTTCTCGGGCTTGAGATCCCGGTGCAGCACCCCCTTCTCGTGGGCGAAGTGGAGCGCCTCGGAGATGCGCTCCAGCACCGTGACGAGACGGTGGAGCGTGTACTCCTGCCGCACGTCCTTGCGGTTCAGCAGCAGGTCCTTCAGGACCTCGCGGAGCGTGCGGCCGCGCACGAGCTTCATGGTGAACCACGGCGCGCCCTCGGGGCCGATGCCGATGTCGTGCACGGGCGGGATGCCGGGATGCTCGAGTTGCGACGTCGCCTGCGCCTCCGCCACGAACCGGAGCCGATGGGCGTCGCGGGCGGCGAGGTCCCCCTTCATCACCTTCATCGCCACCTCGCGCCGGAGGTCGCGGTCCTCGACGAGGAAGACATCCCCCATGCCGCCGGAGCCGATGGTGGCGGTGACGGCGTACTTCTCGCCGCGGGGCGCGGCCTCCGGCGCGGGCCCATCGCGCAGACGGCGGGCGACCGGGACCCCCTCCCGCCCGTCGCCGAGACGCGTGAGCACGCTCTCGCGCCCGAACCGGCTGAAGTCGCCCATGGCCTGGACCCTCCCGCGGAAGAACGGGCGGATCGTAGCGCGGCGGGGGCGCCGACGCCCCGTGCGTGGCCTCCACCGGCGGGGCGACTCGCGCCGGGTCCGCCTCCGGGTCCCGCTACGGCTCCTCGATCAGCCACCGGGCCGCCGGCGCCCAGGCCACGTTGCCCGGGAGCGGGCGGCGGGGCGGCGAACCGTCCATCGTCACGAGCCACGCCTGCGCGGCGCGGTACTCCGGCGCCGCCGCCTCCAGCGCCCGCCGTTCACGCTCCCACGTGGGGTCGCCCTCGCTCTCGAGGCACGCCTGCACGAGGAGCGGCGGCCCGCCCGCGCGGTGGGCCAGGAAGTCCACCTCGAAACCCTCCCGCGTGCGTACGTACGCCACCTCGTAGCCGCGCCGCTCCAGTTCCAGAAGAAGCGCGGTCTCGAGGGCGCGACCCCCGTGGGTGCGCCCCGACCGCTCGAACAGCGCGATCATGCCCGGGTCCACGGGGTACGCCTTCCGCGGGTTCACCATGCGCCTGCGCTCGGACGCGCTGTGCAACGCCACGGTCCGCACGAGGAACGCGTCCTCGAGGTAGCCGAGGTAGGCGTGGAGCGTGTCCTTCGCGACGGGCACCCCCTGCGCACGCAGCGTGTCGTATTGCTTCTTCACGGAGAACGGGCCGCCGGGGTTGGCGAGGAGCGCCCGCTGGATCCACCGGAGGGCCACGGGGTTGGTGACCGCGTGGCGCTCGATCACGTCGCGGAGCACCACGACATCCACGAATCCCCCGAGGAGCGCGACGCGGTCCCGCGGCGTGGCCCCCTGCGCCTCCGGGAAGCCCCCGTCCGCGAGGTAGCGCCGCAATCGCCGGTCGAGCGCCGCGCGCTCCGCGGCATCGAGCCGGTCGTACGGTCCTCGGGGCTCCGCCCCCGCGTGGCGCAGCGCCTCGCGGAAGGAGAACGGGTGGATCAGCACCTCCATCGCGCGGCCCCGCAGGCTCGTGGCGACCTCCCGCGAGAGGAGACGGGAGGAGGACCCGGAGACGAACACGTCCATCGTGCCCGCATCCATGAGGCGCCGCACCAGCCCCTCCCAGCCGGGGACGGTCTGCACCTCGTCCAGGTAGAGGGTCATGGACGGTCGCCGACGGGACCCCCGCGCCCGCAATCCGGGGAACTGCCGCGCGTGCTCCTCGAGGATCCAGTCGAGGTCGGCGGCCGTGATCCCGGCGAGCCGCTCGTCCTCGAGGGACAGCAGGAGCTGCGCCTCCGGCGGGCTCCCGGCCTCGATGCGGTCGGCCCGGCACTGGCCGAGGAAGGTCGTCTTCCCGCACCGGCGGACTCCGATGACGGCGAACGCCTTGCCGGGGATGCCGGGCAGCCGGACGTCCCGCCGCGTGCGGGACGGCGATGGGGCGGCGAGCGATTCGGCGAGCTTCAGGCGCAGGAGGTCGCGGGCAACGGTCACCATGAGAAGGACAGATTGCCATGATTCTGTCCTTCCGTCAAGGACAGATGGAACCACGGGCCCACCGGGCGTTCGAGGCGCCGGGCTAGCGCGTGGCCGGCGGGCGACGCTCCGGTGGCGGGGACGCACGGAGGTGTCGCTGCGAACGGTCCCGCGGATCCACTTCGCGGCTTCCTCCAGGGCGCACCCGCGGCGGCGGCCGCCGAAAAGGGATTCCCCGCGCGACTCCCGCGCGACAATCACTCCATGCCCTACACCGCGCTCGACTTCCTCGCCGTCGACGATCTCCTCACCGACGACGAGCGCATCGTGCGGGACACGGTACGGGACGTGGTCGACGCGGAGGTCATGCCGGTCATCGCGCGGCACTACCGGGACGGGACGTTCCCGCTCGACCTCGTCCCCCGGTTCGGGGAGCTGGGCCTCCTCGGCGCGAACCTGGAGGGCTACGGCTGCGCCGGCCTCTCCTCCGTCGCGTACGGGGTCATCTGCCGGGAACTGGAGCGGGGCGACTCGGGCGTGCGGTCCTTCTGCTCCGTGCAGGGCTCGCTCGTCATGTACCCCATCCACCGCTACGGGTCCGAGGCGCAGAAGGAGCGGTGGCTTCCGGCGCTGGCGGCGGGGAAGGCCATCGGCTGCTTCGGGTTGACGGAGCCGGACTTCGGCAGCAACCCCGCGGGCATGCTCACGGCGGCGAAGTCCGTCGACGGCGGGTACGTCCTCAACGGCAGCAAGCGGTGGATCACCAACGGCACGCTGGCGGACGTGGCGGTGGTCTGGGCCCGCCTCGACGGGAAGCGGGTCCGCGGGTTCCTCGTGGAGAAGGGCACGAAGGGGTTCTCCGCCCACGACATCGAGGGGAAGTACTCGCTGCGCGCCTCCGCCACCAGCGAACTGGTCATGGAGGACTGTTTCGTCCGGTCGGATGCGGTGCTGCCGGGCATCGAGGGGCTGAAGGGGCCGCTCTCCTGCCTGGAGTCGGCCCGCTTCGGCATCGCGTGGGGGGCCATCGGCGCCGCCCAGGCGTGCTTCGACGAGGCGCTCCAGTACGGGCTCCACCGGGTGCAGTTCGACCGCCCCATCGCCGGGTTCCAGCTCGTGCAGAAGAAGCTGGCCGACATGGCCACGGAGATCACCGCGGGCCAGCTGATGGCGTGGCGGCTCGGCGTGCTGAAGGACGCCGGGAAGGCGGACGTGGTGCAGGTCTCCATGGCCAAGCGGAACAACGTGGCGCTGGCCCTGCGCGCCGCCCGCGTGACCCGCGACATCCTCGGCGCCAGCGGCATCACCGAGGAGTACCACTGCATGCGCCACATGATGAATCTCGAGTCCGTGTTCACGTACGAGGGCACCGACGACATCCACGCCCTCATCCTGGGCGAGCGGCTGACGGGTCTCGCCGCGTTCAAGGGGTGACCGTCCGCCGGGACGAGCCGTGCAGCATTCGTGGCCCCCGGCAAGGGCGCGGTAAAGTTCCCGTCAGACGACGCCCGGAAGGCGTCGGGAGGGTCCTACCATGAGGAAGTACGCGGTGGCGTTGTCGCTGCTCGCGCTGCTCGTCGGCGGCGTGGCGCTCCAGGGTTGCGCCTCCTGCTGCGGTTCCTGCCAGAGCGAGTCGGCCTGCGCGGACTGCAAGGACGGCGCCATGTGCGACGCCTGCAAGTCGAAGAAGATGGCCTGCGCCGACTGCAAGCCGGGCGCGCCCTGCGCCGCCTGCGCGACGAAGTAACCGCCGCGACCCGCGCGGGGATCGCCCCCCGCGCGGGTCGTTCCCCTTCACTCCCCGGGGCTCCGCTCCGACTCCACCTCCGTCACGTCCAGTTCCACGCACCGGGCGGGGCGACCGAGGATGGACGCCACGGACGGCTCCGTCCGCCCTCCGTCGCCGGAGACGAGTTCCTTCACGTAGGTTCCCCCGTCGGTGCGGAGATGCAGGTCCGCGGTCCCGTCGGGGAGCGCTTCCACGCGGCAGGCGTGGACGCGGCGCTCGCGGACGAGGTCGGCCCGGGTCGCCGCCACGCGATCCGGCGTCCGCTGGGCGAGCGCCGCGCCGGTCAGCGCGGCGGCCAGTCTCGCGGCCTCCTCCGGCGTGATGGCCCGCTCGGCGAGCACCCGGGCCCGGTAGCGCTTCGCGGGGTGGGTGGTCGTCAGCGCGCGGAGCGCCTCCCGGTCGGCCACGCGGAGATCGAGGAACTCCGCGTCCCCCGCCGCCGCCGCGGCGGCGCGGACCCCGATCCCGGCGAGGTCCAGCCTCCGGCGGCGCGGCTGCTCGACCTGCACGCCGAAGGGGCGGCCCGACCCCAACATGCGCACGTCCACGTCCTCCCTCCCGCAGCCGTGGAAGGCGCCGCTCTCCCCCGCGGCGGCCTCCACCAGGGGCCCGACGATGAAGTCGGAGACGGCGCGGGCCACGACCCGGCCGGTGCCGCCGCAGCCGCCGCAGGGTCCCGCGGCCCGCCCCCGGCGCCTCCCCCGTCCCCGGCAGGCGCGGCAGTGGAACGGGGTCTGGGAGACCTCCCGGGAGTGCTTCCGGTACCGCCCCAGGACGAACAGCGGCGCCGCGTCGATCTCGACCCGCTCCGGGTCCCGCCGGAGCACCACCTGCACGTCGGGGCGGAGGTGGTCCACGGTCCGCGTCCCCCCCCACTCCGCGTGGAGGGCCTTCGCGAGGGCGCGGTTGCAGGCGTGGCGCCACGCCTCCGCGGCCCGCGAGTCGAGCCCTCCGGGCGGCTGCGTCCCGCACAGGTACGAGAGGAACTCGTAGGGCGCCGCCGCGGCGAGGGCGGCGGCCACCCGGGCGGTCCCGTAGGCGGCTCCGTCGGCGGCGGCGTCGGTGCGCGGGTCCATCGGGGAAGTGTACGCACCCGGACGCGACGACATCATTCCCGGAATGTCTGCGTCGCGAACTCGGCGGCGTCATTCCGGGAATGTCGGCGTCGAGTACACTGGCGGGGCAGGGGGGTCCAGGCGGTCGCGTGGGGCGCGTCACTTCGAGCGTCTCCCGAGGAAAGTCCGGGCTCCACAGGGCAGGGTGGTGGGTAACGCCCACCGGCCGCAAGGCCAGGGACAGCGCAACAGAGAACAGACCGCCCCGTCCCGCGAGGGTCGGGGTAAGGGTGAAACGGTGGGGTAAGAGCCCACCGCGGTCGTGGTGACACGACCGGCACGGCAAGCCCCACCCGGAGCAAGGCCACATAGGGGAGGACCGCGGGCTCGCCCGCGGGCGGCACGGCCCGTGCCGCCACGACTCCCGGGTAGGCCGCTGGAGGCGGCGGGCAACCGCCGTCCGAGAGGAATGGTCGCCGGCCGGGAAGAAGGCCGAAAGGCCGTAAACCGGCTCACAGGACCCGGCTTACGGACCCCCCTGCACGCCCTCCCTCGCGGCGACCCGGCCGCGGGGGGGCGACACTTTCGGCTTGCGGGCCCGCCGGTCGCGCATACAATGCCACTCGTCTTCAACGGGATTTGTGGCACCCCTCGCCGCCCTCGAGTCGTACGACGGGGCACTGCGAGCGGCGACCGCCGCCGATGGCGTGGATGCAACGAGATTGGCGGTCGCGGGTGACCGACTCCTGCGTCCACTCCGTCAGACAGTCGTTCGCGGGTGGCACGCCGCATCCGGGCAGCGGTCCCCAGACGTTCGGCGACCGCCGGCCGGCCCGGCAGACGCCCGCGACGTTCCGGGCCCATCGCGCTTCGGTCGCCCCAGGGAGGGCACCGCGCGGGGGCTCCCAGAGGCGCTCCGCGCCGAGGTCTCTCTCCATGATGCAGGACTCCGCCTCCGAGAGTCGGAACGAGGGTTCCGGCTCCACCGGCCCCGCCCCCGCCCCCGCCACGTCGTCCTCCGGTTCCGGGGGAGGCGGCGGTGGAGGGAATCGCCAGGGCTGGCAGGGCCGCCGTCGCCGTCGTCGCGGTCGGGGGGGCGGCGGTGGCGGTGGAGGCGGTGGCGGAGGAGGCGGAGGCCAGCACGGCAATCGCCACAACCGCCAGCACCAGCACGGCCGCGGGAGTCACGCGGCGGGTCACGACATCGGCTACACCCCCGCGCCCGGCGAGCAGGTCGCCGTGGACGGAACCGCCGAAGGCGTCGTCGACGTCATGCGGGAGGGGTACGGCTTCCTCCGCACGCTCAAGTACTGCTACCTCCCCCACCCCACGGACGTCTACGTGCCGGCGGTGGTCCTGCGGAAGTACTCCATCGAGCAGGGCACCGCCGTGGCCGGGGGCATCGCCTCCCCGCGCCGGCCCGGTCAGCGATCGTCGCTGGTCACCGTCGACACCATCGAGGGCGGTCCCCCCGAGAAGTACATGGAGCGCGCGCCGTTCAAGAACCTCGTCACCATCGACCCGACGGAGTGGCTGCGCCTCGAGGGCGAGGGCACCAACGATCCGCTGCTGCGGGTCATCGACCTGCTCATCCCCATCGGCAAGGGCCAGCGATGCCTCATCGTCGCGCCCCCCCGGACGGGCAAGACGATCATGCTCCAGCGCATCGGCCAGGCCATCAACCGCAACTACCCCGGGATGAAGGTCTTCGTCCTCCTCATCAACGAGCGCCCGGAGGAGGTCACGGAACTGCGCCGCTCCATCCGCGGGGAGATCATCGCGTCCTCCCTGGACGAACTGGCGCCGCAGCACGTGGGCGTGGCGGAGATGTGCCTCTCCCGCGCCAAGCGCTGCGTGGAGATGGGGCAGGACGTCGTCGTGCTCGCCGACTCGCTGACGCGCATGGCCCGCGCCTACAACATGGAGATCGAGCACAGCGGGCGCACGCTCTCGGGCGGCGTGGACTCCCGCGCCCTGGAGCGCCCGAAGACCCACTTCGGCGCCGCGCGCAAGGTCGAGGGCGGCGGCTCCATCACCATCGTCGCCACGGCGCTGGTGGACACGGGCAGCCGCATGGACCAGGTCATCTTCGAGGAGTTCAAGGGGACGGGCAACTCCGAGATCGTGCTCTCCCGCGACCTCGCCGATCGCCGGATCTTCCCGGCCATCGACCTCAACGCGTCGGGCACCCGCAAGGAGGAGAAGCTGCTCCCGCCGGACATCCTGGAGCGCACGTGGATCCTCCGGCGCGTGCTCAGCAAGATGAAGCCCGTCGAGGCCATGGAACTGCTGGTCCAGAAGCTCATGCAGACTTCCACCAACGCGGAGTTCCTGGATCGCTTCAAGGGGTAGGAGCGGCCCCGGAACCGATCACGCACCCCCCGCCGGGGCGACCGCCCCCGGTGGTACCATCCCGGGCATGACCCAGCCCGCCCGTCGCCTCCTCGCGCTCGCGCTCCCCGCCGCCGCTCTGCTCGCCTCCCTGGCGGGCACCGCCCCCGCCGCCACGGTGTACGAGGATCTCGTCCCCGGGGGCACGGTGCAGTCCACCCTCGCGCCGTCGTCGGAGGTCGAGATCTACCGGGTCGTCGCGGCGGCCGGCTCGACGCTCTCGCTGGACCTCCGCCCGACGGCGCGCGGGGAGTTCTTCCCCGCGCTGGCGTCCGTGGAGCTGGACGGCGTCCCCGTGGCCTTCCCCGGACCCGCCGCCACGGGGCGCACGAAGGCGAAGATCGTGTTCCCCTCCGACGGCACTCTCGAGGTCCGCGTGCGGAGCGGGTCCGGCACCAGCGGGGACTACGCGCTGCGGACCGCCCTCAGGGCGCCGCGCGGGGCCGTCTTCTCCGGGACGGTGGCGCCGGGCGTCGCCACGGAGATCCCCCTGTTCGCGCCGGCCCAGGCCGTGGCGACCCTCCAGGTGAAGCGCGCGAAGGGCAGCCCGCTGGTCCCCCGGTTCGACGGGCTGACGGGCGCCGGGTCCTCCGCCACGGCCATCACGCCGGACGGCGTGCGCGAGACCCCCGCCGCCTCCACGTGGAAGGGGGTCGCCCTCCCCGCGGCGGGCGCGTGGACGCTGGGGATCGTCGGCGACGGCGGTTCCGGCGGGCCCTTCACCGGCAAGGTGAAGTGGAAGGTGCAGCGGGGCGGGAGCGCCGACTACCGCGAGGTCTCCCTGCCGGGCGCGCTCCAGGGGCCGTACCGGTCGTTCCTCGTCTCCGTGCCCACGCTCGCCAACCCGACGGGCTCCGTTCTCACGGGGGACGTCGTGTTCGACGGGCGCGGCGGCGTGACGACCGCCCTCCGCACCCTCGTCCTGCTGCCCGACGCGGGCAGCCCCCTGGGGATCGGGTTCCAGGTGGTCGACATCCCGCCCGGCACCGGCACCTACTTCACGGACGGGAAGGAGGCGACGCTCACCCTCGATCTCGGCACGGGCACGCCCATGGAACTCCCGCTGCGGCTCGGCGCCGGCGGGAACGTGCTCCTTCCCGCTACGCCGCCCGAGTTCGGCCCGTCCACGGTGGGCGTCCTGCTGAAGGGCGCGGCGACGCCGACGACGGCATCGCTGGCGGGGTCCTGGTTCTACATCAACTACGAGGCCGGCGACGCGGGGGCGGGTTCCGTGGAGATCGGCACGCTCTCGCTCTCCTCGGGGGGCGTCGTCTCGGGGCTCGGGGCGGGCATCTCCCTCGACCTCGTGGAGGGCACTCCGACGCCCGGCGTGCCCGTGCCCACGCTGCGCACGGGCACCGTGTCCGTCGACGGCTCGGGGAGGGTGACCTTCAGCACGGTCGCCAACCTCTTCGGCCCCCTCTCCACGTGGACCGCCGAACCGGTCTTCCTCCAGGACATCCTGCTGGGCCGCGGCCCCGACGAGGATCCCGGGTCGGTCCTGCGCACGTTCCTCCGCCAGGGCACCGGACTGGATGCGTCGGCGGTGGAGGGGGCCTACCTCCACATGGGCCTCTACGTCGGCGCGGAGACGGCGGTCCGCACGGGCAACCTCGTGTTCGACGGCAGCGGGAACTTCGCCGGGCCCGACGCCGTGTTCGACCTGACCGGCGGCACCGTCACGCCGGCCGTGCCCACGGAGGGGACGTACACGGTGTCGGCCTCGGGAACGGCCACCTTCACGCGGACCGGCGCCGCCACGGGGAACGGCATCGTGGGACCCGAAGGCGACTACCTGCTGACCCTGGCGCTTGACGCGTCCGGCCTGGCGCTCGACTTCCTGCTGTACACCTACGGCCTCGACGAGTTGTAGTCAGGGCGCGCCGTACACGACGCAGACCCCCGAGCGGCCGGGGACGGCCATGGGAAACTCCCCCACCGCCTCGATGCGGCTCTTTCCCGCCTCCCGCAGGCCCAGCGCCCGCTCCGGATCCGCCAGCGACTCCCCCTTGGGACAGAGCAGCCGTCCGCCGGGGCCGAGGAGCCCCCGCGCCTCGCGCGCCAGCGTCCCCAGGTCCGCGACGGCGCGCGCCGTGACGAGGTCCACGGCGCGCTCCAGGTCGTGGCGCCGCCAGCGGAGTTCACGGGCGCGGCCGGTGAACACCTCCACGTGGGCGAGACCCGCGGCCGCCACGACCGCCTCGAGCCAGCGCGCCTTCCGGCGCTCCGACTCCGTGAGGACCCAGCGCGTCTCCGGGAAGACCAGCGCGAGGGGGATGGCGGGGAAGCCGCCGCCGGAGCCGATGTCCACGCAGACGAGCCCGGCGCGGAACGGCCGGCCCGCGGCCTCCGCGACGCCGGCCAGGGCGAGCGAGTCCACGACGTGGTCGATGATCGCCGTCTCCCGATCCGTGATGGCGGTCAGGTTCTGGGTCCGGTTCTCCTCGTCGACGGCATCGAGGAACCGCTCCAGCGCCGCGCGCAGCGCTCCCTCGACGGGGACGCCCGCGGCCCGCGAGGCCGCGGCCCAGGCGTCGTCGGCGGTCACGCGTGGCCGGCACCGCGGCCGCCCTGCAGGCCGAAGAACCGCATGATGTCCCGGAGGAGGTGGCTGCTGGTCTGATGGAGGTCCGCGGATCCCCGCCCCTCCAGGGCCTTCCGCGACGCCTCCTCGAGATGGATCTTCCGCTCGGCGGCGAACTCCGCCATCGCCTGCGCGAACCCCGGCGTCTCGCGGAGGAGCGGCGCCACGTCGTCCACGCGGAGGAGGTACGCGCGGACCGTCGTCAGCGCCGTCACCGTGGCGACGCGCGGGCAGCCCGTCAGCAGGCTCATCTCGCCGAAGAACTCGCCGGCCCCGAGCACCGCCAGTTCCCGAGGGGCCTCCCCCCCCGCCTGGATCTCCACGGAGACCCTCGCGCTGCCGGACTCGATGATGTACATGCAGTCGCCGGGCTCGCCCTGGACGGTGATGAGTTCACCAGGGAGGAACGACTCCACCGGCGCCCCCGCGGCCAGCCGCCCCAGCGTGGCCTCGGGAAGCGACCCGAACACCGGCATCCGACGCAGCAGGTCCACGCCCGACCGCACGCGGGAGCGACGCACCCGGGCATCCTCCGGGAGCGGCCCGTCCCAGGAGCGCTCCCTGGTGACGAGGTTGCGGATGGGGTAGGGGATCTCGATGCCCGCGCGATGGAACGAGTACCAGATCCGCTGGAGCACGTCGCCGCGGATGTCCTCGATGCGCTTCAGGTCCTCGATCCAGAACCGGATCTCCCAGTACACCGCGGACTCGCCGAACTCCACGAGCCGGATGGCCGGCGCGGGCGAGGGAGCCACCCCCGGGGTGCCGGTGACGGCGTGGGAGAGCGCCTCCCGGGCCTTCATGGGCGGCGTCCGGTAGTGGACCCCGACGCGGCAGCGGACGCCGAGCAGGGGATCGGGCCGGGACAGGTTGACCAGCCGGACGGACGCGAGCAGCGAGTTCGGATAGACGATGCTCTCGTTGTCCCGCGTGATGATGCGCGTGGCCCGCCACGTCATCTGGTCCACGCGTCCCTGCCGGCCGTCCACCTCGATCCAGTCGCCGAGGTCGAAGGGCCGTTCCGCCGTGAGGGTGAACCCGGAGACCAGCGACCCCAGGGTCGGACCCAGGGCCAGCGAGACGGCGATGGTCAGGGTTCCGCCGAAGATGGCGATCCCCTCCCACTTGAACGGGAAGATCATCCCGCCCACGCCGAACGCGAACAGCAGCAGCACCATCCAGCGCCCCGTGTCGCGGAGGATCCGCGGCACGCGCCAGCCCAGCCGGAGTTCCCGCTCCCTCGAGAACAGGAGTTCGTCGAGGAACGTCACCGCGATGTACGCGCCGGTGACGAGGATGAGGAACAGCAGCACGCGGGCCGGCATGTGGAGTTCGCCGAACATCGCGTCGGCGCCCCGCGCCACGTCGCCCGGGTTGATCACCGGGCGGTGCCATCCGACGACCGTCAGGAACACGTAGAACCCGACGAGGGGCGCGTAGAGGAGCGCCGCGAAGAGCAGGAGGCCCGCCCCCCGGGACTGGCGGGCGCGGAGGACACGGGCCAGTTGCGCCAGCACCGCGCTGGCGAGGAGCGTGCCCGCGGCGACGGCGGCGAGGCGGATGGCCTCGTCCTTCTGCAGGCCGAGGAACAGGTCGGACGCGAGAATCGGATCCACGCCGTTCACCTCCGCGAGTCCGGGCTACAGCCGCTCGCTCCAGACCTTCGCCTGGAGGAAGAGTCCCAGGTAGTCGCGGCCGCCGGCCTTGCTGTCGGTGCCCGACATGTCGAACCCGCCGAAGGGGTGCGCACCCACCAGCGCCCCCGTGCACTTGCGGTTGAAGTAGAGGTTGCCCACGTGGAACCGCCGCTTGGCCTCCTCGATGCGGTCCCGGCGGCGCGTGTAGAGCGCGCCCGTCAGTCCGTACCGGGTCCCGTTGGCCATGTCGAGCGCGTGCTCGAAGGAGTCGGCGGTGAGGACGGCGAGAACGGGGCCGAAGACCTCCTCCTGCGAGAGTCGCGCCTCGTGGGCGATGCCGTCGACGACGGTGGGCTGGAGGAACCACCCCTCCCCCTCCGCCTTGCCGCCGCCCGCGACGACCCGGCCCTCCGCGGCGCCGATGCCCATGTACTCCATCACCGTCCGGTGCTGCGCGCGGCTCACCACGGGGCCCATGTCCACTCCGAACTCCCAGGAGGGACCGACCTTGAGGGCCCGGGTCAGCGCCACGACGCGATCCAGGAGGGCGTCGTGGACGTCCTTCACGACGATGAGCCGCGAGCACGCGGAGCACTTCTGCCCCTGGTACCCGAAGGCGCTCTGGACGACGCCGGTGGCCGCGAGATCGAGGTCCGCGTCGGAGTCCACGACGATGGGGTCCTTGCCTCCCATCTCCATGACGGTGCGCTTGATCCAGCGCTGGCCGGGATGCTGGCGGGCCGCCTTCTCCTGGATGCCGAGTCCGACCTCCATGGATCCCGTGAAGGCGATGAACCGGATGCGCGGGTCGTTGACGATGGTCTCGCCCACGGTGGAGCCGCCGCCGCTCACGAAGTTCACCACGCCCGGCGGGAGGCGGCACTCCTCGTGGAGGATCTCGGCGAACCGCAGGCCGATGGCGGGCGCGTCGGAGGACGGCTTCAGCACCACCGTGTTCCCCGCGGCGATGGCCGCCGTGGTCATGCCCACGAGGATGGCGAGGGGGAAGTTCCAGGGCGGGATGATCGCGCCCACGCCGAGGGGGATGTACTCCAGCGCGTTGGCCTCGCCGGCGACGGGGGTGAGCGGCTGCCGCTCCCCCCACCGGAGCGCCTCGCGCGCGTAGAACTCGCAGAAGTCGATGGCCTCGGCGACGTCCCCGTCCGCCTCGGGCCAGTTCTTGCCGACCTCGTGGACCATGGCGGCCGCGAGTTCGAACCGCCGGCGGCGCATGACGGCGGCGGCCTTCAGGAGCACGCCCGCGCGCTGCTCCGCCGGGGCGTACCGCCACGTCGCGAAGGCCCGCGTCGCGGCCTCGATGGCGCGCTCCGCGTCGGCGACTCCGCCCTTCGCGTAGCGGCCGATCTCCCGCTCCCCGTGGTTGGGGTCGAAGGACGGGAACGTCTCCTTCGTCGCCACCCACTGGCCGCCGATGAGCAGGCGGCCCGTCTCTCCGAATCGCGCCCGCGCGGCGGCCAGGCCCGCCTCGGCGGCGGCGCGGTTCGCGGGGAGGGAGAAGTCGGTGAACCGCTCGTTCACGAAGGGCGGAAGCATGGCGGGTCCTTTCTCGGGAGGGGCCGGAGGCGGATCCCGCGCGGGGAGGGCACGGGAAGGGCCATTGTACGGCGCGGGCCGGCCGCCCGAGCGCATCCCGCCTCCGCCCTGCGGGGAGGCGGAGCGGTGGGATACGATGCGCCGGTGAACGACACGGTCCTCCCGTTCTCGATCCCCGGCGCCCGCGGCGAGGCGCTGCGGGGGGACGTGTTCCTGCCCGCGGAGGGGCGCCGGCCCGCGCCCGTCGCCATCCTCCTGCACGGGTTCAAGGGGTTCCGCCGCTGGGGCTTCTTCCCGTGGACGGCGGCGCGCCTCGCGGAGCGGGGCATCGCCGTGGTCCTCCCCGACCTCTCGCACAACGGCACCGACGCGTCCGGCGACGCCTACCCGCGGAAGGACCTCTTCGAGGCCTCGTCCTGGGCGACCCACCAGGAGGACCTGCGCCTCCTCGTGGCCGCGCTGCGCGAGGGCCGCCTGCCCGCCGGGGAGGCGCTGGACCCGGCGCGGCTCGGGCTCCTCGGGCACAGCCTCGGAGGGGGGCTCGCGGTCCTGCACGCCCGGGGGGACGATGGCATCGCCGCCGTCGCCGCGTGGGCGCCCGTGTCGCGCGCCGATCGGTTCCGGCCGGAGGAGAAGGAGCGGTGGCGGCGGCTCGGTCGCCTTCCCATCCTCAACACGCGCACCGGCGAGGAACTCCCGCTCGGGGTCGGGTTCCTGGACGACGCCGAGCGCCGCGCGGCCGCACTGGACGTGGCCCGCGCCGCGACCGGCCTCGCCTGTCCGCTCCTCGTGATCCACGGGGAGGAGGACACCTCCGTGCCGGTGGCCGAGGGGCGCTCCCTCGTGGAGGGGGCCATCGCGGCCGGTCGTCCCGCCCGGTTCCGCGGCCTCCGGGGGACGCAGCACACCTTCGACGCCGTGCACCCGTTCGCCGGGCCGACTCCCGCGCTGGAGGCGGCCATGGTCGAGACGGCGGCATTCCTGGAGACCTACCTCGTCCGGTTCGATCCGGGCGTGATGGCCGCGCTCCGTCGGCCCCCGCGGGCGCGCCCCGCGGGCGCCGGCGGCGGCGCGGCGGCGTCGGGCAAGGAGGACTGATGGCCTGGATCCGCACCGTGGGCGACGACGACGCGGAGGGCACGCTCCGCGCCCACTACGAGGCCGCCATCAAGCGGGCCGGCAAGGTGTTCGGGATCGTGCGCCTGATGAGCCCCAACCCGGGCGTGCTGGACGCGTCCATGAAGTTCTACCTGGCGCTGATGTTCGGGCCCTCGCCGCTGTCGCGGCGCCAGCGCGAGATGCTGGCCACGGTGACGAGCGCCGTGAACGGGTGCCACTACTGAACGTCGGCCCACGCGGCGGACTTCCGGTCGGAAGTCGGGGGCGATGCGGGCGAGGCGCTGGCGGAGGCGCTCATCGAGGACTGGCGCGCGGCGCCGCTGGAGGCGCGCGATCGCGCGCTCTGCGTCTTCGCGGAGAAACTGACCCTGCGCCCCGGATCCATGCGGGAGGAGGATGTCCGCGCGCTCCGACGCGCCGGCCACGACGACCGCGCCATCCACGACGCCGCGCAGGTCGTGGCCTACTTCAACTACATCAACCGCGTGGCCGAGGGTCTCCACGTCGATCTCGAGCCCGGCATGGCCGCCGCTCCCGGCGAGGTCCAGGCGCCGGGCACGACGGACATCCTGTTCGCCGCCGGCGAGGCCATGGGTTCCGAGCCCGGCGACACGGGGATGCTGGCGGTGACGTGGCAGTGCCCCCGCTGCCTCCGCGTGTTCCTCCCGGGCACCGCACCGCCGGACCACTGCGACACCTGCTCCACGGACCGGCGGGAGTTCATCGTCCTCGACACGTCGGGGTGAGGACTACGAGATGCGCGCCCCGGGCGGGAGCCGCCGCTCCCTGCGGAGGCCCTCGTCCCGCCGCGTCTCCGCGACGCGCAGGTCGGTCTCCTCGGCCCCGCGGCCCAGCGCGCCGTAGAGGTCGCGCAGCACCGCCAGCGAGCCCTCGACCTCCTCGGCGGCCGCCTCCGCGGCCCCCGCCGTGCGCAGGTCGTCCGCATCGGCGAGGAAGCGGGCGCGGGCGAAGACCGGCACCTCGGGCGCCACGTCGCGACACCTCCGGACGGCGGCGGCGGTGGAGACGCGGTCCCCGAGCAGGAGCACGACGGCGGCGGCGCGGTCGATGCCCGCCGCCTCCAGCACTTCCCGGGCGGTCGTGTCGCCGTAGAACACCTGGTCGCCGCGCCGGGCGCCTTCCCGCACCGAGTCGGGGTTCAGTTCCACCACGACGTACGGCACCGCGGACCGCCGGAGCGCCGCCGCCAGGATCCGGCCGCCGATCCCGTAGCCCCCCACGACCACGTGGCCCACCGCGCGCACCGCCTCCTCCGGAGCCTCCTCCACGGGCCGGTACCCGAGGAGGCGCCCCAGCGGCCGGAGGACGCCCACCCCCTCCACGACGTGCGGCGCGAGACGGACGAACACCGGACTCAGCAGCATCGTCACGACCGCCGCGTTGAGGAGGATGTCCATGTCACGCACCTCGAGCAGTCCGGCGGACTGCCCCTCGCGCGCGAGCACGAAGGAGAACTCGCCCACCTGCGACAGGGCGAGCCCCGCGGTGACGGCGACCCGGACGGGCAGCCGCAGCACCGCCGCCACGCCCGCGACGATGGCGGCCTTGAGGAGCACCATCCCGCCGGTGAGCCCGAGCAGTTCGGGCCAGCGATCCATCACCACGGAGCGGTCGAGGAGCATGCCCAGCGAGACGAAGAAGAGCGCCATGAGCGTGTCGCGGAACGGGAGGATGTCCGCCATGGCCTGGTGGCCGTACTCGGTCTCCGCGACCACGATGCCGGCGAGGAACGCGCCCAGCGCCGGCGAGAGCCCGGCGAGGGAGGTGAGCCACGCCACGCCCACGCAGGCGACGACCGTGGTCATCATGAACGCCTCGCGGTTCCGCGTGCGCGCCACGACACCGAGGGCGCGCGGGGCGACCCAGCGGGACGCCACGACGACGCCCGCCACCACCGCGACCGCCTTCAGCAGGAACGTCGCGATGCCGAGCGCACCCCCCTCCCCGCGACCGGCGAGGAACGGGACCGCCAGCATCATCGGGACGACGCAGAGGTCCTGGAACACGAGGACGCCCACGATGAGACGTCCGTGGAGACTGTCCAGTTCGCGGCGCTCGGCCAGCCCGCGCAGCACGATGGCGGTGCTGGAGAGGGCGACGACGCAACCGCAGAAGACCGCCGCGCCCGCCGGGAGACCGAGGAGCGCCGCGATCCCCGCCGCCGCCGCCGTCGTGATGAGGACCTGCGACGCCCCGCCCAGCACGAGGAACCGCCAGAGCGTCCGGAGCCGCGCCAGCGAGAACTCCAGGCCCAGCGTGAAGAGCAGGAGGACCACGCCGACATCCGCCAGCAGGGCGATGCGGTCGGGCTCGTGGATGACCCCGAGACCCGCCGGGCCGAGCACGATGCCCGCGGCGATGAGTCCGGCGACCGCCGGCAGGCTCAACCGGCTGAAGACGACGATGACGGCGCTCGCCACGCCGAAGACGACGACGAGAAGCCTCAGCAGTTCGGGGGCATGATCCACGGGCAGCGCATCCTAGCCGAACGCCCGCGGGGTCGGGACGCCGCGGCACGTCCCCCCGCTGCCACGGCGCCCGCCGTTCCACGGCCCCATCCCCGCGGCCGGGATCCCGTGAAGCCCGACCCCGTCGGCGCGCCGGTCCCTCCCGCCGGTCCGGATCGGGCGACGGCCCCCCGTCACCGCCCGGTCGGGCGCGTCCGACGGGTGGAGGCCGATGGCCCCTTCTTCACGGTGCGGCGCGCGCGACTCTTCTGGGCCGCCGCCCTGCAGATGACCGCGCCCGTCGCGCCCGGATCAAGGCGGATCTTCGCAAGCCTCAACGCGGCCGCCAGCAGCCGTTCGATCTCCGCGCGGTCGAAGTCCGCCACCGTCCGCAGCACCACGTGACGCACCGTCCTGCCGCGACCCTGCAGCAGTCGGTTCGGATCCGACTCGGACAACAGCGCACCCTGAGCGAAGTGCAGGTGCGCCCTGTCCGGGTACAGCGCGATGGAGCACAGCCCCTCGTAGCCGCGCTCCGTGGGCGAATACGAGATCACGAGCGAGTTCTGACTCTCGTACAGGTAGACGATCTCGAACAGGCCGGGGAGTCGATCCCGCAGCCTCGCGCGCAACGCCTTCCCGAGCCCCGCCGTCGCCGGCGGATACCTCGCGAAGAGGCCCGCAAGCTCCGATTCCCCGTCCTCCACGCGTTCCACGTCGGCCTACCGGACGAACGCCCGGCGCGGGTTCGCGAGGGTGTCCCGCACGAAGGCCCGGAACGCGTCGTCGGGGTCCCGCTCGACGGCGTCGCGGAGCGCCGTCCACGCCTCCGGGGCGTCGCACTGGGCGAGGGCCCATGCCAGGGCGCGGCGGACCGGCGCGGCGGACTCCGCCGCGGCGGCGCCCTCCCCGAGGAACCGGGCCAGCAGCGCCGGAGCCGCGTCGGCGGAGCGGAGCGCGCCGAGGCCCGTCGCCGCCTCGCGGCGGATCCGCACGTCTCCGTCCCCGAGGAGGGAGGCCAGCGCCGGGCGGACCGCGGCATGGCGCGTCGCGGCCAGCGCGACGGCCACGCGGAGCCGCATCCCGGGATCCACGGTCACCGCGCGCGCCGCGAGGGCGTCGAGGGCGGCACGGTCCTCGAGCAGGGCGAGGCCCGCGCCGACGGGCGCGGCGAGCACGTCCCCCCCGGGTCCCTCGAGCGCGCCGAGGAGATCCGCCGCGGCACCGGGCGCCCGGACGCGCCCGAGGATCGGCGCCAGGTGGGCCCGGGCCCGCTCGCGGGGTCCGCAGGCGCGGAACGCGGCGGCGAGCGCGGCGCGCTCGGCCTCCGTGGCGTCCGCCAGGGTCGCGGGGTCCGTGAGGAGGTCCAGCGCGGCGCCCGCGCGCAGCCGGGCGTCCCCGTCGCGCACCGCCGCCACCAGCGCCGCCCGCTGGCCGGCCGTCCGGGCCGCGGGAGCGGGCAACTCGCGCGCCGCGGCGAGGGCGCGGAAGAGATCCGCGGCCGCGCCGCCGCCGGGACCCTCGCCCGCGGGGAACCACCCGAGGGGGCCGCCGGGGACCTCCCACCCCTCGACGCCGCTCCGTCGCAGCAGGGCGACCACCCGGCCGGAGGGCGGGACGAGGGGCCGGAGCCCCCCCTCGTCCAGCGGGACGACGGTGGAGCCGGCGGCCAGCGGACCGACGAGCGCCGTCTCCACGACCAGACCGGATCCGCCCGCCGCAGGGGCGGCGACCACGACGGCGTCGGCCACGCGGAGGAGCGCCAGCGGCGTCACGTCCTCCTCCGCCCGGCTCTCGGCGCGGGCCGGCGTCCACGCGGAGGCGACGACGACGGCCGCGACGGCGATGGCGATGCGGGTCTCACTGGTCATACACGAACCTCCTGAGCAGCCATGCCGCGTTCATGGGACCGAACCGGGCGAACGCGGACCCCTGCGCCACGGCCTCCGAGAACGGGGAGGCCGCCTCCATGAGGTTGTTCCCCGGCGTGTCGATGTGGCCCGACGTGGTGAAGCCGCCGTCGGTGATGAACGTGTTGCCCTCGTGCGATCCGCCGAACAGCCCCGCCGGCGGCGCGCCGTCGGCGACGAGTCCGACCGAGTGGCCGACCTCGTGCGCGGCGACGAAGGACAGGTACAGCGCCATGTGATCGATGGCGGTCATGATGAGGTCGAAGCGGTCCTTCTGCGGCTGCGTGGCCGTGGCGTAGTTGAACGACCCCGACAGCACCGTGGCGTCGAGGTTGGACGCGCCGACCGCCGTGCCGCTCCGCGCGGGGATGAGCGGATCGAAGACGTCCCGGAACAGGGTCCCCGTGGAGTCGTTGATCCGCTTGCGGATCATGTGGGTCAGGAACGCGCCCAGGTTGTTCCCGCCGCCCACGCCCGTGTTGCTGTCGTCGTCCTGCTGCGTGTTGCGCAGGTCGAAGTTCGCGCGCCCGATGGCCGTGTTCGAGGAGTTGGGGCTCTCGTCCCCGGTGCACGAGAGCATCGAGTACCCCCTGCCCGAGTTCCACGTCGCCGGGTCGGGCACCGCGGAGAGGGATCCCTGCTCGCCGGCCAGGAGGAACTCGACGTCCACGCTGTCGGCGCTCCGCGTGCCGTCGAAGGCGATCCCGTAGCGCAGGTTCAGGTACCCGCGCACGGACTCCCGGAAGATGCGCTGCACGATGGCGTTGGTGCCCGTGCTCGACCCGTTCGTCACGGAGGCCGCCCCGGTCCCCGACTCCGTCCCGTTGAGGCCGACGAGCGCCAGGTCCTCGCGCAGGTCGAGCGTGCCGTTCCCTCCGCCGGGGAGACTCGAGTTCACGGTGATGGTGGAACTGCCCGTGGAGGAGGTGGCGTAGATGTCCTGATCGAACCGCAGCAGCCAGACCTGGCGCACGTTGAAGGGATCGCGATCCGTGGAGGCGTTCGCGCTGCCGCCGGAGGTGCTCTTCGTGATGTCGGCCACGTCCACCACGAGCGTCACCTGCGGGGACTGGTTGCCGGCGTTGTCGGAGACGCGGGCGGTGAAGGTGACGTTGCTGTTGACGGCCAGCGCGTTGGCCGCCGGCACGGTCCAGGTCCCGCCGAGCGGCGTCGCGGTGAAGAACCCCGCCAGTTCGGCGCCTCCGGACACGCTCCCCATGGCGCGGTCGCACGTGACGGTGAGCGAGGACGCGTCCACGGCGCTGCCCCCCGCATCGGTGAACTCGAGGTCGATGGTGAAGCCGCTGCGCGGGAGGTAGGCGTCGAACGCGTTGCCCCCGGTGCCTCCGGAGTTGACGTAGGTCCCCGACCCGTTCATGTCCTGCGGGAGGACGTCCACCGTGAGGACGGCCGTCGGAGCGGTCCCGTCGGCGGCGGCCGTGGTGAACGTCCTCGAGAGCGCCGTCGCGAGCGCGTTCGCGCTCAGGTCCCGGAGGGTGGTGGCGATCCCGATGGTGTACGTCGTCGACGGTGCCAGGCGGAACCGTGGCGTGAACGTGGCGGTGGTCAGCGTCTGGTCGACGTCCAGGTCCCCGGGGATGTTGGTGGGCCCCTGCTTGAGGGAGAACGCCCCGGCGAGCAGCGACGGGTCGATGGCCTCGGAGAACAGGATCGAGACGGTCCCGTCCATGTCCACACCCACGGCCGACGCGCCGGGGGTCGTGGACACCACCGTCGGCGCCGTCGCGTCGGTGCCCGCGCCCGTCGCGAAACTCCCCTGGAACACGCTCCCGCCGAAGGGGGTCGGGTCGAGGGGGTTGCCCGCGACGTCGGTGACGCCGTTGGAGATCTGGGTCACGTAGGTGCTGGTGGCGGAAAGGGTGCCCCCCGTCGCCCCGCCGCGCTGGACGACGATGCATCGTCCGCCGGCGCCCACGGCCACGCCGGTCACCGACGGGTTGATGATGTCGTTGGGGCCCGACACGCTGGACCGGAAGAAGAGGAAGTTGCCCGTGACCACGGACGCCGGGTCGGGCCGCTCGTCGAGGAACAGCACCACCTTCTGGAGGTTGCGCGGCGCGCCCGTCGAGTTGAGCGCCGGGACCTGGGCGGCCACCTTCGGAGGGCTCGGGTCCGCGTCGTAGGTCCAGCCGCCGACGAGGGTGGCGGTCTCGTTGCCGTCCACCTCCACGGACACGTCCACGGAGGACGCGCCGGTGGCGGAGACCGCGGCCGCGGGCGGCACCGTGCAGAGGATGTTCTCCGCGTCCACGCGCAGGATGGCCTGCGCCGGCTCGGTCCCGAAGAGCACCTCCGTCACGTTGCCGAACAGTTCCCCCTGGAGGAGCACGCGCGTCCCCCCGGCGCCGGGACCGGAGGACGGAGTGACGGCGTTCAGTTCGACGCCCGTCGGACCCGCGACGACGCTGAACGCGTTCGCCTTCGTGCCGGTCTGCGTGTCGGGGTTGGTGACGGTCACCGAGCGGAGGCCCGGGGTGGCGTCCCCCGCGACGTCGAAGGTCGCCGTGAGGCTCGTGGCGGAGTTGAACGAGGTCGAGAGGCCGGTGATCCCCGTGGCCGGCGTGAACGACACCTGCGCCCCGCTCACGAAGCGCAGGCCGGTCACGGTCATGGAGTTGCCCGTCGACGGCGCGTCGTACTCGCCGGGGTTCACGGCCGTGACCGCGGGGGGACCCGGGGGCGGCGGATCGCCGGTGGGATCCACGGAGAAGTCCAGGGGGACCGTCTTCCCCACCTTGATGAGGGCGGTGAAGGTTCCCGTCGTGCCCTCGTCGCCGGTGACGAACACCGTGTAGGTCCCGTTGTCCGCGAGGCGGACTCCCTTCAGCGAGTCCTTCTTCGCGGAGGTCTTCCGCGCCGCGGAGCCGAGGTTCACCGTCCCCTGCGGCCCCTCGATGCGCGCCACCAGGGGACGCAGCGACTGACCCTGGTCCGCCTTCACCTGGATGGCCACGTCGGACCCCGCCTCGGCGGCGAACTCGAGGGGGACTTCGGCGCCGGGGGACGCCACGTCGCCCGCGCCGAGGCGGGCGTTGGACGGGGACCCCTTGCTCTTGATGTCGTAGGTCCCCGTGGTGCCGCCGTCCCCCCCGAGTCCGAGGACCCAGGTCCCTCCCGACGGGGAGACGAGGGACTTGAGCGTCACGACGTCGCCCTTCTTCGACGTCTTCACGATGGCGGAGCCGAGGACGTCCTGCTCCGCGGGGTTCAGCAGCGACGTCAACTCCGGGAGCAGCGACTCGCCGGACCGCGCCTTGATCTGCACCGTGATCTTCTGCCCGGGGAAGGTCTGGAGGAGCAGGAGATCCTCCTCCCCGGTCTCGCCGATGCTGCCCGTGGCGGTCTGCCCCGGCATGAGCCGGTGGTCGAGACCGCCCCCCGCCAGGGCCCCGGCGAGCACGGCGGCGTGGACGGCGGTCACGAGCGCGGCGGCGGTGGTTCGGCGCATGCTGCCCCTCCGGGAGTTGGTCGTCGGCGGCCGCTCCACAACGAACGGACACTCACCTGACCCTATCACCCGCGGCGCCACGGGGCCAGCAGGCGCGGCGGTGACCGCACCGGGACCGGGAGAGGGACCGCAGGGGGGCGCCCCTCCGGCGGGCCACGCCGACGGGGGCGGATCGCCGCGCCGGAGGCGGGAGCGGGTCGCCGACGGCGGGGCCGAGGGGCGCCCCGCGGCGCCCGACCTACCTCCGCCCCCCCCACTCCATCCAGCGCAACTGGGTGGCGAGGTTGTTCTTGATCTTGCCGGCTTCGCGCCGGGGAAGCGCCCTGTCGATCCGATCCTCGACGTCGGACTTGAGGACCTGCTTCGACCGATCATCCTTGTGGAGGCGGGCGAGGGCGTAGTCCTCGCCGAACACCGTCAGCAGGTCCTCGGCCACCTTGCGGTCCTTCTCGTTGAGTTCGACGCCCTCCATCACGCGGTCGATCAGCCAGCGGCTCGCCCCCGCGGCGGCACCGGCGCCGGCACCGGCGCCCGCGCCGGGCCCGCCACCGGCGGGGGGAGGAGTCGCCGCACCGGCGGCGGCCTTCGCCTCCCGGAGGTCCTTGGCGATGGCCTCCAGTTGCCGGACCAGGGCGGGGTCGGCGCCGCCGGAGGCCTTGAGGGAGGTGAGCAGCGCCTCGACCTTCTGGAGGGAGCGATCCAGCGGCGTGTCGGCGTCCTGGGCCCCGGCACGGGGCGAGGGGGCGAGGGCGGCGGCGGCGAGGAGGGCCGCGAGAGCGAGCCCGCGGCGGACGTACGGGACGGGACGGGACATGGCGACCTCCCCGGGGCGGACCCGGATCATTTCCCCTGCTTCGCTTCCTCGCGCTCGGCGGCGGTGCGCAGGGCGAGCCACACCTTCCAGACGTTCTCCATGGACTTCTGCCGCGCCTCGGCGTCGCCCGTCGGCCGGTACCCGGCGTCCTTCCCCGAGATGCCCTTGAAGACGCCGTAGGCGATCTCGCGTCCGTCCTCGTCGGCCTCGTTGTAGAGGATGTCGATCATGGCGCGGACGGCACGCTTCTCCTTCGTGGCGATGAGATCCTTCGCCGCCTTCTCGCGCTCCTCGCGGGAGAGCGATCCATTGGCCACGACGGCGGCGAGCGCCCGCCAGGGGGCGTCCTCCACGCGCGACGGGGGGCCGCCGGCAGCGGGAGGGGGATCTCCGGGCTTCGGTCCCTCGGGCACGGTGTCCTCGAAGGCGATCCCGTTCTGGCGGAGCCAGGCCGTGGAGAGGATGCCGGAGACCTTCACGTCCTTGACGACGGCGCGCGACTCGATGACGTAGAACGCGGGGAAGAACGCGGGCCCCACGCGGGCCTCGACGTCATCGCCGCCGAGCCGCCCGGTGCCGGCGAACCGGAACTCGTTGTTCGCCCCCTTCTTCCGGAGCGAGATCTTCACCGGGTCGGCGCCCACGCGCGGCTCGTAGACGGTCTGGACGTAGCGCCAGAACGTCGTGCCGCCGGGACCCGTGCCCGCGGGAAGGAACGTCGTGACCATGTGCTCGTTGGGGAGGCGCCCGTCCTTGAAGGAGAAGTAGGCGTCGTTCAGGGAGAAGAGGGTGAAGGTGGTCCCCTCCTCGGAGATCACCACGGCTCCGAAGTCCCTGGCCTTCTCGCTGGAGATGGTGGCCTCCACCGCGACGTCGCCGTCGAACACGGCGCGATGGCGGGCGGCGCAGGAGCCCTCGCCGCGGAGGGCCCCGCCCTCCACGCGCCAGCCCCCCGTCGTGGGGGGCGTGAGGAAGGGATGCGTGTGGGTCCAGTCGGCGATCTGCGCCGGGTCCTGGAAGTCGTAGGACAGTTCGATCCGCCGCCCCTTCATCGACAGGACCTTGCCCTTGAAGAAGGCCTGCGGCTGGACGCCCGCGGGGCCGCCGTCCTGCGCGACGGCCCCACCGTCGGGGGCCGACAGCAGCGCCACCGCGAGGGCGATGGCGACGGCGCCGGCGGATCCACGGCACGTGCGCGACCGGCCCCGCCGCTGCCCCATGGACATCTCCTCGCCTCCCGCCGGGCCCCCCCGGATCCGGGCCGCCGGATCATACCCGCCGGCCGGGTGGGCGATCGCCCTACCGGGCGACGTAGTACCCGCCGTTCTCCTCGGCCAGCGACCGGCAGAACAGGATGTCGTGGTCCGCGCCGACGCCGACGACGTGCAGCTTCACGCCGCGCGTCTTGTTCCAGCGGCGCACGTGCTCCCGGATGATGTCCGGCTTCAGGTACTTGCCCGCCGTGGGCGCGCCGTCCGACAGGAAGTAGATGGTGTCCGGCGCCCCCGCCGCGCGGACCGGGGACTTCGGGGTCCCGATCTCGAAGGCCGTCTCGAGGGCGTCGTAGATGTTCGTCGCCTCCTTGGGCTTGAGGTCCTCGACCCACTTGAGCGCCTTCTTGCGGTTCGCCGAGTTCATCAGGACCATGCCGTCGTCCCACACCTGCTCCGTCACGGAGAAGAAGACCATCCCGAACAGCGTGTCGTCGGGCAGCGTCCGGATGACGCGGGTCATCTCCGACTTCGCCACCTCGAGCTTCGTGCGCTTGGACGCCACCTCGTCGGCCAGCGCCGAGCCCTTCTGCGCCGGCTCCTCCATGGACAGGGACACGTCGACGACGAACAGCACGCGGTTCGAGAGGATGCGGAGGCCGTAGAAGTTCCGGTCGCGCCACTGCGCGTCCAGTTCCCCCTCCTGCTGCTTGCCGGAGGCGATGTCCTTGGCGCGCTCGCCGAGTTTCTGGAACTGCTCGGCGACGCGGGAATTCACCGAGGTCCACCACTGGAGCAGCGGCTCGCGCTCCGCGGCGCGGCAGGCGAACTCCTCCGCCGTCCAGAGAAGGCGCAGAGTCTGGTAGATGGCCTGGAGTTCCTCCTTCCCGGCCAGGGGGACGCGGCGGATCAGTTCCTCGGGAACGCTGATGTGGCGGTACTGCGCGAGCCCGCGGATGGCGGCGATGCGGGTGGGCAGAGCGGGGTCCGCGAGACTGGCGATCAGCGTGCGGCGGGCGAAGTCCGACTTGTGGATGGAGAGGTTCTCCAGGATGGCGTCGCGGCAGCCCTGGTCGGACTCCGTGGGGAGGAGCGCCGCCAGTTCCGCGGGGACGTCGATGAGGCGACCGTCCGTGAGGCCGATGGCCTCGATCTCGTCCTTCCGCACCTGCACGTCCGCGTCCCAGCGGCGGAGGAACGTCCGCCCGTTCTCCTTCCACCACCCCTCCCACGCGGAGTGGGCGTCGGGGAGGTGCTTGCCCGTCAGGCCGAACAGCGCCTCGACGATGTCCTCCAGGATGCGACCCTCCGCCGACTTCAGCCGCGCGACGAGGGTCGGGATGGTGTCCGGGGAGCGGTACCCGGTGATCCCCTTGATGGCGGCGATGGCGATGCGGTCATCGGGGCTGGCCACGCGGGCGACGATCTTCGGGAAACCGGCCTCGGAGCGGCGGGCCGCCAGGGCGCCGATGGCCGCGGCGACGACGTTCGGATCCGAGTCCTTGGCCTCCATCTGGAGGAGGATCGCGTCCGCCTCCTTCCCCGCCATGGCCTTCGTCGCCTCGCAGAACGCCACGCGATCCCACGGGTCCTTGCTCTCGAGGCCGAACTTGACCGCCGCCTTCCAGACGAGGTCGCGGGCCTCGCCCAGGGAGGCGAGGTTGACGCCCAGCCCGGCGGTGGCGGCGTCCCGGAGCCGGAGCGCGCGGTCGTAGGCGATGGCGCACTCCGTCTGGTCCCACTCCAGCGTGTCCAGCGTCTTGCCGAGATTCACGAGGATCGTCGTCGGCCAGGCGCCCGTGCGGCGGAACTCCTCCTCGCGGGCCTCGAAGTAGGGAAGGCGCACCTTCTCGTACTTCTCCGTGGACTCGTCCAGTTCGACCCGCGTCCGCTCGACCTCCTTGTTCAGCCCGGGGAGGAACTTCGTCATCTCCTCGAAGACGCGCGTGTCCTTCAGCGCCGCCAGCGCGTCCAGTGCGGCGACGCGGGCCTGGATGTCCTTCTGCGCCTCCGTGTAGCGGTCCGCCTTCTGGTGCTGATCGAGGAAGTTCTGCCCCTCCTTCGCCATGGGCTGGCGGACCTTCTCGGGGAGGCTCCGGATGGACTTCTTGGCCTCCCGGAGGGCGGCGTCGTAGCCCGGGTCCTTGACGTCGGCGGCGAGCGCCGCGGAGGCGGAGGCGAGCCCGAGGAGGGCCAGCGGGAGCAGGCGAGTCGCGGCTCTGTGCAGGTCCACGGTCCTATTCCCCCGACCCGGCGGCGGCGTACTGCTTGAGGAGGGCGGACTCGGGACACGCGGCCAGCCCGTCGCCGGCGATCTTGCGCGCCCCCGCGTCGTCCCCGGCCATGGAGGCCACGGTGGTCCAGAACACCCAGTCGTCCTCGTTCTGCGGCGGCCGGCGGGCGTACCACGCCCCCAGCGCCATGAGCGCCTCCTTCGACTTGTCCCACGTCAGGCAGCGCTCCGCCATCCGGCGCACGAGGGTCGCCATCAGCGCCGCGGCGTCCTCGGGGCTCATGCCCTGGCGCGCGCCGGCGGCCGTCTCACCGGACCTGACCTGCGCGCCGCGCCGGAGGAGGAGTTCGATGCGCCGCAGGATCTTGCCGAAGTCCTCGGCGCTGCCGAGGAGCGCGTAGCACTGGGCGAGACGCCACAGGTATCCCTCGTCCTCGGGCGCCATCTCCGTGGCCGCCTTGGCGGCCTCCCGCGCCTTCTCGAACTCGCCGATGAGCAGGTACAGCGACGCCTGCGCGAAGTAGGTCTCGGCCTTGGGATCCGTGGCGATGGCCTTTGCCAGCATGGCCAGCGCCTCGTCGACGCGCGGCCTCTCGTCCTCCCCCACCTTGTCCCGATCGCGCAGGGCGATGAACGTCCGGAGGCCCAGCGCGGAGAGCGCGTCGGCATACGTGGGCTCGATCTCCACGCAGATGCGCAACTGCAGGAGCGACTCCTCCTCGGGCAGCCGGGTGCTCAGCCAGTAGCGGTACTTGACGGCCAGCGGATCCAGCTCGACGGCCCGCTGGAGCAAGGGGACGACGCGGTCGGCGCGCTCTCCGATGTGGGTGTAGACGCGACCGAGTTCCGCCAGGACCTTCGCGTTGTCGACTCCGCGCCGCTCGGCCTCGTCCCAGTCGGCGAAGGCGGCCTCCTGGTCGCGGCGGTTGAAGTAGGAGATCTCCCCGCGCGTCACGTACGCCGTGGCGTCCCCGAGCGGCAGCGCCATGGCGTACTCCTCGAGTTCCTTCATGAGGGGCTCGAAGTCCTTGAGCCCCAGCGTCCGCAGCAGGAGCGCCTTGCCCTCCTCGTACTCGATGAACTTCTGGTCGGAGCCCGCGATGGCCGTGTACTTGACGCCCTTCCCGGACAGGCACCGCGTGAAGTAGGAGATGAAGGCGTTGCGGTACTTCTGGTTCTTCCCCTCCATGAGGAAGTGGACGAGCATCGTCGTCTGCGCGTAGTGCTCGCCGGAGAACTCGATCCCGCGGCCCTCCACGGACGGGTTCCCCGCCTGCATGAAGTTGTCCATGGGGATGACCTTCCCCTTCCGGATCATCTCCTGGAAGTGGAGGAGGCGGCCGTCCTGCGTGCCCCCGATCCGGAAGGTCTTCCCCGTGTACACGCTGCTGCCGATGTACTCCGCGACGCCCTCGTGGATCCAGCGCGACGTGAGCACCTTGGGCTCCGCGAGGTGGATGAGGAAGTGCGTCGCCTCGTGGAACATGACCGCCACGGTGTCGTCCCGGTTCCCGGGGAGGTCGAAGAAGACGAGCCTCTCCTGCCCGATGGCGGGCATGAAGTACCCGAGGAGGTGCTCGCTCTTCCCGCTCGTGTCCCGGTCGTGATAGACCCGGAAGTCGTCGCGCTTGCGGAACAGGAACACGGGGAGCTTCTGCTTCTTCTCCCGCTGGGTGAGGGTGATCTTGAAGTACTTCGTGAACGCCGCGTAGTAGGCCTCCATGAGGCCCGAGTAGTAGTCGAGCTGGGCCTTCGGGATGTCCGCCTCGAACACGAAGTGCTCGGTCTCGACCTTGCGACGCGTCTCCCACGTCCCGTGGGCGTCGTCGTCGAGCCGCTGCTTCGCGTCCTCCTCCGCCTGCTTCTTCTGCGCGGCCAGCGCCTTCTCCTTCGGGATCCACCGCCCGTCCCACCGGATGAGCCCCTTCTCGACGCGGGCCTTCTCCTCGTCGTTGCGGGGCTCGGGGTCGTAATCCGCGAAACGGCGCACGGTCTCGATGCGCGCGGTCTCCACGGGGAACGACGCGCTGGGGAACTGGAGGACCGTCTTGCCGTCCTTGGAGGCCTCCCCGACGACGCAGCGGACGACCCGCCCATCGGTCAGGAGGACCGAGTCGAGCCCGCCCGTGGGGATGCCCAGTTCGTCGGCCCGCGCGGGCGCCGACGCCAGGAGCGCGCCCGCCAGCAGGAGCAGGGCGAGGGAAGGGGTGCGGCGGAGGGAGTTCGCGTCCATCGGTTCTCCTCGTGTTCCGGCGTTGCGGCGGACCGGCGACCGCGGGCGCGTCGTGGGCGCCCCGGCGACCGTCCAATCCTAGGCGGGGATCCCGCCTCATGCAACCGCTCCCCGTCCCATTGCGGGCCGCACCGCCCACCCCTCCTTCGACGTCCGGGGGTCCGCGCGGGGGAACGGGTCGCCGGGCGGCGCGGGCGAACCGCCTTGCCGCCGCCCCCGGGGGGCCGCAGAATGGGTCCATGAGCCAGCCCCCCCGCGGAAGGCCTCTCCCTCTCGTCGCGCTGCTCCTGGCCGCGGGCGCCCTCCTCCCGCCGCCGGCGCGCGCCCAGGAGTACGACCCCGCCGCCCTCAAGAGCGCCGACGTGAGGGACCGCCTCGCCGCCGTCCGCCAGGCGGCCAACAACGGGGGCGAGGGCGCGGAGGCGTTCCTGCTGCTCGCCACCGCGGACCGGGACTGGGAGGTCGTGCAGGCCGCCTGCGCCGGCCTGGCCCGCCGCGGCACGCCCAAGGCCTCCCTCCGCCCCCTCGCGGAACTGGCGGTGAACGGCGACATCCGGCGCATCCGGCTGACCGCCGCCGCCGCCCTCGGGGCCATCGCCCCCGAGGAGGGCGCGAAGATGCTCATCCCCGCGTTGCGCGCCAAGGACATGGTCCCCGCGCTGGCGGCGGAGGCGCTGGCGGAGATCCGGCACGCGTCGTCGCTGGAGGGGCTGCGCGCCGCCATCCGGAACAAGGAGGGCGTGGTCCGCCGGGAGGCCGCGGCGGCCACCGGGGCGACCCGGGATCCGTCGGTCCTCAAGGAACTGGAGACGCTCTTCGAGGATCCGGACATCGGGGCCCGGGCGGGGGCCGTCGAGGGCATGGCGCGCACGGGGTCCCTGGAGGCCCTGCCGGTCCTCGTGTCGCTCCTCCAGTCGAAGGACCTGCTGGACCTCGTGGAGCGCCGCGCCGCGGCGGCGATCCGACGGATCCTCTGGACCCACCGGGAGAACGAGGACGTCGACCGGGCGGTGCAGCGCATCGTGGGCGCGTACCGCAACGAGAAGGACTCCATCGCCTCCGCCCGACTCGCCCGCGTGCTGGGGTCCGTGGCCCGCGGCCTCCCCCTGCCGCCCCCCGCCGAGACGCCGGAACCGGGAGCGCCGGGGGAAGCGGCGGGCGCCGCCCCTCCGCCTCCCGCGGCCGCACCGCAGAACCCCAACGCGTCCGTCGTCACCCTCCAGGAGGGCGCGGGCCCCATCGGCGACGCCTCCCGCGTGGTGGCGGCGCTGGCGGAGGTGGGGCTGACCCACGCGGGGGTCGAGGCGCGGCGCGCCGCCGCCGCCGCTCTCGGTCGCGCGGGCGGGGACGCGGCGCTGGAGCACCTCGCCCGCACCTGCATCGCCGACAAGACGCCGTCGGTCCGGTTCCACGCGCTCCGCGGCTACTCCCGCTGGAAGACCGCCCGCGCCGACGACGCCTTCGCGCTCTTCGCCAAGGTCCTCCGGTACGACGAGTCCCCCGTGGTGCGCGAGGAGGCCGCCGTCCGGCTGGGCGTGCCCAAGGTCCCCGGCGCCGCGGAGGTGCTGGCGGCGGCGGTGGAGAAGGACACCGCCTGGGAGGTCGCGTGCAGCGCCGCCGTCTCCCTCGGGAAGACCCGCGACGAGAAGGGGCTCCCGGCGCTGGTCGCCGCGCTGGGCCACAAGGACTGGCGGAACCGGGGAGCCGCCGCGGCCGGGCTGGGCTGGCTCAAGTCGGCCAAGGCCATCCCCCATCTCGTGGTGGCCGTCGGGGACGCGGAGCCGTGCGTCTCCCGCACCGCGTGGGAGTTCCTGAAGCGGCTCGCGGGCAAGGACCTCCCGCTGCGGCGGAAGTCCTGGGAGGACTGGTGGGCCGCCGAGGAGGCGACCTTCGAGATCATCGATCGGGAGAAGGAGATCCGGGACGCCAAGAAGTACGGATACGCCCTCCGCGACCGGGACGTGTACGAGGACCTCGACGTCGTGGTCCTCCAGAGCCGGGGCGACTCCATCGAGAACCTGCTGACGACGCTGGAGGTGAACCACCGGATGACGCGCGCCAAGGGCGTCGTGGAGACGGGCCTCCAGCCCTTCGGCGTCTTCGTGGCGAACTGCACCGGCGAGGTGCAGAAGGAGGACCACGACCGCATCCAGTGGTTCGTGCACGTGGGCGGGGCGCTCTTCGGTTCCTGCTGGGCCATCAACGAGACCATCGGGAAGGAGTTCCCGGACACCATCCGGAAGTACCCCAAGGCGAAGGGCCAGGTCCTCGACAAGGTGCGCGCCGAGGAGATGCCCACGGAGACGACGTACCTCGACGGCGTGTTCCCCGACGTCTCCCGCCCCATGTACGAACTCTACGGCGCCTACCTCATCGAGGTGCTCGACCCCGAGCGCTGCGAGGTGCTCATGGACAGCCCCGACTGCGCGACGCGCTGGAACGGCGGCGGCAACCTGGCGGCGTGGTTCACGTCGGGCCACGGCGTGGTCATGGGCTCGTCGAACCACTTCGACCGCCAGACCCTGAGCAAGTTGAAGGACGCGAAGAACGTGAGCATCAAGACGGAGGAGGATCGCATGGCGTTCTCCGCCGACCACTTCGGCTTCTCCTACGAGAGGATCCGCGACCTGCGCGAGCGCGGCGTCTACGCCAAGCAGGCGGAGGCGGAGCGGGAGGTCACCGACCAGTCGGCGTTCCGCTTCCTCACGAACTTCGTCCGCCGCAAGCGCCAGATCGAGGAGTAGGACGGGGCCGGCGGAGGCCGGCCGTGGCGCCCGGGGGCCCTACCCCCCGCCGCGCGCCTGCTTCTCGTACTCGTCGCGGCCCAGCAGGGTCGCGTCGAAGCCCGCGGAGCGCACCGCGGCGAGGATCTCCTCGCCGGCGCCGGCCTCCTTCAGTTCCACCAGCAGCGACGCGTTGACCTCGCCCAGCGAGACCCTCCAGCCGCCCCGGTCGTGGTCCACGTCCACCACGTTGCCGCCGTGGGCCGCCACCACGGCGAGCACGAGGGCGAGGTTGCCCGGGCGGTCCGGCATCTTCACGGTGATGCGGACGTACCGGCCCTCCGCCATCAGGCCGCGCTCGATGACGCGCTGGATCACGTTGAGGTCGGCGTTGCCGCCGGAGATGACGACCACGACGGGCCCCTTGCCGTCCACCCGCGCCCCGGAGAGCAGGGCCGCGGCGCCGACGGCGCCGGCGGCCTCCACGACCAGTTTCGACTTCTCCATGAGCGCGACCATGGCGCGGGCGATGGCGTCGTCGCTCACGGCCACGGCGTCGGCGAGGTGCTCCTTCAGGAGGGCGAAGGGCACCTCCCCGACGCGCCGCACGGCGATGCCCTCGGCGAAGGTCGTGGACTTGGGAACCGTCGTCGGCTCCCCGCCGCGCAGCGCCTCCAGGAGCGAGGGGCAACCCTCCGCCTGGACGCCGACCACCCGCACGCCGGGCCGCAGCGCGCGCGCGGCGACGGCGATGCCCGCCGCCAGCCCGCCGCCGCCCACGGGCACGAAGATGTGGTCCGCGCCGGGGCACTCCTCGAGGATCTCCAGGCCCACGGTGCCCTGGCCCGCGATGACCGCCGGATCATCGTAGGTGGGGATGATGGCGGCGCCCCGCTCCTCCGCCAGCGCGCGGCAGCGCTCCGTGGCCGCCTCGAAGTCGCCCCGGACGAGTTCCACCTCGGCGCCGTAGATGCGCGTCCGCTGGATCTTCACGGCCGGCGTCGTCTCGGGCATGCAGATGGTGGCGGGGACGCCGAGGAACTGGGCGGCCAGCGACACCCCCTGCGCGTGGTTGCCCGCGGACGCCGCCAGGACGCCGCGCCCGCGCGCCTCCTTCGAGAGGAGCCGCATGCGGTTGTAGGCGCCCCGGATCTTGAAGGACCCGGTGCGCTGGAAGTTCTCCGGCTTCAGCAGCACCTCCCGCCCCAGGTGATCGCTCAGCGCATGGGACGGGATGAGCCGGGTCGGACGGATGATGTCCGTCAGCGCGGCGGCGGCGGCGCGGACGTCGTCCAGCGTGACCTTCGCGGGCGTGGCCATGGCGGGATCGTACCCCCCCGCCGCGGGGGGCTACCGCAGGATCAGCGACTCCCTGGGGAACCGGAGCCGCTGCGCGGCCTCCGCTCTCACGCGGGGATCCCCGTGGCTCTCCGCCAGGAGGCGCACGGCGGCGAACGCCTCGGGGTCGTCCAGCTGCACGAGGGCCCAGAGGGCGGCCCGCCGCTCCTGCCACGCGTCCGCGGCCTGCTCGAACATGGACAGGAGTTCGGCGCGGCCCGCGCTCCGGGACTCGCCGTCCCGCCGCCGCTCCGCCCGGGCCAGCAGGCCCACGGCGTGGGCGGCCTCGATGCGCACCTCCCCCGCGGCGTCGGCCACCAGCGCCCGCGCCGTGGCGGCCCCCGCCGGATCCCCGCTCCTCCCCAGGACGAACGCGACGTCGGCGCGCCGCGGCGGCGGGGCCCCTTCCAGCGTCGCGGCGAGCCGGGCCGGCGCGCCGGGATCCCCGAGGCGCCGGAGCCCCTCCGCCACGTCGCCGCGGAACTCCCGGGCCCGCGCGTCCGCCAGTCCCTCCACGAGCGCCGCCGCGGCGTCGGAGCCGCCGGCGTGGCCCGTGGCCACCGCCAGCGCGCCCTTGTCGTCCTTCCCGGACGGCGCCGCGCGGAACGCCGCCGCCACGCGCGCCCGCTCGTCCTCGGCCATCCCGTCGCGGAGGCCGGCGATGCGCACGAAGTCCGTCGCCGCGCTCCACCGCACGCCGGCGTCTCCATCCCCCATCCACTCCACGAGGAGCGCCCGCAGCGCCTCGCGCCGGGTCGGCAGCCCCTCCCCGTCGAGCAGCGCCGCGTAGGCGCGGACGAGATCGGGGAATCGGCCCTCGGGGCCCTCCGTGACGACCCGCTTCAGCCCGTGGAACCCGGAGACGAACCCCCAGCGCGCGGATCCGTCGGCGGCCGCGGGCCCCGGCTCCAGGAACGCGAGGTGGCGCGCCCCGGGCACCCAGGGGACGCCGTGCCCCGTGTCCTGGAAGGCGAGGACGGCGGCCTCCCCCGCGCGGAGGGCCGCCCCGCGCAGCACCTCGTCCACGCGCGCGCGGGCCTCCCGCAGCGGCCCCTCCCCCGTCGCCTCGTCGACGGTGAGGAGGGCGACGACGGCGGCGCGCTCCGTGAGCCACCCGAGCGTGAGGGTCCGCGGGTCGCGCGTCTCCGCACGGGCCGCGGGGGCGAGGGCCGCCGCGAGAAGGGCGACGGCGGCGAACGGGCGGTGGAGGCGGGATCCCATGTCACTTCCCCTCGTCGATGACGCTGCGGTTGCGCAGGTAGGCCAGTTCCACGGGATTGAAGACGGGGAAATCGGTCCCCGTGGCGACCGCCGTCTCGAACCCGACCGACGGCGCCATGATGTCCACGCCCGGGTAGTTCAGGTGGAACGACGTGTTCGGGTTGGCGCTGGTCGCCTCGGTGAACGAGTTGCTGCGGTGGGCGTTGCCGAAGAGCCCGGGCTTCGGCGCCCCGTCGGCCACGAGCCCCGTGGAGTGCCCGATCTCGTGCGCGGTGACGGTGCCCACGTAGAACGCCACCAGTTCCACGGCGTCCATGATGGCGTCGTACCGGACGTTCTCCGCGGCGGAGTTCCCGCCGGACGTGCGATCGAAGGTGTCCGCGAGGACGTTGTCGTCCAGCGCGTCCTCCCCCACGGGCTTCCCTCCCCGCGCCGTCACGAACACGTCGGAGATGGACCCGCCGAACAGCGTCGCGGAGGAGTCGTTGACCTGGAGTTTCAGCATGCCCATCAGGAAGATCCCCGTCGTGTTGCCGCCCGAGCCGAAGTTGAGGTTGGCCTCCTGCCGGGTGTTCCGCGCGTCGATCCACGCGAGCCCGAGGACCGGTCCCGTCGTGAACGCGTTCCCCTCGGCGCCGAAGGGTCCGCCGATGGAGATCTCGGAGAACGCCTTCCCGCTGCTGAACGCGTTGGCGGCGGAGTACGCGGGCATGGAGGTGAGCGCGCCCTGCTCGCCGGGGAGGAGGAACTCGATGTCCACGGAGCCGGCGTCGCGCACGCCGTCCTCGGCGATGCCGAAGTGGGCGCGCAGGCTCGCCCGCACGCGATCGAGGAAGCGCTGCCGGACGATGGCGTTGGTCCCGCGCTCCGTGCCGTTCATCGTGGCGGCGGCGGCGGTGGTCATGGAGCCGGTGTTCAGGCCGATGAGGCGGAGCGCCTCGTCGAGGTCGGGGATGGAGTTCGAGGAGATCGTGGACGTCGCCCCGACGTCGCTCCCGCTGGTCGCGTAGGACGCCGTGTAGGCGTCGAGGTCGCCCCGGAGGATCCAGGTCTGCCGCGCGTCCAGGGGGTCGTGATCCCCGCCCGTCGCCCCGCCCTTGCTCCCGCTTCCCGTGGCGGACCCGTCCTTGTCCACCACGTCGAACGTGACGACCTTCGAGAGGGACGTGTTCGCGTTCCGGTCCTTGACGAGGAAGGTGAGCGTCACGTCCTCCCCCGTGGTGAAGCCGGGCACGGTGCCCGTCGCCGGCACGCGCCAGCGCGCCTCCGTCGGGGTCACCTGGAACTGCGACGCGAGTTCCGCATTGGCGGAGGCGCTCCCCACGGCCACGCTCGCCTTCGCGGAGAACGTGGACGTGTCGATGCCGGCGCCGCCGGCGTCGGAGAACCGCACCACGACCTCCCACCCCGCCCGCGGCAGGTAGAGGTCGAACCCCACCGTGGAACCGGCGGACTGGAGATTGCCGTTGGAGTCGGTGTCGGTGCCGGAGACCCACGTCGTCGAGCCGTCCATGTCGGACCGGATGTCCTCGAAGACGACGGCGTCCACGGTGGGCACAATCCCGTCGGAGGCGGCCGTCGTGAACGTGCGCGAGACGGTCGCCGCGACGGCATTCCCCGAGAGGTCCTTCACCGCGGTGGTCACGGCCGTCGTGTAGGTCGTCGAGGCGGCCAGCGTCCCCAGCGGCGTGATGGTGACGGTCCGGAGGTCCGTCCCGAGGGCGATGGCGGCGGGCACCGTCGTGGACGACTGCTTGAACGTGATGTTCGTCAGGTCCACGGTGGCCGGGTCGAGTTCCTCGGAGAAGACCAGCGAGACTGCGGTCGTCACCGCCACCCCGGTGGCGCTCGACGCGGGCACGCTGCTCGACAGCGTGGGCGCCGTCGCGTCCGTGGTGGTCCCCGTGGTGAAGGACGCCCGGTAGATGGACCCGCTGAAGAACGGGAGCGGCGTGAAGGCGTTGCCCGCGAGATCCTGCGCCCCGGAGTTGATGTCCGCCGCGTAGACGCTGCTCTTGGCGAGGTTCGGCGCGTTCGACCCTCCGCCGCTCACGACCCCGCGCTCGACGACGACGAGAGTGGTGCCCGCGGGCGCCGCGAAGGAGAGGATGCGCGGCGAGGTGATGTCCTGCGAGGAGGAGCCGAAGAAGTCGAAGTCCCCCGCGCCGAGGCTGGAGAGAGCGAGGGGCTCGTTCAGGATGAACACGTACTTCCTGAGATTGGTGGGCACGCCGGTGGCGAGGTCCGCGGGGAACGTGGAGACGATCATGGGCGCGCCGGAGTCCGCCGCGTAGGTGTAGGCGGACGCGAGGCTGGCGTTCCCGCCGCCGGGGTTGGTCACCTTCACGGCGACGGTGGTCCCCGCGGTCTTCGACAGCGACGCCGGCACGGGCGCCGTGGTGACGATGGTGTTGCCGTCGATCACCTGGGTCCCCCCGGCGGCGACGGCGCCGAAGTCCACCGTCGCGCCGGCCGAGAATCCGCTCCCGTAGACGGTGACGCGCTCGCCGCCGTGGGCCGTCCCCGACGAGGGGGAGACCGCGTTCACGACGAGCGTGCTCTCCGTCTTGATGTCGAGGATCCCGCTGCCGGTCCCGTTCCCTCCGCCGGGGTTCGTGACCTTGAGATCCCAGGTCCCCGCGGTGGCCCCGCCGGCGATGGCGAGGGTCGCCGCCATCGACGAGGACGAGGTCACCGACTCGCTCCCCGACTTGACGCTCACCCCGCTGCCGCCCGTGCGGGAGGCCGTGAGCGTCGCGCCGCCGGAGAAGTTCGTCCCGGTGACCACGACGGCGAACTCGCGCGTGGCGCCGCCGCCGGCGGTGCGGCCCAGCGTCCCCGGCGTGACCGTGGAGACCGTGGGCGTGCCGCCCACGACGCTGAAGGCGCCCTCCAGCGTCCCGGCGAGCCCGCCCGAGGACGACGCGTGCGTGACCGTGAGGTCCCGGGCGCCGGTGGTGGCGCTCCCGGTGGCGGTCACCAGCGCGGTGATGGTCTCGGAGTCCGTCACGCTGACCGACGCGAACGTGACGCCGGAACCGCTGGCGGCGAGGGTGTCCCCGCTGCGGAAGCCGCTCCCGCGCACGGTCACCGCGAGCGAGGTCGCCCCCTGCGCGAGGGTCGCGATGGAGAGGGACGCCGGCCGCGGCGCCGATCCGGCGATGGCGACGGCGCCCGTGAACGCCTTCGGCGCGCCGCCGCCCGCACCCGGGGTGACCGTCAGGTCGCGCAGGCCCAGCGCCGCGGCGGAGTCGACGGAGACGAGGAGCGTGAGCGCGGTGGAGGAGACGAACGTGGTGGAGTGGATGGTGACGCCGGCCCCGGAGAGCGACGTCGAGGTGCCGGAGTTGAAGTTCACGCCGGTGAGCGCGACGTTGAACCGGGGCGTCCCCGGGATCCACGCCGACGGCGTGACCGCCGTGACCTCCGGGCCCACGGGGAAGACCTCGAGGGCGGACGCCTTCGTCGCCGCGTCGGCGCCGCCGTCGGCGGGCTGCGTGTAGGTGAGGGAGCGGAAGCCCAGCGCGGCGGCGCCGTCCACGGAGTAGTTCAGCGTGATGGTCGTGTCGTTGACGACGACCACCGAGGCGAGCGTCAGTCCCGCGCCCGAGGTCGTCACGACGCCCCCCGTGCGGAACCCCGTCCCGGTGATCGTCGCGGGCTTCGTCGTCTCCCCCCGCGTCCACTGGGCCGGCGAGACGGAAGCGACCGTCGGGATCGGGTAGAGGACCTGGAACGCGTTCGTCTTCGTGGCGGTCAGGCCGCCGGCGGTCACCGGCTGCGTGTAGGTGACGTCCCGGAGTCCGACCGCCGCCGCGGCCCCCACGGTGACCGGGACCGTGGCCTGGGTCGCGGAGACGATGGTCGTGGTCCCCAGCGTCAGGCCGGCGCCGGAGATCGAGATGGCGCCCCCGTCGCGGAAGTTCGTGCCGTTCACCGTGAGCGTCGACGCCACGGCGCCCTGGCGCAGCACGGCGCCGGAGAGGGTCGTGAGGGTGGGCGTGGGCGCGCTGACGACCAGGCCTCCCGCCAGCGTCTTCGACGCGGAACCGCCGTCGGCGGGCTGCGTGTAGGTCACGTCGCGCGCCCCCAGCGCGGCCGCGGCGTCCACGGCGAGCGTCACGCGGTACTGCGTGTCGGAGAGGCGCACGGCGCCGGAGATGCCGATGTCGCCTCCCAGCGTCACGATCCCGCCGTCCCGGAAGCCCGTGCCCGTGAGCGTGAACTGGATGGAGGACACTCCCTGCGTGACGTCCGCGGGGGAGACGGAGGCGAGGGTCGGGTCGGGGTAGTGGACCTGGATCCCGTCGGTCCGCACCACGTCCGCTCCTCCGCCGGCCGCGGGCTGCGTGAACGTGACGTCCCGTGCGCCCACGGCGGCCGCGGAGTTCACCGTCACCGTCACCTGGGCCTGGGTCGACGTGACGACGGTCGTCGAGCCGAGGGTGAGACCGGCCCCCTCCAGCGTGATGCTCCCCCCCGCGCGGAACCCGGTGCCGGTGACCGTCAGCACGACGCCGGCCTCCCCCTGCTTCAGGACGGCCGGGGAGACGGACGAGAGGGTCGGGATCGGGGCGCGCACCTGCACCGCCGCCGCGAGCGACAGCGGCTCGCCGGAGAGTTCCGGCGGGCAGAGCAGCAGGTCGCGCGTGCCGAACGGGGCGTCCTCGGGGACGCTCATGGTCACGCGGAGGAGCGCGGACGAGACGAAGGTCGTCGCCGAGAGCGGTTCCGCGCCGTCCTGGCGGAGGACGGTGCCGGGAAGGAAGTCGGAGCCCGAGACGTCGATCGATTGCGCCAGCGGCGTGCCCGTGCTGGACTGCCGGAGCGTGGACGGGGAGACGCCCCCGACGGAGGCCTCCGTCGGCAGGAGCGCCGTCCGCTTGGCCGCCTTCGCGAACTTGAGGACGACCGAGGGGGTGTACGTCCCGCCGGCGGCGTCCGCGGTCACGATCAGCGTCGCGGTGCCCGCGGCGGCCGGAGTCGCCGAAGCGGGGGTGCCCGTGAGCGCATGGCTCGTGCCCTTCAACACGGCGACGACGTTCCACTCCCCGGGCGCCGAGCCCTCGGGCCCGGCGAACTCCACCGAGGCCGCGGCGGCCTCCCCCTTCCCGGACTTGACGAGGGCCTTGAACGAAGCGCCCTCCTCCAGCGGGAACTCGAACGCGCGCTCCTCCCCGGGTCCGAGGAGCGTCGGCGGGAACGCGACCTTCTTCGGCGGCTTCCACTTCACCGCCAGTTCGTACCCGCCGGTGGAGCCGCCGGTGCCCTCCACGAGCGCGCGCCAGGTGCCCGTCTCCCCCTCGGGGACGACGAAGTTCTTGAGGGAGACCTTCCCCGTGCCGGCGCCCGTCAGCGGGGGCAGGGACTGGGCGGCGCCCCCGGGGCGGAAGAGCCGCAGCGTCGGGAGAAGGGTCGACCCCTTGGCCACCTTGATGGTGGCGGAGAACTTCCCCGCGGCGTGCAGGTCCAGCGCGAACGAGTCCCCGTCGCCCGGCGCGTCCACGGCGGCGGACAGCTTGTCCCCGTTGACCGCGCGGACGCCGACGCCGTCGGCGAACGCGGCGGCGCCGACCGCCGCCAGCGCGCAGGCGAGCACGACCGTGCGACCCTGCAGGTTTCCCCTCATGGCCGCATCATGCGATCCCGCGACGCGGGAGTCAACGCGCGCGCCGGGGTTCCCTCGACGCGGCCGCCTCGCCGACCGCAGAATGGCGCCCGCGGGGCGGTAGCTCAATCGGTCGAGCAGGGGACTCATAATCCCTTGGATCCAGGTTCGAGTCCTGGCCGCCCCAGCGGCGAACTCGCACGCAACATTCCGGGAATGTCGTCGTCGCGGCGGGGTCAGGGGCGGGGGGGGGCGGGGCGGCCGAGGAGGTAGGGGGCGGGCCACTCCTGGCCGGTCCAGCCGTACGCGGCGGCGGCGTGGAGGGTGAGGTAGGGATCGGCGAGGTGGGGCCGCGCCATGGCGACGAGGTCGGCGCGCCCGGCGGCGAGGACGGTGTTGGCGTGGTCCCACCCGAGGATCGCCCCCACGGCCATCACGGGGACGCCCACCTCGTGCCGGATCCGGTCGGCGAAGGGGACCTGGAACATGCGGCCGAAGTCGGGCCGCGACTCGGTGGAGTTGCCCCCGCTGGAGACGTCCACGACGTCGCAGCCCGCCGCCGCCAGCGCGCGCGAGATCCCCACGGCGTCGGCCTCCGTGAGCCCGCCCTCCTCGACCCAGTCGCTGGCCGTGATGCGCACCGCCAGCGGCCGGTCGTCGGGCCAGGCGGCACGCACCGCCGCCAGCACCTCCAGCGGCCAGCGGAGCCGGTTCTCCAGCGTCCCGCCGTAGCCGTCCGTGCGCCGGTTCGTGAGCGGCGAGAGGAACGTGGAGAGCAGGTACCCGTGGGCCATGTGCAGTTCCACGAGGTCGAATCCCGCCGCCAGCGCCCGCCGCGTGGAGGCGACGAAGGCGTCCCGGACCCGGTCCATGTCCGCGCGGTCCATCTCCCGCGGCGCCGGAAACCCGGGGGCGAACGCCAGCGCCGAGGGCCCCAGGGTCTCCCACCCGCCGTCCGCAGGGAGCAGCGGCCGGTCGAGCCCCTCCCACGGGTGGACGCAGGATCCCCGCCGCCCCGCGTGGGCGAGCTGCAGCCCGATGCGCGCCGTGGAGTGGCCGTGGACGAACTCCACGATCCGCCGCCACGCCGCCTCCTGCGCTTCGTTCCACATCCCCGTGCAGCCCGTGGAGATGCGCCCGTCGGGGAGGACGTCGGTCATCTCCGTCATCACCAGGCCCGCCCCCCCCACCGCGCGGGACCCGAGGTGTACGAGGTGCCACTCGCCGGGGACGCCGTCCACCGCCGAGTACTGGCACATGGGGCTGACCACGATGCGATTGCGGAGTTCCATGCCGCGGAGCCGGAACGGCGCGAACATGGGCGGCGCGTACCGCCCGTCCCTCCCCTTCGGCGCCCCCTCGCGCTCCCCCCAGGCGTCGGTGACGCGCGCCACCAGCGCCGGGTCCCGCTCCCGCAGGTTGTCGTAGGTGATGCGCTTGGACCGGGTCATCAGGTTGAAGGAGAACTGGAGGGGCGGCTGCTTCATCCACCGCTCCGTCTCCTCGAACCAGCGGAGGCTCGTCTTCGCGGCGCGCTGGAGGCGGATGACCTCCGGTCGCCTCCGCTCCTCCCACGTGCGGAGCACGCGCGGCACGTCCGCCGTCCCCATGGAGCGGAACGCCTCCGTCAGCGTGATGGCGTCCTCCATGGCGAGTTTCGTCCCGCTGCCGATGGAGAAGTGCGCCGTGTGGACGGCGTCGCCCAGGAGCACCACATTGCCCGCGCTCCAGGCCTCGCAGGAGACCGTGGGGAAGGACCGCCAGAGGGAGCGGTTCGTGAGCAGGCGGTGCCCCGCCAGTTCCGGGCGGAACAGGTCCTCGCAGTAGGCGACCGTGTCCTCCTCCGTCGCCCCGTCGAGCCCGGCGCGGCGCCAGGTCTCCTCGCGGCACTCGACGATCCACGTGCTCGTCCCCTCCTCGAACGGGTACGCGTGGACGCGGAAGAGCCCGTGCGCGTTCTCCTTGAAGTGGAAGGTGAACGCGCGGAGCGGGAGCGTCGTGCCGAGCCAGGTGAAGCGGCAGGAGCCCCAGCGGAGCGTGGGCCGGAACCGGTCCGCCATGGCCGTCCGGACGGCGCTGTTCACGCCGTCCGCGGCGACGATCAGGTCGGCCTCCGGGAAGTCCCCGACCCCGGCGACCTCGCGTTCGAACTCCAGCGACACGCCCAGGTCCCGGCACCGGTCGTGGAGGATGTTCAGGAGCCGGCGGCGGGAGAGTCCGGAGAAGCCGTGGCCCCGCGACACCACGCACTCGCCGCCCCGGTGCGTCTCGATGTCATCCCAGTAGCGGAAGGACGCGCGGATGGCGGCGAAGGACTCCCGGTCGGCGGCGTCGAACGCGTCCAGCGTCTCGCGCGAGAAGACGACCCCCCAGCCGAACGTGTCGTCCGGCCGGTTGCGCTCGAGCACCCGGATCCGGGACTCCGGGAACGCCTTCCTCATCAGGAGGGAGAAGTACAGCCCCGCCGGCCCCCCCCCGATGACGGCGACGTCCACGGCAACCCCTACGACACGGCCTTGAGCACCGCCTCGTAGTCCGGCTCCTGCGCGATCTCGGGGACGAGCTGCGCGTGCCGCACCTTGCCGTCCGGCCCGACGACGAACACGGCGCGCGCCGTGATGCCCTGGAGCGGGCCGTCGGCGATGGCGACGCCCCAGCGGGCGCCGAAGCCGCGGTCGCGGACGTCGGAGACCCCGTGCACCCGGTCGATGCCCTCGGCGGCGCAGAAGCGCTTGATGGCGAAGGGGAGGTCGGCGGAGGCCACGAGCACCTGCACGTTCGGCAGCGCCGCGGCGCGCTCGTTGAACTTGCGCGTCTCCGTCTGGCACACCGGCGTGTCGAGGCTCGGCACGGTGACGAGGATGGTCGTCCGGCCGGCGAGGTCCTTCTCCGTGACGGCGGAGAGATCCTGCTTCACGAGGGTGAAGGCCGGCGCGGCGGCTCCCACCGCCGGCATCGTGCCGGCGAGGTTGCAGGGATTGCCCTTCAGCGTGACGGTCGCCATGGAGAACTCCTTCCCGGGATTGCCCGTGGTCGTGCTCCCGCGGGCGGTCGCTCGCGGGGAGGGGCCATCCTAGCGGCCGGCCCCGGGGGGCCGAAGTTGCGCGGGGTGAGGGGCGCTACCCCCCGTACACCGCGCGGAACCGGGCCGCCGCCACCACCAGCCCGACGGCGATGACCGCGGTGCGCACCCAGGTCGGCTTCAGGTGGCGCGCCGCGCTGGCGCCTCCGAACCCGCCGAGGGCGGCCCCCACCGCCATGATCAGCGCCGCGGGCCAGGCCACGATGCCCGCCGCGGCGAAGATGAACACCGCCGTGGAGTTCACCAGCGCGCCGAGGAGGATCTTCATCCCGTTCATGCGGTGGATGTCCGTGAGCCCGAGGAGCGCCAGGGCCGCCAGCATCAGGATGCCGATGCCCGCCCCGAAGTAGCCGCCGTAGACCGCGACCGCGAACTGGAACAGCAGCGCGCGCTTCCCCGCCCGCTCGCCGGACCGCTCGCCGAGGTCGGCCAGCCGCCGTCCCAGGGGGCCGGACACCGCGAACAGCGCCGTCGCGAAGAGCACGAGCCAGGGGACGAGCCGCGCGAACAGGTCCTTGCCGGTCCACAGCAGGAGGACCGCGCCCGCGGCCCCGCCGAGGACGCTGGGCACCGCCATGCGGACCATGAAGGGGCGGGCCCCCGCCAGATCCTTCCGGTAGCCCGCGGTCGCCGCGATGGCCCCCGGCCAGAGCGCCACCGTGCTCGTCGCGTTGGCCACCTTGTCCGGAAGCCCCACCGCGAGCAGCGCCGGGAACGTGAGGAGCGTCCCCCCGCCCGCCACCGAGTTCACCACCCCCGCCGCCGCCGCCGCGGCGAAGAGAATCGCGCCCTCGCCCAGGAGCATGGGGGGGGAGTGTAACTGGCCCCTGTGGCTCCCCCCGGAATCGCGAATGCCCGGAGGGCTCCTGCAGCCCCCCGGGCATGTTGAGCGCTCCGCCGCCGCGGTGGCCGGCGGAGGTTCGTCAGTCGGCGGTGACGAGCAGGCCCGGCCGCTTCTCCAGCCAGGACTCCACGGAGGAACCGGCTTCCGGCGCGCAGCGGACCCAGACCCGCACGGCGTCCGCGTCGCAGGCGCCCAGTTCGAGGCCCGAGGCCTTGACCCGCAGCGTCCCCCTGGCGCGGTCGAACACGAGGGACGCCTTCACGGAGGAGCCCTTCGGGCTCTTCCAGCGCAGCACGTCGCCGCGCTCCGTCCAGCCGGCGGAGCCGGCGGGCGCGGAGACCACGGCGGCGCCGTCCACGGCACCGACACCGATCTGGATGCCCCCGGTCCGCGGATCGGGGAGGGAGGCGCCGTCGGACGTCGAGAGGGAGAGGACGAGCGACACCGAGTCCCGCCCCGTGCGCGAGCCGTCGCGGCGCTTGCCCTTCAGCGGGTCCACGGAGAGCGTGCCCGCCGTGGCGGCGCCGGCGTAGGAGGTGAGCGGCGACGCGCCGGTGACACCGACGGCGCGCACGGCGTACGTCCAGGTCCGGTCCGGCGTGACCACGTCATCGAGGACGGTGGTGTCGGCGGAGAGGCTCTTCAGCAGCGCCGGCGCGCCCCCGTCCACGGAGCGGAAGACCTCGAAGGAGAGTTCGTCGTCGCTGCGGTCCTCCCACTGCACGCGGACCGTGCGCGGCGAGAGGGCCTCGACGACCGGCGTCCCCGGTCGCACCGGGACCGGGACCACCGGGGTGATGGCCGCCACCTCGTTGCTGAACGCCGAGGGCGTGCCGTCGACGACCGCGAGCACGCGATACGCGTAGGTGGACGACGGGGCCACGGTGTCGTCGACAAAGGAGGTCGTCCCCGCGGGCACGGAGGCGAGCGGGGAGAAGGAGCCGCCGCCGGAACGGCGCTCGAGCTCGAAGGACCCGCGCCCGCCGCCGGCGTCGACCCACGAGAGGGAGATGCTCCGGAGCGCGACGGCGTTCACCACGAGGTCGACGGGGGCGAGGGGAGCGGTGGGAACGCGCCCGAGGAAGCCGTCCCCGGCGCCGGCGGTGGCGCCGATCCCTGCGCCACCCGTGCTGAAGTCCGCGGAGTCCGTGCGGCCCGCGACCATCACGGAGCCGCCCGCGCCGAAGGCGACCGCGCTCAACTCGTCATCGCCGGAGCCGCCGAGGTAGGTGGCGTAGGTCACCGAAGTCCCGCCCGGAGCGACCCGGACGAGGAAGCCGTCGGTGGCGCCCGCCAGCGCCTCCACCGCGGCCGCGCGGAGCGGGAGGTCGGCGGAGGTGGTGGAGCCGACGAGCACGACGGCGCCGCCCCCGTCCTGCGCGACGGCGAGGACGGCGTCGTCCCCGGATCCGCCCACGGGGGCGAGGTACCGCAGGTCGTTCTGGGCGGAGAACGCCGCGACGAAGCCGTCCGTGCCGCCCGCGGGGCCCGGCTCCAGCCCGCTCCAGAAGGGGAAGTCCGAGGAGCCCGTCATGCCCGCGCAGGCGAAGCCGGAACCTCCCGTCGCGAGGGAGCAGACCTCGTCATCGCCGGTCCCGCCGAGGTACGTCGAGAAGGCCGGCGCCACGGCGCCTCCGTCGAGGCGCGCCACGAACCCGTCCCAGCCCCCCGCCCAGGTGGACTGCGAGGGAGCGGCGAGGGGGAAGTCCGCCGACGTGGTGCGGCCCGCGACCACCAGCGATCCGCCGCCGCCGGCGAGGAGCGCGCACGCCTCGTCGTCCCCGGACCCGCCGAAGTACGTGCCCTGGAGGAGCGAGGTACCGTCGAGCGTCACGTTGAGGAGGAACCCGTCGGACCCGCCCATGGCGTAGGGCTGGAACGTCCCGTCCGTCGTCGGCAGGTCGGTGGAGGTCGTCGTCCCCGCCACCCAGGGATTGCGGTTCCCGTCCAGGGCCACCGCCGCGGCGCGGTCGCCGCCCGTGCCGCCGAGGTAGGTGGACGACAGCAGGTCGGAGCCGGTCGCCGCGATGTGGGCGAGGAACCCGTCTCCGCCGCCGGGCGCGGAGGGCTGGAGCGCGTCGCGGACGGGGAAGTTCTCGGAGTCGGTGACGCCCGCCACCCACACGCCGCCGTTGCCATCGGGCACGAGGGCGAGGGCCTCGTCGTCTCCGGCGCCCCCGAGGTAGGTGGCGAAGAGGACGGTGCGGCCGTCGGCGGCGATCTTGGCGACGAAGGCGTCGGTCCCGCCGGCGAGGTCGCGCTGGAAGGGGTCGAGGACGGCGAGGTCCCCGCTGGACGTCGCTCCGGCGATGAAGATGGCACCCGTTGCGTCCGCGGCCATGGCGCGGATGCGATCCTCGCCGGACCCTCCGAACAACCCTGCGAAGGGCGCGGTCGACGCCGCACCGGACGCCTGCGGGTGCAGACCGATGAGCGGGAGAAGCGCGACGAGCGCGATGCGAGCGTACCGGTAGCCGGACATGGGATTCCTTTCTTCGGCGAAGACTCCCTCTCCCATCCGCAGTCGTACGCAACGCACACACTGCGTTCGTCGTGCTTCGGCCCCCCCGGGCCCTTGGCAGGACCATCGTGCAAGGCGCGTGCCACAAGCCCCCGGGCTGGACCCTCGATTTCGGTAAGATTCGGCCGATTCCTGTAAGACCGATCTTGCAGATTCCGGGCAAATCGCCGCCCCCGCGGCGTGGCGCGCCGTTGGTCGCTCGCGGGGACGCACCCCTTGGTCGAGCGGTGGACCCGTCGGACGGCGGCGTTCCTGCCGTGCGGCGAGTCCCCGCTCTCGCGCGCACATTCCGTCGGATTTCCCCTGCCCGCGGCCACGTACCATCCCCTCCATGCCTCCCCCGCCCGCCGACCGCTGGTCGCGCCGCGCGTTCTCCTCCCTGGGGGTGGCCAACTTCCGGTGGTACCTGCTGGGGCAGGGGGCCAGCGTGCTGGGGCTGTGGATGCGGGCGGCGGCGCAGGGGTGGCTGGTGTACCGGCTCACGGGGTCGGAGGTGCTGCTGGGGACCGTGTCGGCGCTCTTCCAGGGCTGCATGGGGCTGGCGTCGCCGCTGGGCGGGGCGCTGGCGGATCGGGAGCGGAAGCATCGGCTCCTCCGCCGGCTGAGCCTCGTCGCCGGGCTCCCGCCGCTCCTGCTGGGCCTCCTCGTCCTCACGGGGCGCGTGGAGGTCTGGCACGTGCTCGCGATGGCGGCGGCGCTGGGGGCGGTGCGGGGGTTCGAGACGCCGACGCGGCAGTCCTTCCTCGTGGAGGTCGTGGGCCGGGAGCACCTCTCCAACGCCATCGTGCTGAACACGGCGGTCTTCAACACCGCCCGCATCCTCGGGCCCGCTCTGGCGGGCGGGCTCATCGCCGGGCTGGCGGGGGTCACCGGGTTCGCCGCCCGGACGCTCCCGGCGGAGTGGCGCGTGGACGCGGCGCTGGCGGGCATCGCCCTCTGCTACGTGGCCGACGGGCTCTCGTACTTCCTGTTCGCGTGGGTCCTCGGGCGCGTCCGCCCCGTCCCCGTGGAGCGGGCCCCGGCCCCCCGCGGCTGGTGGATGGAGATCCGGGAGGGCTGGTCCTACGCCCGCGGCGACCTCCGCGTGCGGACGCTGCTCACGCTGCTGGCCATCGTGGTCGGGCTCGGGTGGTCCTACGCCCCCCTCATGCCTGCGCTGGCGGAGGGGGTCCTCGGGCTCGGGCCGGGGGGCTACGGGGCGCTCATGGCGGTGAACGGGGTGGGCGCGCTGGCGGGCGCGCTCTGGGTCGCCGGCCGCCCCGCGCCCGTCTCGCGGGCGGCGCTGCGCCGGGAGGTCTTCCGCAGCGTCGCCATCGCCGCCGGCGGCGTGCTGATCCTCGCCACCGCGCGCTCCTCCCCCCACGCCGGCGCGGGACTGGCGGTGGCCGGCTTCGGCACCATCTCGTTCATCTCGCGCGGGAACTCGCTGGTCCAGGCCGGCGTGCCGGACGCGCTCCGGGGACGCGTCATGAGCCTCTGGGTCCTGGTGCTCATCGGCGCCGGCGGCGTGGGCGGGCTCCTCGTGGGCGCCGCCGCGGAGCGGTGGGGGGTCCCGCGCGCCATCTTCGCCAGCGCCGTGCTCTGCCTCCTGCTGGCCGCCGGCGTGGCGCTCCGCCTCCCTCCTCCGAGCGACGGCACCGGCGCGCCGCCGCCGCCCTCCCCCGCACCGGATTTCGGACGGGGGGCGTAGGCCCGTAGGATCTCCCCCCCTTCCGCGCCGGCTCTCCCCTCTCCCCGATTCCCCGGAGTCCCCCATGGCCGTCCCCCCGCAGGGCTACATCTACACGCTCCATCGCCTCCGCAAGGTCCACGACGGTCGCGAGGTGCTGAAGGGCATCACGCTGGCGTTCTATCCCGGCGCCAAGATCGGCGTCATCGGGCGCAACGGCTCCGGCAAGTCCACGCTGCTGCGCATCATGGCGGGCCTCGACACGGAGTTCGACGGGGAGGCGCGCGCCGCCGACGGCGTGACCATCGGCTACGTTCCGCAGGAGCCGGTCCTCGACCCGTCGAAGACGGTGCGCGAGACGGTGGAGGAGGCGGTGGCCCCCATCCGCGACCTCCTCCGCCGCCACGAGGAGGTGAACGACCGCCTCTCCGGCGACCTCGGCCCCGAGGCCATGGAGAAGGCGCTGGAGGACCTGCAGCGCGTGCAGGAGGCCATCGAGGCGGCCGACGCGTGGGAACTGGATCGCCACCTCGAGCAGGCCATGGAGGCGCTCCACTGCCCGCCGCCGGACTCGAAGGTCGGCATCCTCTCCGGCGGCGAGCAGCGCCGGGTCGCTCTCTGCCGCACGCTCCTCTCCCACCCCGACATGCTGCTGCTGGACGAGCCCACCAACCATCTGGACGCCGCCACCGTCGCGTGGCTGGAGCGCCACCTCGCCGAGTACCACGGCACGGTCATCCTCGTGACCCACGACCGCTACTTCCTCGACAACGTGGCGGGCTGGATGCTCGACCTGGAGAACGGGCGGGGCGTGCCCTACGAGGGGAACTACTCCGCGTACCTGGAGCAGCGCGCCGCGCGCCTCGGCCTGCAGGAGCGCCAGCAGGCCTCGCTGCAGAAGGTCCTCGCGCGGGAACTGGAGTGGATCCGCACGAACCCGAAGGGCCGCAACGCGCGGAGCAAGGCGCGCCTCTCCAACTACGAGCGGCTCCTGGAGCAGGTGGTCGATCTCTCCGACGACTCCGTGGACATCCTCCTGCCGCCGGGGCCGCGCCTCGGCGACCGGGTCCTCACGGCGCGCGGCCTCTCGAAGCGCTACGGGGACCGCACGCTGTTCGCCGATCTCGACTTCGACCTCCCGCCGGGCGGCATCGTCGGCATCGTGGGCCCCAACGGCGCGGGGAAGACGACGCTGCTCCGCATGGTGACGGGCACCGAGACGCCCGACGCGGGAACCCTCGAGATCGGCCCCACCGCGGTGGTCACCTACGTGGACCAGAGCCGCGCCGGGCTGGAGGCGGACCGATCCGTGTTCGAGGAGATCACCGGCGGCGCCGACGAGATCCGCTTCGGGAACCGCTGGATCAAGTCCCGGGCGTACGTGGCGCGGTTCAACTTCCGCGGCGCCGACCAGCAGAAGAAGGTGGGCGACCTCTCCGGCGGGGAGCGCAACCGGCTGCAACTGGCGAAACTCCTGCGCGAGGCGGGGAACCTCGTCCTCCTCGACGAGCCCACCAACGACCTCGATCTGGAGACCCTCCGCGTGCTGGAGGAGGCCATCCAGGGCTTCGCCGGCTGCGTCGTCGTGGTGACCCACGACCGCTACTTCCTCGATCGCGTGGCGACCCACATCCTCTCCCTCGACGGCGAGGGGAACGCCCGCTGGTTCGAGGGCAACTACGAGGCGTTCCAGGCGCGCACGCGGGAGGAGCGGGAGTCGGAGGGCCGCGGCTCGGAACTTCCGCAGGGCCCCATCCGCCGGCTCCCGGGCCGCTGACCCCGCGCACGACCCCACGAGGAGGACCCTCCATGGCGACGCGACGCGAGGCCACGCCGCCGCACCCGGGACTCCTCACCCGCGCCGAGCACTCCCGCTGGACGGAGACCTCCCGCCACATCGAGGTCGAGGCGTTCTGCCACGCGCTCGCGAAGCGCAGCCGCCGCGTGCGCGTGTCCAGCATGGGCCGGAGCGGCGAGGGGCGGGACATGCCCGTCCTCGTGCTCGCCACCGACGGCGCGTTCTCCCCCGCCGCCGCGCGGCGGAGGGGCCGGACCGTGGTGATGGTGCAGGCGAACATCCACGCCGGCGAGGTCGAGGGCAAGGAGGCGGTCCTCATGCTCGCCCGCGAACTGGGGCTCGCGGCGCGGGAGCCGGCGCTGCTCCGGCGGATCACGCTGGTGCTCGTCCCCGACTTCAATCCCGACGGCAACGACCGCATCTCGCCGGCGAACCGGGCCCTCGACCTGAACCTGATGGAGGGACAGATCGGCCCGCCCGGCGGCGTGGGCACGCGCTACACCGGCGCCGGCTGGAACCTCAACCGGGACGCCGTCAAGCAGGACGCCGTGGAGACGCGCCACATGGGCGCGCTGTTCCGGCACTGGGGGCCCCACCTCTTCATCGACTGCCACACCACCGACGGCAGCGTGCACGGCTACCACCTCACGTTCGACACGTCCCACAACCCGCTCTCCGGGCATCCCGCCCCCATCGCGTTCGTGCGGGATCGGCTCCTGCCGGAGGTGTCGCGGCGCCTGCTGGCGCGGACCTCCATCCGCACGCAGTTCTACGGGAACTTCGCCGACGATCGCCGCCCCACGGCGGGCTGGCACACCTATCCCGCGCTCCCCCGCTTCGGCAGCCACTACCGCGGCCTCTGCGGCCGGCCCGACGTCCTCCTGGAGACCTACTCCTACCTCGACTTCGAGGAGCGCTGCCGCGTGATGCTGGAGACGCTGCGCGAACTGACGCGGGCGGCGGGCCGGCACGCGGAGGCGCTGCGCTCCGTGGCGGAGCGCGCCGCGCGCGAGACGGAGGCGGCGGGGAGGGACCCCCGGGCCGACGACCTGGTGGGCGTGAACTACGGCGTCGCGCGCCGGAACGCCGAGGGCGGCCTCGTGTTCGACTACCCGGCCCACGAGGACGGCACGGTGGAGATCCTGAGCGTCGACGCGGCGGGGATCCGGAATCACCGCCTCCCGCGGCGCGGCGAGCGGCTCCGGCGCTACGTCATGCCCCACCTGCGCCGCTTCGTCCCCACGGCGTCCGTGCCGCGGCCCTTCGGGTACCTCGCGCCGGCCTCGCTGCGCGAGCGGCTGGAGGGGCACGGCGTCCGCTTCCGCGCGCTGCGGCGGGCCCGCACGCTGGACGCCGAGGCGTCCGTGGTCACCGCGTCGGAGCCCACCTTCAGCCCCGACGTCGCGGGCCCCGTGCCTCCGCCGGGGGAGGCGGAGATCACCCCGAAGACCCCCCGCCCCACGGCCCGATGGGAGACGGTCCTCACCGTCCGGCGGGAGCGGCGCCGCGCCCCCTTCCCCGCGGGGACCCTCTTCGTCCCCACCGCGCAACCCCTGGGCAACCTCGCCGTGTACCTCCTGGAGCCGGAGAGCGACGACGGCTTCGCGCGCTGGGGCTACCTCGACGACGCCACCCGCGTCGGAGAACCGTTCCCCGTGTGGCGACTGGTGCGACCGACCCGCGTCTGAGGGTTCGCCGCCGGGGGAGCGGGCCGGCGCGTGTGGTTCCGGCGGCGCGGCGAGGCCGTCCATGCGGCGCGGCGGAGCCGTCCCGGCGCGCGTGCCACGTCGCTGGCCGGCAGGCGGGCTCATCCGGCCCGGGCTGAACCGCTTCGCACATCAGTCTCACTGCTTGAGATCGTCGACTAGCCGTTGCGCATGCTCGATGGCCTTGCCGGTTTCGACAGCCTCCTCAGTGCCCTTCGTCACTGCCAGCAGCTGTCGCATCGCATCCACGAGCGCAGCCTGTTTCTCGAGGGCGCGTGCCAGTTCCGTGCAAAGCCGAGGCACACCCATCCGCGCCGCGGCGATGAAGCGAGCGTTCTCCTCGGAGAGGTCATTGCCGGCGTACCGTGGAAGCTGCAACCTCGTGATCGCGATGACGCTGCTCTCCGGCGGCCATGCATTCTCCACTTCGCCTGCAATGCAGACGAACTCTGCCGACATGAAGACCTTGTCGTTCGCAGTGCCGAAGATCCAGGGCCCGGAGTGGCCGCCAGCACGAGTGCCCCGCCCCACCAGATCCAAGTCGGCACGAGAGGATGGGGCGGACTCTTGCACGCGCCCGGCGGTCGTGGGTCGAACCTGGTGTCCGACGCCGCGCTCCGTCGCATCCGCGTCCCTCCGTAGTTGTCGTCCGAAGGCGCAGCCATCACCGCCGCAGCTACTTCTTCCGCGGTGCTGGAGGCACACACGCGCTCCTCCCCCCGGCGGCCTCCCTCGAGTGCCGGGAACTGCTGATCGTCCCTGAAGCCGAGTCTACCCCAAGGGGGCACGCGCAGGCCCCCCCCGTTCTTCGCGAGGCTCCGCTTCCACGGCCGCCGTGTCCCGCCGGACTCGGCCGGCACCCGACCGCGCGTGTACGCCTCGCCGAACCTCCCCCGCTCTTCGGGGGCGCGGTACCGTCTCCGCTCCATGGATCGCGAGTCCGACGGGTCGAGCCCGGCGCCGCTTCCCGTCGTCGCGGTGGGGGCGCTGTTCCTGGTCTCCGGCGCGGCGGGGCTGGTGTACGAGGTCCTCTGGTCGCGGCAGCTGGCCCGCGTGCTCGGCGGCTCCTATCCCGCGGTGGTCGCCGTGGTGGCCGCGTTCCTCGGCGGACTCGCCCTGGGCGCGGGCCTGGGGGGCCGGCTCGCCGCCCGCACGCGCCGGCCGCTGCGCGCCTACGCGCTGCTGGAGGCGGGCATCGCGGTCTACTGCGCGCTCTTCCCCCTGCTGCTCTCCCTGCTGCACCCCGTCTTCGGAGCGGCGTACCGCGGGCTCGCCGACTCCCCCGCCCTCCACGCCGCCGTGCGCTTCGCGCTGGCGGGCCTCCTGCTGCTCCCGCCCACGATCGCCATGGGCGCCACGCTGCCGGTGCTCGTGCGCGGCGTGGTGCGGACCTCGGCGGGAGTGCTGGGAGGCACGGGGCTTCTCTACGGGCTGAACACGGTGGGAGCGGCGGGGGGCGCGCTGGCGGCGGGGCTCCTGCTGCTGCCCGCGCTCGGGTATCCGGGGACCCTCGCCGTGGCCGTGGGGGCGAACCTGCTCGTGGCGGCGGTGGCGCTCGTCCTCGACGCGCGCTTCGCCGCCGCCGCGGCGGCCCCCGCGGAGGCGCCTCCGGTCGCGGAGACCGCCCCGCCGGCCCCGCCCCTCGCGCCGCGGGTGCGCCGGGCCGTGCTCGTCGGCGCCGGGGCCGCCGGCTTCGCCGCCATGCTCTGCCAGATGGCGTGGACGCGCATGCTCATCCTCTCCTTCGGGTCGTCGGTGCATGCGTTCACGCTGGTCGTCGCGGTCTTCATCCTGGGCCTCGGCCTCGGCGGGCTGGCGACGCCGCTCCTCCGCGTGCGCCCCGGCGCCATGGTCCCCGCGCTGGCGGCACTCCAGGCGGCGGTGGGACTCGCGGCGTGGGCCTCCGTGGCGTTCCTCGCGGACCTGCCGCTGCGGGTCATCGAGCGCCTCGGCGCCGGGGGCGTCCGCTACGGGGACCTGCTGACGTGGCAGTTCGGGCAGGCGCTCTCCGCGGCGCTCCTCCCGACGCTGGCCATGGGGGCCGCGTTCCCCGTGTTCGTGGCGGCCGTCGCGGGGGACGCGGGCGGCGCCCCGCGGGCGGTGGGCCGCGTGTACGGCTGGAACACCGCGGGCACCATCGCCGGATCCCTCTGCGGCGGACTCCTCCTGGTGCCCGGCATCGGCACGCGGGACACGCTGGTGCTGGCGTGCGGCATCAACCTGGCGCTGGCCGGAGTCCTGCTCGCCGTCTCGCTCCCGCCCCGCCGCGGGCTCCCCGCCGCCCTCGCCGCGGCCGGCGCCGTCGTGCTGGTCGCCACCGGATCGGCCCCGTGGAGACCGGAACTGCTCCACTCCGGCGCCGCCGTCTACGCCTCCACCTACGCGGCCCGCGCGGCCGCCTCGGGCCGTTCCGTGGACCGCCTGCTCCGCGACCGGGCGTGGGATCGGCTGCTGGACGTGGAGGGGCGGAGCGTCACGGTGGCGGTGACGCGCGAACCGGGCGGGGACATCGCCCTCCTCATCAACGGGAAGGCGGACGCGAGCACGGGGCAGGACATGACCACGCAGCAACTGCTCGGGCACCTCCCCGCGCTGCTCCACGGCTCGCCGTCGCGCGCCATGGTCGTCGGCCTCGCGTCGGGCGTGAGCGCGGCGGCGGTGGAGAGCCACGGGGTCACCGTTCTCGACGTGGCGGAGATCGCCCCCGAGGTGGCCCTGGCGGAGCCGTTCTTCCGGCACGTGAACGGGGACGTGACGCGCCGGGCCGGCGTCCAGGTCCTCCTGGAGGACGGCCGCACGCACATCGAGCACGCGGAGCGGACCTACGACGTGCTCGTGTCGGAGCCGACCAACCCGTGGATCGCCGGCGTGAGCGACCTGTTCACCGTGGAGTACTTCCGCGCCTGCCGCGAGCGGCTCGCTCCCGGCGGCACGGTGTGCATCTGGCTCCAGTCCTACGGGCTCGCGCTGGACGACCTCCGGCTGGTGCTGCGCACAGTGCGCGAAGTGTTCCCCGACGCCGTCGTGTTCGACCTCGTGCCGTGGTCGGACTACGGCATCGTCGCGACGCGGGAGGGCGACCGGGACATCGTCGCCGAACTGGCGTCGCGCCCGTGGCCCGCGGGCCGCGCCGCGGAGGGCCTGGCCGCCGCGGGACTCACCGGTCCCGCCGACGTGCTGGCGACGCTGCATCTCGGGCGCGAGGCGGCGGCCGCGTTCGCGGGGCCGTCGGGCGCCGGGCTCCACACGGACGCCCACCTCTCGCTGGAGTTCCGCGCGCCCCGCGGCGCCATGGGGGACCCCGACTATCCCCGCTGCACGTGGATGGACCTGGAGGCCCTCCGCGATCCCGGGCCGCTGCCCGCGGTGCCCGGCCTCGCAGAGCGCGCGGAAGCCTGCGCCACCGCCCGGGCGGGCTACCTCGCGTTCATGGCGCTGCGGGACGCGGCGCTCGCGCGCGTGGTGACCGGGAACCTGCTCGCGAACCCCGACGCCTTCGCCGCCTGCCGTCCCCACCTCCCCGCGGATCTGCTCCGTCGGACGGGCCCCGATCCGAGGACGTTCCCGCCGGGGGAGTCGGAGGCCCTCGTCCGCGCGGAGGCCATCCGCGCGCTGGACGTCGGCGTCCGCGCGGGCGTGACCTTCCGCTGGGCGAAGGACGCGCTCGCCGAGGCCCTCCTCGTGCGCGGGGAGCGGGCCATCGCGGCGGGACTCCCGGAGGCGGCGCTGGAGGACATGGAGCGGGCGGCGGCCCTGCGACCGGGCGAGGCGCTGGCGCCGCTGGCCCTCGCGCACCGGGCGCGCGCGGCCGCCGGGGACGACCCCCGTTCCCCGCTGCTGGACGAGGCGCTGGCGCGCGTGGAGGACGCCCTCCGCGCCAACCCCCGATGCGAGGCGGCCTTCGTGGAGCGGGCCCTCGTCCACATCCAGCGGCGGGACCACGGGGCCGCGGAGGCGACGCTGCGCGACGTGCTCGCGCTGCGGCCCGACTCGGTCCGCGCGCTGGGGGTGTTCGGCGAACTCCGCCGGCTCCAGGGGGCGACCGCGGACGCCCTTCTCCTCGTGGATGCGGGCCTGGCGCTGGAGCCGGGGCACCGGGAACTGCGCGCGCTGCGGGAGGCGCTGGCGCCGGGGCGGTAACGCGGCGCGGCCCGGCGGCTACAATCCCCGCGCGGGCCCCGCCCGCCTGGAGGTTGCCATCGACCACGCGTCGTCGCCGTCCGCCGCACCGCCCCGCAGGGCCGTGGCGGCGCTCGTTGCGCTGGCCGCGGGCGCGGCGGCGGTGTGCGGCGCCGACGCCGGCTCGCGCCGGGCCCCGACCTTCCACCGGGACGTGCTGCCCCTCCTCCAGGAGCACTGCCAGGTCTGCCACCGCCCGGGGGACATCGGCCCGTTCGTCATGATGGACCACGCGCAGGTGGCGCCCTGGGCGGCGGACATCGCGGCGGAGGCGCAGGCGCGCAGGATGCCGCCCTGGCGCCCCGCGCAGGGCTACGGCGTGTTCCACGACGAGCGCCGCCTCTCCGAAGGGGAGATCGCGACGCTCGTGGACTGGGCCGCGGCGGGCGCCCCCGAGGGGGACCCGCGGGACGGGCCCCCGAGCCGCCCGTTCACCTCCGGGTGGTCGCTGGGCCCGCCGGATCTCGTGCTCACGCCCGCGGAGCCGTACTCCCCGCCCGCGGGGACCGACACCTACCGCTGCTTCCCCGTTCCCACCGACTTCGCCGAGGATCGCTGGGTGCGCTCCGTGGACATCCTCCCGGGCGATCGGGAGACCGTCCACCACGTGATCCTCTACGTGGACACGGGCACCGCGAGCCTCGAGGCCGACGCCGCCGAACCGGGCCCCGGCTACACGTGCTTCGGCGGCGCCGGCGTCCCCGTGAGCGGATCGCTGGGCGGGTGGGCGCCCGGCTACCGGCCCTTCACGCTGGACCCGTCCATCGGACTCCGGCTCCCCGCCGGCGCCACCATCGTCGTGCAGGTCCACTACCACCCCCACGACGGCGACGTCCACGAGGATCTGACGTCGGTGGGCCTCTACTTCCACGACGCGCCGCCGGCGAAGGAGATGTTCATCGTGCCTCTGGGGAACCAGGACTTCCTCATCCCCGCCGGAGACCCGGCCCACGAGGTGACCGCGTCGTACGATGCGCCGGCGTTCATCGGCGCCACGGTCCACACGGTGGCGCCGCACATGCACCTCATCGGCAAGTCCATGCGCGTCGACGCGACCTACGCCGACGGGACGGAGCGCTCCCTCATCCGCATCGACGATTGGGACTTCCGCTGGCAGGCCGCCTACTTCCCCGTGGAGCCGATCCCGATCCCGCCGGGGACGCGGGTCACCATGCGCGCGGTCTTCGACAACTCCGCCGGGAACCCGGACAACCCGTCATCGCCGCCGGTCCCCGTGGGCTACGGCGAGGCGACCACCGACGAGATGGCGTTCGCGTTCCTCGGCGTCACGCTGGGCGTCGCCGGTCCGCCGGCCCCGGCGCCGAAGATCCGCCGCGCGAAGTTCGACCGGCGCGGCCGCCTCCGCGTGGCGGTGCGCGGCGCCGCCCGCGGCGCGCGCATCGAGGTGGACGGCGTCCCGCTGCTCGACACGCGCGGCCGCCGCACGCTGCGGTCCTCCGCCGCCGCGGACCTCCTCCCGCCCGGCGGGGAGGGCGTGATCACCGTCCGCGACCCGGACGGGCGGCGCGGACGCGAGGTGCCCGTCGAGCGGAGGTGAGTCGGTAGCGCTACTCCTCGAACGCGGGCACGCGCCGCGGCCCCTTGACACTCAGTTTGTAGGTCACGCTGCCGCCGTCGGAGACGTCGAGCAGCCAGAGGCCCGCGGGGCCGTCGAGGAGGCCCGGCCCGAGGCGGGCCTTCCCCCCCTTGCCCACCACGGGGAAGGGCGTCGGCCCGCCTCCCGGCGGGGTGAGGATCGCGGGGAAGGTGGGCGCGCCGGACAGCGTGCCCGAGAGGGTGGCGCCGCCGACGGCCTCCAGGGGGATCGGATCGTCGACGGTCGTGCCGGCGGGGCGCAGGCTCGCCTTCTGCTGCTTCGGCGCCACGCCCAGGGAGTACGTCCCGCCCGCGTCCGCGTCGGCGCCCGCGGGCCGGACCACGACCCAGTGGCGCCCGGTGGTCCCCGCCGGGAACTTCGAGAGGCCCGGCTTCGACGCCCCTGGCGGCCAGGCACCGGTGACGACCCGGGCGCCGGAGGGATCGAACACGTCGAGTTCCAGCGTGTAGTCGGCACCGCGCGCCGCGCCCTTCGCCTTCACCTTCAGCGTGAGGAGATCGCCGCGGAGCAGGTCGAGCACGTAGGCGTCGATGTCGCCGCCCTCGTCCGTCGTCCCCGCCAGGGTCTTCACCGCGCCGAGATCCTGGGGCGCCTCCGGCACGAGGTGGACGGCGTCCGTCGCCGCGGTCGACGCGTTCCCGGCGGCGTCCCGGAACGCGCCCGTCACCGTCACGCGCCCGCGTCCCGCGGGCCGCGCCATCGCCACGGAACCGCCGCCGACGTCCGCCCAGTCGGACCACGTCCCCCCGCCGTCGTGGCTCCAGCGGAACTCCGCGACACCGGAGCCGGCCGCGCCGTCGGAAGCGGAGAGATCGGCGCGGAACGGCTGCCACGGCATCACGTAGAGCGCGTCCCCCTCCACGACGAAGGTCCCCGTGGGCGGGGTGAGGTCGACGAGGATCCCGTCGCTGGCCGCCGCGGAGACGTTCCCGGCGCCGTCGCGGCACTGGACGTACACGGTGCGGGGCCCCTCCCCGGCGGGGAGCGTCCAGGGGAGCGTCGCCACCGCCGCGCTCCACCCCGACCACGTGGCACCGTCGTCGGATGCCCGCCAGGCCTCCACGCCGGAGAGCGCGTCGGAGCCCGAGAGGTCGAGGGTCACCGACGCCGTGTTGATGGCCGCGCGGCCGCCCAGGATGAGCACGCCCGCCACGGGCGGCGTGGAGTCGACGATGACCGAGTCCGTGGCCTCCGCGGAGACGTTCCCCGCGGCGTCCCGGAACTCCACCCCCACGACCTTCACGCCGTCGCCCGCGGGGATGGTCCGCGTCGCCGCCGGCGCGTAGGGAGCCCACGCGCCCCACGCGCCGGTGCCGTTCCGGAAGCGCATCTCCACGACTCCCGACAGGGCGTCGGACGCGGAGAGTTCGACGTCCACGAGCGTGCCCGTCGCGTAGGCGGCCCCGCCGGCCAGCGTGATGGACCCCGACGGCGCGGTGCCGTCGCGACCGATGGAGTCCGTGCCCGGGGAGGACACGTTGCCCGCCCCGTCGCGGAACTGGGCATGCACCGTCCGCGAACCGTCCCCCGACGGGAGGGTCCACCCCGCGGCCGCCGCGTACGGGATCCAGGCCCCCCACGAGACGCCGTCGTTGCTGAAGCGCATGTCCGTCACGCCGGAGAGGGCGTCGGACGCGGAGGTCGAGAGCGTGACGGACGTCGTGGAGGTCCACGCCGCGTCGCCGTTGACCACGACCGAGCCCGAGGGCGCGGTGAGGTCCAGCACGATGGAGTCCGTCGCCGAGGACGAGACGTTGCCGACCGCGTCCCGGAACTGCGCGCGGACGGTCTTCGTCCCCTCCCCCTCCACGAGGCTCCAGTCCGCGGTCGCCGCGACGCCGGTCCATGCGCCCCAGGTCGTCCCGTCGTTGCTGAACCGCATGTCCGTCACGCCGGACCCGGTCACCGTCTCCGAGGCCGAGAGCGCGAGGGTCACCGCCGTCCCGTTCACCGCCGCGGCGCCCCCCTGCACGGAGACCGTCCCCGCCGGCGGCGTCGTGTCCACGCCGATGGTGTCCGTCGCCGACGCGGACACGTTGCCGCTCCGGTCGCGGAACTCCAGGACCACGGTGCGCGTGCCGTCGGCGCCGGACGCCAGGTTCCAGGTCTTCGACGTCGCGTAGGCCTCCCACGTGCTGCCCGGCGACGTGTTCCCGACCCGCATCTCCAGCACGCCGGAGAGGTCGTCCGTGGCGGAGATCGCGAGGGCGGCGCCGGTCACGGTGGAGGTCCAGGACGCGCCTCCGTTCACCGAGACGCTCCCCGCGGGGGCCGTGACGTCCAGCGTGTGGTTCACCGTGGTGACCGCGCTGTCGTAGGTCTCGTCGTAGGAGTCCGAGGTCGCCGCGGCGGTCAGGGACCTCACGCCCGACGGTCCCGACGAGGCCGTCACCGTCCAGGTCGCCGAGGCGTTGCCTCCCGCGGCGATGCGGGCCAGCGTGCGGGGGTTCGCGCCGGAGGTGATGGAGTAGCCCGCCGGGGTGCCGAGCGTGAGTTCCGGGGCGAAGGCCGCGACGCCGCCGGAGTTGTCCACCCGCACGGTGACCGTGAAGGACTGCCCCGCCGCGAGGTACGTCGGCGCCGTCGTGAACGAGCACGCGAGGGTCGGCGGGTCCACGGTGGACAGGGCGCTGGAACTCTCCGCCGCCGCGGACCACCACTCGGTGGTCACTCCCGTCGGGAAGGAGTCGTACCGCTCCACCTTGATGACGGGGGTCGACACCGTGGAGCCGAGCTTGACCTGCTCCACGTTCTCGAGACTGTCGAAGCTCCCGCCCTCGTAGGAGCCGTCGGCCTCGTCGTAGACGTAGACGTCCAGGTCGATGAGGTCGATGTACGACGTGGGGGCGGACGCGTTGTTGTGGCCGACGTGGCGGTTCCACGCCAGCGTGACGCGCTTCCCCGACGAGAGCGAGCCGGGCTTGAGGAGCACGTGGTCCGCCCCGGAGGACGTGAAGGTGCCCTCGACGACGGCGGCCCGGTTCGTGTACGCGGCGGCGAGGTCGATGCCGCCGTATCCCCAGCTGTCGTTGGGCGACGTCGGGTAGGGCGAGGTGTTCCTCGGGTTCGTCAGGAGGAGCGCCTTCACCGTCTCCGGGGCCCACGACGCCGCGAAGTCCTCCAGCAGGCCGCAGCCCCCCGCCGTGGCGGGGCTCGCCATGCTGGTGCCGGTGGCGGACACGAAGTCCGGATTGCCGCCTTCCCAGAAGGCGTAGGTCGACGTGATGTTCGTGCCCGGGGCGGAGATGTCCGGCTTCCGCCGGCCGTCGTCCAGGGGCCCGCGGCTGCTGGAGGACGTGAGCGAGTTGTCGGAGTGGGTCGTCGTCGCGTTGTCGTCGAAGTTGCCCACGGTGATCACGTTGAACCCGTCGCCGGGGATTCCCACGGTGCCGCTGCCCGACCCGGCGTTCCCGGCGGCGACGACGACGGTGGAGAGGAGGCCGTAGGGGATGGCGTCGAAGAACAGCGCCAGCGCCGAGGAGCCGTCCGTGGTCCCTCCCCCGCCGAAGGAGCAGTTCAGCACGTCGGCCCCGTTGTCCACGGCCCAGTCCCCCGCGGACATGATGTCCGGGTCCTGGAGCGCGCCGCCGCCGGAGGTCGTCTGGTACCCGCACTTCCCGTTCATGACCCTGCCGCCCGGCATGAGCCCCTTGTAGGTGGAGTTCGTGCTGGCGACGATCCCGCCCACGTGCGTGCCGTGGAACTGGAAGTCGTCGGTGGACGTGGAGTTGTCGTTGAAGTCCGACTCCAGTTTCCCGGCGGCGAGGAACACGGCGCTGTCGGAGACGACGGAACTCAACGCCGAATGGCCGGAGTCCATGCCCGTGTCCAGCACGGCGACCTTCGTGCTGCTCGTGCCGTCGTAGCCCGCGCCGGTCCACGACGACGCCCCCATCGTCCCCACCGCCGTGTCGAGGCCGACGGCGCAGCCCAGCACCGGCCGCACCGCGCCCAGTTCCGGCGACGCGAGGACGAGATCCCGGAGCGCCCCCGCGGGGATGACCGCGCTCAGCGTGCTGAGCGTCGTCGAACGACCGAGGAGCCGGGCCCCGGGAATGGCCGCCACGCGCTCCGCCACGGGGGCCTGGTCCTGGAGCGCCGCCGGACGGCCCGCGGCGAGCACCTCCCGCCGGAATCGCGCCTTGAGGTCCGCGACCTCCGCGCGCAGGGTCGCCAGGATCGCCAGGTCCTCCGCCGGGAGGAGCCGCCGCTCCTCCTCGATGCGATCTCCCATCTGCATCCGCCGCCCCGGGTCGGGGTCGCGGGCACCGGCGATGGCGTCGAGGATGGCCCGCATCCGGGAGGTGTGCGCGGCGAAGAGCGGCCCGTACCGGAGCCGCGCCTCCCCGCCGGCGTCGAGGACCGGCTGGCGCCGCAGGACGAGGATGACCCGCACGTCCTCCGCGGCGCGAGCCGGGTCCGCGGCGATGGCGCGGAGCGCCGGGTCCAGGACGCGGTCCACGGCGGAGAGCCCCGACGTCTCGTGGGCGATCACCGCGGCGACGTTCTCGAACACGGTCCCGTCGGGACCCACCAGCGACTTGCGCCGCGTGCCGTCGTGGCGGAATGCGCGGTACTCGGCGCCGGTCACCGGTCCGCGGAAGGTGTCGCCGGTGGCGCGCTCCTCCGGGTCGCCCGCCGCCGGGGACCCGCCGGTCGCGGGGAGCAGCAGCGCCAGCGCGAGCGGCGCCCCCAGCGCGGTGCGGAACCGTCGACGACCCGTGAACGCGCGCGAAGGGCCCATCTCTCCTCCTCCCGGAGCGGCGCCGCGCGGATCCCGTGGTCCCTCCCCGCCGCCGCAAGGCCGATGGTACGCTCCGAGGACCGCCCGGTCCAGACGCCGCACCGCGACCGTTGTGGAGGGAGCCCCCCGCCGCGGCTATCCTCCGCCCCCATGGCCCGTGCGGTGGCGTGGCTCCTCCCGGCGGCCGTCGGTGCGGCGCTGTGGGTTCCGCCCCCCGCCGCGACGCCCGCCCCGCCGGGCCCGTCCCGGTCCGTCCTGCTGCGCGATCCGGCGTGCTTCGATCCCACGCTGCTCACGTCCGACTGCCTGTCCGTGACCGCCGAGTCCGACCGGGAGGGCGTCCGGTTCACCGTCGTCCTCGCCGCCGAGCTCGTCAAGGGCGGCTTCACCTGCGTGCAGGTGTTCCTCGACTGCGACGACAACGAGGCCACCGGCATCGGCGGCCACGAGGTGTGGTTCCGCGCCGCCGTGGGATCCCGGTTCCGGCCCAACGACGCGAAGCCGGCGGCCCCCGGGGAACCGGCGCCGCTGGACGTGCGCCTCCTCTCGTGGTCGGAGAACGTGACGCAGGAGAACCTCGACGGCGGCGCCGCGGGGAAGTCCTGGATGAACCACCCGCTGGAGGGGGCGCCCGAGGTCGAGGGCGCGACCCTCCGCTTCCTCGTCCCCGCGCGGATCCTCTCCCGCGGCACCGAGTGGGCGAGCCCGGAGATCGCGTTCCGCGTCGCCGTGGAGACCTGGGCCGGCGATCAGCCGCTGGTGGTGGATCACGCGGCCCGCGACGACGGACTCCCCATCGTCGTCGACGGGGACGACGGGGACTGGAGCGGCGGCGCGCAGGATACGGACCCCGGCGGGGAGCTCCCGCCCCTGCTGCGGCACGTGGACCTCGTCCGGCTGCGCGTGGACCACGAGGGCAGGCGGCTGCTGGCGTGCGTGGAGATGCAGGGGAGCGGCTTCGCCGAGGCGCTCCCCGCGACGAAGGACGTCACGCGCGCCGAGTCCATCACCCTCCTGGCGGAGCCCGCGGACGCGGAGTATGACGCGCCCCGTCGCCTCGTCGTGCGGCGGGGGAAGGCGAAGGGGACCGGACCCGACGGCGAGTGGGCAGTGTTCGGGCGCATCCTCGAGGTCGCGCTCCCGCGCACGGGGCTGGAGGGCCGCACGCGGGTGCTGGCCTGGTCGGAGGCGACGCGGCGGGACGCCATCCCCGACCAGGGCTCCGCGCGCATCGCGAGGCCGGGCCGGTGATCCGCCGCGCGATCCCGGTCCTCGGCGCCCTCCTCCTCGCCGCGCCTCCGGCGACGGCGATCGAGGGGGGTCCGCCCGCCGCCGCCGTCGAGGTCCGCGGCACGCTGGAGCCCCGCGCCACGTGGAGCGGCACGGTGTTCGTCGCCGCCGACATCGAGGTCCCCGCGGGAGGCGGCCTCGTCATCGAGGCGGGGACGCGCGTGATCCTCGGCGCGCGGGACCTGTCCAACGGGGGGTGGAACGCGCGGCGGGTCGAGATCCACGTGAAGGGGGATCTCCTCGTCGCCGGCACGGTGGAGCGGCCCGTGCTCTTCGAGCCGGAGTCGGGCCCGCCGGAGATCGTCGCCGAGGCGGAGAACACGGCCGGCACCTCCGGGCGCGACCGCGCCGCCGACGTGAAGCGCTATCCCTGGCACGGGGTCGTCCTCTGGCCCGTCGAGGGGAAGGCGCCGCGGCGGGAGATCCGCGGCGCCCGGTTCTCCTCCGCGTTCGCCGCGGTGCAGGTCCCCGCGGGCCGCGTGCGCATCGAGGACAGCGTCTTCCTCGGGTGCGCCACCGGTGTCGAGGCCGGCTCGGCGTACGCCGACCACGAGCGGTTCGGGACGAAGGGGGGCGTGGCCCGCCCGACCATCGCGAGGTCCCGCTTCGCCGGGTGCGGGACCGGCGTGTTCGCCCAGTCCCAGGGGGCCCCGCGCATCGAGCGGAGCGTGTTCGCCTACTGCGTCATCGGCGCCGGCGGCGGCCGCACGACGGGGCGCGCCTACCCGGGTTCGGAGCCCGGGGTGACCGTGGAGCGGTGCGACTTCCACGGCAACCGCGTCGGCGTGCAGGCGCCGTTCCTCGTGGGCGACTGCCTGTTCGCGCGCAACGTGAAGGCCCTCGCGCTCTCCGGGTTCCACGTCGCGTACGCCACGGGCGTGGACGAGTTCCGCCTCCGCGGCAGCGCCTCCTTCGAGGACGGCGAGACGCTCCGGGGGGAGAGCACCGGGGGCGGCATCCGCGTGCTCGACCAGTGGCCCCACGGCGCGTCGACGGCGGAGGTCTCCGCCCTCGTGCGCGCCCCCTGGCCGCCGCTCGCGGAGGGACTGCGGCTCGACGACGCCTCGCCCGCGCGCGGCCTCGCCGGCGACGGCGGCGACCCCGGCTGTCTCGCGGAGGGCATCCCGCGGGGGGCGCTCCGCGCCGACGCGAAGGGGGGCCCTCTCCCTCCACCCCTGGCGGCGATGGTGGCCGGCGACGCCTCCATCCCCGCGGAGATCGGCCGGCAGCGGCCCTCCCCCGGCGCCGTGTTCCGCTCCTCGTGGTGGAGCCTCGCGCCGCCCGGCGAGGACGGCGCCGTCCGCCTCCGCGGGCTGGGGGGCGCCGGCGGCGGCGTGGCGGCCCTCGGCTGGCGCCTCAAGTCCGATCGCGCCGGGGAGGCCGTGCTCCACGTCAACGGGGATCTGGACGCGTGTGCCGCCTGGTGGAACGGGGACGCGCTGCCCGCCGTCCCCGGCCCCCGGCGGTTCGGGCCCGGCGGCTCCTTCGCTTTGCCCGTGAAATTGAAGGGTGGCATCAACCTGCTCGTCGTCGGCGCGAGGGGGCGGGGACCGGACCCCGGCCTCCTCGTCTCCCTGGCCCCGCCCGACGGGGTGAAGGTCGACACCGCCGACCCGCCCCCCGCCGCCGCGCGCGACGTCACCGTGAGCGGCGCCACCGTCGGCCGCGTCCGCGGGCGGGAGGGGACGTGGCTCCGCCTCGCCCTCTCCGCTCCCGTGGGCTGGACCGCGCCGGGCGCCGTCGCCCTCCTGGACGGCGCCGGGAAGCCCCTCCCCGCCGGGGCGGCGCGCGTCGTCGTCGACGAGCGCCAGATCGTCCTCTTCGGCCCGCTCCCGGAGGAGATCCCCGCCGGGTTCCTCGCCGTCGTCTCCGGCTTCCTCGGCCCCGACGGCACCCCGTGCGCCTTCCCCCCCGCGCCCGTCCCCGTGAAGTCCGAGGGCAGGTAGCCCGGACCGGATCCTTCACCCCGCCGCTTCCCCCGGTGCTACCATCCCCGCCCTGTCCCCAGTGCCGTCGCAACGCGGCCCCCGGTCGGGGCGTGGCGCAGCCTGGCTAGCGCGCCTGCTTGGGGTGCAGGAGGTCGCTGGTTCAAATCCAGTCGCCCCGACCACACCTCCGCGTTGCTGTTCCGGGAGTCGCGCAGGCCGGCGTCGCTCCCCCTCGCAGTGCTGGCGGAACTCCCTGCGGCAGCCCGCACGACAACCGGTTCGGCTGTCGAAGCGAGGGCCCGCGGCCCTGAAGCACGGAACTTACGAGTGCCACGGGATGTCCTCTCCCTCCAGCCCCTCGGAGTCGAGCGCGGTGAACGGGTAGCCGACGATGTAGTGATGTCGCCTGGCCGGGTCGGGGTCCGGGTCCGTGTCGGCCCAACCACCAACACGTTCCGCCAGCCGCCACATTTCCCTGGCCTGCTCTACCGTCAGTTCGGTGTTCGCCCATCCCTGCGGCTGGCCGGTCAGGATGGCCTTCCGGCAGAGCCCCACGATGGTTGGCGTACTGCACATCCAGCTGCCGCAGTAGGCTCGTTCGTAGAGATCGCTCATCTCGTCCCCCAGGCGCTGGACCGCAGCCTCGCGCTGCACGGAGTCCAGCGCTTCCGCCGACGGTGCGACCTCGTGGAGGATCCTCAGGGCGAGCATGTGGTGCTTGTCGTACTGGGGCGCGTCATTCGGGACGTACTCGATCTTCACGAGCGGCACGACGAGCCCCGTCTTCACGCGGTGGTGCTCGAGCGCCTGGACCACGGCCCTGCGGACCGCGCCGGGATCAACCTCGGGTTCGGGTCCGGGAACCAGCAGTCCCAGCGAGACCACTCGAGGCTCGCCCCTCTCCTCGTCCGCCAGCTCAAGTCCGAGCAGCACGCTCCCGCCGCAGGACTGGAACGACGACCGGTAGGAGCGCCCCCTGTAGTGAACGGACATGCAGGGGAAGGTAACCTCCCGTCGGCGGCGTCAAACACCGAGAGATCGAGGGCAGGATGGACCAGCAGCCCCAATCCACCGGTTCGAACTCCTCGACCCGGGAGGGAATCCTCCTCCTCTCCGGCCTCCAACTCTTCCTCGTCCGCCCCAAGGACTACCCCGAGGAGGGTCCGCGGTATCGGCGCCTCTGCATGGGACTCCTCTGGCTCCACGGCATCCTGGGTCACATCACCCTCGCCCTGACGATGGTGCCTGCGTGGATCCGCTACTTCGGGATGGGCGACGCGGCGGCGTGGCCCTCGGCCATCGCGTCGCTGGGAGCATTGGGACTCTTCTGGGGAGGGGTCGGTGCGGCAATGGCACTCTTCCGGCTCCGCGGACCTCGCGGCAAGCAGTGGGAGCAGTTCTACGCGGACGTCGTCGTGTGGGCGCCCTGGCCCGGCGTCGTCACTTTCGCCGCCCTCTACGGCCTGCTGGCGCTGGCGATGAACCTGACCTGACGCGGGGCGACCTGGGTCGCGGCACCGGCGGTGTCCCCGGGTGCTCCCCGACCCTCGTGGCGCCGTCCTCCGGCCGGGGGTCCTGACGGCACTTCAGCCCCGGGATCGACGCCTTGCGCCACTCGTCCACCATGCCGGCGCGGATCCGCATCGTGCGCCGGTCGCGGTGGCCGGGCGGGCTCTGCAGGTCCGTCGCGCATCTACTTTGACGCTCCCTTCACGGGAGGATCCGCCTCGTCGGGGATCGGCGTCTCGATGACCTTTTCCTCCTCCTCGTGGTCGAGCCCGTAGGGCAACTCGTAGGCCCCCGTGCCCACGGAGCAGAAGGTCCCGGCGCAGCGTCCGCGGACCCGTGGCAGGGGAGGCATGCCGGCGAACTCCCCGCCGAGGGGCGGAACCCTGGCGCCGAGGACGGTCAGCGCGAGACCCGGACGCCGGGCCGGGAGGGAGGCGACGATCCCCTCGGGGTCGGCCGCCGCCCCGGCGTCCTCCCCGGTGACGACGACGCACTCCGACCCGAAGCGGACGCAGGCGTCGACGAGCGCCAGCACATCCCCCGTGGCGACGTTCCCCCGGACTTCCGCCATGACCATGCTCCGGCGGCCGACCCGGGAGGCGAGCCGCTCGCGCAGGAACCCGTGGAGGGCCTCCGGAGACGCGGCCGGACCCCCGTGGGACTCTTCGACGCTCAGCGGAATCTCGAAGGGGCGCGTTGCGGGTATGGGGCGGCCGGTGGCGTCCTCGGTCACGAAGGTGCAGAAGGCGCCCTCCGGCCCGCCGTCCTCGGGAAGTGCGGCGAAGAAGAACCCGTACATCCGGACCCTCGGTGCGGTGCACTGGCCGATGAGCCATGTCACCACCGGCCACGGGAGGTCGCGATCGAGGCGGAACACCACCCGGAGGCGGGACGCCCCGGGCGGCTCGTCCTCCCGCGTCGCGTCCGCCCGGTTCCGGAGGAGGTCCCGGTAGGCGGAGGCGTCGAGGACCTCCCCCTCCACCGAGATCCGCCCCCGCGCATCCACCTCGACGACCAGCCGGCCGCCCTCCGGCGGGGCGTCCCCGACGGTGCCGAGCACCGGGAGGCGGATCGCCCCGGGAGCAGTCCCCGTCGCGGGCGCGACGGCGCGGCAGCCTGAAGCGAGGAGGAGGCACCACAGGAGGCCGGTCCCGAACAGGGAGGCGGAGGGCCCCCCGGCGTTCCGGTCGCCTCCCGACCTGGGGCGCTCCATCGGCCCTCCAGACGCCTCCGGCGCCGGCCTGCGCGAGCCATCGCCGCCGCGGAGGATCGTACACCGGCCCGGGACCGGGCTGCGCGCCCGCAGACGAAACCGGTCGGCGGGCCCGTCGGCGCCGTCGCTCCCGTCCGCAGCCCCTGCCCCGTCGGCTCGTCATCGACTCGAGCCCGCGCGGCGGGGCCGCTGCGGGCCACGCCGTCGGGGTCGCGGAGTCGGCTTCCGCGCCCGTTCCGGGCCCGCGCCACGGGTCGGGGCAGGAGGGACGATGCGCCTCGCCGGGCCTCGCAGGCCTCCCACGCTGGCCGAGACCCTGATGGCGCAGCGCTCGTCCGCGGAGTTGAGGGGTCCGGGGAAGTTCGCGAGCCCCGCGCGGCTCCCGTCGCGCAAGGCGGACCTGGTCTCGGTCGTCGTGCAGAGACTGGAGGGGGGAGGGCTGCGCCGGCTGTTCGACGGGTTGGACGAACCCCAGCGCGCCGCCGTCGCCGAGGCCGCCCACTCCGACCCGGGGGCGCTCGATCTGGACCGGTTCGTCGCCCGGTACGGGCGGGCGCCTCCATCGCCGCCATCGACCGCGTCCTCGACGGCGGGGACTCCTACGCGACGCCGGAGCCCGCACCCGACGGCGGCGCGCGCGCGGGGGGGCGGACTGCGGACTACCGGCCCTCCGGAGTCACCCCCGTCGCGGCCCTGCGCATCCTCCCCACGCGCGAGGTCGTCGCGCTGGCGCCGAGGGTGGCCCCGGGAGATCGCCTCGCCCTGGACGCCTTCGCGGAGCGCGTCTCCGATCGCGTCTGGAGACTCGCGCCGGCGGGCCTCCTCGCGGCGCCGGCGGAGGGCCGCGGCCTGGCCGAACTGCGCGCGTTCCTCGAGTCCCGGAGCGCCGATCCCCTGCCGGAGACGGTGGACCCTCTCCTCCGGGATGTGGGGGAGCGCGCCACCCGCCTCCGGGACGCGGGTCCGCCGCGACTGGTGGAGTGCGCGGACGCGGCGCTGGCGCTGCTCCTCGCCTCCCACGCCGCGACGCGGCGCCACTGCCTGCGCGCTGGGGACCGCCACGTCGTCGTGCCCGCGCGCTCGGAGGCGGCGTTCCGCCGCGGCGCGCGTGACGCGGGCTTCGTGCTCCCCCCCCGCGGGGACGACGCCCCCGGGCGCCGCCCGGGCCGCCCCTCCGTAGCGGCGGACGAGTCCGAGTCGCCCGCGGGACGCGGGACTCTACCCCCGCCGGAACGCGGCGCCGAGCCGGGCCGGGAGCGAGGGCGGGCTCCCGCGGCGGTCGGCGACGAGGAGGAGGAGCAGCGCGGGGACGGAGACGGCCACCGCGCACTGGGCCGGCGCCGCCGCGAACCACGCGCTGCCGAGGACTCCCCCCATCGACCGGGCGGCCACGATCCAGGACGCCATGGAGAGCAGGACGGACAGGGGAAGCACGAGGAAGTCCCCGAGGGTCTCCCGCCGCACCTCCAGGGGGAGGGCGGCCTCCCGGCGGACCCACGGGAGGAGGCTCTTCGCGCGGCGAGCGCGGCGCCTCTCCTCCCTGGCGATCCACGACTCCCGGGACCGCGCCGGGCGCGCGAGGAACGCGGCCCAGCGCCCCCACGCGGGATCGAGGATGGGCTCCAGGACCCCGTCCGCGTCGGCGCGCCGGCAGATCCGCCGGACGAAGAGCAGCGTCCCGGGGATGGCCACGATCAGCAGGGTGGTCCTCGCGCCGGCGATGCCCATGCAGTCCTCCTCCACGGGGAATCCGCCGTCGCCGGCGATGAAGGTCGCCAGCGCGAGAGCGAACCCCAGCGGGACGAGGAACCGCAGCCGCCGGGCGGGACCCCGGAGACCCGCCCCCAGCACCCAGGAGAGCGCCATCGCGGCCACGATCCCCGGTCCGACGAGGGGGAACGGGTGGCCATCGATCTCCACGCGGAGGAACGGGACCGCCATGGAGATCGCCAGCGCGAGCACCGTGGGCCGCAGCCGCGCCTCCAGGGGCAGGCGGGGACGGGCCGCCAGCACGACCGCGGAGGCGAGCACGACGCCGAGGACCGCGAGGAGGAGCGCCGCGAAGGGACCGGTGGGCCCGGCTCCGGGCAGACGCGCCATCCACCGGGCGCCGGGCACCGGGTCCGTGCCCGCCACGGCGCGCAACCGGTCCCTCATCCCCGCCGTGAGGAAGAGCCGCAACTGCCGGGAGAGCCGGTCCGCGACATGGGCACGGCAGGCCGGATCCCCGCCCGCCGCGACGAGCGCCGTCGAGCGGTGGGTCCAGTCGTGGTCGGGGGAGGTCGACGCCTCCGCCCCGGTCAGGGCCGTCGCGTCCCCGGCCCGGAGGCGGGCCCAGAACACCGCCGACCGGGCCTCGGGCCGGAGGCGCCACGGGCGCGCCGCGTGGAAGTTGGACGGGACCAGGGCGTCGCTGCCCGGGGCCGGTGGACCCGCGCCTCCGGCGCGCTCCCCGCCTGCCAGGGCGCGGTCGAGCGTGGCCAGGGCCTTCACGGCACCCGGCGCGGGGATCCAGACCGCGCACTGCGCGGCGTACAGCGCCGCGAGCGCGTCCCCGTCGCGGAAGGAGTGGCCGCCGGCGGCCGCCGCCGCGGCACCGTCCGCCAGCAGCCCGAGTTCGACCGCCAGCGCCTCCCGCCACACCTCGGGGCCCGGCCCGCCCCCGGGGCCATCCACCCGCTCGATGCGCGCGAGGACCCACTCCTCGTAGAACCGCGCCCGGGGGAAGGTCCACTCCGCCGCCATCCAGTTCCGCCCCTCCGCCAGCGTCCCCCGGGAGTGCCGGAGCAGGAGTCTCCCTTCGGCCGCCTCGTCGGTGCCGAACGCGCTGCCCATCCCTCCCAACCGGCACCGGGACCAGCGGAGGACCGCCTCCCCGCCGCGGCGATCGACCTGCAGGCGGGCCGAGAACGCCCCGGCCAACGAGGGAGAGGCCCACATCCAGGCGCCGGCGCCGACGTCGGGGACCTGGAACTCCACGCGGAGCCGCGGAGGAGCGGGCGGCGGCGGGACGTCCGCGGCGCGCTCGAACCCGAGGCGATCGCCCACGCGCAGCGGCACCACCTCCGACCGGAGGGGCCGGAGTTCGGGATCGCCGTCGAGGGAGATGAAGTGCGCGATCCGGACCTGCAGCGCGGGCTCCGGCACGTGTCCGCGGAGGGCGACCTGCCACGCGGACTCGAGGTCCGCGGGCTCCGGTGTCCACGCCGGCCGGCGCGGCGAGAGCGTCCACGCCGGCGCCGGGGTCCCCGCGGGGCGGACGAGCAGGAGCAGCGAGTGGAGCAGCGGGCGGTTCTCCGCGGGGGCGCGGGAGAGGAGCGCGAGGAGTTCCGCCGGCGTCGCCTCCCGCCGCAGCCCGCAGGCGGCGAACAGGCGCTCCGCGGGATCGTCCTCCCGGTGGGCGCGCCACCACGCGTCGGGCCCCTCCCTCGCCGCCAGCGCCGCCGGTCCGAGGCGGGCCGCGAGCCACCGGTCCCGGAGGGGAGCGGCGCCCTCCCCGGCCTGCAGCGCGAGATCCACCCGTCGGCGGAGGTTCTCCTCCCGGGAGAGACCCTCCCCCGCGAGCCAGAAGCGGGCCAGTTCCCCGGGCGACGGCGCCGGCCCATCGGCCGCCGCCTCCGGCCACCAGGGGATGTCGGCGCAGGCCGCCAGGAGACGCGCCGCGAGGATCCGCCGCGGGGCCGGCACGCCCTCGTCCGCGGCCACCGCGGCGAGGGGGCCCTCCATGGTGGCGGCATGGAAGAGCGCCAGCCCGGCCACCGCATCCTCGAGGCCCAGGGCGGCCGCCGCGCCCTCCCCGGCGCCGAGATCCCCGAGCGCCGCGGTGATCTCCGGGAGGAGGCGTGCGCCCTCCTCGCCGCGCTCCCCGAGCCAGAGCGCCGCGTCCCTCGATCCCCCCAGCGCGAGGGCCGCTGTGAGGGCGGCCACGGCGGACCGGTGGCCCGGATCGCCGGGGTCGGCCAGCGCGGGGGCGGCGCGGTCGAGGACGCCCTGGCGGTGGGACTCGGGAGACCGCGGGGACCACCTGGGCCGGCGCAGGCCCTCGAGCAGGGCGGCGGCGTCCCCGCGCCGCGCCGCGAGGAGGACGCCCCGCTCGTCGCACTCGGCGCGGACCGCTTCCGCCACCCCCGTGGGGAGGGGCGCCAGCGTCTCCCCCGCCCGGGCGCAGGCGGCGGCGGCCGCGTCCGTCCCGCCGGCGGACTCCTCGCGCGCGCACAGGCGCAGCAGGCAGGACGCGAGGCCGATCCGCAGGCGCGTCGGGACCGGGGGGAGGCCCCCGGCCGCCGGCGGGCCCGCGGCCTCCAGCCCCCTCTCGTAGAGGAAGAGCGCCGCGTCCGTCCTGCCCGCCGCCAACGCCTCGTCCCCGGAGGCGAGGAGCGTCGCGGGCGTGGCCCCGATGAGGGGGCGGACCACGGTCCAGAGGATCGCGCCCGCGGCCGCCGCCGCGACGACGGCCGTGGCGAGGGGACCCCGGTGGCGGGCCGCGAGCCTCGTCACGCGGTAGGCGACGCTGGGCGGCCGCGCGCGGATCTCGCGGCCCTCCTCGAACCGCTCCAGGTCCTCGAGAAGCGCCTGCGCCGTGGCGTATCGGCGCGCCGGGTCCTTCTCCATGGCCTTGAGGCAGATCACCTGCAGGTCCCGCGGGACGCGGGGGTTGATCGTCCGCGGCGCCGGCGGGTCCTCGTGGAGGACCGCCTGGATGAGCTCCGGGAGCGGCTTGCCCTCGAAGGGCAGTCGACCCGTCAGGCACTCGTAGAGGATGGCCCCCAGCGCGTACGTGTCCGCGGGCTCGCCGATGGCCGCGGAGTCCCCCCTCGCCTGCTCCGGAGCCATGAACGCCGGCGTTCCGAGGATCTGCCCCGTGTGGGTCATGCCCTCCGCACCGGAGATCTCCCGGGCGAGGCCGAAGTCCGCGACGAAGGCCCGGTCCTCGCCGTCGACCAGGATGTTGGCGGGCTTCAGGTCCCGGTGGATGAGGCCGCGGGAGTGGGCGTACGACACCGCCGACACGACCTGGCGCATCAGTTTCACCGTGCGCGACGGCGTCATCCCGCCGCGAGCGATGAGGTCGTGGAGGGACGCCCCCTCCACCAGGTCCATGGAGAAGAAGACGTTGCCCCCCGCCCGGCCCACGTCGTGGATGGCCACGATGTGGGGGTGGCGGAGCCTCGCGAGCGTCTGCGCCTCCTTCTCGAAGCGGCGGAGCATGCCGTCGAAGAACATCTCCCCGGGCCGCAGCACCTTCACGGCGACCACGCGGTCCAGCGCCCTCTGCCGCGCCCGGTAGACGACCGCCATGCCGCCCCGCCCGAGCTCCCCGAGGATCTCGTAGTCCTCCGGGAGGGGCGGCGGGGCGAGGTCGGCCCCGGGGGACGACGTCCCCGCCGCGGAGTTCACGGTGGCGGCGGACGCCTCGCCGCCCGCTCCCATGGCCACCACCCCCGCGAGGCAGCGCTCCACGTCCACCGGGGCGACCCGATGACGCGCCGCCAGCGCCTGCGGATCGGCGGTCCCGCCCTCGGCGAGAATCCGGCGGATGTCCTCCTGCACGACGAACAGGAGTTCGCTGTCCCCGCGCCGCGTTTCGTCGGAACCGCCCCGCGGCGCGGTCACGGGAGTTCCGCTCCGCCCCGCGAAGGCAGGCCGCCGATGCGCGCCGTCAGCCCGCCGACCGGCCTCCGCGCCGGGGGGGCGCTCCGTCCCGTCAGGCTGGCGGTGTCGTCGGCACGCTCGGTCTGCATTCCGGCCTCCCATGATAAGAGGGGAGTCGGCCGGGAAACCCGCCGCCGATTCCGTCCGCGGCGCCCTCCCGCTCCAGCAGCGCCCGCTTGCGCCCCACCCCCCACCGGTACCCCGCGAGGCCGCCGTCCGCGCGGAGGACGCGGTGGCAGGGGACGGCGACGGCGAGGGGATTGGCGGCGCAGGCGGAGGCCACGGCGCGGGCCGCGGACGGGGTCCCGAGGGCGGCGGCGATGGACGCGTAGGTCGCGGTGGTGCCCGGCGCCACGGCGCGCAGCGCCTCCCACACGCGCCGCTGGAACGCGGTGCCGCGGATGTCCAGCGGGAGGTCGAGGGCGCGCCGGGGTTCCTCCACGAGGGCGGTGACGGAGGCCACGACCCGCTCGAACGCGCCGCCGGCGCGGTCGAGCCGGGCGCGGGGGAATCGGCCGGCCAGGTCCGCGGCGAGGACCGCCTCGTCCTCGCCGAGGAGGATGGCGCACACGCCCCGGTCCGTCGCCGCCACGAGCACGGTGCCCAGCGAGGACGGACCGCACGCGAACCGGATCTCCGTGCCCGCGCCGCCGCGGCGGACCTCCGTGGGCGTCATCCCCAGCGCGCCCGGCGCGGCCTCGTAGAACCGCCCGCTGGATCCGTATCCCGCCCCGTGGAAGGCCGCCGTGATGGTGCCGCCGCCCGCGAGGGCGGCGCGCACGCGCTCCGCCCGCCGGGCGGCCGCGTAGGCGCGCGGGGTCAGGCCGGTGACCTCGCGGAAGACGCGGTGCATGCGGGACACGCTCCACCCCGCGCGGGCGGCCAGGTCCTCCGCGGGAGTCGGACCGTCGCTCCCCTCCAGCAGGCGGCAGAGGGCGGCGACCGTCGCGGTCCGCGCGGCCGCCGGCGACGCGCCGCGGGGCCGGCACCGGCGACACGGCCGGAACCCGGCCCGCTCCGCCTCGCCGGGGGATGCGTGGAAGGCGACGTTCTCCGGCCGCGGACGGCGGGACGCGCACGAGGGGCGGCAGTAGACGCCGGTGGTGCGCACGGAGTAGAGGAACGCACCGTCGGCGGCGGGGTCGCGGGCGAGGATCGCGCTCCACCGCGGGTCCCCGCCGATCTCCGTCGCCCGTTCCCGCGCCGTCGTTCCCATGCCGTCCCGCTCCTCGCGCCGATCCCGTCGTCGGCGGCGGATGGTACTCCCCGTCGCGGCGGCGCGCACTCCGCCGTGTGGCGCGGGATTCGGAGGGGACGGGATCGCGGGGCGCCTTCCGCATCGCCGGGGCGTCCGCAGCGCCGCCGGGTTGGTGACCGTGTCGAAACAACTGCGGGAATTCGAGCGGCTGCGGCGGCCCGGCCCGGCGTTGCTCGTCGCTTGTGGCCCGAGAGGGGCCACGGCGCTCCTCGCGCCTTGGTCCGGACCGCCTCGCTCGCTCTCGGTTCTCCGCAGTAGTTCCGACACGGCCACTTAGAGTCCACGCCGGTCTTGGAGGATCGCACGTGGCACCACTCCCGCCCGTCGTGCTGCGCATCGCCGACGGGCACGACCGGGGCGCCATCTACGCCGCCCGCCACGAGGTGTACGCGCGGGAACTGGGACAGCACGCCGGGAACGGGGACGGCCGGCTGACGGACGGACTCGACGCGACGAACCACTACATCGTCGCCGCCGGGCCCGACGGACTCCTCGGCTTCGTCAGCCTCACGCCGCCCGGGGGCCGCTCCTACTCGCTGGACAAGTACTTCGCGCGGGACGACCTCCCGTTCCCCGTGGACGACGGCCTCTTCGAGGTGCGGCTGCTCACGGTGCTCGCGCCGCGACGGGGACGCAGCCTGGCTCTCCTCCTCGTCCACGCGGCGCTGCGCTGGGTCGAGTCCCACGGGGGGACGCGCATCGCCGCCATCGGGCGGAGGGAGATCCTCGGGTTCTACGGTCGGCTCGGGCTGCGATCCGGCGGGCTCGCGACGCGGTCCGGCGCGGTGGACTACGAACTGCTCCACGCCCGGGTGGCCGAACTCGCGGCGGCGCGCGGCGCCGTCGGTCCGGCGCTGGCCCGCGTCGAGCGCCGGGTCCGGTGGGAACTTCCGTTCCCCTTCGACCCGCCGGCGCCCTGCTACCACGGGGGGGCCTTCTTCGGCGCGATCGGCGAGCGTTTCGACGCGCTGCATCGGCGCGCGGAGGTGATCAACGCCGACGTGCTCGACGCCTGGTACCCGCCGGCCCCGGGGGTCCTCGCGGGGCTGGCGGAGGATCCCGCGTGGCTGCTCCGCACCTCGCCGCCCACGTCGTGCGCGGGTCTCGTGGAGGCGGTCGCCGCCGCCCGCGACGTGCCCCCGTCCGCCGTGCTCCCCGGCGCTGGCTCCTCGGACCTCATCTTCCGCGCGCTCCCGCGTTGGCTGGATCGCGACGCGCGCGTGCTGCTCCTCGATCCCACCTACGGCGAGTACGCCCACGTGGTGGAGCGCGTCGTCGGGGCGCGCGTGGAGCGGTTCCCGCTGCGGCGCGAGGACGGCTTCCTGCCGGACCCCGCGCGGCTGGAGGCGGCGCTGGCCTCGGCGCCCGACCTCGCCATCCTGGTGAACCCGAACAGCCCCACCGGTCGCCACCTCCCGCGCGCCGTCCTGCAGCCGATCCTGGAGCGCGCGCCGGCGCGCACGCGCCTCTGGATCGACGAGACGTACGTCGAGCACGCCGGGCCGGGGGAGTCGCTCGAGGGCTTCGCGACGCGGTCGGAGAACGTCATCGTGTGCAAGTCGATGTCCAAGGTCTACGCGCTGAGCGGGGCCCGGGTCGGATACCTCTGCGGCCCACCCCACCTGCTGGAGGGGCTGCGCGCCCTGACGCCTCCGTGGGTCGTCGGCCTCCCGTCCCAGGTGGCGGCGGTGCGGGCCCTGGAGGATCCCGGCTACTACGCCCGGCGCATCGCCGAGACGCGGACGCTGCGGGAGGAACTGGCGGCGGGACTGGCTGCCCTCGGCTGGAGCCCCGTTCCCGGGGTCGCGAACTTCCTCCTCTGCGCGCTCCCCGAAGCGGGGCCCCCGGCCGCGGCGGTCCTCGGGGGCTGCCAGGCACGCGGCCTGTTCCTCCGGGACGCCGGCCCCATGGGTCGCTCGCTCGGGCCGCGCTGGGTGCGCGTCGCCGTGAAGGACCGCGAGACGCAGTGCCGCGTGATCGGAATCCTCGGGGATGTGCTCGTCGCGGCGGGAGGGTGATCGACGACGCGCCCGACTACTTCTCCTCCATGCGGTGGACGCCGTCCCATCCCGGGGGCGGCGTGGTGCCGGCGCGGGCGAGGGCACGATCGAGGTGGAGCCGCGCGACCGGATCCGCCGGGGCTCGGTCGACCGCGGCGGTGAACTCGGCGGCGGCCTCGTCGAACCGGCCGGCCACCCACGCCGCCCATCCCCGCGCCATGCACTCTTCGTTTCCGCGGAGCAGCGCCACGCGTCCCGCATCCTCCCCCGCCAGCACCTCCAGCACGTCGATGGCTCCATCCCTCCCCTTCACCTGGACGCGGTCCACGAACCGGTGCGGGACGCGGTCGCCGTGCGCCAGCCCCGCGAGCGTCTCGCCGCTCATCAGGATCCCCGCCCGGTAGCGCTTCGTCAGGCCCTCCAGGCGGGAGGCCGTGTTCACGGCGTCGGCGATGACCGTGCCGTCCAGGCGCTCGTCCTCGCCGATGATCCCCAGGATCAGGTCTCCCGTGTGGAGTCCGATCCCGATGCGGATCGGCGCCTCTCCGCGGCCGGCGCGCTCCCCGTTGAACCGCTCCACATCGGCCTGCATGGCGACGGCGGCCCCGACCGCGTCGTCGGCGGACTCGGGGAAGAGCGCCATGACGGCGTCCCCGAAGTACTTGTCGATGAAGCCGCCGTGCGCCCGAATGGCCGGCCCGATGCCGCTCAGGAACGCGTTGACGAAGGCGAACGTCTCCTCCGGGGTCAGGGACTCGGCCAGCGTCGTGAAGTCCCGGATGTCGGCGAAGAGCACGGTCATCCGGGCGCGCCGCTGCTGCCCGAGTTCGGCGTCGAGGATCGAATCGTGGCCCAGTTGGCGCAGGAACGCGAGGGGAACGAACCGGAAGGCCGCGCGGTTGGTGCGCTCGAGTTCCTCCCGACCGGCGCGGATGGACGCGACCATCCCCTCGAACGCCCGCGCGAGCAGGCCGAACTCGTCCCCCGTGCGGACCTCGACGCGCGCATCGAGGTCGCCGGACTCGACGCGCCGCACGCCGGCGAGGAGGGATCCGAGCGGGCCGAGCACGCTGGCCCGGAACAGGAGCGGGAGTCCGGCCACGATGAACACGCCGATGCCGAGCACGAGAAGGGCGAACGGGAGGACGCGGCGGTGGATCGCCGCGCGCCGCTCCGTCTCCGACCACCCGACCTCGAACACGCGATCGCCGTGCTCGAACCGGCGGGTGATCCAGCGCTTCCCCGGCGGGAGCAGCGACCCGTAGAACGTCCCGTCGATGCGGGGGAAGAAGTTCACGATCGCCCCCGTCGCGAGCCTCGCGTCGACGGCGGCCGCGGCGTCGGCGGGGGACAGCCCCGGCTCGCGCCGGCGGAGCCCGTCGATGGCGAAGCGGCGCCTGTAGTCCTCCTCCAGGCGGTTGCTCTCGACCAGCGTGGAGATGTCCACGTCCGGCCGCGCGAAGTGCGTCTCGAACTCCATGGGGTAGGTCGCCGGGGACCTCGCGCGCGAGACGACGAAGGCGATCCCTTCCGGAATCTCCAGAACCCCCGGTCGGATCCCCTCCCCTCCCGGCGGGTCCGCGGCCGCCACGCGGGCCCGGACGCGGGCGGTCGCGGTCTGCGCGGCCACCTCCATGGCGGCGATGTCCGCCTCCGCGATCCGGGACAGCGCCATGCCGATCAGCCCGACGACTCCGGCCAGCGGGATGGCCACCAGCTTGAACCGCACCGGCGTGGGCTCGGCGGAGTGGTTGACGTGGACCCAGACGCTGGCGCTGGTGATGAACAGCCCCAGGATCGGGACCGCCCAGCCGAGATCCCACAGGGAGAGCAGGGGCACCAGAAGAAGGCCGGTGGAGAGGGCGGCAAAGTCCCGGGCGGCGCGCCCGGCGCGCGTCCGGGGGACGATCAGGGCCCGCAGGGCCGGCGTCCCCGCGGCGCGCTCGATGCGCCGGCACTTGCGGAGGAGGACCAGGAGCCCCCACGCGTACGGGACGAGCAGCGCCCCCTTCGAGAACCACCACACCACGAACGGCGCGCTGCCCGCCCGCGCGGGGTCGCTGGCGATGCGACGGACGAGGTACTGGAACGGGTCGTAGTAGGACGTGTCGTTCCCCGCCGAGAGGAGACTGCGGATCACGCTCGCCGCGGCGAGGATCCCGAACACCCACGTGGCGATCCGTCGCTCCCGCGGGCAATCGTCCACGGGGAAGCGGTAGGCGAAGAGGACCAGGAAGAGCGTGACCCCCGCCAGCCCGACGGCGGACCAGACCGGAGCGGGGGTCCACTCGACGGTCGACTTCCACGTCGCGCCGGAAAGCGCGTTCAATGCCGCGGCGGCGACGGTGAGTCCGAGGCAGCGTGTCGCGACGGATCCGCCGCGGACGGACAGCAGGTGGAACGCCAGGTAGCAGAGGACGGCGCCCGCGGAGCCGAACACGAGGCCGTCCGGCACGAGGAACAGGCCCGTCGTCGCGCCCACGATCACGGGCACAGGGTACGCAGTCGCGGGTACGGAGTCAGACTCCGATTTGCTCTCCGATCTCCGAGGGCTGCCCTTCCCGGGGTACGGGCCGCCGTCGGGACGGGGAGACGCGGGAGCGGAAACTGCGCGCGCTGGCTGTGCAGGGCTGCGAGGAAACCCCCCGCAGGGGTTGCTTCACAGCCCCTGAAACGCTGCGACCTCGGGAACCGTCGGGGCAGGGGCGTGCGTGCCCGCCGGGGACCCTCCCGTCGCCTCCCGCCGCCCGCCGTCAGCGCCCGAACGCCCACTCCCCGTCGCCGAGGTCCAAGTCGTCCATGAGGGCGTCGGGCCCGGTCAGATCCTCCAGGAGCCCCGCCCGGTTCGCCTCGTCCTGCGACGCGAACCCGTCCCGGAGATTCTGATCCACGACCGCCAGGGCGCGCCGGGCGAGGACGGCGACGTAGGGGATCTCCTCCATGGCGAAGCCGGGCTGCGCGAGGGCCCGTCGGACGGCCGCGGCCAGCCGGGCGGGCCGGGCGGCGCCCCGACCTGCCAGCGCCTCGATCTCCAGGGTGTGGTCCAGGAGAAGAAGGAGGCCCGCCCGCTCCCCCGGCAGGACGTCGCGGTGGAACCTGCGCAGGAGCGCGTCGGTCACGCGGAGGCGCCGCGCCGGGCCGAGACCCGTGCGTGCGCGCTCCTCCCTGACGAACGCGTAGACCGCGTCGGAAGCGAACCAGAACCCGTCGAAGGAGTCCATCTCCGCCAGGGCGCCGGTCCCCCGGACCGACGCCGTCGTGGCGGCACCCGGTGCGTCCCCGGGGAGGCGGGGATCGGGGACGTGCGGCCGCTCGTCGAGGGGTTCCTCCCCGAGGAGATGCCGGCAGAGGAGGAACGCCGCCGGCGGGGGCCCGCCCACGCCGCGGTGGCGGAGGAGCGCGTCGCCCACGAGGGAGCGGGCCAGCGGGAGATCCACGGGGGCCGAGAGCAGGCCGGTGCCCTCCAGCATCGACTCGACGGAGTCCACGTCCTCTCCGTGCAGGACCGCGTCGAGGACCCCTCGGGACGCGTTCAACAGCAGGGAGGCCCCGTACTCGACCCCGGACGCGTCCCGCCCGACCACGATGAGGCTCCGGGAGCCGGCCCCGTCCACCGCCGACGCACGGGCGCGCCGGAACTCCATGGGATGGAGCGACCGGGGAACGACGCCGCCCTCCACGATGCGGGCCGCCAGCCGCGCCGCCGCCTCGTGGACCTCTCCCCCGCCGGGCCACCGGCCAAGTTCACCCAGGTACCAGGCGGCCGCCGCCGGGGATTCGCTCCCCGCGATCCGGCCCAGCACCGGGAGGAGCGTGGCCGCGTCCACTCCCGCCCCCAGGGCCCCCTCCACCGCGACGGCGGCGAAGAGCGCTCCCTCGGCGGCTCCCGCCGCCAGCACGCGCCCGGCGATGTCGACACCCGCCAGCGCCCGCTCCACCTCCAGCGGGGAGTCGTCGTCCGGCGCGTCCACCAGCACGCCCATGCTGGAGAGGGCGGCGTCGACGCCCCCGAGTCCGGTCCCCTGGAGGGACTCGATGGCCTCCCGGACCCGCCGTTCCCCCGTGCTGCGGAGGAACGCGAAGTCCTCCGGCGCGAGTTCCCCGCCGTAGTGCGCGTACAGGGGGAGCAGCAGGACGCGGAGGCGCTCGGAGAGTCCGTCCCCGCGCAGGGCCCGGGTCCACTGGCTCACCGCGGCGTCCGCGAACGTCGCCTGCAGGCGCTCCGGCACGGCGGAGTCGAAGGCCGCGGACGCGAACATCATGACCGCGCTCTCGCGGACTCCCTCGTCGGCGGCGGACACCGCGAGCCTCGCCAGTTCCGGGATCGGATCCTGGAACTCCTGCAGCACGCTCCGGAGCAGCAGGGCCGGCGGATGGTCGTCCCACGGCGGGCCCTGGAACTCCTCCAGCATGGCCTCCAGGCGCGACGGGTTCCCGCGCAGGCTCACGATCCGTCCCATGCCGCACCTCCGCTCCCGACCCGCCCGTGGGGACCCATCGCCCGGCGTGGAGGATAGCCGCGACGGGGGACACGGGTCCGCGGGGCGTGGGCTACTCTCCACGCCATGGAACTGTGGAAAATCGAGCGCATGGGGCCCGGGGGCTGGGAGCGCGTGCGCGCCGTCCGCCTCCGCGCGCTGGCGGACACGCCGGACGCATTCGGGACGCTGCTGGCGGACGACGCGGCGCTTCCGCCGGATGCCTGGCGGCGCCGGCTCGCCGCCTCCGACGGCGCGACGTTCCTCGCGGCGGCGGAGGGACGGGACCTCGGCCTCGCCGTGGGCCGGCCTTACGAGGGGTTCGCCGGCGCCGCCGGCCTCTTCGGGATGTGGGTGGATCCGGCGGCGCGGGGCCGCGGCGTCGGCGGCGCGCTGGTGGACGCCGTCACCGACTGGGCGCGGGGCGCGGGCTACGCGCGGGTGCTGCTGGACGTCGCCGACGGCAACCTCGCCGCGGTGCGGTTCTACGAGGGGAAGGGGTTCAGGCCCACGGGGGTGACGGGAGCGCTGCCTCCGCCGCGGCAGCACGTGAAGGAACATCAGCGGGGGCTGGAGATCGCGGAGCGCCAGGGAGGTGTCGCTCCGCGGCAGGCGTGACGGCGGGCCCGCGCCGGAGCGCGGACCGGGGGGATCCTTGGCGCACGGGCGTCCCCCGCCGACCATGCCCCCCATGCGAAAGTCCGCCCCGCCGCCCCCCGCCGGCACCGTCCACCGTCTGACCCTCGACTCCCGCCTCCTCCGCGGCAACCGCGCGGGCGACCCCGCGGAGCGGACGCTGCTGGTCTACACGCCGCCGGGGTACGACCCCTCCCGCCGCTACCCGCTGCTGGTGGACCTCGTGGGCTACACCGGGTCCGGCGCGTCCCACACCAACTGGCGCCCCTTCGGGCTCAATCTCCCGGAGCGGCTGGACCGGCTCCAGGCGGCGGGCCGCATGGGCCCCGTCGTGGCGGCGCTGCCGGACTGCTTCACGTGCTACGGCGGGAACCAGTACATCGACTCCGCCGCGACGGGGCCCTACGCGTCCTACCTCGTGGAGGAGGTCGTCCCCTTCGTCGAGGCGCGCTTCGCCGTCCTGCCGGGGCGCGAGCACCGCGCGGTGTTCGGCAAGTCCTCGGGGGGCTACGGCGCGCTCGTCCACGGGATGACCCGCGCCGACGCGTGGGGCGCGTTCGCCGCGCACTCCGGGGACGCGTACTTCGAGTACGCCTACCTGACCGCCTTCCCCGCCACGCTGCGCGAACTGGCGAAGCACGGCGGCTCGCTGGACCGGTTCCTCGAAGCGGTCTGGGGGAGGGAGAAACTCTCCGGCGACGAGGTGACGGCGCTCATGACCATCGGCATGGCGGCCCACTACGACTCCGACCCCGACGCGCCCCGCGGGTTCCACCTCCCCTTCGACCCGGAGACGGGCGCCATCCTGCGGGACCGCTGGGAGCGCTGGTTCGCCCACGACCCGGTGCGCATCCTGGAGGGCGCCGGCGACGCGCTGCGCTCGCTGCGCGGGTTCTGGATCGACTGCGGGACGCGGGACCAGTACCACCTCCTCTGGGGCAACCGGATGATCCACCGGAGCCTCGAGGCCATGGGCATCCCGCACGAGTACCGGGAGTTCGACGACGACCACTCGGACGTGGACTACCGCATGGACGAGAGCCTGCCCTTCCTCTACCGCTGCGTCGCGCCGTAGCGCCTCCAGCCGTACGAGCCGATCTGCGCGGGGGCCACGGGGACCGGCGGGTTGCGGGCGTCGAGGACGAGCACGACGCCCATGGGGGCGGGCCCGGCGTCGCCGGTGCGGCCGTTGTACTGCGTGGCCCCCCACCGCGGGCCGGCGGCCACCAGTTCGAACGCGGTGAAGCGGCCCGCCGCGAGGTCGAACCGCGCGGTGCCCAGCAGCGTGGCATCGAAGCCCCGCTCCTGCTCCGACGGCCGGTCCATGTCCCGGAAGCCCGCCACCGCCCAGCGCCCCCGGTGGACCGTCCGCGTGCGGCCCGCGAGCCGGAGCGCGGCGACGTCTCCCTCCACGGAGAGCACCTCCGTCGTGAGCGCCGCCTCCTCGACGGCACCCTCGGGAAGGGCCGGCGTCTGCCCGCGGACGAAGTCGAGGAGGTGGCATCGCGCGAGCCTCCGCACGAGCGCCGGGGGGACCTCGTGGACCGCCCCCCTGGTCGGCACCTCGGGAAGGAACGCGCGCGCCTCCTCCCGGCGGAACCAGGCCGTGTCCTGGTTCCACGCGGAGGCCCGCCAGTCCTTCGCCACGTCGTCGCCGTCGCGCGGGAGGTCGCGGACGAACACGTGCAGCGCGAGGCCGTCGGCGGGGAACAGGGTCTCGTACCGGAAGCGCCCCTCGGGGGCCTCCGCGAGCGCCGCCGGGGGCAGGCGCTTCGCGCGGGGCAGCGCGTCCCACGCCTCCAGCGCCCGGCGCAGCATCCCCTCCACCTGGCGCGGATCGTTGTGGTTGATGGACGCGAGGAACTCGCCCGACGGCGCCGCACAGTAGATCCCCTGGCGCGTGTTGGTGGGCTCCGTACGTCCGCCGTAGTGGCCCTTCTCGGCGAACTTCACGAACAGTTCCCCCTCGGGACCGCGTCCCCGCTGGAGGAGGCCGACCTCGTCGGCGGCGGGGACGAACCGGGCGGCCAGCGCCTGCACCGCGGGGTCGGACCAGACGGACCGCCTGGCGATGACTCCGTTGTTTCAGGTGCAGGCCAGCGGGTGGCCGTTCATGGCCCAGAGGAGGATGGGCCGGTCCTTCTCCTGCGCCTCCACGGCGGCCGCCCACAGCGAGGTCCGCCAGGGGATCCGCTGCCACGCCCCCTCCGCCGCCGTCGGCAGCACGCGATCCCTGACCGCGGCCGCGTTCTCCGTCGTGAGCACCGGCCCGCCGCCCGCGGGGGCGAGGAGGACGGCGGCAACGAGGGCGGCGCGGAGGGGCACGGGCGGAATCGTACCGCGCGCGGCGACGCGCCGGACCGACTCGCGGTCCGCGCGCGGAGTGGCCCGCCCCGAGGGGGTCCGTCGCGCCGGTGCGCGACGGAGCGCTACTCCATCGGGACCTTGAGCCCGACGACCCGGAAGTCCCCGCCCCGGCCCGCGGCGTCGGTGTCGGCGGCGGCGCGGTCGGGGTACGGGTAGGTCTTCACGGGGACGAGGCCGGGGCGGCCCACGGCCCACACGATCTTCATGCGGGCGCCGGCCTTGGCCGCGGAGGGCCGCTTCTTCGCGGGAGTGGTGGCCGCGGCGGCGCGCTTCTTCTTCATCTCCGCCTTCTCCCGGTCCGATGCGGCGACCTCGGCGGCGGCGCGGGCGATCCGATCTGAGTTCGACGCTGGTCTGGTCATGGGCCTCCTTACGGTCTCACGGTGCCCCATATGAGAACCCAAGGAGGCCCGGGAACGGCGGGATGCCGCGCCCCCCCCTCCCCCGGGGGGACACCAGGAACCCGGTCACACCCCGTGGGCCCCCGCCTCCACCCCGGGCGCCGCCGGGCCCGTACGATGATCCCGGGGGCGCCACCGGCCCGCCCCCGGGGAGGCTACCGTGAGACCCATCGCCGACGTCGGCGGCTCCGAGGGGCGGCTCGTCGAGTGCCCCCGCGACACGCCCGTCTGCCTCCGCACGTCGAACATCCTGGACTCCGTGGGGCACACCCCCCTGTTCCGCCTGCGGGGCCCCAGCGAGGAGACCGGCTGCTCCATCTTCGCCAAGGCCGAGTTCATGAACCCGGGCGGCTCCGTGAAGGACCGCATCGCCCGGTTCATCGTCGAGCGGGCGGAGGCGCGGGGAACCCTGCGGCCGGGGATGTCCATCCTCGAGGTGACCAGCGGCAACACGGGCATCGCCCTCGCGCTGGTGGGGGCCGCCCGCGGGTACCCGGTGACCATCGTGCTGCCCCGGACCGTCAGCCGGGAGCGGCGCACGATGATCGAGTCCCTGGGGGCCCGGCTCGAGTTGCTCGACGACCTGCTCCACATCCGGGACGCGGTGCGGGAGACGCGGGAGCGGGCCGCGTGCGACTCCTCCCTCTTCCTTCCGGACCAGTTCGCCAATCCCGACAACGTCCTCTGCCACGAGATCACGACGGGACAGGAGATCCTCCGGCAGCGCGGCGCCGAGGTGGATGCGTTCGTCGCCGGCGTGGGCACCGGCGGGACCGTGATGGGAGTGCTTCGCGCCTTCCGCGCCGCCCACCACCACGCGAAGGTGTTCGCCCTCGAGCCGGACGAGTCGGCGGTGATGAGCGGCGACGCGCCGGGCTGCCACGGCATCCAGGGCCTGGCGGACGGATTCGTGCCCGACCTGATGCGCGTGGATCAGGTGGATGGCGTCCTCCGCGTCCGCACCGCCGACGCCCGCGCCATGGCGGCCCGCCTCGGGAGGGAGGAGGGGCTCCTCGTGGGGATCTCCTCCGGCGCCAACGTGCTGGGCGCCATGCAGGTGGCCCGCCGACTGGGGCCGGGGCGCTCCGTCGTCACGCTGCTCTGCGACCGCGGCGAGCGGTACCTGAGCCTCGCCGGCGGGGGCGACGCCGGCGCGCCGGAGGGGTAGCGCCCCCTCGCTTCCCGCTCCCCCGCCCCGGTATCCTCCTGATCCGAGGAGGTGAACCGTGCCCGCGCTCCGCTCCCTGATCGCGATTCCGCTCGCCGCAGCGCTCCTGGTCCCGGTCCCCGCTCGGGGGGAGGACCCCCCTCCCCTCGACCCGTCGCCGTGGCTGGGCGAAGCGTGGTACGGCATCTACATGGCCAGTACGAAGATGGGATTCGCGCGAATGAGCGGGGCCCGGGAGGAGCGGGAGGGCGGCGCGGTCGTCGTGATGGAGTCCGCCGTCACCATGCGCATGAAGAGCATGGGGGAGAAGTCGGAGATCCGGATCACGGAGCGGACCGTCTACGCGGCGACGGGGACCCAGGGCTGGCTCGAGTCCCACCGTACCCAGTCGGTCGGGGATCGGATTGCCATGGAGGTCCGCGGGACGCGCGTGAAGGACGGGGTCGAGATCGTCACGCGCAAGGGCGCCGAGGAGACGGGCCGACGCACGGTCCCCGCGCCGGCCCTGACGCTCCGCGACACGCTCGCTCCGAACCTCATGATCGCGGAAGGGGCGCCGGAGGGCACGCGCCGCAAGATGCGGTCCTTCGACATCGAGGAGGGGCGGGAATCCGAGGACGACGTGGAGATCACCGCCATCGAGGACGGCTTCACCGACGGCGTGAAGACGCGGGTGTTCGTGATCCGCATCACCGACGGGGACACCGGGGACTCGTACTCCGGTCGAGCGACGTCGGCGGGGTGCCTCATCGAGATCGAGTTCGGCGGCGCCTTCCGCCTGCGGCTGGAGCCGGAGGCGCTGGCGAAGGACATCCAGTACTCCGCGGACCTCTTCGTGAAGGGGCTCCTCCGGCCGGACCGGAAACTCGGGGACCCGACGAAGGTGTCCGCGCTGACCCTCCGGCTGCGGGGCGCCGACGAGAGCCTGCGCCTCCCCTCCGACGGCCGGCAGACGGTCACGCGAGAGGAGGACGGCGCCCTCCTGCTCGTGATCCGCGCCGACGTCGCGCGGGACGCGCTGCCGGCGGCCTCGGACGAGGACATCGCGCGCCACCTGCGCCCCACCGCCGACTACCCCTCCGATCACGCGGAGATCCGCGCCCTCGCGCGCCAGGCCGTCGGGGACGCCACCTCCGCGGAGGAGCGCGTGCGCCGGCTCGTCTCCTTCGTGGACCGCTACGTGGAGGACGCGACCACGGCCTCCTCGGACACCGCGCTGGACGTCCTCCGCGGCAGGAAGGGGGACTGCACCGAGCACGCGACGCTCTTCATCGCGCTCTGCCGCGCCGTGGACATCCCGGCGCGGGACGCCGACGGGCTCATGTACTGCGGGGACGAACTGAGGGCCTTCGGCGGCCACGCATGGGCGGAGGTCGTCCTCGACGGCCGCTGGGTCGCGGCGGACCCGACCTGGAACGAGTTTCCCGTGGACGCCACGCACATCACCCAGGCCTCCGGCGGCGGCGCCGAGAACACCTTCCGCCTCCTCGTGTCGAAGGCGAAGGTCGAGGTGGTGTCGGTGGAGACGAGGCGCTAGCCCGAGCCCGACGGTCACGCCACTTACATCGTTGCGGAGGGGGTCCCGCGTTATGGTGCGCGCGTCCCGGGTGGTTTCCGACGCCCGCGGCGCTCCGATTCGAACGCCCGCGCGACCGGCGCGTGCATCCCAGAGATACGGACCTTGAAGGAGGTGAGACGTGGCGAAGAAGACGACGAAGAAGGACGGAACGACGAAGCCCCGCACGCGGAAGCTGGCGCCGAAGGCCGCGCCCCGCTCCCCCGCGGTCGCCGCGCCCAGGGCCGCGGCCCCGACCCCGCCGGATCACGGCGAGATCGCCATCCTCGCGCGCCGCATCTGGGAGGAGCGGAATCGGCCGCAGGGCCAGGACCTCGACATCTGGTGCGAGGCGGAGCGCCGGCTCACGACGGGCCAATAGCACCGCCTCACGCGAAATCGGCGCGCGCGCGGCGAACTCCCCGCCGCGGTCCGGGGACGGTCCGTAGAATCCCCGCCCCATGACCATCCGCGAGGCCCTCCGGCGCCACTGGGGCTACGACACGTTCAAGCCGCTCCAGCGGGAGGCCGTGGAGGCGGCGCTGGCGGGGCGCGACGGCCTGGTCGTCCTGCCCACGGGCGGGGGCAAGAGCCTCTGCTACCAGTTGCCCGCCGCCGTGGGCGAGGGTCTCGTGCTGGTCGTGTCGCCCCTCATCGCCCTCATGGACGACCAGGTGGCGGCGGCGCGCGAGGCGGGGCTCGCCGCCGACGCGTTCCACTCCAACATCGAGGCCGCCCACCGCGGGGCCGCGTGGCGCCGCCTGACGCGGGGCGAGTCCCGCCTCGTCTACGTCAGCCCGGAGCGCTTGCTGGCCGGGGATCTCCTCTCCGCGGTCGGCGATCGCCTCTCGCTCGTCGCCGTGGACGAGGCCCACTGCGTCTCGCACTGGGGCCACGAGTTCCGGCCCGAGTACCGGCGCCTCCGCGAGGTCCTCGACCGCTTCCCCGACGTGCCGCGCATGGCCCTGACCGCCACCGCCACGCCGGAGGTGCGGGACGACATCGTCGCCGGGCTCGGCCTCCGCGAGCCGCTCCTCCTCGTCGGGCACCCCGATCGACCCAACCTGGTCTACCGCGCGATTCCACGCGGCGACCGCGCCGGCCAGTCGCTGGCGGTCATTCGCCGCCACCCCGGCGCCGGCGGGATCGTGTACGCGCTCACGCGGCGCGACGTGGAGCGCCTCGCCGCCGGCTTCGCCCGGGCCGGCGTCTCCTGCGCCGCGTACCACGCCGGCCTCCCGGCAGAGGAGCGGCGGCGCGTGCAGGAGGACTTCGTCGCGGAGCGTCTGGCGGTGGTCGTCGCCACGGTGGCGTTCGGCATGGGCATCGATCGGTCCAACGTGAGGTTCGTGGTCCACGCGGGGACGCCGCGCTCCGTGGAGCACTACCAGCAGGAGTCCGGTCGCGCCGGGCGGGACGGCCTCCCGGCGGAGTGCACGCTGCTCTTCTCCGTCTCCGACCTCGTCCTCCACCGCGCCCTCTCGGAGAGCGACGGCCCGCTCCCGCCGGACCGGCGGCGCGCCGTGGACCGGCAACTGAGGGACATCGGCCGCTACGCGGCGGCGCCGGTCTGCCGCCACCGGCTGCTCTCGGAGCACTTCGACGCGCCCTACCCCGCGGGGGAGAACGGAAGCGCCTCCGCCGCCGGCTGCGACGCCTGCGACGTCTGCCTCGGGGAGACGCGCGGCCTCCCCGACGACGAGGCCCTGGTCACCGCCAAGAAGGTGCTGAGCGCCGCGTGGCGCGCCGAGGGACGGTACGGGACCGGTTACGTCGTCCGGCTCCTCGCCGGGCGCGGGGACGAACGCATCCGGCAGAACGGGCACGACGAACTCCGCGTGTTCGGAATCCTCCGCGACGCCGGCGAGCCGGCGATCCGGTGGTGGGTCGACCAGCTCGTGGTGCAGGGGTTCCTGGAGGTCGTCGAGGAGCGGGACTTCCCGCTGCTCCGCATCACCCCCGCGGGCAAGGCGCTCTGCCGGGACGAGGGCACCGTGCGCCTCGGCGCCCCCCCCACGCGGCCGGCCCGCCGCAGGACCGCCTCCTGGGCGCGGGGCGACGCCGCGGGCCCGCCGCCGGACATGGCCCTCTTCGAGCGCCTGCGCGAACTGCGGCGCCGCCTCGCCGCGGAGCAGGGCGTCCCGCCCTACGTCGTCTTCCACGACGCCACGCTGGCGGAGATGGCCGCCGTCCGCCCCCGCACGCTGGAGGCGCTCCGCGCCGTGAAGGGCGTCGGCGAGCACAAGCTCGAGCGCTACGGCGCGGCGTTCCTGGAGGCGATGGCGGGGGACTGAAGCAGAAGGCGGGCTAGCGCGTCGTCGCCGCCGCGATGGCGGCCTTCACGGCGGCGAGGCGCTCGCGGTACGGGCCGGCGGTCGCCTCCCCCCAGCCCTCGGCGAGATCGTCCAGCGCCTGGTTCGCGCTGGCGCACAGGTTCGCGGTCCCCTCCCGGATGTACTCCTTGAAGCCGAGGCGATCCCGCTCCAGGCGGTCCAGGCGATCGAGGCTGTCCTCGAGCGCGCGCCGGTTCGCGAGACCGGTGTCGAAGTTCGCCGCCAGCGCCGCGAGGATGTCGCCGGTGGTCCGGTTCCCCGTGAGTCCCGACAGCGCGTCGATGGCGCCCACCGTGCTGAAGCCCGCGCCGTCGATGACGCCCGCGCCCTCCAGGAACTCCGTGGCGCGGTCGGCGACGGCACCCTCCAGTTCGCCGCTCACGAGCCCGCCGACCTCCTCCGCGAGGGCCTCCCCGAAGTCCCCCATCGCCTTGTCCGCGGCCTTCCCCGAGGCGCCGCCGAAGAGTTTCCCCGTGGCCCCTCCCATCTTCCCGAGGTTCTTGAGCGAGCCCTTGATGTCGAGTGCGCCCTTGGCGGCGCCCACGACGGCGTCCGCGGAGTTCAGGACGAGGTCGGCGGTCCGGATGCGGTCCAGCCACTTGTTCAGATCGTTCTGCGCCTCGAGGATCTCCCCCAGCGCCTGGTTGATCAGGTCGATCTTGCCGAGGTGCTTCTCGCGCAGGCGACCGATGCGATCGAGGTCCTCCCCGCACTCCCGCGCCCGGTCCTTCGCGGCGCCGAGCCCCTCCAGCAGGCCCTCCAGTTCGGCGAGGGCGTCCTCGCAGCGGCGGTCCTCGACGAGATCCTCCGGCGCGACGACCTCCTCCCAGTCGGGCTCGCCCTCATCGCCCACGCCCCCGCCGCCGGGACCGGGCAGCGGGCCCGGCGGACCGGGGAACGGCAGGCGGCCCTCGCGGCCCCAGGGCGTCGGGTCCAGCGGTCGCGGGAGGAACGGATCCCGGAGCGGTTGCGACCAGGAGAACGTGATCCCCGTCGCGTGGGACGACGCGAGACCGGGCGGGTTGGTCAGGGTGTTCAGGCTGGGGGCGCCGCGGAAGGGGGCGCCGCCGCCGGTCTCGAAGTGCGGAAGCCCGAGCGGGGTCCAGAGCCGGTACGACTCGTTGAACGCCGTGCCGCCGCGGATGAAGAGGTGTCCGGGCATGCCGCGGCAGTCGGTCTCCCAGAGGTACTCGGCGTCGAAGACGTCGTTGAACCCGCTCGCCACGTGCCCGCGACCGGCGGGGTCCGGGACGTAGAAGAGGTCCCAGCCGTCGGAGGGATTGTTGAGCAGCGGCGACCGCTCCGACACCAGGCGGCAGCCGTCGAAGACGCGGAGCCGCGTGAGGATCCCGATGCCGGTGAACTGCTCCTCGCGCGCGGAGACGGGGCGGTCGAGGACGTCGTAGGAGAACGCGCCGAGGAGCGTGCCGTTGGAGGCGCGCCGGACCTCGAGGAGGCGGCCGAACGCGTCCCACGTGAGGTTGCGGGCGCCGGCGTCGTACGCGGGGCGATCCTCCGGCATGCTCGCCGCCCGGCCCGCGGCGTCGTAGGGCAGCGCGCTCCCGTGCCCGGAGGTCATGCGCCCCGACCCGTCGTAGGAGAACGTCTGCGTGGTCGACGCGGCGGCGAGGCCCGCCTCGGGGGCGTCCGCGCGCGTGGTGGAAGCGGGGCGGCCGAGCCCGGGCGCCCAGGCGAAATCGGTGCGGAGGCGGAATCCGGACGGGGATCCGCTCTGCGGATCGGTGCTCTCCATGAAGTGGCGGACGAGGCGGCCCGCGGTGTCGAACTCGAAGCGCTCGCCCTTGCCGTCCTGCCGCTCGTGGGTCAGGCGCCGGCCCATCGCGTCGTAGGTGGCGTCGAAGGAGGAGGCCAGCGACGGCGCGCTCGGCGTCGCGTGGGCCGCGCGGACGAGGCGCCCGCGGCCGTCCACGGTGAACAGCGACTCCACGTCGTCGCTGGCGCGACGCGACGGGATGCGGGTGCCCGCGACGTACTGGTAGGTGAGGTAGTCGACCCCGTCCCGCTCCACGGCGGTCACGCGGCCGGCGCCGTCCCGCGCGTACTCGTAGGTCCAGCCCTCGGGCGTCGTGAGCGTCGCGACGCCGCCGGCGTCGCCGTACGTGCGCTCCACCTCCCCGCCGGGCTGCGAGTCGACGAGCCGGTTCCGGAGGGAGTCCCACGCGCGCGTGATCGAGACGGGCGATCCCGTGGCGGGCGTGTCCGTGCCGGAGAGGAGCTGGTGGTTCCCGTTCCACACCAGGGACTGCGCCGCGCCCGTGGAGGCCTGCCGGCCCACCACGCGCCCGATGAGGTCGTAGGCCATCGACACGACGGTGCCCGCGGCGTCGGTGCGCGAGGAGACGCGTCCCGCGAGGTCGTAGCCGAAGGAGACGACGGTCTGACCGCCGCGCTGCTCCCCGACCATGCGGCCGAGACCGTCGCGCAGGTAGGTGCGCTCGCCGAGGTCGGCGCCCGTGAACCCGACGAGGCGATCCTCGCCGTCCCACCGCCACTCGCGCCGCAGCGGCGCGCCCCCCGCGGGGTCCGCCTCCTGCGTGGAGAGCCGGCGGTGCGCCGCGTCCACCACGGAAACGCGGGTCCGCCCCAGCGGGTCCGTCACCTCCACGGCGTGGCCGAGGGAGTCCCGGCGGAACGCGACGATCCCCTCCGGCGTGTCCACGGAGCGGACCTCGCCGCAGGCGTCGTAGGCGACGCGGGTCACGCGTTCCACCGCGCCGCGGGTCTCGCGGCGCAAGAGGAGTCGCCCCCGCTCGTCGTACTCGAACGCGCGGACCCGGCCCAGCGTCTCCTCGTCGATGGAGACGACGCGGCCGAGGCCGTCGTACGCGTACGCGACCGTGGCGCCGCACGCGTCGGTCTCCAGCGCGGGGAGTCCGCGGAGCGTGTGGACCTTCGTCCACGTCTCGGTGACGCCGGGGTCGGCGTCGCCGGGGACGAACCGGTCGCGCTCGGTGCGCACCTGGTTGCCGGCGGCGTCGTAGGCGTACCGCGTGCGCGAGAACTCCGTCCCCTCCCCGTCCATCACGGTCTCGGAGAGCACGCGCCCGTCGGCATCCCGGCCGTACACGGTGGAGCGATCCTCGGCGTCGGTGACCGATTCCAGGCGGCCGAGACCGTCGTACACGTAGGTCGTCACGCCTCCGGCGCCGTCGGAGCGGGTGCGCACGTTCCCGTGGGCGTCGTAGGTGAACGCCTCCTCGTGGTCCGGACTCTCGCCGTCGGACGTCGTGACGGCGATGCGTCGGCGGCGCGCGTCGTACTCCACGTCGGCAGTGGCGCCCCCGGGGTACGTCACGCGGGTCGGCCGGTCGAGGCCGCTGGCGTAGGCGTACGCCGTCTCCGAAAGGCCGCCGAACCCGTCGCCCCGTCGCTCCGCGAGGACGCGGCCGAGCGCGTCGAAGGAGGTCTCGAAGACCTGCTCGCCCGTTCCCACGACGCCGCCGTCGGCGTCCCGGAGCGGCGTCGTCATGCGGACGAGGTTCCCCGCGCGGTCGTACTCCATCCTCGTCTCGACACCGTTGCCGTCGGTCACGGACACGACCCGATCCCACGGATCCGAGGACTGGAGCCGGCTCCCGTCGTCGGCGTACAGGGTCCCGGCGAGCCTCCCCGAGGCGTCGTACCGGTAGCGCGTGCGCTCGTTCGCGCCCCCCGGCCCCGCGTCCCGCACCGCCTCGACGACGAGGTCCCGGGGCTTCTTCGCGTACACGAACTCGTCCCGGGAACCGCCGGGATGGACGACCGCCGTGCGGCGGCCGAAGGCGTCGTACTCGTAGCGGGTCTCCGGCCGGGTGGCGCCCGCCGCCGTCAGCACCGCGGGGCCGCGCACGGACACCAGCAGCGCGCCGTCGTACGCGAAGTCGTGGCGTCCGCCCCCGGGGCGGGTCTCCGAGAGGACGAGGCCGGTGCCGGGGACGAACGTGCGCGTCGTGACCACCTCCGCCGGCGCGGCGGACGGCGCGTCGGCGGAGCGGTGGGTGAACGTCGTGACGGAACCCCGCTCCAGGGGATCGTCGCCGGGCGCGAAGGCCCATTCCATGACGTCGCCCGCGGGGCGCTCGTGGACGGTCCGGCGCAGGAGCGCATCGTGCTCGTAGCGGTCCGTCTCCTCGCCGGAGGGGAGGCCCCGCACCGTCCGCTCCGTGACCTGCCCGTTGCCGTCCGAGCGGACCTCCCAGATCGTGCCGTCCCGGTCGGTGCCCGTGACCAGCCTGTCGTCCCACGCGAACGTCGCCGCCTTCCCCGCGAAGTCCGTGATGGAGGCGACGCGGTCGTCCCCGTCGTAGGCGACCGTCCCCACGACGCCGCCCGCCGAGTTGCGGACCTCCGTCAGGCGATCCTGCGCGTCGTACGCGTACCCCCAGCGGGCCGGCGTGTCGTCGCCCGTGCGCAGGGGGCGTGCCACGGCGGTCAGGTTGCCGCGGGCGTCGTAGGTGAAGGCGAACACCCGCTTGTCGAAGAGGCGGATGCTCGCGAGACGGCGGTCCTTGCCGTACTTGAAGGAGAGCGTGCGCTTCTCCGGCGTCTGGACCTTCTTGAGGCGGAGGTCGGAACCGGACGCGAACTTCACCACCTGCCCGTCGGGCCGCGTCCAGGTCTTCCACCGCCCCTTCGAGTCGTAGAAGCGCTCGCTTCCGTCGGGATGGCGGAGCGTCCATCCCTTCACCTTGCTCCCCTTGCGCAGCGGCTCGAGGGCCGCCGCCAGGCCCGGCGGGGTGAGGTACCCGTCGCCGGCGGGCGTGAACACGTCCTCCCGTCCGTCCGTGTCGAACAGGGTGACGCTCCCGCCCTGGCCCGCGCGGAGGAAGGAGTGGAGGGACAGCCACCAGTTCCGCCCGTAGGGGCCGTCGTAGGAGACGTCCAGATCGCTGAGGCGGCGCAGCGACACCGGCAGGCGCTCCCGCCCTCCCGGCAGGTCGAACAGGTCGCGCAGGTGGTACACGCCGCCGGTGGCGGCGAACACGTCGAAGCCGGGGTGGTGGAGCGGGCTCGTGGCGGCGTCGATGCGAGGCGGCTGGAGGCCGACCCGCGTCAGCGCGAAGGTCGCCGCCCCCTCGGCTCGCTTCTGCCCGCCGAGAGCGCCCCCGTCCAGCCCGCTCCCCGCCAGCACCGCCGCCGCCACCACCGCCGCGCGCAGACCGGATCGAACGTGCATGGGCCCCCCCCGTGGTCGGAGCCGGATGGTAGCCGCAGCGCCGCCCATCCCCTCCCCCAACTCGACGACAACATTCCCGGAATGTTGCGTGCGAGTTGGGGAGTCGAACTCGGCGGCGACATTCCGGGAATGTCGGCGTCGCGGGGGGAGGGGAGGGACGGAACGGGCTCCCGGAGTCGCCCGGCGCCGTCGCTACCGCGGTCCGGCGGAGGGGGCCGATGCGCCGCCGCCCTCCACGAGCCGGCGGACGGCGGCCTCCACGAGCGTGTCGTTGCCGCTGCCCACGAGGACGAGGTCCACCTTCCCCTCGCGATCGAGGACGGCGAGCGTGGGAAGGCCCGTGATCCCCCAGGCCTTGAGGTCCCCCTCCGTGCCCACCGCGAAGGGGTAGGCGACGCCGACGCGCGCCCGGAACTCCCGGAGGTGCGCGAGAAACCCCTCCCCCGCGACGAGCCCCTTCACCGCCTCCGCCGCCTTCCCGCCCCCCTCGGGCAGATAGCCGTTCGGGTAGACGCGCGTGACGCCGAGGACCTCCAGACCCCGCTCTCCGTGGGCGCGGCGCAGCGCGTCGAGAGCCGGCATGACCGTCCGGCAGGGCCCGCACCACGTGGCCCAGAAGTCCACCAGGACGACCTTCCCCTTCATCGCGGAGACCGGCCGCGGCTCGCCTCCCTCCCAGGTCTTCGCGTCGATGTCCGGCGGAGTCCGGCCCAGGAGCCGGAGCCGCAGTTCCAGGCCGCGCCGCAGGGACTCCGACGCCGCGTCCTCCGCCGGGAGGGACTCCAGCAGCGCTGCGTACCCGCGGATCGCCTCCTCCCGCTTCCCCAGCGCCGCCCGGACGTCGCCCGCGAGGAGCCGCATCCGCGCCGCCGTGGCCCCGTCGGTCACGCGTTCCAGCAGCGCCTCCCCCCGCGCCAGCGCGGCGTCGAGGGGTTCCCCCCGCACCGCCGCGCGGAAGACCAGGTACGGCGCCCGGCCGCCGGCGTGCTCGCTCCCCCCGAGACGCGTGGCGAAGAGGTCCCCCGCCCGGACCGCCTCGGGAACGCCGCCGGTCTCCGCCGTCGACTCCAGGATTCCGAGGAGGCCGCGCTCGAGGAGCGCACGGTCCTTCACCGGGTCCCACGCCGTCCAGTCGGAGGCGGCGAAGGCCTTCTCGAACACGGCCGCCGCCGCGTCCCGCGCCACCCGCGCTCCCTGGTACGCCTCCCTGGCCGCGGCCTGCCCCTCGGGCGTCGCCGCCGCCCCGGAGGACCCGGCCACGCGCAGTTCCTGCACCGCGCCCTCGTACCGCTCGCCGGCGGAGCGCAGTGCCTCCCACGCGGTCCGCACGGCCGCCGCGTCCGCGGGCTCCGCCGGAGGATCCCCCGCCGCGGAGGCCCCCGCGGCGGCGAGCCCGATGGCGATGGCGCACAGGAGTCCCGGGACCGCAGCGCGCATGATTCCCCCTTCCACCGGCGTCCGACATGAACGGGTCGGGCGAGGCAGGATGATACGCTCGACCGCTCCCGGCGGGAGCGACGGGGTGCTTCCGTCCCGGGAAGGCCGGAACGCGCGCGGAGGGCCCGGGAGATGAGACAGGCCACGCTGTTCGTCGGATCGCTGGCCCTCGGCCTCGCCGGGGGCTTCGCGGGAGGACTGCTCGGAACGCCGGGGGCCCCGCCGACCGCGCGCGGCACCGCCGGCGGCTCCGCGACCACGCCGCCGCCGGGCTCCGCGGCGCTGGCGCGCCTGGAGGCCCGTGTCGACGAACTGGCCGCCGCCCTCGCCTCCCGCGGCGCCGGCGACGGGGGAGGGGGCGACGGGACGGCGGCGCCGTCGCGATCGTCCGACGGGGACGGCGGGCCCGCGGAGCCCGCCCCGCGCGGCCCCGCGGCGGAGGAAGCGCAGACGTCACCCCTGGCGGCCCTGGAGCGGCGGGTCCTCGCGCTGGAGCGGGGCCGCCCCGCCGGGACGACCCTCCCCGACGACCTCGCGAAGGTCCCTTCCGGCGACCTCCACGCGCTGGTGCGGGCGCTCTCCGCGGAGAAGCGGTTCGCCGAGGCGCTCCGCGCGGCGGAGGAGTACGCGCGCCGCTCCGACCTGGACGCGGCCCAGCGCCTCGAGGGGGAGATGCAGGTGGGCTACGCGCTCCGCGGTCTCGGCCGGCACGCCGACGCCGAGGCGCGGTTCCGCGAGTCCATCGCCCGCGTCGGGGAGCAGAGCGAGCAGGGCGCGTGGCTCGGGTTCCAGGTGGGGTGGGAGCGCTACTTCCAGAAGGACATCGCCGGGGCGTCCGCGGAGATGGAGAAGGCGGGCAACAACCCCGCCGCCTCCCCCGTCGTCCGCGCCAACTCCCTCCTCAACGCGGGCCTCTGGGCGCGCACCGCCGGCGACACGGGGCGGGCGCGCGCGCTCCTGGAGCGGGTCGCCGCCGAGCAGGGCGGCGAGCACGCCGAGGCCGTCGCGAACATGCGCGTGAAGGCGGAGGCGATCCTGAAGGAGATGGACGCGCGGTAACGCGCGGGCTACTTCGCGGCCAGGAACGCCGCGAAGTCCGCCGCGAGGCGATCGAGCGCGGGGACCCAGTCGCGATCCCGCGCCTGCGCGGCCGACAGCCCCCGCGCCAGGGAGCGGGTGTACGCCGTCAGCACGGGGGCGTGCCGCGCGCCCGCGGGGGAGAGCAGCAGAAGCGCGAGCCGGGACGCCCGGGCGGTCCCGGACCCGTCCTCCGCGTCCGGCGCGTCGGACCGCAGCGCCAACAGGGCCCGGAGGTCCTCCGCGCCGGGCGGCGGGGCGCCGTCCACCCGCTCCCACGCCGCGGGATCCGCCTCCCGGGGCGGGGCGTCCCCCCGGCCGCGCGTCCACGCGAAGGCCTCCGCGAATCCCTCGCGCACCCAGGCGGGAACGTCCCCCGGGGCGCCGGCGAGAAAGGCGTGGAAGCACTCGTACCAGAGCGCCCGGAGGTAGGCCTCCCGGGGTTCGCCTTCCGGCGGGAGGAGGATCAGTTCGCCGAGGGCGCGGTGGTGCGCCACGCCGTCCCGGGGCGCCCGCCCCAGTCGAGCCGCGTACGCATCGAATCCCGCCCGGTCGGCGAAGACGCGGACGCGGAGGGGGTGGGGCGCGCCGGCCAGGCCCGGCAGCCGCGCCGCGAAGGCGTCGCAGGCGCGGAGCACCTCGCGGACCGCATCGTTGCACGTGGCCTGCGTGCCGTTGCCCGAGCCGTTGACGTGGCGGGAGACGTGGTGGTACGGCAGCCGCCACGCCGGCCCCTTCAGGCACGCGGCAACATCACGGCGCAGGCGGTCCACGCGCTCGTCCGGCCCCGCGCGGGCGGCCGCCGCGTCGAGCCCCGCCGCCGCCTGCGCCACGGACCCCGCGGCGATCTCCAGGAGGGCCCGCTCCTCCGCCGGAACGGGGTCCGTGATCCCCGCCACGTGGGCCGCGTCGAGGTCCTCCCGCGCCCCGGCCACGTCGCGCAGGAGCCGGCGCACGGCGCCACGGCAGACGCGGGCGCGCGCGAAGTCGGGCTCCAGCCCCAGCAACTCGGTCAGCAGCGCGGCTGCGTCCGCGAACTCGCCGCGATCGAACGCCGCCAGCCCGCGGACGTAGAGGGCGGTCCGCGGAGGCAGCGCCGGGTTGGACGCCGCGTACTCGAGGAACGGATCGCTCCGCCGCGCCGCCCGCTCCGCGAGGACGCGTCGGAGTTCCTGCGGTGCGGGATGGGGCGCATCCGTCGGGAGCAGGCGCCGCGCCGCGGCGGAGGGGGCGGGGCCCCCGGCAGCCGACCCCTTCGGCTTCTCCGTCGGCGCTGGTTTCGGCGCCGCCGCCTCCGCCGCCAGCACCCACGCCGGAAGCGCCCGGCGGCGGTCGTACTCCCGCCGGATCCATCGCTCGCGGACGTCGTCCCAGAACAACTCGCGGAGCAGCTGGAGGGACTCCGCCTCCACGGTTCCCTCGACGCGGAGGGAACGCAGCCCCTGCGCCCCGACGACGAGCCTGCCCGCGCGGAGTTTCCCGTCGGCCGCGGCGAGGGTGTTCCGTCCGTCGACGGAGACGGAGATCCGCGCTCCCGACCGCCGGACGCTCACGCGCTGGATCGCCTCGAATCCGCCCACCGACTCGGAGCGGCGCCGGGCGATCGTCGTCGAGCCGGAACGCGGGTCGAGGCGCTCGATGGTGGTCTCCAGTTCCCACGAGGTGCCCGACTGGTTGTCGAGGAAGCGGAAGCCGGGCGTCACGCGGTAGCCCGCCCTCCCCTCGTCGCCGTACATGAGCAGGATCGTGGTCCCGTACTTGTCCTCGGCCCTGGTCGTCGCGCTCGCGACGAGGTCGACGCTCACGTCGCCCGCGAGGGACACGACCAGCAGGTGGACCCCCCTCCCGGAGACCCACGCATCTCCCTTGGGAGGGCCTTCGTACGAGAGGCGCACGCGGCCTCCCCGCTCGGAGAACTCCTCGGGCCCGAGGCCGAGGAGCGATGCGGAGGTCGGCTCGGGCACGTCGGCGCGCATGAGGCATTCGATGATGCCGGCCTCGATGTCGTGCAGCCGGGCCAGTGCGTCCGCGGACCCCGGGTTCTCGTCGAGGATCGCACGCCACGCGGCCGCCGCCGCGCCCCACTGCTCCCGCGCCTGGAGGGCACGCGCACCCGCCACGGCCGATTCGACAGGCACCTTCTCCTGCGCCGCGACCGTCCCGCCGGAGGCGAGGACGATCAGCGCCGCGCAGGTGACGCGCATCCGCTACGCCTTCGGCACCAGCCGCCCGCGGAGGCCCTCCAGTTCGGCGCGCATGGCCTCCAGCGACGCGAGGGAGGTCACGACGTCGCCGCGGCGGGCGGCGTCCTCGGCCTTGCGCGCGTGATCCAGCATCGTGCCGACGGCGGTCATCAGGTGCCCCCGGAGGGAGATGACCTTCTCGACGGTCTTCTCCATCCCGGCGCGGAGCTTCTCGCTGCCGTCCAGCGCGCCGCGCAGCCGCGCCGCGTCGCGCTGCAGCCCCCGGATCCGGAGCCCCATGCGCACGCGCGCGTTCAGGTCGTCGGAGCGCACGGGCTTCCCGATGTAGTCGTCGGCGCCCGCCGCGATGCCCTCGGTCCGGACGTCGGGAGTGTCGTGGCCCGTGGCGAGGATGACGTAGGTGTCCCCGACCTCGGGGTCCTTCCGCAGTTCCTGGCAGAACTCCATGCCGGACATGCCGGGCATGCGCACGTCGGAGAGGATGAGCGCGGGGCGGCGATCCCGGACCACGAGCAGCCCCTGGTGACCGTTGGCGGCGAGGAGGACCTCGTGACCCTCGTACTTGAGCAGCGCCTGCATGGTGTTGCGCGTGAGGTCGTCGTCCTCGATCACCAGGATGGTGGCCATGCCGCGCTCCTGCCCGCCCCTGCCGGCGGCGCGCCGAGCATCCTACGGCCCCGCGGGCCCGCGGCCGAGGCTACTTCCCGCCGCGCTCCGCCGATGGCTCCTTCGCGGGGGCGGCCCGCTCCAGCAGGACCGTGCCTCCCCACACGCTGTCCGGCTTCGCACCGCGGGAGTCGGGGAGCCACGCCAGCGGGCGGAGGAACCACGGCAGGCGCCGGAGGCGCGCGGCGGTGGGGAGCGCGGAATGGACCTCGGCGACGCGCCAGCCCAGCGGCTCGAAGAACGCGGGGCCCTCGCGCGGCGCGAAGTACATGGGAGCGGCGCCGTCGAACTCCCGCTCGTAGCCCTTGCTGACGATGGCGAGGAGTCGCGGGGTGCAGAGGTCGGCGACCCAGTGCCGCGCGCACGGAACGGCCTCCAGGTCGCGCGCCAGGTCGGCGACCTCCGCCTCCCTCAGGTACACGAGGAGCCCCTCGGCCAGGACCAGCATCCGGCGCGAGCCGGCACCCAGGCGCGCAAGGAGCGCGCGCCGGGCGGCGCCGTCGGCGAGATCGAGCGGGACCCTCTCCACCGCGCACGCCGGCCGCTCGTCGGCGAGAAGTCGCTCCTTCTCCGCCAGGAGATCGGGGAGGTCGACTTCGACCCACCGCAGGGTCGGCGGGAGTTCCATGCGGTAGGGGCGCGTGTCCATGCCCGCGGCGAGGTTGAGGACCAGGTCCGCTCCCTCGCCGACGAGCCGCCGGACCGCCTCGTCGTAGAGGACCGTGCGGACGGTGAACGCCCACGGGCTCTTCGCCATCCGGCGCGCCATCTCCCGTCCCCGATCGCCGGCGAGACGCTCCGCCAGCGGATCGCGGAACAGCGCGTCCCGCCGACGGGACTCCTCGAAACGCAGTCCCGCGGTCCAGAGCGCCGTGTCGGCGACGCTCCGGACGAGCGGCCCGTCCCCGTCGGCGCCGGCGGACCCCGCCACTATCCGGCCGGGGGAGCGTCCATGCCGCCCCAGCAGTTGGCGGTGCCGATGCTGCCATTCCCGGCCGCCTTGGCATGGAGGAACAGCTGCATCCGGTAGGCGACGAGGGATGCGTAGGGGAGTTCCAGCAGCGCCTGGCCGAGGGGTCGCGTCGCGCCCCAGGGAAGGGTGAACTCCCGGTCCGCCAGATCCCCATCGGTGATCCCCGCGAAGGTCTCCCGGAGGGCGGCCTTCTGGCGCTCCATGGCCGCGGGGAAGCCGGCGAACTCCATCGACTTCGACTCCTCCGACAGCGCCTTGTAGGGATCCCAGGAGTTGGCCAGCATGGAGCGCACGATGGCCGGGCCCAGGACGGAGACGTAGCGCAGGAGTTCCAGCGTGCTCCGCTGGCCGGGAGTGAAGCGGAACCCCTCGGTGCCGGGGGGGATCTTCCCGTGGAGGTGGATGCAGAGATCGCACTCGCGCAGCATCGACTCGAGCAGCAGGTCCTTCGTCGGCATGGGGGTCTCCTTCCGCGAGGGGCGCCCGCGCACCCCGGGAGGACCATCCTGCCCCCCGCGGCCGGAATCCCGAAACCCCGCGCACCGATCCGTCGCCCGCCCGGCGGCGGGTCCGCGTAAAGATGCGTCCATGACCGGACCCGCCCGCCTCGCCCCCACCCTCCGCGGGAGGGGATGGCTCTTCCTCGCCCTCGCCGCGCTGACGGCGTCCCCCGCGGCGGCGGAGGACCCTCCCCCGCCGGCCCCGCCCGCGGACCCGCCGGGGTTCTGGCGGGAGGAGGAGCTCGCCCTCCTCGACCGGGGCCTCGACGTGCTCAACGCGACCCGCGCCGACATGGGCTTCCAGAAGCGCCCCATCGAGGATCCCTTCCGGCTGGCCGTGGTGAACCGGGCGCTGGATGATCCGCTGTCCGTGGGCCGGGAGGCGGGGGCGTGGGACGCGGTGGTGCGGGGCGGGGATCCGGTCGCGATCCTCGAACGCGCCGAGGGGCTCCTGGCCGAGGGAGCCGGCACGTTCCGGCAGCAGTCCGCGAAGTCCGCCGCGGCGACGCCCGTCGAGCACCTGCCGCCGGAGGTCGCGGGCGCGTTCCGCCACCTCCTCGCCCTGGTGCTGGTGGACGGGGACTGGGTCGGCCGCGCCCTGCCCGCTCCCGCCTCGGCCGCCGCCCCGCTGCTCCGCAAGGCCCTCCACTCCCAGGTGGAGAAGCCGGTGACCCCCGTCGACGCGCCGGACCTCGCCGACGACGCCTTCCTCGACGCCGCGCGGGCGATCCGCCCGGAGTTCCTCCACGGTCCGGCGCGGGGACTGCTCCGAGCGGTGGCGGACCTGGTCGCCGCGCTCCGCGGCGCGGCACCGGAGGACCCCGCCTGGACGGGGACCCACCGCTTCTCCGACGAGTTCGGCGACGTGGTGATCTCCGGCTACGGCGACGACGTCCACGACGAGGGGGACGACGCCGCCGTGGTGATCGACCTGGGCGGCAACGACGTGTGGCGGCGGGGGGCGTCCGCGTCCATCCTCCGGAACCGTCCCGTCTCCATCCGCATCGATCTCGCCGGCGACGATCGCTACGTCGGCCGGGACGACCTCTCCTTCGGCGCCGCGCTGGGCGGCATCGCCATCCAGTGGGACGGCGGCGGCGACGACTTCTGGGACGGCGGCCACGCGTCGCTGGGCGCGGGCATCTGCGGGGTCGGCGTCCTCGTGGACGAGGGGGGCGACGACGTCTACCGCTGCCGCGACTTCGGCATCGGCGCGGGCGCGTTCGGCATCGGCCTCCTGCTGGACGGGGGCGGGAACGACCTCTACCACTGCGACCTCTACGGCGAGGGCTTCGCCTCGACGCGGGGCTGCGGCGTGCTGGCGGACCTGGACGGGAACGACGTGTACGACGCGGGCGGCGTCCACGTGCACGCGCCGCTCTACACCGACCGGTACCAGTCCCTCTCCCAGGGCTTCTCCATCGGCATGCGGCCGGACGCGTCCGGCGGCGTCGGCGTGCTCGTGGACGTCCGGGGGAACGACCGCTACATGGCGGACATCTACGGTCAGGGGGCGTCCTACTGGTACGCGCTCGGCATCCTGGTGGACGGCGACGGGAACGACACCTACAACCTCGGCCAGTACGGGCAGGGCTCCGGCATCCACCTGTCCGCGGGCATCCTCGTGGACCGCGCGGGCAGCGACCTCTACTACCTGAAGAACGGCGTCGGCATGGGCGGCGCCCACGACTACGCGGTGGGGATGCTCGTGGATCGGGGCGGCGACGACTACTACGCCGGCTCCGGCGGCACCCAGGGGGGCTCGCTCACGAACTCCGTGGCGCTCCTCTTCGACGGCGGGGGCAACGACGGCTACGCGGCGGTCAACCCGGGCGGTGCGCAGGGCGGGGCCAGCATGGCACGCGGCACCGGCGGCATCGGGCTGCTCCTCGACGCCGGCGGGAGCGACGTCCACACGGAGAAGCAGCGGGACGGCGCGACCTGGACGAAGGAACTCGTGGGCGCGGGACTCGACGAGCCCTCCCCGGAGGCGGCCGGGGGGAGCGGCGACCCGGGGACGACCTCCATGACGGAGGAGGCGGCGCGGGCGGAGGTGGATCGCGACGGCCGCGTCGCCGGGCCCGACGGGACGCCCGTCGACGACCTGGAGAGACTGTGGGCCGTCGCGTGCCGCTGGGAGGTGGGCGACCAGCGCGTCGTCGTGCCCGTCGCGCGGGAGCGGCTCGTCGCGCTGGGCGCGCCCGCGCTGGCGCGCGCGCTGGAACGCGTGGGGACGAAGGACGGCCTCGAGTTCCGGGCCGTGGAGTCCACGCTCGGCCGCTTCCCCGCCGACGAGGTCGTCCCCCGGCTCGTGGAGCGCACCCGCGAGGAGGACCCCGCGGTGCGGAAGGGCGCGGTGCGGGCGCTGGGGACGCTGCGCGCGGGGGCCGCCCTGGATCGGCTGGGCGAGATGCTGGAAGGGGACCCGCCCTGCCGCGCGACCGTGCTCTCCACGCTCACGGCGCTGGGCTCCGCTCCGCCGGCGGTGAAGGGCCTGCTCCTCGCCGAGGAGGAGCGCACCGCCGTGGCCGCCGTCACCTGCCTCGCCGCCGCCGGCGGCGCCGACCACATCGACGCGCTGGCCGGCGCGCTCGGGCCCGACCACGCGTTCCCCGTCCGCCTCGCCGCGCTGGACCGGCTTGCGGCGCAGGGCGAGGCCTCCCTCCCCGCGCTCGGCCGCGTCGCCGGCGACGAGACGGCCCCGCTCATGGCGCGCCGCAACGCCGTCCGCGCCCTCGGTCGGACGCGCGCGGCCGGCGCGGCCGCTCCGGTGGCCGCCGCGCTCGGCGCACGCGACCGGATGCTCCGCTTCTCCGCGTTCCAGGCCGCGGCCGAACTGCAGGCCGACCTCGGTCCCGGGGCCGCGGCCGACCTCGCGCTCGCGCTGGCGACCGCCCGCGCGGCGGAGAAGGACCCGTTGCTCCTCCGCCTGCGCTGACCGGGGGCAAGCGCCGTTCGCCGTCGCGGAGATCGGTGGCTATACTCCGCCCGCACGCGCTCGCCGCGACACGGGTGTCGGCGAGTCCCGAGGGAGTCGACGAGGAGGGAACCATGCTCAGCGCCGAACGGAAGAACGCTCTCATCTCGATGGAGGTCGGCACCTTCATGCGCCAGACCGGTGGCGTGAAGGTCTTCTCCCAGGTGCGCTTCAACGCCGCCGGGTCCACGATCGTCGTCTACAAGGACGCCGACGACAAGCAGGCCGGCGAGAAGGAAGCGGGCGTGCGCAAGGCCATCGAGACCGTGACGGGGCACCACTTCGCGCTTCCGGCGGAGATCCGCGTCTACTGCACGCAGTCCTACGAGGCGCAGAACCGGACGTTCCACCGCGACGCCCTGTGGAACCAGGTGTGCTGGATCACCCTCGGCCGCACCGCGGTCGGCGGCACCGGCGTCGCCGGGGTCTCCTCCATGGACAATCCCGGCTTCACGCCCGTCTCGGTCACCTGCATCCACGAGATCGGACACAACCTCCACGAGCGCGCGCTGGGCGACGCGTTCTGGGAGACGGGATCCGGACTCAGCCAGAAGGCGACCCATGCCGGGGACGTCAGCGCCTACGCGGGAAACAACCGCAAGGAGTTCGTGGCGGAGGTCTTCGCCGGCATGAACGTCGGCCGCAAGTACCCCAAGGACGTCATGACCGAGTACACCGGCTACGGCGGCCCCACCAGCGACCGCCTCCCCGCCGCCTGACCCCGAACTCGACGACAACATTCCCGGAATGATGCGTGCGAGTTCGGTGGGTTACCGCCCCCCGAGCCGCCGCCGCAGCTCGGCGAAGGTCGCCGCCATCGCGCCCCGGTCCGCGTCGCGCCAGCGTTCGGGGAGGTAGCGGCGGTCGGAGCACGCGAGGACGGCGGCCAGTTCCTGCGCCGCGAGGAGATCCGGGTCCAGCGGGTCGATGAACGAGTCCACCGCCGCCTCGAGGTCCTCCACGCGGACATCCCCGTCCCGCCGCGCAATGACGGCGCGTTCCCGGGCGCGGATGACGATGGCCTCGACGTCGCTCCCCGTGAGCGCGCGCTCGCCGAGGCCGGTCCGCACGTACTCGGCCATGGCCCCCTCGACCGCCATCCCCCGCGACCGCCCGACGACCGCGAACAGTTCGACCACCTCGTCCGGGGACTGGGCCGGGAAGAGCGGGATGCAGAGCCCGAACCGCCCCTGCCGCTTCATGTCGATGGCGAGGAGGTCGGGGCGGGAGGTCATCGCGATCCACAGTTCGCGACCCCGCAGCGAGGAGTCCCCGATGTGCGCCGCGAAGGCGGCGAACACGCGGCTCGACACGCCGCTGTCCCCATCGGCGGAGCGGTTCCCGAACACGGCGTCGGCCTCGTCCACCACCACCACCACCGGGCCCAGCGCGCGCACGGTCATGAGGATGCGGGCCTGCTGCCGCTCCGTGTCGCCCACCCACTTGGAGCGGAACTCGCCGATCTCCATGACCGGCAGCCCGCACTCGCTGGCGAAGCAGTCCACGAGGAAGGACTTCCCCACGCCCACGCGACCGGGGAGGAGGACGCCGCGCTCCAGCACCTCGACCTTCCCCTCGCGGATGAGCCACGCCAGTTCCCGGAGGCGCTCCTTCGCCGCCGCGTGCGTCGCCACGCGGTCGAGCCCCACGCCCGGTTTCGGGTCCTTGAAGCGCACGAGCCCCTGGCAGAACTCCTCGATGAGCCGCTTCTTCGCCTGCGACAGGTGGGCCATGGTGACGCGGGCGTCGTTGCGCGCGGCCTCCGCCAGGAGGTTCCCGACGCGCACGAGCGACAGTCCCGCCGTGCGCGTCGCCAGGTCCTCCTCGGAGAGGTCGCACCACTCCGCCAGCGGCCTCCCCTCGCCGGATGCGCGCGCCGCGTCGGAGCGGAGGAACTCCAGGCGCCCGTCCCGGTCCGGCAGGTCCAGCGACACCTGCGCGACGTGGGGATTGCGCAGCAGGTCGGCGTGGAGTTCCCCCACCGTCTCCGTCACCAGGAGCACGCTCACGTCGAGGCGGCGCATCTCCCCCGCCGTCGCCCACTTCAGCAGCGTGACGAGGGCGCGCCGCTCGTCCGGGCTCGCGCCGGACTCCTCCGACGCGGGGACGATCTTCTCCGCGAAGTCGACCACCAGCGTGACGCCGCGCCGCGCGCCCTGCTCCTCCATCGTGCGGAGGAAGAAGCGGCGCAGCAGCGGAGCGAGCCGCAGGAACTCCCGGGGAGGACCCTGCACGTGGAAGTCGGTCTTCTCCACGCGGTCGTAGACCTCCAGCCACTCGAAGAAGCGCCCCTGCATCTCCGCGTTGCCGAACGTCAGCCCGTCGGCGACGTCGTAGAAGAGCAGCATCCCGCGGTCGGGGAAGATCCGGCGCGCGAGGAACGCCTTGAGCGACACGAACCGCGTCGCGTCCCCGTCCTGAACGGGGAAGAGATCGAAGATGTTCCCGTGGAGGACGAACACCGAGTAGGCCCCGCTGTTCCAGCGCCGCGCCAGGTCCAGCGCCCAGCCCCGGAGGGGATTCCGGGCGGCGGGCGCCGCGGCGGCCCCGGTCCCCTCGGCAGTGGCGGGGACGGGAGCCGGAGCGGCGTCGCTCCCCGCGGCCCCGGGAGCGGGCCCGGAGGGAGCCCGCGGCGCGCGCTTCGATTCCGCCATCAGTTCGCCTCCCGTCGTCTGCCGCGCCGTCCCCACTGCCCGCCCCCCTCGTCGGAAGGAGGCCCTTCGGCGACGGACGCGTAGCCCACGCGGAGGTCGGTGCGCGGCATGTCGCCGACGATGTCCCGGAAATCCTCCATCTCGGCGAGCCAGCGGTTGGTCTCGCCGAGGTGTTCGACGGACGCGTCGATCCGCGTGGAGAACGCGTCGGCGTTCCGCGTGGCCACCACGTCCGCGCGCACCAGTTTCACCTGCTGGACGAGCCGCTCCTGCTCGGAGGAGACCAGCGCCATGTTGTCCCGCGCCTGCTGCACGCGGTGGATCCGCTTCTCCAGCACCGCCACGCGCTCCGTCGCCGACTGGAGGAGCCGCTCCCGCGCCTGGAGCGGGAGGCCGCCCCCGTTCTCCTTCAGTTCCGCGCACTCGCGCCCCAGCCGCCCCGCCTCGTCCCGCGCGTCCTCCAGCGCCCTCGGCAGGTCCTCCCTCCGCTCCGTCTCGAGGAACTCCTCCAGCGCCTGCTCGAAGGAGAGAAGCCGGAGGAAGGTCCACGCCAGTTCGTCGAGCTTGCGGAGTCGCGGATCGGTGCCGGGATCCGTGTCCCCGGCGCCGACGGCCTCGTTGGCACGCTCGATGTCCCGGCAGACGTCCGCCATCTCCGCGTAGCGCTCCCGCCGCGATCGCGCGAGGGACTGCACGAGCCCGTCGCGGCGGCGCACGAACTCGGCCACCTCCGCGGCGGCGGCGGCGCGCGCGGCGGCGTCGTAGCGCCCGTCCACCCATCGCCGGAAGAAACCCATGTCGGGGAGGTAGATCCAGCCCAGCGCGTAGGCGCCCGCCCCCACGAGGAACGGGAAGACCTGTCCCGTCAGGAAGCCGATGCCCAGCGTGAGCAGTCCGAGGGCGGCGTGGTGGGGGCTCCGCAGGAACTCCCAGCGGTAGCCGGGGCGGTGGGCGACCACGCGGCCTCGGGGTCCCCTACTCCAGCGTGAACCAGAGGACCTCGACCCTCCGGCTCTGCTCCGGCGGGCCGGGAAGCGGCTCGTCCCAGCCCTTCCCCTCGACCTCGATCCGGCCGCCGTCCACGGCGTGCTGGTCCACGAGGATCCGCTTGATCTCCGCCGCGCGGCGCTTGCTCTTCTCCTTGGCCTGCAGGGTCACCGTGCGGAAGAAGGACTCCCCCTGCGCCCGGAACTCGGTCACCTTCTCCGCGCTCACGTGTCCGCGCAGGATCAGCACGGAGCCGGGCGCCACCTGGAGGAGTTTCTTCACGTCCGCCAGGGACTTCACGTTGGACTCGTCCTTCATGTCGAGGGCCTCGGAGTTCGCCTCGAACAGGAAGCGGATGTTCTTGCTGAGGAGGGGGTCCTTCTCGACGCCGGCCCGGGCGCCGGGGCTCGTGGGGGCGATGGCGACGCCCTCGTCGGGATAGGCCCCCGCCGCCTTCAGCGCCCGAAGGTGCGCGAGGTCGAGGAAACGGTCGGCATCGGGCGCGTCGCCCGCCACGTCGGGCCCGTACGCGAACACGGCGGACTGGTAGATCCCGCCGAAGGAGCCGCCGGCGTCGATGGAGCCGCCGAAGAACGCGAGGTTCTCCGCGAGATTGGAGAAGTGGATCTTCTTCAATTGTTCCAGCGCGGCCTTGCGGTCCCACTTGAAGGCCGTCGACAGCGCCGCGAGATGGGGCTCGGGATTCCCGCGGAGCCAGCGGTTGCCCTCCAGCAGGCCCTCCACCAGCCCCGCGACCATCTTCGGCTGCTGCTGCGCGAACCCCTTGTTGACGATGAGCACGTCGGCGACCACGAGGATGTTGGCGGTGCTCGCCAGGATGTGGGCCTTCCCCGCGGCCTTCGTGACGGTCTCCGTCGTGTGCGGCGCCCAGCCCACGAACCCCGCCACGCCGGGGTGCCCGGCGCGCAGGAACTTCAGGAAGAGCGTCGCCGCCTCCGGCACGTCGGGGCAGTAGACGACGTTCACCGCGTCCGGGTCGGGAGGCGTGCCGAGGTCCGGCAGCACCTTGATGGCGATGCCCGACTCCGTCACGAGGTAGCGCAGGAAGAAGTCCGTCTCCAGGAACTGGACCGTGGCGATGACGCGGCCCTTCAGGTCGTTGATGCGCTTCACGTCCGCCGCGACCACGACGGAGTCGGCGCCGCGGGAGTACGCGAACTGGGCAGGGACGACGACCTGGAACTGCTTCCCGAGCACCGCCAGCACGTCCGCCGTCGTGGCGGACGCCGCGACCTTGCCGGAGTTGAGGCGGTCGAACCCCTCCGACTCCTCCACCGAGAGACGGACCTGGAAGCCGTGCTTGCGGGCGAAGAACGAGTCGGGATTGGGCGCGAGGCCGCCGTTGGCGGCGACGAGCCCGGCATACCCGGCGTACTCGGAGATCTCCACGTCGACGACTCCGTCCTTCGGGAGGTACGCCGCGGCGGCGGCCAGCGACGGCGGCTCCTCCTCCGGCGCGATGACCTCCTCCGAGGAGGGGGCGGGGCCGGTGGGCACCGCGGCGGGCTGGTTCCCGCCGCGCGCGGGCGGCGTGTTCCCGGTGGAGGGGACCGGCGCCGGAGAGCCGCCCGGCCCGGTGCCCGTCGGCGGCGGCGTCTCCGGCGCGGACGCGCGCATGCCGTCGTACCACCGCCACCCGCCGAACCCGACCACGCCGAGGACGAGGAGCGTGAGGATCAACTTGCCGAGCGCGGTGATGCCTCCACCCGCCGGCTGCGCCGGTGCCTGCATGCTTCCCTCCCCTGCTCCGGCCTACTCGGCGATCTTCTGGCGCTCCCCGCCCGGGGGCGTCGCCTCCGGCGGCGCCGCCTCGCCCTGCACCATGCCCATCTTCTTCTTGTACTCCTGGAAGAGCATCGCGCCCCGCGCCTTGCGCATCTCCTGCTGCCGCTGGACGGAGGAGCCCATCTCCTTGGCCAGGTCGAGGGTCGCGCGCATCTGGCCCTCCCCGGACGCCGCGGACTGGCGCAACTGCTGCATCGACTGGCCCATCTCGCCGCCCATCATTCCCTGCAGTTCCGTGATGGAGCCCTTCATCAGGCCCGCGAGGTTCTCCAGCGAGCGCCCCATCGCGACCTTGACCTTCAACTGCTGGAAGTCCCGTTCGAACTTCTGAATCTCGCGGAGGCTGTGGGCGATGATCTGCGTGTTCTGCTGGTACATCTCCTCCAGATGGGTCAGCTGGCCCACGTTCTCCTGGATGTCCGCCTCGAGCGTGCCCAGTTCCTCGGCGTAGACGGAGCCGTTGGCCTCGTCGTTCACGGCGATGGCCGCCTGGAGCATCCCGGTCAGTTCCGCCTTGCGGCGCTCCTGCCGCTTGACCTGATCCTTGAGCAGGGCGATCTGGCCCGCCAGCTGGCCGTTGGCGTAGTGGGCCTTGTCCGCCTTGGACTTGGCATCGCGGATGCCCCGCTCCACCATGGCCTGGTTGATGGCGTCCGTCTCCGTCGCCTGCTCCGCCATGAGGCCGAGCCAGACGAACACCCGCTTGAACGCGCGGAACAGGCCCATGTGCGCCTCCTTCCCTGACCGGGTCTCGCCGGGTCAGCGCCCGCCGGGCGCGCCCGCCGCGGGCGCGTCCGACTCCAGCAGGATCTCGTTCTCGACGATGGTGCGCAACCGCTCCTCCAGCATCCTCGCGTCGGATGCGGAGACCACGGTCGCGCCCTCCGCCTTGACCGCATCGAACACCTTCGCGTCCACGTCGAACGCGACGAAGTGCGCGCGCACGGCGGTCTTCCACGCCGCGGCCGTCTCGCGCACGGCCCGCAGCATGGGCCCCGGCGCGGGCGGAGTGGAGTTCTCCCCGTCGGTCACCACGATGACGTGCTTGTGGACGAGGGCGGACGGGATCACCGCCTCGGCCGCGTTCCGGAGCGAGTCGCCGAGGGGCGTCGGGCCGCTCGAAACCCGGTGCCCCTCGATCCAGGCGCGGAACGCGGCCACGTCGAGGGGGGCCATGGGGAGGACGGTGCTCCCGCGCTGCTCGTTGAACACCACCAGCGCGGCGTCCACGCGCCGCGGCGCGTCCGGCGGGGCGGCGCTCCGCCAAGCGTCGATGCGATCCACCACCGCACCGAGGGCCCGCAGCGCCACCAGGCGCTTCACCTCGGTGCCTCCCTTCCCGTCGGCCACCGGTTCCCCCATGCTCCCGGAGGTGTCGAACACGATGGCCAGGGCGACGCCCTCCTCGGGATCGGGCAGTCGGGCCGGGCGGAGCGAGGGGAGGATCATGGGGGGCGGCGCAGGGTGGACGACCGTCGCACCGCCGGGCATGGGCGGGGTCCCCTCCCGCGAACATCCGGGGACCGCCGCCGTCGCCGCCGAGAGCAGCAGCACCGCCATTCCCGCAGACACGCGCACTCGATCCTCCCTGGCCCACCCTCCCCGATCGATGGCGCCCGCGCTTCGTCCGCGGCGGCTCGATCCCGGGAGCGTCGCCTACTCTACGACCCCCCCGGAGCCGGGGTCAACGCCGAGGGCGCGGCGTGCAACCCCCGCCCGGGGGGAGGGTTCGGGCGAACCGGCGGGGCGATCCGGGGTTCCCGTTGCGCTCCCCGTCGACAACCCGCAGAATTCCCCCGTCCCGGAAGGAGGACCCCATGGCCCGCACGCCCCTGATGCGCTACGTCATCCGCTCCCTCCGCGAGGCCCGCGCCGCCGCCGCGGCCGGCATCCCCGCGGACGAGTTCGCGGCGCTGCGCCGCGACGCGCTCTCCCGCAGGGACGCCCTGCGGCGGGGAGCGGCCGTCGCGGGCGCGGCGCTCCTCGCGGGGTGCGCGGGGACGGGAGGCGCGAACGGCCGCGGTCGCGGGTCGGGGGGCGGGCGGGTCGTCATCGTGGGCGCCGGCGTCGCCGGGCTCCACTGCGCGAGCATCCTCGCCAGCCGCGGGGTGGTGGCGGAGATCTACGAGGCGAGCAACCGCGTCGGCGGGCGCATGTTCACGGATCGGAAGACCTTCGGCACGCAGTCCTGCGAACTGGGCGCCGAACTCATCGACACCGACCACGAGACCATGCGCGGGCTCGCCGAGCAGATGGGGCTCCCGCTGCTGGACTTCCAGGAGGACGACGCGGCGCTCGCCCCGTGGCTGGCGCACATCGCCGGCCGCCGCATGACGGAGGCGGAGGTCCTGGAGGGGTTCGCGCCCGTCGCGGCGAAGGTGGACGAGGCGCTGGCGACTCTCGCCGATCCCGAAGCCGGCGTCACGTGGGACGCGCCCAACGGGGGGGAGGCGCTCGACGCCTTCTCCATCCGCCAGTGGCTCGACGGGGCCGGCGTGGAGGGCCCCGTGCGGGCGCTGCTCGACGTCGCCTACACGACCGAGTACGGCCTCGAGACGGACATCTCCAACGCTCTCAACTTCCTGCTGATGATCTCGACGGACCTGGAGAAGTTCGCGGTGTTCGGCGACTCCGACGAGCGGTTCCGGCTGAAGGACGGCAACGACGCCATCATCCGGGGGCTCCACGAGGGGCTCGGGGAAGGGCAGGTGCGCCTCGGCCACGTGCTGACGGCGGCGCGCCGGGCGGCGGACGGCCGCGTGCTGCTGACCTTCGACCGCGGCGGAGCGAGCGTGGACGTCGCGGCGGACCGGGTCGTCTTCGCGCTCCCGTTCTCCATCCTCCGCGAGGTGGCGCTGAATCTCGATCTCTCGCCGGTGAAGACGCGCGCCATCGCCGAGATCGGCTACGGGACCAACGCGAAGCTCATGGTCGGGTTCTCGGAGCGGGTGTGGCGCAAGCAGGGCTCCAACGGCGAGGTCTTCACCGACCTCCCCTTCCAGTGCTCCTGGGAGACCAGCCGGCTCCAGCCGGGCGCGGCCGGCATCATCACGAACTTCACCGGCGGGGCGCACGGCGCCGCACAGGGCAAGGGGACGACGGAGGAGCGCACGGCGGAGTTCCTCGCGGGCTTCGACCGCGTGTTCCCCGGCGCCGCGGCGGCCCACGACGGGCGCGCCGTGCGCGTCCACTGGCCGTCGTTCCGCTGGACGCGGGGGGCGTACTCCTCCTACCTCGTGGGCCAGTACACGGCGTTCTGCGGCGCCGAGATCGCGGCCGAGGGGAACGTCCACTTCTGCGGCGAGCACACGAGCACCGATTACCAGGGGTTCATGGAGGGCGGCGCGCTGACGGGGCTCATCGCCGGCGACCAGGTCCTGACCGCCATGGGAATCCCCGTGTTCGGTGCCTCCCTCGGCCGGCCGGGAGGGCGCGGCATCGCCCGGGCGCGGCTGGCGCGGCGGCGCGCGGCCATGGCCGGCGCCCTGGCGGCGCGATGAGCACGGGCACCGCGCGGAAGCCCGACGCTCGGGTCGCCACGCTCCATCCGACGGGGAAGGCCGGAGTCCGCATCGACCGCTGGAAGTACGAGTCCATGCGGGACGCGCTCCTGGCGGTGATCCCGCGGGAGCCGGAGGGCGTCCCCTTCGGCCGGCTTGCCCGCCTCGTGCGGCCCCACCTCGACGGGGCGCGGTGGAAGGGCTCCTCCGTCTCCTGGTACGTCGTGACCGTCAAGCTCGACCTCGAGGCCCGCCGCCGCATCGAGCGCGTCCCCGGCCCCGGTCCCCAGCACGTCCGCCGCCGCGGCCGGTGATTCCCGCCCGACGACATCATTCCCGGAATGTTGCGTGCGAGTTCGGCCCCGTCACCCCCGCGAACTCGGCGGCATCATTCCGGGAATGACGGCGTCGAGTCCGGAGGGGCGAGGTCGAGGTCCCAGACCTGGCTCCTGAGGTCGTGGCCGAAGGCGCGGACGGGCTCCTCCCGCACGAGCCGGAACCCGGCCCGCCGGTAGAGCCGGCGCGCTCCCGCGAGCACCCCGTCGGTCCAGAGGGTGATCGAGCGGTAGCCGGCGCCGCGCGCGAAGGCGACGCACTCGGCGACGAGACGCCCTCCGACTCCGCGCCCGCGCGCCGAGGGCTCCACGAGGAGGCAGCGCAACTGCGCGACGGTGTCGCTCTTCCGCACGAGGAACACGCAGCCGGCGAATCGCCCGTCGACCTCCGCGATCCAGCCCCGCTCCCGCGCCGCGTCGTGCCCCCGCGCGAACGTGCCGAGGATCTCCGCCACGAGCCCCTCGAAGGTCCCGTCCCACCCCTGCTCGGCGGCGTAGAGGACGCCGTGCCGGTGGATGGCCCACCCGATGTCCCCGGGGCGCAGGTCCCTGAGGATCACCCCTCTCGCCGAGGCGTCCCCCAACCTACGCGCCCCCCGCCGCGCCGCCGTCCCGGGCGGTCGCCGGCGACGCCGGGCCGCGCACGTAGGCGCGGCCGCACTCCCAGGTGAGCGTGCCCGCCAGCCCGAGGAGGACGACGGAGATCCCCGCGACGACGGGGTTCTTCTCCCAGTGGAGGACGGTCCAGACGAGCGACCATCCCGTGACGGCGAGCAGGAACACCGCCGGGAGCGCCACGAACCAGGAGGCCCTCCCCTCGCCGCGCAACCACACGGCGACGCCCATGAGCGTGAGCGCCGCCAGCAGCTGGTTGCTGGTGCCGAACGCCGCCCACACCTTCAGGTACGCGCCCTCGCCGGTGAGTCCGAGGATCGCGGCCGCCGGGAGGAGCGTGAGGGCGGTCGCCGCGACCCGGCCCGCGGCGCCGCCGAGCCCGAGGGCCTCCTCCAGGATGTAGCGCCCGAGGCGCGTGCAGACGTCCAGCGTGTCGTAGATGAACGTCGTGAGCGCCAGCAGCCCGAACGCGAACCCGAAGTCCCGGGGGATGCCCAGGGTGCCGCCGAAGACGGCGACGCCGGACGCGAAGATCGCGTCCATGCTGGGCTTCTCCGCGACCAGGGGATCCCCGACGGCGAGCCGCATCACGCAGGCCAGCGAGATGACGGCGATGAGCCCTTCCATCAGCATGGCCCCGTAGCCGACAGCGGGGGCGTCGGTCTCGCGGTCCAGTTGGCGCGACGTGGTGCCGCAGCAGACGAGCCCGTGGAAGCCGGAACAGGCGCCGCACGCGATGGTGACGAACAGGAAGGGGAGGAGCGGCGCTCCCGATCCCGGCGCCTCCCACGCCCGGAACGCCGGCGCCCGGACCTCGATGCCGCCGGCGACGAGACCGGCGACGCCCACGGCCAGGAACCCGTAGAGCAGGAACCCGCCCAGGTAGCCGCGGGGCTGCATGAGCAGTCCCATGGGCAGGAGCGCGGCCACGAAGCAGTAGGCGAGGATGAGGAGGTCCCAGGTGAGGCGGGGCGTGCCCACGACGAGCGCCGACGGGAGGATGAGCGGGAGTTCCCGTCCGAACCAGATGGCGGCGCCGAGGAGCGGCACGGCCGCCATCGTCACGGGCAGCAGCCCGAGCCGGAATCGACCCAGCGCGAGTCCCGTGAGCACCGCCAGCACGAGGTACATGGCCGAGGAGGAGGCCACGGCGCCACCGGACTTCGGCGCCACGAACGCTCCCGCCGTGATGTCCGTGAACGCGACGATGACGTACACGAGCGCGATCCAGACGAACGACACGTAGAGCGTCATGGCGCGCCGCCCGAGCCGCTCCCGCAGGATCTCCCCCGCCGAGAGCGCCCGGTGGCGGATGGAAGCCACCAGCGTCGCGAAGTCGTGTGCGGCGCCGATGAACACGCAGCCGAGGAGGATCCACGCGAGGGCGGCGCCCCACCCGAACCAGATCCCCGCGAGGATGGGTCCGGCGATGGGCCCCGCCGCCGAGATGGCGGAGAAATGCTGCGCGAACAGGATCGGCGAGCGCGTGGGCACGAAGTCCACGCCGTCCCGCTGCTCGTGGGCCGGCGTCGGGCGCCCGGCGTCGAGGCCGAAGGGCCGCGCGATGTGGCGCCCGTAGAGGAAGTACCCGGCCGCGAAGATGCCCAGCGCCCCGAGACCCACGGGAAGGAGCGTCATGGCGGGGGATGGTAGCGGGGTCCCCTCCGCCCCCGCGAACTCGACGGCATCATTCCCGGAATGTCGCCGCCGAGTTCGACCCTCCGTGGGGCCGCCGACGACCGCGAACTCGCACGCGACATTCCGGGAATGTCGTCGTCGTGGCGGGAGGGGGAGGGGCTCGACACCGGCGGTTCCCCGCCGCGCGCCGCCGCGCGCAGCCCCGGTTCGCGGCCGCGCGCCTCGCCTGCCGCCACCCCGGTGCTACCGTGGCGATCGGGAATCACCGGACCGGATCGCCGGCGCCGCGCGTTCTCCCCACAGGACCATGCCCCCGCCCACCGCCCGCCCCGCCCCCCCCGCCGTCCCCGTGGAGACGCTGCTCGTCCACCGCGAGTGGGTGCGCGCCCTCGCGCGGTCCCTGGTGCGGGACCCGGGCAGCGCCGACGACGTGGAGCAGGAGACCTGGCTCCGGGCCCTCCGCTCCCCGCCGCGCGACGGGCGCTCCCCCCGGGGCTGGCTGGCGGCCGTGGTCCGCCACCTGGCCGTGGACCTCCACCGCCGCCGCGCCCGCGCCGGTCGCCACGAGAGGGCGGCGGCGCGGGGGGAGGCGCTCCCGTCGACGGCATCCCTCGTCGCAGCCGCCGAATCGCACGAGCGGGTGGTGCTCGCCGTCCTCGCCCTCGAGGAGCCCTGGCGGACGACGATCCTGCTCCGGTTCCACGAGGGCCTGCCGCCGCGGGAGATCGCCCGGCGCGGCGGGCTCCCCGTGGAGACGGTGCGGTCGCGGCTCAAGCGGGCGCAGGCCCGCCTCGCCGACGCCCTGGGCGCGAAGGCGGACCCCGGCGACGGGCGCGCCCTGGCCGTCGCCCTCGCGCCGCTGCTCGAAGGGGAGGGTCCGCCGCCGGCGCCGGCGTGGGTCCATGCGACGAAGGGAGCGGTTCTCATGGGGACGCGCGCGAAGGCGGCGACGGTGGCGGCGGTGGTCCTGGTGCTGGGCCTCGGCTGGTGGACGCTCGGCGGCTCCGGAGGGGGGCCGCGACCCGCCGGTGAAGGAGCGGGACCCGACGGGGGGCCGGTGACCGGTGCCTCGGCGCCGAGGGACGCGCGGGACGACGGGGACGGCTCGGCGGCGGGCCGCCGCCACGGAGCCCCGGTCCCTCCCGCCAGCCGCGCCGTCCTGCTCACCAACGCGATGCCGCTCACCGACGGGACGGCGGCGGCCCCCGCGGGCGCCGCGGACGCCGTCGTCGGCCGCGTGACCCGGGCCGACGGGACCGCGCTGGCGGGCGTGGGGCTGGCCATCGTCCCCATGGATCGCCCCCTCGCCGAGGGGGAGGTGCTGCCCGAGCCGTCCCGGCACGTCACGACCGGCGAGGACGGCTCGTTCACCGTCGACCGCCTCGGCACCGCCCGCTGGGTGGGCGTCCGCGCCGCCGCGCCGGGGTGGCGCAGCGCGGAGACCTGGGTCGTGCCGGGTGCCGGCCCCGTCGCCCTCGTCCTCGAGCGGGCTCTCCCTCTCCGCGGCGTGGTCGTGGATGGACTCTCCGGCGAGGGCATCCCCGGGATGGTCCTCCTCGCCCGGCGGGAACCCGCCTTCGCGGGCGGCCCCGCATCGGTGGCGACGTCCGGGGAGCGCGGGGCGTTCGAGTTCCCCGACCTGGACGCGGCGACCTACGCCGTCGAGGTGCGGGACCCGCGCCTGGACCCGGCGCCGGGGAACCGCCTCCGCGCGGAGTTCCTGCGAGCCGCCGCCGGGGGTGCCGCCCCCGCCCCGGAACCGGCGGGCGGCGGCGATCCCGCGGTGCACTACGCGCCCTCCCGTGTCGCCGAAGTGCGGCCCGGCGGGGAGCCGCTGCGAATCCCGCTGGAGCGGGGCCTCGCCATCGGCGGCAGGGTCGTCGACGCCGCCGGGGCCCCGGTCTCCCGCGCCTTCGAGGTGCAGGTTCTCGGACGGACGGAGCACGGGAACCCCGACTACGGCCGCTTCCGCGCGGGCCGCTTCTCCGACGCGGAGGGCGCGTTCCGGATCGAGGGCCTCGCGCCGGGCGCCTACGACCTCACCGTGCGCGCCGTCGCCGAGGGGAACGACGAGGCGTCCCCGCTGGCCGCCGCCACCGCGGTCAGCGGCGTCGACGCCGGCCGGCTGGATCTGCGGATCGAGATGGCCACGGGGGAACCGCTGCAGGGGCGACTGCTGGACGAGGCCCGCGAAGCCATCGCCGTCGAGGGCTACCTGTACGTCCACCCCGCGGGCAGCCCCGTGGGCGGGCGGGAGACGCTGGCGCTGCGAGTCGCCGACGGCGCGTTCACCACCGTCCCCCTCGACTCCGGCCGGACCTACGATGTCCTCGCCACGGGCTTCCCCGGCTACGTCCAGGCCCACGCCACGGGCGTGCGCCCGGGCGGTCCTCCCGTCGAGATCGTGCTCCGCCGCGGAGGCGACCTCCGCGGGCGGGTCGTGGACGGGGACGGGAAGCCGGTTCCCGCCGGCGTGGCGGTGACCGCGGGGGCCATGGGCGTCGATCGGCGGCAGCCCGGCACGGGGATGACCGCGTACACCGACGGGGCCGGTGCGTTCCGCATCGAGGGGCTCGCGGACCACGCGTTCGAGGTCATCGCGGGAGGCGGGGAGTCGGACTACGCGTCGGGGCCGGCGGTCCGCGGCGTCCGGGTCGGCGCAACGGACCTCGTGCTGCGCGTGCGGGCCGGCGTGGTCCTCTGCGGGAGGCTCGTGGACGGGAGCGGCCGGCCCTTCCGCACCCACTACCTCGCCGGGGGCGCCGTGCCGCCCGACGGCGCCGTCTCCTCCTGGTGCCGCGTGGAGGATGCGGAGGGGCGGTTCGTCCTCCGCGGGCTGCCCGCCGGAAAGGTCGCCCTTTCCTGCTACCGCGGGGACGCGTGGGTGAGCCTCGGCGAGTTCACCGCGCCCGCGGAGGGGTTGGAGGTCACCGTTCCCGACCGCTGACCCGCGAACTCGCACGCAACATTCCGGGAATGTCGTCGTCGAGTTCGCGAGGTTACGGGCAGTACGTGACGACGGAGCCCTCGTTGAGGACGGGGCCGTCGAGGCGGGGGACGCGGACGATGTGGAAGGGCTGGGTGAGGGCCTGGGTGGTGACGCAGCCGGCCCCGGGGGCGATTTCGAGCCAGGAGACGACGCCGCCCGTGGGCGGGCACCAGGTCGGAGTGCAGGGGGCACCGATGATGCCCGCGGGGACCACGGACTGGATGCTCGCCGTGTAGCCCCCCGTGGGCCGCGCGCCGAGCCAGAGGCCCACGACCATATCGGCGGTGAAGTCGACGGCGGGCGCCGTGCCGCCCCCCCCGTGGGCCGCCCAGAGGGCCTGCCACGCGCCCGCGTCCCGGACCACCTCCAGCCGGAAGGTGGTGATGGACGAGTTCTGCCCGGACGCGATGGTGGTCAGCCCCGACGCGGGGGGCGGCCCGCCTCCCGAACCCCCGCCGCCGCCTCCTCCGCCGCCCCCCCCGCCACCGACGGGGGGCGCGTGCACGACGTGGCGGTAGGCCCAGCGACGGGGGCCCCGCTCCTCGAAGTCGACGGTGGCGTCCCCGCCGAACCCGTCGCCGGCGACCTCCGCGCGCACACCGGAGGGACCGCCCGCGAGCAGGGACGCGCCGTCGAGTCCGCGAACCCGGAGGCTGAGCACGCCGCTCTGGGGAAGGAGGCGCGCCCGCACGCTCCCTCCGCCCCCGTAGGGCCCCCGCCACTCCATCCGCCATCCACCGGCCGCGTCACCGCCGACGCGGGGGGGCGCCCCGTCGGCGGGAACGAGCGCCGCCGGCCCCAGGGCCGCCGTGAGGGTCCGCGCCGCCGCCGCCGACGCGCCGCCGTCCATGCGGAGGTCGCCCTCCAGCCGCACCCGCGCCCTGCCGGTCCGGGAGAACCGCACGTCCGCCCGCAGCACGGCCAGCGCGCCGTCGCCGCCCTCCGCCGCCCCGGACACCCCGAGGGGCAGCAGGAGGGTCGCGAGGGCCGCGGCGACCCCGGGGAGGGGGCGGGAGATCCGGGTCATGCCCGGCGGGCGCGCAAACCCCGCGCCGCGAGCCCCCGCCCCGGCGGCGGGCCGATGAAGGCCCCCATCGATCACGCCGTATCCACTGCGGTGGCCACCCGGTTGCCGCCGGAGCCGGCTCCGGCCCACCACCTCCTAGGCCGGCCGCACGGGAGACGTGTTCAGCCGCAGGCGCAACCCCCGCGCCACCCCTCCAATCCCTCCTTCACGATCCACGGCACCATCGCGAGGGCGGCGACGGGATCCGCCCACCACGCACCCCAGAGCGCGTTGGCGCCGAGGCCCGCGAGAAGCGCGAAGGAGAGGTACGAGCAGACGAGCGTCTCCATGGCCTCGGCGCGGAGCGCCGCGCTGTCAAGTTCACGGGCGGCGCGCAGTTTCCCCCACGCGACCAGCGGCATGACGATGAGCGAGGCTGAGGCGAGCAGGATGCCCGCCTGGCTCGGCTCCGGCGCCGCGCGCCGCCACAGCGTGCCCCCCGCCTCGACGACCACGTAGGCGGCGAGCGCGAGGAACGTCCCGCCGATGAACCGATGGACCCGGTGCTCCGCCGCCTCGACCTCGCTCCGGGACGCTCCTCGCGCCTCCATGCGGAATCGCCACAGCAGGGCGGCCGCCGCGGAGACCTCGATGACGCTGTCGAGGCCGAATCCGAACAGCGCGATGCTCTCCGCCTCGACCCCGAACCGGATCGCCACGACCGCCTCGATGACGTTGTAGGCCAGCGTCGCCGTGACCAGCCGGACCGCCACGCGCGTCCAGTCGCGGTCGCCCACCCGCCGCCGCCCGGGCGCGGCGGGAGCCGTCGCCGGGGGGTCAGGCACCGTCGGCATGCCCCGACTCTCCCGGCGAAACCGCGCACGGAGATGGGTTCCCTTCGGCGCTCCCCGTCTCCCCCCGGTGGAACAATCGGTACAGCACCGGCAGCACGACCAGCGTCAGCAGCGTGGAGGAGACGAGTCCGCCGATGACGACGGTCGCCAGGGGGCGCTGGACCTCGGCGCCGGTCCCCGTGGCCAGCGCCATGGGCACGAAGCCCAGGGACGCGACGAGGGCGGTCATGAGGACCGGTCGCAGCCGCCCGAGGGAGCCCTCGCGGACCGCGGCGGCGAGGCCGGCGCCTCCCTCCCGCAGGCGGTTGATGAAGGAGACCATGACGAGCCCGTTCAGGACCGCCACGCCGGAGAGAGCGATGAAGCCGACCCCCGCGGAGATGGAGAACGGCAGCCCGCGGATCCAGAGGGCCACCACGCCGCCGGTGAGCGCCAGCGGGACCCCGGTGAACACGAGGAGCGCGTGCTTCAGCGACCCGAACGTGGCGAACAGGAGCAGCAGGATGAGGAACAGCGCCAGGGGCACCACGATGGCGAGCCGCTCCTTCGCCGCGAGGAGGTTCTCGAACTGCCCGCCCCACCCGAGCCAGCAGCCCTCCGGGAGGCGCGGCAGGTCGCGGGCGATGCGGGCCTGCGCGTCCTTCACGAACGTGCCGAGGTCCCGGCCGCGCACGTTGCACTGCACCACGACGCGGCGCTTCCCCGATTCGCGGCTGACCTGGTTGGGCCCCTCGACCAGGTCGATGCGGGCGAAGGTCGAGAGCGGCAGGAAGGCCGGCCCCGGGGAGTCGTCCGCTCCGTCCGGCGACCCGTGTCCGCCCTCGTCCGCCGTCTCCGGCAGCGGCACCGGGAGGTTCCGGAGGGAGCCGAGGTCGTCCCGGATGGCCGGCGGGAGCCGGACGACGAGGGGCGTCCGCCGGTCCCCCTCGATCCACTCCCCCACCTCGCGGCCGCCCACCGCGATCTCGATGATCTCCTGCACGTCGGAGACGTTGAGCCCGTACCGCGCGATGGTGGCCCGGTCGACGTCGACGGTGAGGACGGGGAGACCCGTGACCTGCTCGACCTTCACGTCGGCGGCGCCGGGGACCGTCTGGAGGATCGCGGCCACCTTCGCCGCGTGCGCGCGGAGCACGTCGAGGTCGTCGCCGAACACCTTCACCGCGAGGTCGCTCCGCACGCCGGAGATGAGTTCGTTGAAGCGCAGTTCGATGGGCTGGCTGAACTCGTACGCCTGCCCCGGCACGTCCGCCAGCACCGCCGCCATGGCGTCCGCGAGTTCGTCCTGCGTGCGGGCCCGCTTCCACCCCTCGCGCGGCTTCAGCATGAGGTAGGTGTCGGAGACGTTGGGGCCCATGGGGTCGGTGGCGACCTCCGCCGTCCCCGTGCGCGCGAAGACGCGGTCCACCTCGTCGGGGAACGCGTCGAGCAGTCTCCGCTCCATGCGTCCCTGCATGGCGACACTTTCCGAGAGGGAGATGGACGGCATGCGCGCCGGCTGGATGGCCAGGGCCCCCTCGCCGAGCCGCGGGACGAAGGTGCTCCCGAGCCGCGCCGCCAGCGCCGCCGTCGCGACCAGCAGCAGCAGCGCCCCGCCGACGGCGATCGCGGGCCGGCGCAGCGCACCGTCCAGCGCCGGCGCGTAGGCGGACCGCGCCGCCCGCATCAGCGCGTTGTCGCCCTCGGCGACGCGGCCGCCGAGGAGCAGGGCGACGAGGGCGGGCACCAGCGTGAACGTCAGGACCAGCGCGCCCGCCAGCGCCAGGAGGACGACCTCCGCCATCGGGCGGAACATCTTCCCCTCGATCCCGGTGAGCGTGAGGATGGGGATGTAGACGATCATGATGATTCCCACGCCGAAGAGGACGGGGCGGGCGACCTCGCGGGACGCCTCGTACGCCAGCGACACGCGCTCCATGCGGGTGGGCGCGCGGCCCTCCTCCCGGGTCGCCTCCCCGAGCCGGCGGAGGATGTGCTCCACCATCACGACGGCCCCGTCCACGATGATCCCGAAGTCCACGGCGCCGAGGCTCATCAGGTTCCCGCTGATCCCGGTCCGCACCATGCCCGCCACGGCGAACAGCATGGACATGGGGATGGCGAGGGCGACGATGAGCGCGGCGCGCACGTTGCCCAGCAGCAGGAACAGGATCACGACGACGAGGACCGCACCCTCGAACAGGTTGTTGCGCACGGTGCGGAGCGTCGCGTCGACGAGGTACGTGCGGTCGTAGAGGGTGTTCACCTCGACGTTCGGCGGCAGCGTCCGGCGGATGGCCTCCATGCGCTCGTCGACACGCCGCGACACGGTCCGGCTGTTCTCCCCGAGGAGCATGATGGCCGTTCCCACGACCGCCTCCCCACCGCCCACCGTCGCCGCGCCCGTGCGGAGTTCCTTCCCCTCTCCCACCTCCGCCACGTGGCGGACGAGCACGGGGGCGCCGTCGTGGACGCCCAGCTTCACGTTGCGGACGTCGTCCAGGGACTCGACGCGGCCCGTGGAGCGGATGACGTACTGCTCGCCGCGGTGCTCGATGTAGCCGCCGCCCACGTTGGCGTTGTTGGCCGCCAGCGCCTCCGCGAGGTCGCGGAACGAGAGTCCGTACGAGCGGAGCCGGCCCGGGTCGGGCGTGACGTGGATCTGCCGCTCGAAGCCGCCGATGCTGTTCACCTCGGTGACCCCGGGGACGTCGCGGAGCTGCGGCCGGACGACCCAGTCCTGGACGGTGCGGAGGTCCATCAGCGAGTACGGCTCGCCGTCGGGCCGCGGCCCCGTCGCCTCCACGGACCACATGTAGATCTCGCCGAGACCCGTCGCGATGGGCCCCATGGTGGGCTCGCCGATCCCGTCCGGGAGCGCCTCCTTCGCCTCCAGGAGGCGTTCCGCCACCAGTTGCCGCGCCCGGTAGATGTCGAAGCCGTCCTCGAAGACGACGGTCACCTGCGAGAGGCCGTACCGCGACAGCGAGCGGACCTGCTCGACGCCGGGAAGTCCGCCCATGGCCCACTCGACGGGGAACGTGACGAGCTTCTCCACCTCGACCGGCGACAGGGCCTCCACCGGCGTGTTGATCTGGACCTGGACGTTGGTGATGTCGGGGACCGCGTCGATGGGGAGCCGCGTGAACGAGAAGATGCCGACCGCCGCCAGGGCCATCGCCAGCAGCACCACGAAGACCCGCTGGCGGACGGAGAAGAGGAGGATCGCGTCGATCATGGGCGCCCCCCGGCGCGCCGGTGCCGGCTAGTGATCATGGCCTCCCGCCTCCTTGCCCAGTTCCGCCTTCAGGACGAAGGCGTTCTTCACGACCACCCGGTCCTCCCCCGTGACGCCCGACAGGATCTCGACGACCCCGCCGCCGCGGCGGCCGACGCGGACCGGCCGCGCCTCGAAGTTGCGCGCCTCCTCCTCGACGAACACCACCTCCCCGCCCTCGTGGCGGAGCACCGCCTCCGCGGGAACCGTGAGCGGCACGTCCACCTCCTCGACGACCACGCGCACCGTGCCGAAGAGCCCCGGGCGCCAGCGGCCGTCCGGATTCGGGAGGCGGACGCGCCCGTCGGCGGTGCGGGTCTTCTCGCGGGCCAGCGGGCTCACGGAGTCCACCGTCGCCGACGCCTCCTCCCCGATTCCGTCCACGCGCACGCGCACCGCCAGCCCCGGCCGGACGCGCGCGAGTTCCGCCGGCCACACGGAGAACTTCACCTGCACGCCGGAGAGATCGGCGACGACGAAGACGCCCGTGGAAGGGTCCACCGACTCCCCGAGGACGAGGTGCTTCTCGATCACGGTGCCGGCGATGGGTGAGCGCAGCATGTAGCGGGCGATGCCCTCGTCGGGATCCCCGGCGATGGCCGGGATCTCGCTCTCGGCGACCCCGAGCAGGTGGAGGTGCCGCTCCCGGTTCTGGAGCCGCGCCTCGGCGAGGCGGAGCGCGCGCTCGGCGTCCAGCAGGCGCGCGCCGTGGGCGAAGGCGACCGTCTCGCGCGCGGACGACCAGTCCGCGGAGGCTCCGTCGAACGCGTTGCGGGCCGCGAGCACGTCGGCCTCCGCGGAGATCTTCCGCGCGAACAGTTCCTCCTCCCGGTCCCGGGTCCGCCGCGCGAGGTCCAGGTTCGCGTACGCCGTGAGGAGCCGGCTCTTGTCCTCGCCGATCACCGCGTCCGCGGTCTCGTCCCGGGCCCGCTCCGGCGTGGGCCCCGTCGCGAGCAGGTCCAGCAGCCGCCGCGTGTTCCCGCTGATGGTGCGCTGCCGCTCGTGATCCGCCTTCGCCACCTCCAGGCCGCGTGCGGCGTCGAGGAACTCGATGCGGGCCGCCCCCAGTTCGGGGCTCTCGATGACCGCGAGCACCTCCCCCGCCTCGACCCGCGCGCCCAGGGCGGCGTAGACCACCAGCGCGGAGCCGGCGACGCGCGGGGAGATGTGCGCGATGCGGTCGGGGTCCACGACGACCTCGCCGGGGAACTCGACGGCGATCTCGATGCGCCCGGGGCCCGGTCGACCGACCTCGATGGCGGCCTCCGCCATGGCGGCGACGGAAAGGGCGACGTGATCCCCCTCGTGCCCCCCTTCGCCGGCGTGCCCCTCGTGTCCGTCGTGATCGTCGTGATCGTCGTGGTCCCCGTGGGCGCCGTGATCGGGGCCCGCCTTCCCGTGCCCGTCGTCTCCGCACGCGCCCAGCGCCGCGATGCAGCCCGCCGCCGCGAGCACCGCCCGCCACTTGGTTCCGTTCGCCATGGTCCTACTCCTCCCTCTCGCCATCGGGCTCCCGCGGGGAGCCGGTCCCGCGGACCGCCTCCAGGGGGCCCGCGATGAGGCGTTCGATCCCGATGCGCCCCCGATGGACCTCCGCCAGCGCGGTGGCCTCCCGGGCCGCGCCGTCGGCGTAGGTGCGCCGCGCGTCGAGCAGTTCGAGGTAGCCGACCTTGCCGGCGCGGAACCGCTCCGTCGTCGCGTCGAGGATCTCCCGCGCCCAGGGGACGACCCGCTCCCGCAGCGCCGTCGCCTCCGCGATGGCCGCCGCGAGGGACGCGCGGGCTCCCTCGAGCGCGGCCCGCAGCCGGCGCGCCTCCGCCTCGCGCCGGAGTCCCGAGGCCGCCAGCCGGGCCTCCGCCGCGGCGACGGCGCCCTGGTTGCGGTCGAAGAGCGGCAGGGGGAGCGTCAGTTCGACCAGGTACGCGTGATCGCCGGTCCCGTGGAAGCGCCGCCGGCCGGCGCCCAGCGTCACGTCGGGCACGCGCCCGGCGCGAGCGACGTCGACCTCCGCCCGCAGGAGCGCCCGCTCCGCGTCGAAGCGCGCGAGATCCGGGTTGCGCTCGAGGAGGGGAACCAGTTCCTCCAGGGGAGGGAGTTCCGGCGGGACCGCGAGTTCCCCCGCCGCCTCCGTGAACCGCGGCGGCCCGCCGCCCCACCGGGCGGCGAGGCTTGCGCGCGCGCCCTCCAGGTCGGCGGCCGCGCGGACGCGATCGATCTCCGCGGAGACGGCCTCGATCTCCGCGCGGCGCACCTCCACCGGCCCCACCGCGCCGGCCTCCGCCCGCGCCCGCGTCGCCGCCAGCACCTCCCCCGCGATGGACTCGGACTCCGCGGCCACGCGGAGGCGCGCCTGCGCGCCCAGCACGCCCGCGAAGTCGCCGGCGGTGGCCGTCAGGACGTCGAGGCGGCCCGCCTCGTAGTCCCGGTCCGCGAGATCCCGCTCGCCGGCCGCCACGCCCAGCCGCGCCGCGCGCTTGCCCCCGAGTTCCACGAGTTGCGAGAGGAGGATCGTCGTCTCCGCCTCGCCGCCGAGGCTGCCCCCGGTGTTCTCCATGGAGTACGAGAGTTCCGGATTGGGGAGGAGGCCGGCCTGAAGGCGGGCCGCCTCCGCCGCGCGGACCTCGAGGGACGCGGCCCCGAGCGCGGGGCTCCGGAGGAGGGCCAGCGCCAGGGCCGCGCGGAGCGTGAGCACGCCCTCGGGCTCCTCCGGATCCGCTCGCCGGGGGAACGCGGCGGGTCCCCCGTCCGGGGCGGCGAGCGGGCCGGCCTCGGCGGGAGCGGCGCGGGACTCGGGGCCCGGGCGCACGGGGACGCCGGCGCAACCGGCGGCGACGACGCACGCGGCGACGAGCGGAACGGGAGATCGCATGGGGCTTCCTCGGGGCGGGGAGACGAATCGACGACCCGGCGAGGAGGCCGGCTAGACGCGGAGGACGAGGGGCGCCGCGGAGGGCGGTCGCGGCGCGGCGGGGCCGGTGAGCGACGCCCGGTGGCGGACGTGCGCGTCCGCGACGGGGACGGGCCCGTCGAGCGGCGCGACCCCGGCCCGGGGAAGCGGTTCCGGCGACGGGGCGCGGCGCGCCTCGGACTCCCGGTCGGCGGCGATGGGGATGTCCGTGCAGTCCCCGCACCCGCGGCCGTCGTCCATCCCGGCGGCGTCGCGGGCGGGGACGCCCCGCGCCGATGGCGTCGCGTCGCAGCACATCCGCCACTCGATGGCGACGTGGGGGGCGGGGCCCCGCTCCACGCAGAGGATCCACTCCGCCGCCGCGACGGGGAGCACGCTCGCGATGACCAGGAGCGGAACGAGCAGCCAGCACGCGATGCGGTTCACGACGGCGCACGGTAGCGGCGCCGCGGGGGCCGGTCAAGGACGCGAAGTCGCCCGCGCGAGTCGCGGTCGCCGCCGGGGACGCGCGGTAGCATCCTCGGGCGGCGGCCCGCGGGCCGCCCTGGCGTCCCAGGAGGCCCCGTGCCCCCCACCACTCCCCACCGCTGGCGGTTCACGCGCGCCGGAGGGTTCGATCAGGCGCGCATCGACTCCGCCGCCGATCTCGCGCACATCGAGGAACTGGACCAGAAGCTCTGGGCCGCCCTCGCCTGCCCCGTCAGGGGGCTGGAGATGGACGAGCGCACGCTCGCGCTGGTGGACACCGACAACGACGGTCGCATCCGCGCGCCGGAGGTCATCGCCGCGGTGCGGTGGCTGCGGGAGCACCTCGCCGACCTGGCGTCCGCGGAGCGCCGCACCGACGCGGTCCCGCTGGCCGCCATCTCCCGGGAGACTCCCGGCGGTCGGGCGGTGCTCGCGTCGGCGACGCGCATCCTGCGGGACCTGGGCAGGGCCGACGCGACGGAGGTGACGCTGGCCGACGTGGCGGACACGGCGAAGGTGTTCGCCGCCGCGCGGCTGAACGGCGACGGGGTCGTCCCCGCGGAGGCGGCCGACGACCCCGCCGTCCGCGGAGTGCTCGCCGAGATGATCGCCTGCCTCGGCGGGCTGCCGGAGCGCAGCGGGAAGCCGGGCATCGACGGCGCCGGCGTGGAGCGGTTCTTCAACGAGGCGCACGCGTTCGTGGAGTGGGCCGCGAAGCCCGCCGCGGACCCGACCCTGCTTCCGGCCGGCGCGGCGACGGCGGCCGCCGCGGACGCGGTGCGCGCGGTGCGGGCCAAGGTGGACGACTGGTTCGTGCGCTGCCGGGTCGCCGCGTTCGACGCGCGGGCGGCGGCTCCCCTCAACCGGGGCGAGCCGGAGTACGCGGCCTTCGCGGGGCAGACGCTCGCCACGGACTCGCCCGACATCGCCGCCCTCCCCCTCGCCCGCGTGGAGGCGGGGGCGACGCTCCCGCTGGAGGCCGGCGTCAATCCCGCGTGGCGGGTCCCGCTGGCGAGGCTCCGCCGCGACGCCGCGGCTCCGCTGCTGGGCGGGGATCGGACCGCGCTGGACGAGGCCTCCTGGGAGGCGATGAAGGAGCGGCTCGGGCCCCACGAGGCGTGGCACGCGGGGAAGCCGGAGACTCCCGTGGAACGGCTCGGACTCCCGCGCCTCCGGGAGATCCTCGCGGGGGACCTCAGGGCCCGCGTGGAGGCGCTGATCCGGGACGACCTCGCCCTGGAGCCGGAGTTCCGCGCCATGGCGGACGTGGAGCGGCTCGTCCGCTACCACCGCGACCTGCTCCCGCTGCTGCGGAACTTCGTCAACCTGCTCGACTTCTACGGTCGGGAACGACCGGCGGTGTTCCAGGCGGGGAGGCTCTACCTCGACGGCCGCGCCTGCGACCTCTGCATCCGCGTGGGCGACCCGGGCCGCCACGCGGCGCTGGCGGGGCTGTCCAAGGCCTTCCTCGCCTACTGCGACTGCACGCGGGCCTCGGGGGAACGGATGGCGGTGGTCGCCGCCTTCACGGCGGGCGAGACGGACTTCCTGATGGTGGGGCGCAACGGCGTCTTCTACGACCGGCAGGGTCGGGACTGGGACGCGACCGTGACGCGCGTGGTGGAGAACCCCATCTCCGTGCGGCAGGCGTTCTGGGCTCCCTACAAGAAGCTCGTCCGCTTCATCGAGGAGCGGGTGGCGAAGCGGGCGGCGGCGGGCGAGGCGGCGTCCGACGCGCGACTGGCGGAGGCGGCCGACGCCGCCGCGGAAGCGGATCGCACCCCCGCCCCTCCGGCGGCGGCCGCCGCCCCGGCGAAGCGCATCGACGTGGGCACGGTGGCGGCGCTGGGCGTGGCCGTGGGGGCCATCGGCACCATGCTCGCCGCCTTCGCGGGCTACGCGGCGAGCGCCCTCGTCCTTCCGTTCTGGAAGATCTGCCTCGCGGCGGCCGCGCTCCTCCTCCTGGTCTCCGGTCCCTCCATGCTCATCGCGTGGCTGAAACTCCGCCAGCGGAGCCTCGCCCCCCTGCTCGACGCCAACGGCTGGGCGGTGAACGGCCGGGTCCGCCTGAGCGTGCCCTTCGGCGCCGCCCTGACCTCCGTGGCGGCGCTGCCCGCGGGGTCCGCGCCGGCGTCCCCGGACGCCCACCGCGAGCGCCGGAGTCCGTGGCCGCGCGTGCTGCTCGTCGTCGTGGTGCTGGGCTTCGCCTGGTCGTTCGCGGAGGACCAGGGGTGGACCGCGCCGCTGCGGGAGTGGGTGGTCCGGCAGTGGGGCACGCCGGAGACCGATTCCTCCGGCGGCGGGGTCCCGGAGAAGCGGTGACGGCCGCCGATTCCGGCGGCCGCGGCGCGCCGGGATAGGATGGGGACGCAGGGCGGCGGGGCGCCGCCCGGGAGGACCCGGTGGCCGACGCCGACCCGCTCTCGCCGCGCGAGCAGTCCGCGGAGCAGCGCGCGCGCGCGCTGCTGGGGGACGACGTGCGCCTCCGCGCCCGGACCGTGGCCACCCGCGCCGGCCCCCTCTCGGGGATCCTCACCTACGGGTACGCGGTGATCCGCCCCGCGCCGGGCGAGACACCGCTGGACGAGTGGGTGCTCGGGATCTCCCCGCCCGCCGGCCGGCCCCTCGATTTCGCCCACCTCGGCAGCCCCGAGGAGGCCGTGGCGGACGCGGTCCGCCGGCGCGACGCGGGGTTGCCCCCGCTGGAGGGCGTCGCCCGCTACCGCGTCCCCGACGGCGTGGGCGGCGCCGACGCGGACGGGATCTCCGTCGACCGGGACTGGCTGCCGCCGGGGGAGTTCACGACCTCGTCGCTGACCACCTCGTCGCTGGACCTGTCGCCCGCCTGATCGGGCGCGCCGGCGTCCGCGCCGAGCAGCGCCTCGATCCTGCGCAGGCGCGCGTCCGTGGCGGCCCGGGTCGTCCGGAGTTCCTCCCGGAGGGCCGCGATCTCGGCGTCCCGCTCGCGCAGTCGGCGCTGCTGCTCCTTCACCGCCTCCACGAGGACGGCGGAGAGGTTCCCGTACGCCACCGAGAGCACGCCCCGGCCGTCCGCCTCCACCAGTTCCGGGAAGGCGTCCCGGACGTCCTGCGCCAGCAGGCCCACTTGCCGCCCCGCGGGCCCGCGCGCGGGATCCCGCATCAGGTAGGAGACGCCGCGCATCCGCTCCACGCGCTCCAGCACGTCCCCCAGGGGGCGGATGTCGGTCTTCAGGCGCTCGTCGGAGTTCTGCGTGAGCGTCCCCGAGATGGTGAGGTTCCCGTTCTTCAGGAGCCTGAACGCGTCGGCGCGCTCGTCGTCGGCGACTCCGTTGCCCACCACGAGCACGGCATCCGTCGCGACCCACGCCGTCTTGCTTCCGCCGAGGACGTTGTACCGGCCGAGGGCGACCGACGCGTAGGCGTCCGCCCTGCTGCTGAAGCCGGCGGCGACCGTCGCGCTGCCCGCGGCCTCGCACGATGCTCCCATGGCGACGGAGTAGTCGCCCTCCGCCAGCGTGGTGTAGCCGGCGGCGAGCGAGCCCTTGCCCGTGGCCTCCGTCAGCCAGCCCAGCGCCGAGGCCGCCGCTCCCCCGGCGACGGTGCCGAACCCCAGGGCCGTCCCCTGCGCGCCGCTGGTCCTGCAGTTGTACCCGTACGCGAAGGAGTAGATCCCCTCGGTCTGGGAGAGGTATCCGCCGGCGAGGGAGTGGGATGCGTTGGAGAGCGTGGACTGGCCGAGGGCGACGGAGTGGTCCTCCCGGGCCGTGACGTCCCTGCCCACGGCGAAGGAGTAGTTGCCGATGGCCGCCGCGTCCCACTGGGAGGAGCCGACCCGACCGGCGCGGAACGCCGCCTTCGCCGGGTACCACAGCATGCGCGACCCGGCGCCCGTGGGGGGCGTCGCCCCGCTGCCGAACGTCCCGCCGAACACCGCACCGTCGTTCCCCGCCACGTGGAGCGCCATGGCGGGCGCCGTGGTCCCGATGCCGACGCGCCCCGAGGCCCTGTGGACGTCCGCCCCCGACGTCGTCCACGCGTCGTCGTCCACGCCGTCGGCCAGCGTGGCGGGGATGCCCTTGAGGCGGGACCAGTCCACGGGGTTCCCGGTCGCGTTCACGGTCCCGCCGGCGGCGGAGAGTTCCGCCTCCGTGAAGTAGCGGTCGTCGTGGAGGTGCGATGCGGAGGCGTACGACGAGCCGTGGTCGTGGTCGGACCTCGCCGCCGTGGCGGCGGCGCCGGTGCCGCCGAACAAGGTCGAGAAGGTCGTCCCCGTGAGCGACAGGCCCGCCCCGGCGTCGTAGGTCGTGTCCGCGTCCACCCCGTCGGCGATGCCCGCGGGGACGGACTTGAGCCGCGTCCAGTCCACGGGATTGGTCGAGCCGTTCACCGTCCCGCCCGCGGCGGAGAGTTCCGACTCGGTGAAGTACCGATCGTCGTGGAGGTGCGCCAGCGCGGCGTACACGGTGTCGTGGAGGTGATCGGACCGTGCGGAGGTCGTCGCGGCGCCGGTCCCGCCGAAGACCGTCGAGAACGTCGTGCCGGACAGCGCGAGCCCGGCGCCCGCGTCGTACGTCGTGTCCGCGTCCACCCCGTCGGCGATGCCCGCGGGGACGGACTTGAGCCGCGTCCAGTCCACGGGATTGGTCGAGCCGTTCACCGTCCCGCCCGCGGCGGAGAGTTCCGACTCGGTGAAGTACCGATCGTCGTGGAGGTGGGTCAGCAGCGAGTAGCGCGCGTCGTGGAGGTGGTCCGCGCGGGCGGCGGTGGGCGCCGCGCCGTTGCCCCCGAACACGACGGAGAACACGGTCTCCGCGAGCGAGAGCCCCTCCCCCGCCGCGTAGGTCGTGTCCATGTCGGTGCCGTCGGCGAGGCCCTCCGGGACGTTCTTGAGCCGGGTCCACTCCACGGGGTTCCCGCCGTCGTTCACGACACCCGCGGAGGAGAGTTCCGTCTTCGTGAAGTAGCGCGTGTCGTGGAGGTGGTCCCCCCGGGCCGCCTGGGCGGTGCCGGGGCCGACGCGGGACTCCGTCAGCAGGTCGTCCCACGCGGAGAAACGGGCCGGGTCGAGGGTGCCGGCGTCGAGGTGGGAGGCGTCCGTGTACCAGGACGGAGCGCGTCCGTCCAGCGTCTCCGCGTCATCCAGTTCCGACCGCAACTCCCCCGCCAGCGCCGCCGGCCCCACGACGCCGGGCACGAGGGAGCCGTTCTCGAGCCCCACGCGGAAGGTCATTTCGCCGCCCTTGTGGAGGAGCGTCACGTCGACGCCGCCCGGCGGGATCTCCGGCGCGAGCGCGAGGACCAGCGTGTCCTTCCCCGCGAGGAGGACCTCCGGCGGGGGGAACTCCACGGCGCCCCCCGGCGCGCCGACGTGGAAGCCGATGAACTTGTTCATCTTCTTCCCGATGAACACCAGCACCGGGCGGTCGCGGTCCGCGTCCCGGCCCTCGATGACCGAGTAGACCTCCGGAGGCGCCGCCGCGCGGACCTCGGCGGCGAACGGGACCAGGAGGGCCGCGAGGCACAGCGGCACCGCGAGACGGAGGATCGGACGCATGGTTTCCCCTCTTCCCCGGGCGTCGGGCCGGGATCCGGCCCCGCTTCCCCCGGGAGTCGCCGGCCAGCCTACGGCGCCCCGAGGCGTCCTGTCAACGGAGCGGGGTGGCGGCGCGGGCGGAGGAGCGGCGCGGCCGGCGGGTGGCGCCCACCCGTCCCGGAGGTCCGTGAAGCACCCGGCGGCGCCCGTCGAGAGCGTGGTTCCCCCCGTTCCGGGCGAGCGTGAGGACGGCCCGTCCGGCCCGCTCCCTCTCGTGCAGCGGCGAGGATCCAGCCCATTGACTCCGGACGCTTCGTGATCGACGATCACGTCGGGCGCGGCGGCGGGGTGCGCCGCCTCGAGGCGGGACACGGGCGACGGACGCGGGGGGGGTGCCATGGCGAAGCGGGCGAAGGGCTCGAAGGGTGGTGCGCGGAAGCGGGGCGCCGCGAAGTCGGCCGGCCGGATCCGGACGCTCAGCGCGCCCGCCGGCTCTCCGGCGCAGCAGTGCCAGGCGATGTGGCAGGCGGAGTACGCGGCGCTCACGGCGGCGCTCAACCAGCTCGACTCCCAGTGGGACCCGGTGTTCCCGGGGGACGCGTGGGCCCGCCACCTCGACGACCCCGCCGCCCACGCGGCGCTCGTCTCGGTCCGCCACATGCTGGAGGGCGCCGTCTGCGAGACCCTGGACGTGGACGAGTCCTGGGTCGGCGCCGGGAACCCGCCGGGCCCCACCGTCCCCGCGGGCAACCTGAAGCAACTGGCGGACGACCTCGCCGACGCGCTGCAGGCCGCCATCCAGGCGGGCTGCTACGACGTGGGCCAGTGCGGGTGGGCGGACTCGGGGCCCGGCGGGAGCAACATCTCCAGGAACATGCTCCGCTCGCTGCTCTACCTCATCAGCAACGTCGTGGATCCGCGGTTCATCTCCTGGCTCGGCCGACCCGGCGCGTGGGGCAACGCCGCGTTCCTGCGGAGGGTCGGCTCCGAGATGCTCGGGCTGTCCGATCGGCTGCGCATGCTGGAGCGCCGGGGCGGAACGCCCCCCTGCGACCCGGGGGCCGACGGATAGCGACCGACGTCGGAGCGCCGGCCTCCCCTCGACGCGTCGGCGCGGCGCCGGGGCTCGCGCTCGTGCCGCGCGCGAGCCCCCCACGGCCTCTCATGCCTCCAGGCGCCGTCGCACCTCCCGGAGGCTGAGGGGATCGGACGCGAGGCGGTGGGCCGTCGCCGTCCACCGGTCCCGCGACGCCGGATCCGCGGCCTCCAGCGCCGCCTCGACCGCGCCCTCCGGCGTCAGCGCGTCCGACGGCCCCGCGAACCGGTCCCGCTCCGGTCCCGACCGCCCCAGCGCGCGGAGGGCGCGGCAGACCACCGCCGCCGCCTGCTCCTCCCCCGCCGCGTCCCCCGCTGCGGCGGCCACCCGTCGGGACCGATCGCCCTCGATGGCCGCGTCCTCCCAGCGCGCGAGGCCGGCGAGGGCGACCGCCCGCGATCGCCGCAGGGCCGCCTCGTGCGCCGGGTTCTCGGGGACGATCCGCAACGCCTCGTCCGCCCACTCGAGCGCCTCGGTGCGGCGGCCCGCCGCCTGGGCGAGGCCGCATCGCGCGTGGGCGATCCGGTACCGGACCTCCGCGTGGGCGAGCCCCTCCGCGGAGGCGACGGCCTGCCGCAGCGACGCGTCCGCCTCCTCCAGCCGCAGCAGGCGCAGGCGGAGCGAGACGAGTTCCAGGGTCGTCAGCGCCCCGAGCATGCGCACGCCCAGCACGTGGGCCAGCGCCGCCGCACGCTCCCCGGCGACCACGGCCTCCTCCAGCCGCCCCATCGCCTGGAGGAGGGCGCAGCGGTTGTGCTGGAGGATGGCGGCCTGCTCCTGCTCCCCCTCGGCCTCCGCCAGCGGGAGGGCGCGGTCGAGGGCGTCGCGGGCCTCCTCGAACCGCCCGGCGCGCCACCGCACCGCGAGCACCGTCATCCAGTACCTGAGGCGACCCCGCGCCGTGACGCGCGGCGCCAGCGCCGCCGCCTCCTCCAGCGCGCGCGCGGCGTCGTCGGGCCGGCCGAGCCGCGACGCGACCTGGGCCCGCACGCAGCGGACGAAGCACCGCGTCTCGTCGTCCGGGGGATCGACCACGCGCGAGAGGACCTCGTCCGCGGCGCGGTCCTGCCCGCGGTCGCGATGGAACATGGCGAGTCGGACCAGCGACGCCGCGTCACCGCCGGCGGCCAGATCCTCCAGTTCCGCGCGGGCCTCCTCCAGGACGCCGGAGCGCTCCAGCGCGTCGGCACGGGCCGCGCGGATGTCCGGGCCCAGCGCGCCGGACCCGCAGGAGAGCGCCTCGTCGAGCACACCGATGGCCTCCCGCGGCGCGTGACAGGAGAGGAGGCGCCGTCCCGCCTCCAGGAGGTGCGGTGCGGCGGCGTCCCCGTCCCCGGCGAGCCGCAGGTGGCGTCCGAGGCGCGCCGGCTCCGACCGCGCGGCCCCCGCCCGCGCGAGGGCCCGCGCCGCCGCCGCGTGGTAGGCGGCGCGGAGTTCCGGGAGGAGTTCCCCGTACGCCGCCTCCCTCACCTCCGCGTGCTCGATCCGGTACTCCCCTCCCTCCTCCCGCAGCAGGCCGCGCTCCCGCTGGAGGCGCTGCAGCACGCGGAGCACGCGCGCGCGCGGCGCGTCGAGGCATCGCGCCACCAGCGCCGAGGGGAGTCCGGCGCCGTCGACGGAGACGACCTCCAGCGCCTCGCGCTCCGGGCGTGGCAGCGCCGCGACGCGCCGCAGCGCCACCTCCAGCAGGCGGGGGGGAACGGTGAGCCGCGAGAGCCGCGCGGCCGTGGCTCCCTCCCCCGCAGGTTCCCCGTCGGCGGCGTCCCGCTCCAGGAGCCGGAGGCTCTCGAGGAGGAACAGCGGGTTGCCGCCGGATTTCCGCTGCAGACCCGGTGCCAGCCGGCAGGCCTCCCCTTCGTCGAGTCCGAGCCGGACGTGCAGGAGGGACGCCACCGCGGCCTCGGAGAGGGGACGCAGGCGCAGCGTCTCGACCCCCGGCGCCGCCTCCAGCCGGGGCTCGCGCGAGGCGAGCGGCGTGCCGCGACGCGGGCGCGCTTCGGGGCGGAACGCGAGCAGGATGGCGAGCGGCCACGCGGCGGACTCCTCGGCGGCGGCGGTCAGGACCTCCAGCGAGCCCTCGTCGAGGAGGTGGGCGTCGTCGGCGACCACCAGCGCCGGCCGATCCGCGAGGGCCTCGAGGAAGAGCGAGCGCGCCGCGGCGGCGAGGACGCCGCGCGGGGGCGCAGCGGCGCCCGCGGACTCCTCGAGGAACCAGCGCAGCGCAGGGGCCAGCGTCGCCGCCCGCGGACCGCCCCCCAGCGCGCGCTGGAGGAGATCCCCCGGCGCCCGCGCACCGCGACCCCGCGCGTACTCGAGGAACATGGTGCGCACCGGCCGGTAGGCCGCGCCCCCGGCGTCGCGGGCGGGGCAGCGGAGGACCGCCATGCCGCGCGCCGTCGCCGCGCGCTCCACCTCCGCCAGGAGCCGCGACTTCCCGCTCCCTGCGCCTCCCTCGACGAGCACGGTCCTCCCCCGCCCCGCGAGCGCGTCGTCGAGGGCCGCCGTCGCGCGGCGGTACTCGGTGCCGCGCCCCAGCAGGGGAACCGTCTCGTCCTCGCCGCGGGGCGCGGAGAGCGGGAAGGGGAACGGCGAGGGCGCCTCCCCCACGACCCCCGGCGCGGGGGCGCGCATCGCGTCCAGCGTCGCGGCCACGGCGGCGCGCAGCACGCCACCGTCGGCGGGGCGGAACTCCGGCGACCGGCTGACGAGTCGCGCCACGAGGGCCTCCAGCGCGCGGGGAACGCCCGGTCGGACGGTGCCGAGCAGCGGCGCGTCCTCGTGCAGCGCCGCGCGCAGCAGCGCCCCCGGCCGGAGGCCCTCGCGGAGGGGTCGCCCCGCCACCAGTTCGAACAGGACGGCCCCCAGGGAGAAGACGTCGGACCGCGCGTCGGCGCGGCGGCCGGAGAGCACCTCCGGCGCCATGTAGAGCGGCGTGCCCGCGATGCGGCCCGAGGACTCCGTGGTGTGCCCCGGCGCGCGGGCGAGCCCGAAGTCGATGAGGCAGGGACTCCCGTCGGCGGCGCGCAGGAGGACGTTCCCCGGCGTCACGTCGCCGTGGACCACTCCGGCCGCGTGGACCGCGGCGAGGGCCTCGGCGAGCCGCGCCGCCAGCGCCAGCGCCTCCGCCGGAGGGACCGGACCCTCTTCGAGGGCGGACGCGAGGGAGCGCCCCTCGATGAACTCCATGGCGAGGTAGGGCCAGTCCTCCCACTCGCCGACGGCGTAGACGCGGACGACCGCCGGGGAGTGCACCCCCGCCAGCGCCCGGCCCTCGCGACGGAAGAGGCGGCGGGAGCGGGGGTCGCCGAGCAGGTCCTCCCGCAGCATCTTCACCGCCACGTCGCGGCCCAGTCCCGGGTCCCGGGCCAGCAGGACCTGCCCCATGCCGCCCCTCCCCAGCGGGCGGACGACCAGCAGGCCTCCGATGTCCGTCCCCGGGGCCGGGAGCGAGCGGACCGGGGCCGCGACCACCCCCGCGGAGCCGGCGGTCCCGCCGCCCGTCGGCGCGCCCTCCGTGGATGACCGTTCGCCGCGCCGGGTGCGGGCGCAGACCGGACAGACGCGCCGGCCCCCGCGGTCGGGGCCGCGGTCGAACTCCCGCCCGCACCGGAGGCACGCTCGCGAGGCGCCCATGCCGGAAGACTAGCAGCCCCGGGGCCGCGGCGTTCGCGTCGGCGCGAGCCGGGGACTACCGCCGCGGGACCACCGCCACCGCCACCGGCCCGGGGACGCCCCGGAGGAGCGGCCGGACGGAGACGGTGGCAGCGCCGGATCCCCCGCACGGCACGAGCACCCGGGTCTCGCCGCCCGGGAACCGCCCCGCCCACTCGGCATGCACGGGGGCGCCGTCGATGGCACCGGGGGCGAGGTAGCGCGCGACGACCTCCCACGCATCGGGCCCGCCGCCCGGCGGAGCGCTCCACGTGGCCAGCGCCTGCCCGCCGCCGGCCTCCTCCACCGCGAGGTCCCCGGGCGCCGTCATGTCCGGCAGGAGGTCCCCGGCGAGGTGGGCCGGACTCGACCACCGGTGGTCCGACGAGCCGGGGGCGGCGTCCTCGCGCGGTCCCGCGCAGCCTCGGAGGTCGTCCGCCGTGGCGTCGCCGCGCACGACGACGGGCCCGCTCTCGGAGGTCCGCGCCATGCGCACGCGCTCCCCCGCCGACAGGTACCACGCGATGCCGCCGCGGAACCCGAGGGGCTCCAGCGTCTCCCAGCGGAGCACCAGCGAGCCCTGCCCGCCGCTGCGGAACTCGTAGTCGTAGCGGTAGGTCCCGTCCCGCTCTCGGCGGACCCGCGATCGCGTGGAGGCCGTGAACCCGCGCGCGCCGGGCCTCGTCGCCCCGCCGCAGGTGACGCCGCCCCCGGTCCACGCCGAGCGGCGTCCGCCGCGGAAGGGGCCCTCGAGGAGGAACCGCCCCAGGCGACGCCGGGAGCCGTCCTCGAACTCCACCACGAGGGGAACGCGCGCGTCGGGCTCCCCCGCGGGCACCGCCACCGTGGTGCCCGCGCCGAGCCACGGGAGGACGGCGGGCGACTCCTCCGCGCCGAACCACGCGCGCCGGACGGACTCCGCGCCGGGACCGGTCAGCAGGAGGACGCCGGGGTCGTCGGCGGGCGCCCGGCGCACGTCGGGCCGCAGGCGCGGGGAGCCGCCCTCTCCACCCGCCGCCGGACACCATGCGGCGCAGAGGATGACCAGCATCCCGCCGACCGTCGAGCGCAGCGCCAAGTTCGTCGCTCCGCGACCGGGCCCGACCCGGCCGCATCCCGCGTCGCGATTGTACCCCGCGGGGGCGAAGACGGGACCGGCGGCCCGCCTTTGCGTACCATCGCCCCGGCGGGTTGGCGGCGCCGCCGACGGGAGGAGCCATGGACGACGGCGCACCGGCGACGACCGCGGCGGCGTGGCGCGCCTGGCTGGAGGAGGGCGGCGCGGACCGGCCCTTCGCGGAGCACTGGCGGCGGTTCCTCGCGCTCGACGGCACCCGCGGACCCGGGGACCCTCCGGTGTGCGTCTGGGAGCCGGACCCGCGTACGGCGCGGGAGGCGAACGCCGCGCGACTGGCCGCGGACCTGGGCCTCGCATCCTTCGCGGCGCTCCACCGCTGGTCGGTGACCGACCGCGCCGGGTACTGGGGTGCGGCGCTGGAGCGGCTGGGCGTCGAGTTCGTCCGCCCGCCGGATCGCGTCCTCGACGACTCCGGCGGAGCCGAGCATCCCCGCTGGCTCCCGGGCGCGCGGCTCAACGTGGCGGCCTCCTGCTTCCGCGGGCCCGACCGCCCCGCGGTCCTCTGCATGCGCGAGGGGAGCGACGCCGTCGAGACGACGTCCCTCCGGACCCTCGAGCGCCTCGCGGATCGGTTCGCCCACGGCCTCCGCGCGCGCGGCCTCGGGCCCGGCGACGGCGTCGCGCTGTACATGCCCATGGACCTCCGCTGCGTCGCCGCCTACCTCGGCACGGTGAAGGCGGGACTCCACGTCGTGTCCGTGGCGGACTCCTTCCCCGCGGTGGAACTGGCCCGGCGCGTGGACCTCGGCGGCGCGCGCCTGGTCGTCGCCGCCGAGGGCTACGTGCGCGCGGGGAGGACGCTCGACCTCTACGGCAAGGTGCGCGAGGCGGGCGCGCCCGCCGCCGTCGTCACGCCGCTCGGCGGCGCCGTTCCCCTCCGGCCCGGCGACACGTGGTGGGACGACTTCCTCGGCGAGGACGCCCCGTTCGAGGCCGTGCCGCGCGACCCGTACGACGTGACCAACGTGCTCTTCTCCTCGGGCACCACGGGGACGCCGAAGGCCATCCCCTGGACGCACCTGACGCCGCTCAAGGCCGCGGTGGACGGCCGGTTCCACCACGACGTGCGGCCCGGGGACGTCGTCGCCTGGCCCACCAACGTCGGATGGATGATGGGCCCGTGGCTCGTCTACGCGTCTCTCCTGAACGGCGGCTCCATGGCGCTCTTCGAGGGCGGACCCGCGGGCGCGGGGTTCTGCCGCTTCGTCGAACGCACCGGCGTCACCATGCTCGGCGTCGTGCCGTCGCTGGTGCGCGCGTGGCGGGCGGCGGAGGCCGCCGACGGGAGCGACTGGTCCCGGGTCCGCGTGTTCTCCTCCACGGGAGAGGCGTCCAGCCGCGGGGACTTCCTCTGGCTCATGTCCCGGAACGGTTACCGGGCGCCGGTCATCGAGTACTGCGGGGGCACCGAGATCGGCGGAGGCCACGTGACCGGGTCCGTCCTCCAGCCGGCGTCCCCGGCGACGTTCACCACGCCCGCCCTCGGCATCGACTTCGTCGTGCTGGACGGGGACGGGGCGCCCGCGCGGCCCGGCGAGACCGGCGAGGTCTTCCTCGTTCCCCCGTCGCTGGGGCTCTCCCAGAGCCTCCTCAACGGGGATCACCACGACGTCTACTTCGCCCGCTGCCCGCGCGGGCCCGGCGGCGAGGTGCTGCGGCGCCACGGGGACGCCATGGTCCGCCTCCCCGGCGGGTTCTGGCGCGCGGAGGGGCGCGCCGACGACACGATGAACCTTGGCGGCATAAAGGTCTCGTCCCTGGAGATCGAGCGCGTCGCGGCGGCCCATCCGTCCGTCCACGAGTGCGCCGCCGTCGCGGTCCGACCCGGCGGCGAGGGGGCCGACGCGCTGGTGCTCTTCGTCGTCCCGGTCCCGGGGGCGGCCCCGGATCCGGCGGCGCTGCGCGGGGGGATCCAGGCGCTCATCTCCCGCGATCTCAACCCGCTCTTCCGCGTCCACGACGTGGTCCCGCTGGAGGCGCTGCCGCGCACGGCGTCCAACAAGACCATGCGCCGGGAACTCCGGGCGCGGTACGGAGGGGGCTGAATGGGAGTTCCCGCGACGGGGGACGGGGCGCCGGGCGGCACCCCCGTCCACATGGGCTGCGTCGCCGTCGTCGCGCTCGCTGCGCTGGGCTGGTTCCTCTGGTGGTGGCTTCCCGTGGCCATCGTGGCCGCGGCGTTCGCCGTCATGGGGTGCATGGCGCTGGCGGAGCGGATCCGCGGCCGCGGCTGGCGGTTCTGGCGACCCCGCCCCCATCCGCATCCCCACGTCCCCGGGGTCCGCCACGGCGCGATCCGCGGGGGGATCGGCGCGGAGGACGACCGTTCGTGGCCCCTGGACCCCCGCGGCCGCTGCCGGGCCTGCGGGGAGCGGGCTTTCCGGTGCGTTCCCGGACGCACCACCGCGGAGGAGATCCGCGCATTCGCCCGAGGCGCCGTCGGGTGGAAGGACAACCCCGAGGCGCTGGAGGGATGGATGCCCGCGGGCCTGTACTGCCCCTGCGGGCACGTGGCCATCCCCGCGACCCCGCCGGGCCCCGCGGCGCCTTGACGGCGACGGGACCGGCGCGCCGGCGGGTAGCATCGGCGTCCGGGAGGTGGTGCATGCACGTGCGGAACCTGCGGGAGGCGGCGGCGGGGGTCGGGGAGACGTGGTCGCCCCGCATCGTCGGCGAGGTGAACGGCCACCAGGTGAAGGTGGCGCGCCTCCACGGCGAGTTCGTGTGGCACAAGCACGACGCCGAGGACGAGGCGTTCCTCGTGCTGCGCGGCCGGCTCCGCATCCGCCTCCGCGACCGGGACCTCGATCTCTCCGAGGGGGACTTCGTGGTCATCCCCCGCGGCGTGGAGCACCTCCCCGTGGCCGAGGAGGAGGTCCACGTCGCCCTCTTCGAACCGGGCACCACGCTGAACACCGGCGACGTGCGCAACGAGCGCACCGTGGAGGCGCGGCCGCTGTGAGGGGCGCGGGCGGCTTCCACCCCGCTACCGGGTCCGCGCCTCCGGGGCCGCCTCCCCCACCACGGCCTCCATGGCGAAGGCGTACTCCGGGTCCTCGCGCTCCTCGCAGGAGCGGAGCAGGACGGCGAGCCGGGGCTCGGGACGTCCGCGGTAGCGCTCCTTGCCGTCCACGGTGATCACGATCTCGCGCGCGGGGTCGAGCACGCGCTCGTCCACGTAGACCGACAGCGTCCGCGTCATCTCCTCGCGCTGCTTCTCCGTGGCGACGGCGTTGGCGGCGCGGGGACGCTCGAGGAGGATGTCCACGCGGTTCGCCTCGCGGTCGAGCGTGGCGCGGAGGACGGACTCGAGCCACGGCGTGCCCCAGCGGATCCAGTAGAAGGTGGTCTTCCACTCGCGCACCGGCTGCCAGACGATGCGCTTCGGCCGCGGGTCGCGCGCGTGGGAGGCCATCCACTGGAGGCCGGGGCCCGGCCCCTTCTTCGGGAAGTCGTGGCCCATGCCGTCCACCTGCTCGTAGACGAACTTCCAGCCGTCCGGATCGGACTCGTGGGCGGCCTTCAGTTCGGCGGCGGCGCGGATGTTGGCCGCCGCCGGCACGTTGAGGTCGTCGAGGCTCTGGTACACGAAGAGCGGCAGGTTGTAGAGGCTCGGGATGTAGCCCGTGACGACGGCCTCCGCGTCCTTGTCCTTCTGCCCCGGCTTCCAGTAGACCGTGGGAGCGCCGGCGAAGGCGGCTCCGGCGGCGAACTGGTCCGCGTAGATGGAACCGTAGGTCCACGTGCCGTACCCGCCCATGGAGTGCCCGGTCACGTACACGCGGTTCGGGTCGGTCCCGAAGGTGACGCGGGCGCGGCGCACCAGTTCCATCACCCACCGCTCCGTCTCCGGCGGATCGGTCCAGCCGTACTCCGTCTTCCGCAGCACCTCCGGGTAGAGGCCGCGCATCTTCAGGGCCCCGATGGGCCCGCTGAACGACCCCTGCGCCTGGCCGGCGTCCCCGGCCCCCGCGCCGCCCCCGTGGAGCGCGAGGACGAGGCCCGTGCGGCCCGACCCGCCGGCCATGTAGAGGCCCTTCCACCCGTCCTTCTTCTCGTCGAACCACTCGTCGCGGCCCTTCGCGGCGACCTTGCGTCCCGCCTTCTCCATGGCTTCGAGGATGCGATCGCGGAGCGCCGGGATCGCCTTCGGGTCGAGAGGCGGCGCGTCGTCGATCCCCTTCCGCGCGCGGGCCCGATCCTCGTCCTTCCGCGCCTTGAAGTACGCGTCCACGAGTTTCGCGGGGTCGTCGGCGGGGGCGGCGCCGGCGGGGACGGGGACGACGGCGGGCGCGGCGGCGAGGAGCAGGGCCAGCGCGGCCGCCCCGGCGCGGGTCACGGGCGTCCGGCGCGCGCGCGCCACCACGCGCCCGCCTCCCCGGCGCGGAGCGCCTCCGCGAGGGCCGCCGCCGAGGGGAACCGCTCGGACGGCTTCTTGGCCAGCAGGGTCTCCACGAGCGCCGAGAGGAAGGGACTCGTCCCCGGCGCTTCCACCGCCAGCGGCGGCGGGACGTGGCGGAGGTGGGCCACGACCACCGCCTGGGAGTTGTCGCTGGAGAACGGCTGCCGCCCGGAGACGGCCTCGTAGAGCGAGATGCCCAGCCCGTACTGGTCCGACGCCGCCTCCGGCGGGTACCCGCGCAACTGCTCCGGCGAGGCGTACTCGAGGGATCCCACGAACTGCCCCGGCAGGCTCACCACGTCGGCGCCGGTCTCGCTGCGCGCGACGCCGAGGTCCATGATGCAGACCCCGCCGTCGGGCGTGACGAACAGGTTGTCGGGCTTGAGATCGCGGTGGACGATGCCCTCCGCGTGAATGGCGGCGAGTCCGTCCGCGGTGTCGGCGCCGATGCGCCGCACGCGGGCCTCGGGGAGCGTCTTCTCGCGGTCGAGCACGGCCCGCAGCGTCTCCCCCTCGACGAGGGCCATCACGAGGTACGCCACGGGGAGCCCCTGCATCCGGTCGGTGCCGGAGGCGAGGACGCGCACGACGTTGCCGTGGCGCACGCGGAGGCCGAGCGTCACCTCCCGCCGGAAACGCCCCAGGTAGGTCGGGTCCGCCAGCAGCCGCGGGTGGAGGACCTTGAGCGCGACGGGCGCGCCCGCCTCCACGCCCCCGTCCGCCTCCTCGGCGCGGGCGAGGTAGACCTCCCCCATGCCGCCCCCGCCGAGGCGCTCCTCCACGCGGTACGCGCCCAGCCGCTCGCCGATCATGGGGGAGAGGATACCGCCCCGCCGCTCGCGCGCCGCCGGGGACCGCCGCCGGGCTGGGCGGGTACCATCGGCGTCGGTGCCGCCCGCCCATCGCCCGCCCCGCGTCGTCCTCCACGTGGACATGGACGCGTTCTACGCGTCCGTCGAGCAGCGGGATCGCCCGGAACTGCGGGGACGGCCGGTGCTGGTCGGATCGGACCGGCCGCGGGGCGTCGTGGCGGCGGCCTCCTACGAGGCGCGGCGGTTCGGCTGCCGCTCGGCGCAGGCGACGGCGCATGCCCTCCGCCTCTGCCCGGAGGCGGTCGTCGTCCGCCCGCGCATGGACGCCTACATCGCCGAGTCGGAGCGCGTGTTCGCCCTCCTCGACGAACTGTCCCCCCTCGTGGAGCCCCTCAGCATCGACGAGGCGTTCCTCGACCTGACGGGCACGGAGCGGCTGCTGGGGCCGCCGGAGGGCGTGGCCCGCCGGCTGAAGGAGCGCGTGCGCGCGGCGACGGGGCTGACGGCGTCCGTGGGGGTCGCGCCCAACAAGTTCCTCGCCAAGCTCGCGTCGGACCTGCGGAAGCCCGACGGCCTGGTCGTCGTGACCGCGGACGGCGTCGACGCGCTCCTCCTGCCCCTCCCCGTGGAGCGCCTCTGGGGCGTGGGGCCGAAGACGGCGGAGCGGCTGCACGCGCTGGGGCTCCGCACCGTGGCGGACGTCCGCGCGTACGGCGAGGAGCGGCTCGCGGCGCGCGTGGGCGCGGACCTCGGCGGCCACCTCCACGCACTGTCCCGGGGGCGCGATGACCGGCCCGTGGTGCCGGAGTCCCGGGCGAAGAGCATCGGGCGCGAGTGCACGTTCGAGGAGGACCTGGAGGACCCCGCCGAGGTCCGGCAGGTGCTCCTCCAGCAGGTGGAGTCCGTGGGGCGGAGGCTGCGGCGGCACGGCCTCCGCGCGCGGGGCGTCACCGTCAAGATCCGCTACGGGCGGTTCGAGACCATCACGCGCGCGGCGACGCTGCGCGAGGAGACCGATCTCACGCCCGTGCTGCGCGGGGCGGCGGTGGAGGTCTTCGAGCGGTGGGCCGGCGCCGGATTCCGGCCCGTGCGGCTCATCGGCGTGTCCGCGACGCGTCTCGACGGGGGGCCCGCGCAGGCGACCTTGTTTGAGGACACCGGCTCCACGCGACTCCGCCGCATCGACGCGGCCCTGGACGCCGTGCGGGACCGGTTCGGCCCCGGGGCCCTCCGGCGCGGTCCCGGCGAGGCCCCCGGACCGGCCGCGGAGCCGCGCGGGCGGCCGGTGTAGACCCGCGGGCGGGGCGCCCATGGTCCGCCGGCGCCCTCCTCCTCCACCGGCCCGCCCCCCGGCGGGGTCAGGCACCTCCGGGGTCAGACCCCGAGCGCAAGTCGTTCCTCCGCCGAGGGGAGCGGCGAGTGGGGAGTGATGCGAGGCACGAGTGGGAGCCCGGGGACCGTCGCAACTCTCCCGCTTCCCACGGGTTGCACGCGCGCGAGTTGCGTCCGGGGTCTGACCCCAACGGGGTCTGACCCCGGGGTGGGGCGTACCGCCGCGGCCGCGGCGCTATCATCGGGGGATGAGGGCGATTCCGGTGCTGGGGCTGGGTCTGGCGCTGGCCGGCTGGCCGTGCCCGGGGGCGCGGGGAGGCGAGGGGGAGGGCGGCGCGAGGGTGGAACCGGCCGGACCGCGCGACCTCGCGTCCCTCATGGAGCCCATCCGCGCGAAGCACGACCTGCCGGCCCTGGGCGGAGCGGTGTTCACGGCGGACGGGCTGACGGGGCTCGGGGCGGTCGGGCTCCGGCGCCGCGGCGGCGCCGAGCTGGTCACGCCGCAGGATCGCTGGCACCTCGGCTCGTGCACCAAGGCCATGACGGCCACGCTCTGCGCCGTGCTCGTGGAGGAGAAGCGGCTCGCCTGGGACCTCGATGTCGCCACCGCCCTCCGCACCGTCGCGAAGGACATCGACCCCGGATGGAAGGCGTCCACGCTCGACCTCCTCCTCCACAACCGCGGCGGCGCGCCCGGTCCCGTGAAGCCGGGACTGTGGGGGGAACTCTGGAAGCACGCCGGGCCCTCCCGCAAGGCGCGGGAGCACCTCGTCCGCGGCACGTTGATCGACCCTCCCGCAAACCCTCCGGGGAGCCGCGAGATCTACTCCAACAGCGGGTACGCGCTCGCCGGCGCCATGGCGGAGGTCGCCACGGACACCGCGTGGGAGGACCTTCTCCGGAAGCGGCTGTTCGCGCCGCTCGGAATGGACGCCGCGGGGTTCGGCGCGCCGGGCACGCGCGGAGCCGCCGCCGCGGACCAGCCGTGGGGCCACGCGGCGGCCACCGGGAAGCCCGTCCCGCCGGGCCCCGGCGCCGACAACCCACCCGCCATCGGCCCCGCCGGCACGGTCCACGCGTCCCTCGCGGACTGGGCGAAGTTCCTCGCGCTGCATCTCCGCCGCGGCGAGGGGAAGCCGGCCCCGCTGCCTCGCGCCGCGTTCGACCGGCTCCACGGGCTCCCGGAGATCAAGGACGACGGCTACGCCATGGGGTGGTGCGTGGAGCGTCGCCCGTGGGGGGGCCGCGTGCTCATGCACGCGGGCAGCAACACGATGTGGTACTGCGTGACCTGGCTCGCCCCGGAGAAGGGGTTCGGCGTGTGCGTCGTCACCAACACGGGCGCGGAGCGCGCGGCGCAGGCCACGGACGAGGCCGCCTGGGCGCTCATCCAGGACCACCTGCGCTCGGCCGGCGGGAACCCGACGGGGAAGTGACGCGCGGGCGCGGCGAAGGGGAGGCCCCGGCCCCTACCCGACCACGACCTCGCCCCAGGGCTCCAGTTGCGCCCGCACCGTCGCGGCGTCGCCGGCGACGGAGAGCGTCATCTCCTCGGGCCGTAGGTGCTCCTGCGCAAGCCGACGCACGTCCTCCGGCGTGACCGCGTGGACGCGCTCGACGTACCGCCGCGACCACTCCTCGTCGAGCCCGTGGAAGTCGAGGAACGCGATGTGATCGAGCACGCCCGAGGGCGCCGCATGGGACAGGACGTGGGATCCCGCGAGGTAGTTGCGGATGCCCGCCAGTTCCTCCTCGCCGGGCGCCTCCTCACGGAGGCGATCGATCTCGCGCCGGATCTCCGCCAGCGCGGCGCCGGTCACCGCCGTGGTGACGTCCGCCACCTGCACCCAGTGGGCGCAGCCCCGCTTCGCCGCGACGGCGCTGCGCGGCGAGTAGGCGTAGCCCTTGTCCTCGCGGATGTTCCGCGTGACGCGGGAGTAGAACGCGCCGCCGACGAGCGTGTTCAGCACGAGGAAGGGGACGAACTCGGCGTGGGCGGTCGAGGGGGCCGGGAGGCCCAGGTAGATGGTGGACTGCTCGGCGCCGGGGCGATCCACGAGGAACACCCGTCGCGCCGGGCGAGGCTCGGCGGCGCGGCGCGCGGGCGCCGGCCCGGCGCCCCATCCGTCCAGCCCCGCCGACAGCGCCGCCGCGAGCGCGTCGGCGTCGCAGGGGCCGCCTGCGTAGACGCGCGCCCGCGCCGCGCCGACGCGATCGGCGTAGAACGCCGCCGCCCCGCCGCAGCGGAGCGCGCCGACCTGCGCGGCGGTCGGCAGGCCGCGCCCGTACGGGTGCTCCCGGTAGATCGCCCGGAGGAACCGGGCCGCCGCCAGCGTGCCGGGCTCCGCCTCGGCCACGTCTCGCGCGCGGCGGAGGTCGGCGAGCAGGCGCGCCTCCTCCGTCGCCGGGAACGCCGGCCGGCGGAGGATCGCGCAGAGGAGGCGGGCGGCCTCCGCGGCGTGCTCGGAGAGCGCCGTGGCGATCACCGTCGACGTGTCCTCGCCTCCGCCGGCGCCGAAGTCGCCGCCGAGGCGCGCGAACGCGTCGGCGACGCCCGCCGCGTCCATCCCGTCGATCCCCTCCTTCAGGTACTCGAAGGCGAAGCGCGCGGTCCACGGCGCGCCCCCGGGCTCGTCCACCGCGCCGGTGTCCAGCGTGACCCGGATCTCCACCTTCGGGACGGACCCGCCGCGCACGAGGGTCAGCGGCACGCCGCCGGGGAGTTCGCGGCGATCCCGCGGAGGGAGCCGGAACGGCGCCGCCGGGCCCGGCGTCGGTCGCGGCGCGCTCACGCCGGCGCCCCGTCGGCGGTGCCGGGCAGGAGTTCGAGCACCGTGCGGTTGCCCGGGCGGAGGAACTCCCGCGCCGTCTCCACCACGAGGTCCGGCGAGACCGCGGCGTACATGCCCTCCAGACCGTTGATCCGGTGCGGGTCGTCGTCGAGCAGCGTGAAGGACGCCAGCAGGTCTGCCCGCCCGAAGCCCGGGTAGGCGGCGTCCAGCAGGAGGTCGTAGTAGGCGGAGCGCGCCTTGATGGAGGCGCGCGCGAACGCGTCCCCGTCGAGGCCGTCGGCGCGCACGCCGGCGAGAACCGAGTCGATGGCCTCGACCACGCGGTCCGTCGACACCTCCCCGTCGTGGAGCAGGCGCACGCACCAGACCAGCGGCGTGAGCGCGTTGTACATGTGGCCGAGGAAGTTCATCCCCGCGCCCACGCCCGCCGTGTAGCCGCGCCGGAGCGCCAGTTCCCGGTGGAGCAGCGCGTCGTCCCCCTGCGCCAGCGCCTGGTCGAGGAGACCCATGGCGAAGAACTCCGGCGAGCCGCGCGGCGGGACGTGCCACGCGACGGCGGTGGCGGGGCGGCTGGCGAGGCGATCGCGCGTGAGCGTGCGGCGCTCCTCCTCCTGGCGGGGCTCGGAGACGTCGAACCGCGGAGGCGCGGGCCCCGCGGGGACGTCCTCGAAGTGGCGCCGCACGAGGTCCATGCAGCGCACCGGGTCGAAGTCCCCCACCACGACGAGCACGGCGTTCCCCGGCGCGTAGAAGGTGCCGAAGAACTCCCGCACGTCCTCGAGGCTCGCTGCGTCGAGGTCCTGGAAGTCCCCGTACCCGTTGTGGCTGTTGTGCCAGTTCGTGTAGGCCACGGGCGGGATCTGGAGCCAGGGAAAGCCGCCGTAGGGGCGGTTCAGCACGTTCACCTTGATCTCGTTCTTGACCACGTCCCGCTGGTTGTCGAGTTCCTGCTGCGTGATGACGGGCCCGCGCATGCGGTCGGCCTCGGCCCAGAGGGCGAGTTCCAGCGCGTGGGACGGGAGGACCTCGAAGTAGTTCGTGAAGTCGAAACGCGTGGAACCGTTCAGGCGGCCGCCGTTCTCCTGCACGAGGCGGATGAACTCCATCTTCCCGAGGTGCTCGGAGCCCTGGAACATCAGGTGCTCGAACAGGTGGGCGAACCCGCTGCGACCGCGGGGCTCGAGGCGGATGCCGACGCGGTAGTAGACCGCGACCGTCACGACGGGCGCCGAGCGGTCGGGCGAGAGCACGACGCGGAGCCCGTTGCCGAGGCGCTCCGTCACCACCGGAACGTCCAGCCGGAACCCGTTGCCTCCCATGGGACCGGGAGTGTACGGGTCCGCCGGGAGGACCGCCCCATTCCCCGTCCGCGGACCCGCCGGCGCCCCCGCCCGCCGACTCGACGGCGACATTCCCGGAATGAATCCGCCGAGTTCGCGGTCGGCGGTCCCGTTCCCCCCGCCCAACTCGCACGCAACATTCCGGGAATGATGTCGTCGAGTTCGCGGGGGGGAGGGCGTCCGGGGGGGCGGGTAGGCTGCGGGTCTGGCGGCGGGCCCGCGGACGGGCGGGTCGGGAGCGGAGGGGAGGCGGGCGGTGGCGCGGTTCCTGCACAGCGCGGACTGGCAGATCGGGATGACGCGGCGGTTCCTGCCGCCGGAGGCGCAGGCGCGCTTCGCGCAGGCCCGCTGCGACGCCATCCGGACGCTGGGCCGCGTCGCCGCGGACCGCCGCTGCGAGTTCCTCGCGGTCGCGGGGGACGTGTTCGAGTCCAACCAGGTGGACCGGGCGACGGTGACGCGCGCTCTGGCGGCGCTGGCGGAGGTCCCGGTGCCGGTCTTCCTCCTGCCGGGCAACCACGATCCCCTCGACCCGGCCACGGTGTTCCGCTCCACCACGTTCATCGACCGCCGGCCGGCCCACGTCCACGTGCTGGAGGACTCCCGCCCCGTGGAGGTCCGCCCGGGACTCGAGGTCGTCGGCGCCCCCTGGATGTCGAAGCGCCCGGGATCGGACCTCGTCGCCGCGCTGGCCGCGTCCCTGGACCCGGCCCCGCCGGGCACGGTGCGCATCGCCGTCGCCCACGGGGCGGTGGACGCGCTCTCACCCGCGCGCGGCGACCCCGCGCTCGTCTCCGTCGCCGCCGCCGCCGGCGCCATCGCGGAGGGTCGCTTCCACTACCTCGCCCTGGGGGACCGCCACTCGGCCACGAGCGTCGGCGCCGGGGGCCGCATCCGCTACTCCGGCACCCCGGAGCCCACCGACTACGACGAGGTCCGCCCCGGTCGCGCACTGGTGGTGGACGTCGACGGGACCGCCTGCGCGGTGGAGGAGGTCGCCGTCTCCCAGTGGACCTTCCGCGAGGAGCCCGACGTCGCGCTCGCCTCGGAGGACGATGTCCGCCGTCTCCGCACCCTCCTCGCCGACGCGCCGGCCCGCGAGCGCACGGTCCTGAAGTTGCGTCTTCGCGGCGCGCTGCCCCTGCGCCTCGACATCGCGCTCCGCCGCGCGCTCGCCGAGGCCCGCGACGTGTTCGCGGCGGTGGAGACGCGGGAGGACGCGTACGCGGTGCTCGCCGAGGACGCCGACTTCGCCGCGCTGGGCCTGGCGGGGTTCGCCGCCGACGCCGTGGCGGAACTCCGCGCGCGGGCCGGGGACGCGGGCGCCGCGGGGGACGGCGCGCGCGAGGCGCTGGCCCTCCTCGCCCGCCTCGCCGCGGAGTCGACGTGAGGATCCTCCGCCTGCGGCTGAAGGACTTCAAGGGGGTCGAGGGCCCCGCCGAGGTGCGCTTCCTCCGCGACGGGATCACCGTGGTCGCGGGCCCGAACGAGTCCGGCAAGTCGAGCCTCGCCACCGCGCTGCGGCTGCTCATCGATCATCCCGACGACTCCGCCCACCGCGCGGTGCTGGCCGCCTGCCCGGTGCATCGCGACGCGGGCCCCGAGGTCGAACTCGACGCCGAGAGCGGTCCCCACGCCTTCACGTACCGCAAGCGCTTCCACCGCCGACCGGAGACGGTGCTCACGGTCACGCGGCCGCGACCGGAGACGCTGACGGGCCGCCGGGCCCACGACCGCGCGCTGGCCCTCCTCCGCGAGACGCTCGATCTCGAACTCTGGCGGGCGCTCCTCGTCGAGCAGGGCGGATCCGCGTCGCCGCCCGGAGTCGCCGGGAACGCGTCCCTCGCCGCCGCGCTCGACCGCGCCGCCGGCGCGACCCCCGCCGATCCCCGCGCCGAGGCGCTGCTGGCCCGCGTGGAGAAGGAGACGGAGCGCTGGTGGACGCCCACCGGTCGCGAGCGGAAGGACGTGACCCTCCTCCGCGATCAGTTCGCCGCCGCGACGGCGCGCGCCGAGGAGGTCCGCGCCCGCCGCGCCACGCTGGAGACCGACGTGGCCCGCGCCGCGGACATGGAGCGGGCCGAGCGGGACACCGCCGCCGCCGCCGGATCGCTCCGCGAACGCGTCGCCGCGCGCGCCGCCGCGCTGGAGCGCGTGACCGCGCTGGAGCGGGCGCTGGAGACGGCGCGGCTCCGCGACGCCGCCG